>CAYLWO010000003.1:0-21764 GCA_964387285.1 uncultured Cytophagia bacterium | reverse complement strand
CAGGAAGCACAGCATACGCTGGCCTTACGCTATCAAACCGTTTTGGCGGATGCGTTTACCGAAGATCTTCTGCCCGTGCAACCGGATGGCGATTGCAGCCCAACTGACTTGGCTGCCTCGCATTGCATTGTACTCGGTGGTCCGGCTGACAACAGTCTTATGGAAAAACTCTGTGAGAAACTGCAAATTAAAACCGGCAAGAATTTTTTTATCTGGCAGGGAAAAACCTATAGCCATCCTGACGACGGTCTTTTTGTCGCTCTGCCCAATCCCTGGAATGAAAACCGGGCGGTTTTCCTCTGGCTGGCCAACAGCAGTTTGCAGTTGCATCAGATGACCAGGCGTAATCAGTATCTGCCGTCCTGGGCGATTTTCAACAAAGACACGATTGTGGAAAAGGGATTTCATGAAGAGGAAACTGTGTTTCCGGTGCAATAAATCCAAGACCTCACAGGGTTGACAAACCTGTGAGGTCTGTGCTTTTTCTCGGGTTTTATTTTTTGCACAAGCTGTTGGTTATTCCTTAAAAACGTCTAGCCCGGCACAAACTTCGAACAGTCCTTTTCTCAGATCGCTGAAATCTCCGGAAAATATCGGCTTGCATCCGAAAAGAGACGCTTGACCACTCCAGAGTTTCAGCGCAAACGCCATGCAGGTTTTTTCTCCACATTGACTGCAGTTTGTTTTCGGCAAATGGAAATAAATTTCCAATGCAGCCGGCCGCTTTCTCAGTTCATAGGAGGGTGTGATTTTTTTACGATCAAGCCAGCATTGATTGAAACTGATGCGCAAGGATTCCAGTATTCGCCATAAATCCACAATGTCATCCGCTTTGGCAATCGCAATCCGACCGGGATACAGCGATATCATCCTGTATTCATCCATAAACGTAAAACTGGGCCCATCCAGGTTATAAAAGGCGCGGGTATGAATGGTATTCATATAGGGAAATACATCAGCCAAATTCCCGGATAGATGGGCAATGGCCCTTATTCGTGTTTGCTCTGCCAGGCAGGGCTGTGTAACCATAATCGCGATTGTGCCAAAAATATCTTTTTCATATGAATGGGGCAGGCAAGATGGTACAGAATAACGTGATGGCAAATACTCGATCCATCCGCTGAATGATGGACTGCATTCGCTATCAATTTCACATGCGCTACGATCCATTTCATCGATGACGATCGCAGGCTGACCGACATAGTTATAAGCCGGCTCCGGAGAAATCACTTCATATGACACCTGCTGGTCATGCAAAAGTCGCTTCATCTTTTCAAATTCAGCCAATCTGGGAAATGTCGTTATAATGGCCATGAGAAATTACCTTGCATGAATATCACCAACTCCAAAAAAGAAGCTCAGAGACCGATGAAAACATTTACGGCGCAGCTCACATCATTTGGCAATGATAAGGCATTTTCATACAAAATGCAAGGTTTATTCCTCCTGTATTTTTATGACAGCAGCGCATGACGCCGAGAAAAAATTTTTTATTCCTGCATTTTCACTTGCATCTGTCTATCAACAATCATAATTTGTATTTCGGTTCGGATAAACCGTTGAATGATGGCGGTTTTTCTATAAATTGTTGACACCCTTTCATACGAACAAACAATGAAGGCAGGTTTTTTGATGTCATCTACCAGATCGTCCAATGCCAATGACACCGGTTCCGAAAACGGAATCATGACTCAGGACCAACGCATGGCCTGGTGGCGGCAAGCCCGCTTTGGCATGTTTATTCACTGGGGATTGTACGCTGTGCCGGCCGGTGAGTGGAAAGGAAAAGAGATCCCCAATCTCGGCGAATGGATCATGCACACAGCCAAAATCCCGGTGACCGAATATCGCAAGCTGGCCGAGCAGTTCAATCCGCAAAAGTTTGACGCCCGCACCTGGGTGCAATTGGCCAAAGACGCAGGCATGAAATACATCACCATCACGGCCAAGCATCATGACGGTTTTGCCATGTATCACTCCACCGCGTCCAAATACAACATGGTCGATGCCACGCCCTTTGGCCGCGATCCCATCAAAGAGCTGGCCGACGAATGCCGGCGCCAGGGTCTGCAAATTTGTTTTTACTATTCCCAGGTGCAGGATTGGAACGAAGCGGACGGCTATGGCAATGATTGGGATTTCCCACAACCGGGTGATTTTCAAAAATATCTGGATGAAAAAGTAAAACCACAGATCATCGAACTGTTAACCCAATACGGTCCGGTGGGCATGATCTGGTTCGACACGCCCTATAACATTAACACGGAACAGGCGCAATCGCTCAAGGATTTGGTGCGCCGGCTGCAGCCGGCCTGCATCATCAGCGGCCGGCTCGGCGGCGGCGTGACCACCGATTACATCTCTACCGGCGACAATGTGGTGCCCGGTTCCATGCTCTCCCAGGATTGGGAAGTGCCGGCCACGCTCAACAACACCTGGGGATTCAAAAAGAACGATCACAACTGGAAATCCGTAAAACAACTGTTGATCATTTTATTTGATGTGGTGGCCAAGGGCGGCAACTATCTGCTTAACGTCGGCCCCAAGGCGGACGGACTCTATCCGCAGGAATCAATCGACATTCTGCAACAGATGGGCCGCTGGATGGCGACCAATCAGGATTGCATTTATGGGACACAGGCCGGTCCTTTCAACGAAGAGTTCCCCTGGGGCAACATGACCCGCAAAGGCAATATTTTGTACCTGGGTTTTTATCAATGGCCTGGCGCTGAATTTTCTTTAGAGGGATTGCAAACCAGAGTACAGAAGGTTTGGTTGCCGGCTGATGGGACCGCTTTAAACTATCACCAATCCGTCAACGAACATTCCGGCAGACACCGGCTGTTGATAAATCTGCCCGATCAGCCGCCGGATGCGGCTGTGTCGGTGGTGGCGCTGCAACTGGAGGCAGAGCCGCAGGTGCAAACCGGCATCTATCAACAGGGCGACGGCAGTGTGTTATTAAGCGGCATCAAAGGCAATATACGCAAACACGGCCAGGAGGTGCAGCTCAATTTCGGCTCACGCACCGGTGGTTCTGACGGATGGCTGGACCCGGAGATCACCATCGAATGGCGCTTTTTTCTGGAAAAAGCCGGCCGCTATCGCGTGGACATTGTCACCATGGAAACCGGTTCCCACGGCAATCCCGCCTGGATCGGCGGTCATCGTATTCAGATTGACAGTGAAAAACAGAATCAACAATGCACCATTGTGGCGGATGACAAAAAATTATCCCCGCGCACGGTGTATTGGCACAAGGTCTACACCCGGGCCGGAGTCATCGAGTATGGTCAGGCAGGTGATAAAATTTTGCGCATGGCGCCCATTGAAATTAAAGATTCTGTTATTGAAGGCGTAAGACCGGGATTCACTTTTAAAGAAATTCTGCTGACGTCTGCGTAGCGCAATCCTCCGGATTGCGCTGCACACAAGCCGGGAGGCTTGTGCTACGATCAAGCGCAGAATATGGTGAAGGTTGAACATATTCGAGTGCCATCCGCAGGATATCGTCTTGGAAAAAGTCGCGTAGTGGACGAGTAGTGGTAGGAGGTCGTCCAAAAAGTAATTTTTTGTAAGTAGTTCCGGCTTTAGCCGGAAATTTCTCCGCCTAAAGGTGGAACTACATGCTAATTATAAATATCAGGTTATTTATTATCCGCATGTTAGAGTTCTTGCTGTTTATGTAAATACAAAAAACAAATAGCGAACTTTTTGAACAACCGCGGAATGAATAACAAGTCATCACGTCGCGTCGCGATGTCTGCTGCGCTAAATGAAAAGGCCGAGACCCTGAAGCAGAGCCAGCCGTCGCTACGCGACGTCATTTGGCTGTGTCCGGAGCCGTGGGTTAAAACCCACGGTTACCATCATCTGGTCGCTCCGCGACCATTGCAACTACCTGGGCGTTTTGCTCTCGATCGGATTGTAAAGCTGGTATAAATAGATGCCTTTTAATTCTATTTTGTTAGCAACAGCTAATTGGAACATCCATACAGTTGATCATCTGTATTATCTGTTCAATCTGAATTGTTGATTTTAATACAATAACTATCGAAGACACCATGAAACGAGTTAGCGGCATTGGCGGAATTTTTTTCAAAGCGCGCGACCCGGAAAAACTGCGCGCCTGGTACCGCGACCACTTGGGCATCGACGTACAGACCTGGGGTGGAGCGACCTTTTCCTGGACTGAAGGTGTCAGTACGGACAAACCCGGAACCACGGTCTGGTCTATCATGCCTGAAGAGTCGGACTATTTCGCCCCATCCTCCGCTGGTTTCATGATCAATTATCGCGTGGAAAATCTGGACCAGATGTTGACCGCGTTGCGTGCAGAAGGCTGTGTGGTGGACGAACACATTGAAGAGTCCGAGTTTGGCCGTTTTGGCTGGGTCATGGATCCGGAAGGCAATCGCGTGGAATTGTGGGAACCGCCCAGCGGCGCTCTTCCCGACTAAAAAAATAAAAAGGATCTCGCATGTTTAAGCAAATTCTTTATTCGTTGATTGTTCTTGCAGCACTGACTCGACCTGCATTGTGCCAACCTCCCTCCGCGTTAACCGGTTTTGTCCTGATCAAAGGCGGCGAGTTCCACAGCGGCGACGTCGTAACCGTAACAAAGCGCCCGCTGGTCCGGGTTGACGATTTTGAAATGCTGGATCATCCGGTGACCAATGCGGAGTATAAAAAATTCATCGATGCCAGCGGCCATGCGGCGCCATTGCACTGGCGTGACGGTAAAATTCCGCCAGGCAAAGAGGAGTATCCGGTCATTTTCGTCAATCGAGAGGATGTGAATGTTTATTTGCACTGGTTGTCGCAACAGGACGGCCGGGTATACCGTTTACCCACAACCTGCGAATTTGAATATGCCAGCCGGGGCGGTTTGCAGGATAAAAAATTTCCCTGGGGCGATGGAGATGCAAAAAACAAAGCCAATTACGATGCCGCAGCTGAGCGACGTTTTGATGATTGGGAAAAATATCTGCAACCTGCCGTGTCCAACAAAGCCAATGGATTTAAATTGTACGGCATGGCCGGCAACGTGTGGCACATGACCGTCGATCTGCTGGATCCGGTGACCACGCTCTTCAAGTATCGCATGTACGATATCCCCAGTCTGGAGGGCAGCCGCATGGGCGGTTCCTGGGCCAGAAGCGGCGAATATCTGCGTTGCGGCAATTATTCGGAATTGTCCTCCGGCATCCGTCATCCGGATGTGGGATTTCGCCCCATACGCAATCCGCAGAACCAGGACTGGCGCGAGCAACCGCGAAGACTTGTCGGACAATCGCTGGGCCATGGCCGGGTGTTTCTCGGTTGGGCGCTGTTGAGCGGAGAAAATCAAACCTCACGCTTTAACGTGTATCGCTCCCTATCGCGCAACCACGCCGGTTTTCTGATTAACAAGGCCGCGATTCAAGGCAAAACCGGTTTCATCGATGAAAATCTGGCTGAAAACATCCGCTATCATTATTACATTAAAACCGTGGATCAAAACGGCCAAGAAGGCCGGCGCTCGCCCTGGATCGGCGTCACGGTTACAGCAGAACCTGCACAGACGTTGGTCACTTTTGCGCCGCTATGCAAACAAGGTTCTCTGACGCCGGTGTTCGGCGATCTGGACGGCGACAAACTGCTGGATTGTGTGATTCGCATTAACAACGGCAACGAGGAAATGTCTCAGGACCCGGGTACTCCTGTGCAACTGGAAGCCTTTACGTCCTGGGGTCGATCACTTTGGCGCAAGGACATCTGCTTTCACGACCATTGTTTCGGCAGCGCCAACAATGTGCCCTTTAACGTCTATGATCTCGATACAGACGGTAAAGCGGATATCATCACCCGTCTGCAGATCGGCGACTCGGTCTTTGTCGCCATTCTGGATGGCATGAGCGGTCGCGTTAAGAATAAAACCCCCTGGCCGGAAATGGTTACGGATTTACGACGTTCCTCTACGCGCATCCACATGGCGATCGCTTATCTGGACGGCGTGCATCCGGCGATAATCACACAAACCGGTTTGTACGAAAACGAGGTTTTTGTCGCTTTTGACGCGAACCTGAAAAAGCTGTGGCAGTTCAACAGTTTTGCCGAGACCAACGGCAGCGGCGGGCACAGCATCGAAGTTGCTGATGTAGACGGAGACGGAAAGCAGGAGATATTTGACGGCACCACCTGCCTTAATCACGACGGCAGCGTGCGCTGGTCCATCTATCGTCAACATCCGGATAAAGTGTCCATCCAGGACTACTTGCCGGATCGCCCCGGTCTGGAGGTTTGTTATCTGGTAGAATCCAACGCCCACGCCGGCATCTACATGGTGGACGCTCAAACCGGCAAAATCATCTGGAAACATAACCGCGATGACGATCCGCGCTGGACGCATGGTCATTACGGCTGGAATGCTGATTTCTGGGACGCTCATAAAGGCATTGAATGCATCGTCACCCGCTCCGGTCACAGTGATCATAGTCTCGTTCTCTATTCTGCGGACGGGAAAATACTGATGGATCCCTTTCCCGGAGGCTATGTGCCGGTGGAATGGGATGGCGACCCGTATCGTGAACTGCTGGGCGACAACGGTCACACCATCGGCAAGTTTGACGGCAAAACAGTCATTCCCATTACTGGCGAAGAGCCCAATCCGATCAAAGGCAGCAGCCTGATCATGCAAGCGGATTTGTACGGCGACTTTCGCGATGAATTGATTTTGCAAACGCCGGCGACAAACGGCCGGACGTCCATCAGCATTGTCACCGCAACGACGGATATGGCCAAAGCCCTGATCTCAGCGCAAGAGGATTTGGACTATCAACTGTGGCTGGCGCGCAATATGGGCGGCGGTTACCGGACCTATTTTGAATATCGATAAAAACAATAAAACGCACTGGCCCGGCGATTGATTGACTATCTGCAGTTGCTGCAGGGCGCCAGTTATGATTTCAATTATCGCTTGCATATTTTTTTTTCAATCGGTACATTAAAAACTGAAATATACAGTCCGCATTCAAAAGTCATTACCAACACAGAGGGTGCTATGAAAAAATCTCTTTGTCTGTTTGTTCTACTCGTCGCCGCCGGCCTTGCTCTGGCCGGTCAACCGGTGGTGAAATCGTGCAAGATCAATCCGGCCGTTGCTGCGCCCGGCGATACGGTCGCCATTTTTATGGAATTTGACGGAGATGCCAGCGCGATCAAAAGCATCATGGTCACGGTGCGTGAATATCCCTATGAAGCGCCCAAATATCATTTAAAACCCACGGAAAATAAAAACATCTGGACATGCAAAACCCTGGTGCCCTGGGATGCGCCTGTGCAAACCTTTCACCTGGACATCAAAGCTTTAGACGACCAAGATGAAGAGATCGTCACCCCGGGGTACGAAAACAATACTGGCGGCCGCGCCGGCATGCTGGAATTTAAAGTAGAATAGTTTGGCGGACTGAAAATTTACAAGTTCGCACTACTCCCCATCGTAGCACATGCCTCCGTCTTGTGCGTGGCGCACTCCTGAGGATTGCGCCACTTTCATTTACAGGAGAATAGTATTGCCGCATTCCGTTGCCAAAGCATCGCCCGAGCAACGACCTGCTCTGCGCTCGTCCATTCTGAGATTCAATCCCAGATTGCTCATCATTCTCACCCTGGTTTTCAGTTTGTTGCTGATTTTGCTGGCCTTTATTGAAATACGACAAACCCGCCAGGAATTTTCCACGCTCCTGCAGGATCAGGCCGTGTCCCTGCTGTCGCTGGCGCGCAAAGGTCTCACCGATGCGGCCAATGCTCTGGATTTTATCGAAAGCAGCCTGGCGGAACGATTATTGGATAATGCCCGTCTCCTGGAAGAGATGGACCGACGCGGACTTTTAACGAGCACAACGCTTACAGAGTTGGCTGACCGCAACAGCCTGTTCCGCGTGCAGGTATTTGACCGCAACGGCCGCATGGTCATGGTCAATACTCGCAGCGGCGGCGGCCGTGGGCCGGGCCCCCGTTTTCAGCTGCAGCCGTTGCTGGAAGGAGAAGAGGATGAATTGATACTCGGCTTTCGCCAGGGCCGTTTCGGCAGTGGGCAGCGGTTTGCCGTGGCTAAAAGACGCCGCCGCGGCGGCGTCATCACCGTCAATGCCGATGCTGAAGAGATGATTCAGTTTCGGCGCAACATCGGCGCCGGCAGCTTTGTCCGACAGATGAAAGAAATACCCGACGTCCGTTATATGGTTTTGCAGGACAGCCAGCAGGTGGTGCTCGCTTCTGAAGGAGTGACCGCCATGAACGCCATTAACGACGACGACTTTTTGCTGCAAGCCCTTGAGGACGAAAAAATTCACAGTCGTTTTTCCATGCAGCAGAATGAAAAAATTCTCGAGGTCGTGCAAAGCATCGAAATAGAGGGGATGAACAGGGCCCTGTTGCGCATTGGCCTCAGCACCACCCATTTGAATCAGGCGGAAAAAAGCGCGCGTCAGCGGGTGGTGTTGCAATCATTGCTGTTTCTTTTTATCGCAGTGGCGCTCTCTCATTTCATCATCAGCCTGCAAAACTATCGCACATTGCAGCACGCCTATCAACGCATGGAAGGCTATTTCGGCTCCATTCTGGCGCATATGCACGAAGCGGTCATCGCCCTGGACCGCAACGGATCGGTTGTCGTGTTCAATCAGGCAGCGGAACGCCTGTTTAACCTTTCTGCAGAGCAGATCATCGGCAAACCCTGTTCGTCTTTGGCCGGCGTCTGCACCTGGCTGGAGCAGGCTCTGCAAAGTAAAACAGATCGGAGGGACATCCAGGAATATCTGACGTTGCACGAGCAAAAGCTGTTGATCCATGGCGACATTACAGTTCTGCGCGATCACGAAGGAACTCTGGACAGCGTGTTCGCCGTACTGCGCGATATGACGCAGCAACAGCGCCTGACCGAGCAGATCAAACGACAGGAACAATTGAGCGCCATGGGGCACCTGGCGTCCGGCGTGGCGCATGAAATCCGCAATCCGCTGAATGCCATCAGCATGATTGCACAACGACTGAAACTGGAATTCACGCCGCAAACCGATTCATTGGAATATCATCGTTTGACCGAAACGGTAATTCAGGAAACCGGACGCATCAATGAAATCGTACGACAGTTTTTGCAATTTGCGCGTCCGGCGCCGCTGCACAGGCGACCGGTAAAACCGGCCGAGATCCTCGGACAGGTCGCGGCACTGATGACGCCGCCGGCGCAACAAAAGAACATTTCTATCTCTGTCGACTGCCAACCTACGCCGGAAATCGAACTGGACCGGGATAAATTACAACAGGCTTTATTGAATTTGGTGCAAAACAGCATTCAAGCCTGCAACCCGGGCGATACCATTCAACTCGGTTGTGGCCTAAAGGATGAAAAAATTTATATTACGGTACAGGATACCGGACCTGGCATTAGTGAACAAGATTTGCCGAAAATTTTTCACCTCTATTATACAACACGCGAGAACGGCACCGGCATCGGCCTGAGCATCGTTCAACAGATCGTCAATCAACACAACGGCTCTATTACCGTGGACAGCGCACCTGGAAAAGGAGCTCTGTTTACCATCGAACTGAATCGAGAAACCAATGACAAATAAACACACCCTGTTGATCGTCGACGATGAACTCGCGCAACGGGAATCCCTGGCCGGCTTTCTGATTAAAAAAGGGTACACGGTGCACCAGGCCGCTTCCGGTGAACAGGCTCTGCAGCTGGTGCAACGTACGGCGATTGATCTGACCTTGACCGATCTGCGCATGCCCGGCATGGACGGACATGCTCTGCTGCGCAAAATTCATGAGCTCAATCCGGAAGTGGACGTCATTGTCATGACCGCCTTTGGCAGTCTGGAAAGCGCGGTTTCTGCCATGAAAGAGGGTGCGCTGGATTTTATCACCAAACCCATTGACCTGCTGCAGCTGGAGACAACCATCATAAAAGCGTTGGAGCGGAAACAACTGATCTCGGAAAACAAACGGCTGCGCGATCTGGTGGAACAACACCGCCACTTTCACGGCATTATCACATCTAGTCCGCTGCTGCAGGAACAATTGAGCATTGCCGGCCGGGCTGCAGACAGCAATGCCACAGTGCTGATCCTCGGCGAAAGCGGCGTCGGCAAGGAACTGGTGGCCAAAGCCATCCATTTGGCGAGCAACCGTAGCGAAAGGCCGTTTGTGGCGGTCAATATGGCCGCCTTGCCGGAGCACCTGCTGGAGAGCGAACTGTTCGGCCATGAAAAGGGCGCTTTTACCGGCGCCGATAAAGCCCGCAAAGGTCGTTTTGAAGCTGCTGACGGCGGCACCCTGTTTATCGATGAAGTAGGCGATATTCCGGCCGGATTGCAGGTCAAGTTGTTGCGTGTGCTGCAGACGCACACCTTCGAACGCCTGGGATCATCGCAACCGCTGCAGGTGGATATCCGCCTGATCGCGGCTACGCATCGCAATCTGGAAACTTTGATTAAAGAAAATCTGTTTCGGCAAGATCTGTACTACCGGTTGAACGTCGTGCAGATCCGGTTGCCGGCCTTGCGCGAACGCAAAACCGATATTCCGGCGCTGGCTGAACATTTTTTGCAACGTTTCGCGGCCATGAATGCCAAGCCGGTGCGCGGCTTTTCACGCGAAGCCTTGGACCAGTTGCTTAAATATCATTATCCGGGCAACGTGCGCGAGCTGGAAAACATCGTGGAACAGGCCGTGGTCCTGAGTCGGGATGAACTGATAACGACACGGGATTTGCCGATGCCGATGCAGGAGGCGCCCGTGCCGGAACCTGATGCCACTTTCAAACAACAGGTAGAATGGTTTGAACAGAAATTATTGCGCACGGCGCTGCAACAATCCGGCGGCAATCAAAGCAAAGCGGCTGAGCAACTGGGTATGAGTGAACGGCATTTGCGCTACAAACTGGCCAAGTATAAAATGAAATGAAGTATAGCAAGTCCGAGGTTGTCCAAAAAGTAACTTTCGTAAGTAGTTCCGGCTTTAGCCGGAAATTTCTCCGCCTAAAGGCGGAACTACATGCTAATTATAAATACCAGGTTATTTATTGTTCGCATATTACTGCTCTTGCTGCTTATTTAATCCTGAGAACAAATAGCGGACTTTTTGGACGACCTCGAAAACGGTTTAAAATTCCTGTGCCAGATTCAATGAAAAAAATTCGGTGTGATAGCGATAATAGACATCGTTGGACTTGTTTTGCAATGCGCTAAATTCCAACGAGACGGCCAGCGGCGCCCATCCGGAAGACAATCTGATTTTCTTTTCCAGCGAACACCTCACCAGCGATCTTTTATCGTCGCGCAACCGACCGTCTTCATACAACTCACCGTTCCATTGGCCAGCAGGCAAAAGATCATAATGTTTCCATTGCACCATGGCGCCCAGTTGCAGCGACCAGGTCATTGATAAATGTTTTTTCATCGATGCTGAAACCGTGGGCCCGTGATATCCGAAGGAATCATCGATCAATTCATCGTCCGAGTACCAGGAGCCGTCGGC
Organism: uncultured Cytophagia bacterium; assembly: GCA_964387285.1. Lineage (GTDB taxonomy): Bacteria > Zhuqueibacterota > Zhuqueibacteria > Residuimicrobiales > Residuimicrobiaceae > Anaerohabitans. The sequence continues at coordinate 10,235 of CAYLWO010000003.1, read as the reverse complement.
ATCGCTCAGATATCGCGCAGCACTGGCCCAGTTGTGCCGATATTGCAGCTCGAGGTTGGCGCCGGCGGTTGCCGACAGCGATTGTGCAAGACGCAAACTGAAAATGGACTGCAAACTGGATTTGTTGTCCGGATTCTGTTGGTACACTTTTGACAGCAAGCCGGCTTCGGTCAATAGGCTCGTTCCGGTCGGCAGAAACCAACCCGTACGGATATAGAGCGATGGTTGCTGATAAGAAAAAAGCGGCAGCATCGTATAATCGCTATATTTCCAGCTCATACCGGTATACACATAAAAAGACGGCAGCGCCACCCAGCGCAGGTCCGCTTGCATGGATGCTTGTTGCTGTTCGTACCATTGCCAGGCCTCGGTGTGAAAACGCTTGCTCAAATTGATGGACATTTGCACACGCGTACCGGATTCATCCAGATTGTAATAAGAGACAACACCCAAACCCTGCACGTGATAGGTGCGATCGCGATTTTGGCGAAAAGCATCCACCTCGCCGCGATAAAACAGCCGAACGCCGGATTGCGTTTTCAACCAATCCTGATTAACCTGCGCTGCCAGCGCAACAAACTGGTCGCCGGTCTGAGTATAGTTTGAAAACACATTGCTGGTGTAGCCGCTTTCCTGATCTATTGACCAGGAGATTTGCGCCATGCCGTATTTCACGATCAATAACAGAAGTAACAACCATCGTTTCATTGCAAATACCTCAGAAAAAAATAAATCATGCAAAGGCGGTTGCGCCTTTGCATGATGTTGACTGTTTATTTGCCTTTGCCGAATCGTTTGCCGCCTTTGCCGGTTCCAGTGGTTGTTGCGGCGCCGGTTTGTTGAAATCCTTTGCCCATTTTCAAACCACGACCGAATTTATTGCCTGTGCCGTCCTGCGGACGCACCCAATCACCGTCCTGACAGTTAGGCACGCCGTCTTTATCCGCATCCATCAGTCGATCGTTGATGCCATCGCCGTCTTCATCGATAAAAGCGTGCATGCGGCCGCCTCTGCCCCGGCCTTGCTGGCCACCGGTATAATCCGGATCCTGGCCATTGGGAATGCCGTCGCCGTCCGCATCCGGAGCGTTGTCATTGATGCCGTCGCCGTTTTCATCCACAAATCCGGCGCCCTGCCCCATACCGGTTTTCACGTAATCCGGATCCTGGCCGTTGGGAATGCCGTCACCATCTGCATCCGGTGCATTGTCATTGAAACCGTCACCATTCTTATCGACAAAATGAGTGCCGTGTTGCACCGGCGGCGTGGTCGTTTGTGCCGTGGTTCCGTTGACCATGAACAGAGCCATGGCGATGGTTAAAGCTAAAAACATGCGTTTCATAATATCCTCCATTGTTAGTTTTTTTATTATCAGGCCCGAACACCTCTTTCTTAAGCAATGATTATGCCAAAAATTAATTTATTGTTTATAAATAATTTATACCATCTATACAAAAGAACATTTCGACCAGGTTGTCGAAAAATTCGACCAAATGGTCGAATAAAAAAATACTTGTATTTTCAACTATTGATTATTACATTAATTGTAAATTACAACTATCAGGAGGCTCTGTGAAAGAAAAAGACCTGGAGCAATTGCGCAGCGGATTACGCAAACTGGAACGCGAAATCGAAGCGCAAATCAAAGACAACGGCTCCTGTTGCGGCATCACCCTGACGCAGTGCCATGTACTCATGGAATTGGCTGGTTTACGCAAAACCAGTCTGACCGCTCTGGCTGCTCTTTTGCAACTCGATAAAAGTACGTTGAGTCGCACCATTGATGCCATGGTCAACAGCGGTCTGGTGGAACGCATCACCGATAGTGATGATCGGCGTTATATGGAACTATCGTTGACCGCAAAAGGGAAATCATTTTTTCACAGTGCGAACGAGGCCTGCAATAATTTTTATCGTAAAGTATTTTCTTTTCTGCCTGTGGAAGAACATCAGGCGATCATCCATAATCTTTTGTTGTTCACTGATGCCATGATCAATGCCAGGAAAGAACTGGGTGATGGATGTTGCCAAATACCGACAACCGATGAGGAAGAGCGATGAAAATAGAGAATAATACAGATTGTTGCTGCTCCGGTACTTCAGCAAGCAACCGTTATGAGCCGCCAGATTTTATCCAGGGTGCCAAACTCACCATACAGGGAACGGTGCCCATTGTTGCCACCGACCTTACCTGGAAGGAACGGCTGAAGCATTGGCGCATTCGTTGGGGTCTTGGTCGTATGCATTACGCGATTCAACCCGGCTTGTATGCCGTAGGCGACCCCGATCCAAGCAGTCCGGTGCTGGTTACTGCCAATTACAAGCTGACGTTTGATCTGCTGCGTAAAGAGCTCTCCGGTTTGCATGTCTGGATTCTGGTACTGGATTCCAAAGGCATAAATGTGTGGTGTGCCGCCGGTAAAGGGACCTTTGGCACGGAAGAGCTTTTGCTGCGCATGAGCAGTGTACGACTCGCAGAAAGGGTCAGCCATCGTCGGCTGATAGTGCCCCAACTCGGAGCGCCGGGCATTGCAGCGCATGCAGTTCAAAAACGTTCCGGGTTTCACGTGGTCTATGGTCCGATATACAGCAAAGATATTGCCGAGTTCTTAGCCAATGGCGAAAAAACCACATCAGCCATGCGACGGGTGCGCTTTTCTTTCAAAGATCGACTGACCCTGGTTCCCATGGAATTGATTCCGTCGTTCAAACTGGCGCCGTTTTTTCTAATCTGGCTGGCCATTTCGTGGTTTTGCCATGCAAAGGCCTCCTGGAACGGAATTCTGCACTCGTTCATTCTCATGATGATTTCCTTACTGTGCGGTTCGGTAGTTTTTCAACTGGTCCTGCCATGGCTGCCAACCAGATCTTTTGCCCTGGGGGGTTGGCTGTTAGGCAGTGTGATGGTGGCAATCTTTTCTCTGTTATTAAAATTGCCGCTGTTGCAGCTGGTTGCGAATCTGTTTCTGTTGCCGCCCATCACGGCCTTTTTAGCGCTCAACTTTACCGGCGCCACCACCTTTACCTCTTTATCCGGTGTGCAAAAAGAGATGAAATATGCCATACCGCTCATGATCGGTTCCCTGGCAATCGGCATGGTGATGAATATCATTGATTGGTTATAAAAGAGGAAGAGATGAGATACTTGTCCAATGTCGTCACATTAAAATACAATCCCGAGCTGTGCAACGGGTGTCGTCGCTGTGTCGAGGTGTGCCCGCATGCGGTTTTTGTCATGAACGCCAAAAAAGCGGAATTGGTCGATCGTGATGCGTGTATGGAATGTGGCGCCTGTGCAAAGAACTGCGCCCGTGCAGCCATTAAGGTAAAATCCGGAGTGGGTTGTGCGCAGGCGATCATTCAGGGGAAATTACGCGGAACAGAACCTACTTGCGGCTGTGGTGAGACGGGCGTCTGTTGTTAACTTAAAAATTTCGCTAAAAACAAAAATGGTCAGACATAACAGGCCTCGCGACGCAGCACATCCAGCGGTTTCATGGCGCACGGCAAACCGCCCTGTTTCAGAGAACAGCTGCGCCAGGCCAGACAGCGTGTGGAACACAGAGTGCCATGTAAAAAATTCTTGACTATCTGCTTTTTCGCCTGAATCTGTTGCGCGGTCAGCATGATGGGAATCGGCGCGGGTTTGAGCAGTTGGCGATCCACAATGCGTCGTATATCACTAAAAGCCCGGTTCTCCTGCGAATGGAGCTGTGCGGGATCAAAACCGCGAATAGCCTGACGCACATGCCTGTCATTATGCACTACGCCCCAGTAATCCAGCCGCATGGACAATAGCTGACTCACGGACACCCGCAAAGCTTGCAGGGATTCTGCGGATTCGTTATCCTCCACCATATTGATGAGGATTTTTGGACGCAACGTCGCTGCCGCCTGCCGCACCCAGCCGCTATCATACCCCCATTTTTTAAATGCCTGTTCCAACGAGAGCGAACCGCCCATATCAGACTCGGAGATATAGCTGATCAATTTTTCCAACATGTCATCCTGTCCGCGCCACTGTTTGCGTATTTTACGCAGCAGGGCCGAGCGAACAAAATTAAATACATTGTGCAGTGAAAACGAATCGCTGCTGGAAACGGTCAATCCTGTTTGCGCGGATAGAAATAAATCAATCTCAACCGCAGAGCCTTCGGCGCCTAAATCCAGAATCACATACTCAACGGGCAGGTCCGACAAACCTTGAAGCAGGCGGCGTACATCGTTCGTGCGGTAATTCTCTGCGCCTTTCATACCCAAAGAGCCTATGATAGCCGACAGATTTTTAAAAGAGGTCGGCACTAGCAGGTCACGAATCGTGTATCTGGTATTTTTTAAAAAAGTATGAATCGTGTGACCGTTATCACAAACACGGAGGTAACCGTGCAGGTTGGCGCCGGTCAAATCCGCATCTACTAATACCGTTTCTCGTCCACTTTCTGCCAAATAAAGAGCCATCATCATCGCAATGGAAGATTTTCCTACTCCACCCTTGCCGCCGCCCACTGCAATGATATGGGGCGTGTGATTTTTACTCGTCTTGAAAAGTGCACTAGGAAGAAAAGCATTATTGAAACTGTTCATAGGAATCGATTTTTCCTCACCTAAATAGTTTGTTCACGTTGGTCATAACAAAAAGCGTACCACATTTTTCAACAAGCTTGCCTAGACTATATAATTATTTTTTAAAAGATTAGAAAGGTAAGGTTTTTCTGAGAAAAATGCGTTTTCTTCCAACTAATTACGTTTATGAATTTTAAACAACGGCGATTGTATCATGATAATCCAGCCATCCTCGATGAGGAATTTTCTTGGCAAATCTGATTTTCTTGACTATCTTTTACCGAACAAAATAGATATTTGGGAATCTTTATGAAGACAATGGATGAAAAATATATGGCCCTGGCCATCCATGAAGCGGAAAAGGGAATGCAGCATAACCATGGCGGTCCATTTGGCGCCGTCATTGTGAAGGATGGACATGTCATTAGCCGCGCGCATAATCTCGTTTTAAAAAACAACGATCCCACTGCTCATGCGGAAGTAATGGCCATTCGTAAGGCAACTCACAAATTGCACAACTTTGATCTTGCCGGTTGTGAAATCTATACCACCTGTGAACCGTGTCCCATGTGTTTCGCTGCGTTATTCTGGGCGAGGATAGAAGCCATCTACTATGGATGTACGCGCCATGACGCTGCCAAGATCGGTTTTGACGACAATCTCATTTATGAAATCCTCAACGGAGAAGCCAGACAACTGCAGACGCGCATTCGCCCGGTGCAGCGCGAGGCCTGTTTGCCGTTGTTCAAACAGTGGCAGAATAAACATGACAAGCAGATGTATTGATAAAGCCATTATTTAATGGATCTGTCCAGTCTGTGTTCATATAATAAAAAAACAGAGATGCAGCATGGTGATTAGGAAACAAACATTTTATCTTTTTCTGGCCGGTCTTTTATTTTTAAATTGCCATTTGCTAAAGCAATACCACACGGTTATTTTGCCGACAGCGAACGGGCAGTGGCAGGTCAACGGCGAACCGGTTTGCTCAGCCGGCCGCTGTGCAGGTTTGCTCATCAATGTGCGCATGGTCAATGCCACGTTCCAAGATGAGGCCAGACCGGATGTTGATCCACAAAAAATAACGACCAGTTTTTTGAAAAAATTGCCGGACTATGTTGATTACGGCGTAGCTGCGATTACCCTGAATCTGCAAGGCGGCAATCCCGGATATGAAGGCGCTGTCAATTCCGCCTTTCGCTCCGACGGCTCTTTAAAGAAAGAGTATCTGCAGCGCGTACATCAGGTGATAAAAGCCTGCGATCAGGCCGGCGTCGTGGTGATTCTGGGGCTGTTTTATCAACGCCAGGATCAGATATTAGCGAATGAAAACGCCGTTAAACAGGCGGTGATTAATGCCAGCCAATGGATACGAAAACAGGGCTATAAAAACGTTTTGCTGGAAATCGCCAACGAATATCCCCATAACGGCTATCAGCACGCCATCATACGCACGCCGGAAGGCATGGCCGGACTCATATGTCTTGCTAAAAGCGTGGCGCCCGACCTTTTCGTTTCAGCCAGTGGCGTGGGTAATGGCCGCTGTGATTCCCTGGTGGCTGCGGCAGCGGATTACATTCTCCTGCACTTTAACAGCACGCCGGTCAGTGAAATACCCGCGCGCATCAACGCTTGCCGTTCTTTGCAAAAACCGATTGTCTGCAACGAAGACGATAAAATCGGCGTGGAAGCCGTACAGGCGCTGCAAGCATCCCTGGAAAACAGATGCAGTTGGGGTTTCATGAATAGTCAGGTCAATCAATATTATCCGTTCCGTTTTCAGGGTCATTTGGACGATACCCTGGTGTATCGGGCAATGCAACAGTGGAGCAGGAAATAGAGGAGTGTATAATCATGGCTGATTTTGAAAAAATATTTGTCATCAAAAACGAAGTGGAAGCGGGCTTGTTGGACACCATACTGAACGAACACAACATCCCGCATCTGATCCGCTCATATCACGATTCCGCGTACGACGGCCTGTTTCAAATGCAAAAAGGCTGGGGCGTGCTTTATGCAGCGGAAGAACATCGTCAGGAGGTCGAAGAGATTCGCCAAGAATTGGACCGGTCTCTGGGAGAAAGCGAGTCAAATCAGCTATGACCCCGTTCACCGGATTTAGCAAGGATACCACCGCTTTTTTTCAAGAACTGGCGTTAAACAACAAACGCTCCTGGTTCGAGGCCCATCGCGAACGCTATCAGCAGCAGGTGATTGTGCCGGCGCAGGCATTTGTCATGGCCATGGGGAACCGTCTGGCCAAATTGGCGCCGTCCATCATTGCGGATCCGCGCAGCAACGGCAGCGGCTCCATTTATCGCATTCATCGCGACGTCCGTTTCAGCAAGGACAAGACGCCGTTCAAGACCAATTTAGGCATTTTTTTCTGGCACGGTGCGCCGCGCAAAGGCAATCAACCGGGATTCTATTTTCATCTGGAAGCCGAAAATCTGGCGCTTTATGCCGGCAGCTATGTTTTTGAAAAAAATATATTGGAAAGATATCGTCAGGCTGTAACGCATTCTGACCGCGGGCAGCAACTGTTACGCGCCGTGAAAAAGCTTGAATCTATGCCGGGTTATCAGGCGGGCGAGGCTTATTACAAGCGTATTCCCAAGGGATATAGCGCAGAGCAGGATCCGCGCAATTTTCTGCTATACAATACGTTCTATGTCATGTACGCCTCCACCTTGCCGAAAGAACTGTACTCTGCAGAGCTGGTTGAATATTGTTACGGCCATTTCAAAAACATGTATCCTGTGTTGCAATGGCTGATCGCGTTGTACGATGTTGCAGCAAAGAGTTAATAGTCGCCTGACGTCAGCGATAGGTGCTCACCGAGTTTCTAATCCTGTATTGGCGCACATAGTGGGCCACGTCGCCTATCTGTTCTTCTGATAAATAAAACACCATGGACGGATTGCGGCGCAACAAAATTTCATAGAGTATGTATTCGCGCAAGTGATCCTCTTTGGCTGCCAGCGCCAGTTGCCGTACTGCGCGATCGTGATCAGATTCTAGATTGCTTCGGGCAGAATGCAAAAGAACCTGTACGCATTCGATCTCTTGAATAAATTCAACCGGCGCATCGCAACCACGCATCACCGAATCCGCATAGCCGGGTTCGTATTTCCACAAGGCCTTGCACAATGCATAACTTAACCATGTAGAAGCGTCAAGGTCATACTTGATGATTTTCGCCCCTGTCATCTCCTCGATATGATAGACCGGTTTGAACTCCCAATCGTCATACTGCTGCCCTGCATTCTGCAAGATCATATTTAAATCCCGCAATAAATCAGGATGATTGCGATTGAGGATATGGGCCAAAATTATTTCCGTCGCCGCACTGTCGATGATGCCAAGCCGCAGGTGTTCGTGAGCCAGCAGCTGATGAGCGATAAAGTCGCGATAATTGGCAGCGACTGCTTTACGATAACAGGCTGCCGCTTTAGCGGAATCACCTTCTAGTGCACAGATTTGACCGATCAAAGTCATATCCTGGGCATCCTCAGGTGCATGAGCGAGTACTGCTATCAGGGCCCGTCGCGCCGCAGCCGGGTTGCCGGCAGTCAAGGCTTTATCGGCCGTAGCAAGATAGTCGGCGAGATAAACATTCTCCTGCAACACCTTATGCCAGGTAGTCAGCCTGGGTTGTCCATTTTTCTGCTGCCATAAAATCAAACCGTGTTCCAAAACAGGAAATTTTTCGCATTTCATAGTGTCAGAGTCGGCAAAGGTTTTTATATGAAAGTTTGAATCTGATTCGTTGATCAACCTGTAAATTTCATCTGGCGAGTGGTATTTTTGTGCAAAAGAAAATCCGCATACAGCGAAAAGAAAGTACAAGGTGATTTGTAACAGTTTCATACAAAAATTCCTGATCCAGATGAACTGGAATTAAATGTCGGACATCTCAAAAGACCGCCGAAAAAGCTTTCAAATAGCGAAAGACAAATAATCGGAACAAAACCATATTTACCTTAATGCCGCGTTTATCGAGTGCAACTGCAATCAGGATCAAATCGACAACACCCCATAAGGCGCCCAAAATCGCAACAATGATAAAAACAGTACTCATAAACTCCTCCCTGTTATTATCACAACCTTTTTCAGTACAAACCAACTTGTGTCGAAACGTAATATTCTATCAATCGTTATAATCACGGATGTGCATATTTTACTCAAGGATAATTTTTCGTCCAGCGCCTAATTCAATAAAATTTTCGCCAAAGGATTTGCGAAAAGCGGCAATCGCTTTTTCACCGGTGCAATGCGTGGCGCCGCACCTGCGCACTCCCGAGGATTTTAAGGAATCGATGATCGCTGCTACCTCCTGCTCGCTGTGCTGCAACAGATGAAAACCGCCCAACACACTAGCCATATCGGCATGCATCTGCTTTTTGGCCTGCGTGACGATCTCGACAATTCCGGGATGCGCACAGCCGGTGATCAAACAATAACCGCTCGGCGTTTGTACAATCAGGCTTTGTTCTATGATATTTACACCCATGCGACCGGTCAAATCTGCCTGCTCGCAAATTTTTATCGGCGCAGTCGCGGTCTGCACCGTCCAGGCGGTCCTGGACAGTATACCAGCGAGCCCCTCCTCCGGTTCCTCCGGCAGATAAACGGTTTTCAGTTTCCTGGCGTCTGTTATCGCCGACAGACCGCCGACATGATCGTTGTGCAGATGAGAGATCGCCAATGTGTGGATTGCATTCTTGTCGACAGCCAGCGTTTGCAGATTATGCGTCAGCACATCCGCCTTGCCGCCCACGTCAAAAAGAATGGTTTTCTCTAATCCTTGAATTAAGCAGGAAAAACCCCAATGTGCTATACAGGACTCAATTGCCGCTGTATTATCGTACAAAACAGTAAGAGTAATTTGCCCATGATGGTTTTGTGGTAGTGATTTAATCGGATCACTGGGTTGTCCGAAGGTACTCATCGCCAGGCAAAACAATGTGAAAATTGGCCGCATCAGATGTTCTCCTGTATTTGATCCACGGATTCCATCAGCTGGTTACAGTTCAGGCCTTAGCCGGCAATTCTCCACAATCGCTGATGATCACCGGAACTGAGGTGCGACCGCTGCGCGAACCCAGGGCTTCGACCGTTTTGACCACATCCATGCCTTCGACCACCTTGCCGAAAACCACATGTTTGCCGTCCAGCCAGGAGGTGGTTACCGTGGTGATAAAAAACTGGGAGCCGTTGGTATTGGGGCCGGCATTGGCCATGGAGACGATGCCGGGGCCGGTGTGTTTAAGCTGGAAATTTTCATCGGCGAATTTGGTTCCATAGATGGATTTGCCGCCAGTGCCGTTATGATTGGTGAAATCTCCTGCCTGCAACATAAACTCGGGAATGATGCGGTGAAAAGAACTGTTCTTGTAGCCGAACCCCTTTTCACCGGTGCATAATGCGCGAAAATTCTCCGCTGTTTTAGGCACGACATCGGAAAACAATTCGACAACCACGCGGCCTACGTGCCGGCCGTCAGCTTGAACATCAAGAAAAACGCGGGGGCGTTCCATGCTATACTCCTCGATCTGGATTAATTGCAGCTAGGCCTTTACGATTGATCTGTCTAATAATATAGTCAATCAATGGGTAAAGCAAAAGAATAATCGGAGAGAGACAAAGAGTTTTTCTCAAAATACTCTTG
>CAYLWO010000002.1:221949-248362 GCA_964387285.1 uncultured Cytophagia bacterium | reverse complement strand
ATTTTTCCATTTTATAGTGCAGCGTCTGCACCGGCATCTTGAGCGTACGCGCCGCGCGCGATTGGTTCCAGTTATGCTCCTGCAAGGCCTGGCGAATCAGCTGGGCCTCATAGGCCGCCACTCTTTCCGACAGCGAAGGCGCCACCGACCAGTCTTCCGGGGCATTGTCTTTCGTGCTCAGTTCCTTGCGCAGGTCCGGGGGTAAAAACAATCGGGTGATTTCAGTGATAGCCTTCGGCGTCAAGGTCACCAATCGCTCCATGAAATTTTCCAATTCCCTTATGTTGCCCGGCCAGCTGTGGCGCTTGAGCAGGTCGACGATTTCCGGATGCAGAGATCGCACCTGTTTGTTCTGGTTTTGTGCAAATTTCTGTAAAAAATGATCCGCCAATAATCCTATATCTTCCCGCCGCTCCTGCAAAGACGAAACCATGATCGGAAAAACGTGCAGACGATAATAAAGATCTTCACGAAACAATCCTTCCTGAACCCGTTTTTCGAGAGAGGAACTGGCAGCGGTGATGATACGAATATCGATCTTGCGGCTCTTGTTGCTGCCCACGGGGCGGATTTCTCCTTCCTGCAGAACCCGCAGCAACTTGGATTGCATCTCCAACGGCAGGTTGACGATTTCGTCCATGAACAACGTGCCGCGATCGGCCGCCTCGAACAATCCCTTGCGGTCGGCACTGGCGCCTGTAAAGGAACCGCGAACATGGCCCATCAGTTCACTCTCCACCAGATTGGCCGGAATGGCGCCGCAATCAATGGCCACGAAGGGACCGCTCCAACGGCTGCTGACCTGATGGATGGCCCGCGCCACCAATTCCTTGCCGGTGCCGCTTGCGCCCTGCAGCAATACGCGAACATCGCATTGAGCGGCCGAATCAATCGCTTGCAACAACGCAATGAACGCTCTACTCTTACCCAACAGTCCTAATCCGGAATATTTTTCAATAAGCAGTTCGGCGGGCTGGATTTTTTCAAAAAAAATACAAAACTGCTGCGTATTTCGCATAAAGGGTGTGATGATCTGACCCATTTTTTCCAGCCAGAAAAGGTCCTCTTCTTGAAATCTGCCGCCATCCCTTTGATTGATGAGCACCAACGCCCCAATCGACACGGAATCACTCATCAACGGAATGCCAATGGCGGAGTGGAATTCATCGGTCTTGTGCTTGAGGCCTGGAAATCGGTCATCCTGCTGCAGATTATCGCTTAATAAGCTTTTATGGTAATGCAAAATCCAGCCACTGGTGAAGGTTTCGACTTCCCGCAGCTGTGTCGATTTTGTAAGGGGCGAGCGTCTGTTCACCGTCCGGATCGTTTCACGCGTGCGCGGATTCATGAGATAGAGAAACGCGTGTTCCGCATGCAGTAACCCTGCCGCTTGTTCGGTAATGGCCGATACCAGCGCGTCTGCTTCCACAAGCTTGTTCAATACGCCAGCTACTTCAACCAGTTCTTCCCATCGAGTGGTCTTTTGGAAAAGTCTCATTTAATTCATCTGCTTTCTTGTTCTGGATACATCCGGCTGCAACTCTGCATCACTGTCCTGCCAGGTATTTATAAAGATCTGATAATATTTCCGGGCTTGACGCTTTTGTCCCATGCTTTCGTACGCTTCTGCGGTCCGCAGGCGTGCTGCGGCGCGGAGCGGAATATCCTGCCAAAACATTTCATCGATGGATTGAAACCAGGGTAGGGCTTCGCTTGGGCGATTCAGCCGGCATAACAGTTCACCCCGCAGATAGCGCTGCAAGGCAAAAGAGTAAAAGACGGTATTATAAAGACAAAATCGGATGCGTAGCCTTGACTTTTCAAACATCGCCAGTGCTTGTGCATAGTCCCCCATATGCATGAGCCTACTGACGCGCAGTGTGATAATCCATTGTTCAACAACAGAGGCCTGGTCATAGGGCGTTGTCATCTTTTCGAGCTCTACAGCCATTTGCTCCACCTGGTCCATCTCACCCAGTGCTGCATGCACCAATCCCAAAAGGTATAAGCGTGTCTGGGGATAGATGAAGACCGGCATGCTCTGAACAAATTCCGAAGCGGGGTGATTGATTTCAGTTTCAGCGCGCCACGCTGTCAATTCTGTTTTTATCTTTGCCAATTCCTGACCGGAAAAATTGAGAAAGGGCAACGTGGCAAGGTAGGCGCGGAATATCAAACCGGCCGCCGGCTGCAATGCAGAAACAGAATCCAAAATCGCCTTGCACTCTTTTTTCTTTCCCTTGCCGGCCTTTAACAACGCCAGGGAGTGATAACCGCAAAGACGGGTCGACAGGGGCTTATTGGGCTCTGTAAGGATGCGATAGAAGGGGGCAGCGGATTCCGGATCATCGGCTGATTGGGCGATGCACCACGCGGTGATGTTTATCGCCAGATCTTGTTTATTCCGGGATTCTGCCACGGCTTTCTCTTGGGCCGTTTTGTCACCGGCGATAAAAGCCCGCGGCGCCGTATACATCCAGGCGTATTCATGATCCGTGCTCAATTCAAGCATTTTTTCAATGGTCTGATCGATTTTGGACAAATTTCTCATGCGGATTATCCAGGGCAGCATTTGCTGATAGACATTGGCGCTATTAGGGTCTAAAGCGATCAGCCGGCGCCAGTTGGATAGGTCGTCCAGGGCGGTTTGGCCATAAAGATTCGTGGTAAAATCTCCTGCAAGCCAAAACCAACCGGTAATATCATCCGGATATTTGTTGACAAGCCGGCGGTCCATTTCATTGGCGGCCTGGTTCTCACCTTTGATCCGGAAATTCAAGGCATCGATATACATGCGGTAACGTTCGTTGAGGTTGGCGCCGTATTTCCTGGCTTTGGCTATGGCATCTCTGGCTTCGGCAATGTTGGCGGTCCACCCAAAGGCATAGGCGCTCAAATAATACCAGGCCATAGCAAAGGTGCTGTCCGATTGTACGGCCTGCTTGAGCAACTCATACTCTTCAGCGATGTGGCCGTTCCGTTCCGCCTGGATCGCCTCCAGATAAGCCTTTAACGCAGGTATCGATTTTGTGGTTGCGGCGCCTATGCTTTCCAGCTTTTGCGCCGGCTTGCCATACTGTTTGGTGAGTATCTCCCGGCTGATCTGGTCAACCATATTCAGGAAAGCATCGTTTTTTCCATCTACAGCCACCTGATGATAGGACTGCCCCAAGTCATTGGTTCTGTAGAGCGTCGCGCTGATGCGTAATTGTCCTCTAATCTCGACAATCGCACCCAGGAGGAACAAACCTGCAGAGAATCGGCGGGCTATAGCATTTGCCTGGGTGACGTCCACCTCCTGATTCTGCAGTGCTTTGATTTGCACCAGAATTGCGCGCGGATCGACATTGCGAAGTTTTCCGGCGCGATCCAGGCTCGTGCTGAGCAGATCAACCATCCCCTCGGCCAGATAATTGTACTCAGTGGCGCCCCGGTAGGTAAATGGCATCACCGCAAGGGTCTGGGAATCAAGAGCGTCGGGATCACCCGGGTTACGAAAAGTCAACCAGCCGGATACCAGAGCGAGGAGGAGGAGCAGGGAACCGGCAAGATAGCGAAACCGGCTCTTTGAACTATTGCTCCGTTGTGGTAATGCTGATACCTCGCGTCCATCAAGCTGCGCGCACAGGTCATGCAACAGCCGTGACATGTTTTGGTAACGCTCATCAGGATTTTTTCTTAAACAATTCATGATAATGGCGGATACCGATGCGGGTATATCAGGACGATGCCGAGCGAGGGGAAGCGGTTCCTCATTGTTGATGGCATACATCAAAGCCACTTCATACTCGGCTTTAAATGGAAGCGCGCCAGAAAGCATCTCATATAGGATAACGCCCAGTGACCAGATATCTGCACGGTGATCAACATCTTCACTGCGTGTTTGTTCCGGTGACATATACGCTACGGTACCCAGCGTCGAGCCGGTACGGGTGATCCTTTGATGATCCACCAGTTTTGCCAGGCCAAAATCGAGAATTTTGGCCAGGCCTTCGCTGGTAAGCATGATATTGGCGGGTTTAACGTCGCGGTGCACGATGCCCTTATCATGAGCCTTGCCGAGGCCTTCAGCAATTTGCGCGGCAATTTGCAGGGCTTTCGTGACCCCCAGGCGGTTTTGGGCTATCTTTTGCTGCAAAGTCTCGCCATCATAGCAGGCCATGGCGAGATAAATTTGTCCATTATCTGTTTCATTGACTTCATAGATGGTGCAGATGTTGGGATGGTCTAATGCGGAGGCAGCGCGGGCTTCCTGGATGAATCTGATCTTCTCCTCGCTGCCGGCAGCCAGATGATGAGGTAAAAATTTAAGCGCGACCTTGCGGCCCAGCTTGATATCCTCAGCCTTGTAAACGACGCCCATGCCGCCGGCGCCAAGCTTGTCGAGAATGCGATAATGGGAGATCTGAGTGCCGATCATTATTTCGAAAACCCCTTGCCCAGAGCAAGCCATGCGACGCGCTGCACTTTGAAACTGAATCCGTACGTACGGTACGGAAACAAGATGATATTATATAATAAAAAAAATGGGAGAAAGCAAACGGAAAGATAATAATAACAGGGTGAAAGGAAAAAGATTCATCCTGAGGAGAGAGGGAGCTGACCGGATTATTTTATGAATAATTTGCTCCCCCCTCCATTGCATACACATATCGGTCAGCTCAGCTGTGATTCAGGCCTATCAGGGTTGCGAAGGTTCGCAACCTGCGCAAGGTCAACACAAAATAACTTCACAAGATCTGCATCTCGTGTCCAGGCTAGCTCTCCTGTGGAATATACAAATACCGCTTCACTTTGTTGGTCGGCGTTTTTTCAAACGGCTCGGGGTGTTGCATCAATTGCGATACGTTGGAAAATGCCGGCAACTCGGCATTGGCCGCCTTGCGCGCGTTCTCCAACACCTCGGCGATAAATGCTGCGGTCTGCGTGTTGTCAATGCCCCGCTTGGCCATCTCCTGATCCATAGCGTCCGGATCCAAATACACCTTGGCAATCAGGCGTCCCTTGTGGCTGTATACCACCGATTCCATGATAAACGGCGATTGCTGCAGCTTTTGCTCGACGATTTCCGGATAAATATTTTCACCGGACGGTCCGACGATGACGTTTTTGGAACGTCCCTTTATGAACAAATATCCTTCCTCATCAAAATATCCCAGATCACCGGTTTTCAGCCATCTATCAGGCAAAAAGGTTTCCGTGGTTGCATTCGGATTTTTATAATACCCTTCCATGACAATGGGGCCGCGCACCACAATTTCGCCGATGCCGGTTTCCGCATTGGCCTGCACGATTTTCATTTCAATGCCGGGAATGGTCTTGCCGCAGGAACCGACCTTGACCGCGCCAAAAGGATTGATGGTCATGATGGGCGAGGTTTCGGTCATGCCGTAGCCGGATGAATAGCTGATCTCCGCTTCGCGCAAAAAGGTTTCCACATCCAGATTGAGCGACGCGCCGCCGAACATGAAAAAACGTAAAGAGCCGCCCAAAGACTTGACCAGTTTTTTCCCCGCCATCTTGTGCAGTCTTTTGCGGAAAAACGGTTTGGCATAAAGACGGCTGAGCAGTTTGCTGTTTTGAAACTTGGGTAAAATGCGCTTGCGGAAAATTTTGTCCACCACCAGCGGCACGGTCAATATGCCGGTCGGCTTGACTATCTCGGTAGCGCTCAGCAATTTCTGCGGCGTCGGCATGCCTTTCAGATAGAAAATGGACACGCCCACGGTTATGGGACAGAGCATGCCGCCTGTGGTCTCGAACGCATGCGATAACGGCAAAATGGACAAAAACCGATCCTTACTGTCAATGGGAAAGCGCTCGATGGCGTGCACCACGTCGTAAGCGATATTGCGCTGCGTCAACATGACGCCTTTGGAATTGCCGGTCGTGCCGGAGGTGTAGATGATCGCTGCCAGGTCGTCTTCGTTGGGTTCGGGCAGATCGCTGGTTGCGGCTTTGGGCGTTTTACTTTTGGCGTGCCCTTTGTCATAAAGCCAGGGTTGCGTCTTTTCCGTGTCTTCTACGCTCTGGTCTTCCAGGGACAGAATGATCAACGGATACGATTCCAATTCCTCCAGTTTTGAACGATACTTCTCGCCGATAAAAATAGCCTTACAGCTCGCATGGCGGATGATATGGCGAATATCGTTTTCCGTAAATCCGGGCAGGATCGGCACAGCCACGGCGCCCATGGTGGTAATGGCCAGATAGGCGATGGACCAGTTGGGACAATTGTCGCCCAACAAACCGACGCGGTCGCCTTTGGCGATGCCGAGTGAATAAAGCTTGCAGGATAAATCAAACACCTGCTTTTGCACCTCAGCGTAGGTGATCGGCTTTTCATCGAAAAACGCCAGACAGGGCAGAGAATGATAAAGCGAAAAGCTGCGCTGAACAAGATGTTTAATGGTCATTTTTTCGATCGTTACGATCATAAGGACTCCACTGGTTTGAACAATTATTCATTTAACATAGTTGTTATGAAAACTAATCCACTGCGGCAGCACCTCCTGCAGCATCTCTTTAGGCGGCAAAAAGGCAATGCGCAGATGATGCGTGCCCGGCTTTTGGCCGAAACCCAGACCGTTGACCGTGCAAAGGCCGGTGGTTTCTAAAAGTTGCATGCAATAGTCGTAATCGGTTGTCCCGGCCGGCAGTTTTTCCATGCGCGGGAAAAGATACAGAGCGCCGATGCGGCCAAAACATTTCATAGCCTGCATCTGTTTGAACGCTTCTTTGATGATCACGGCTTTCTCATACAGATCGGCAAGCACTTTATTTTTTTCTTTAATAAAACGTTGATACGAATCGCTGTTCGGCTGCGGCGGCGAGACCATGAGAAAGGTCAACACCTGTCCTACGGTATTGGAACAGAGACTGACCGAAGCCTGTTTAACCAAAAGATCAACCAGGCTTACGCCGGCGGCCTGCAGACCGGGCGGATTGCGCAATTCCACATAACCGCCGCGATGTCCGCATTCGCCGTAAAAACCTTTGGACACGCTGTGCAGACTGAACAGCGGTATGGAACGCCTGCCCACCATCTTGGCAAAAGAGCTCCACTGGCCGCCATAGACATTTTCCTGATAAACCTCATCCGCGATGATCGCCAAACCGTTGTCTAGTGCAAAGTCGATGACCTCGGCCATGCTGGCCTCATTAATGATGGCGCCGGTCGGATTGCCGGGATTGATGACCACAATAGCTTTGACCGTGACGCCTTGTTTTTTTGCTGCGGCTATCGCCTGTTCCAGTTGTTTCCTGTCCAGATTCCAATCGTTATCTTCATCCGGATAATAGTTCACCTGCACGCCGCCGTATTTTTTTATAGCTGCAGAATAAAGCGGATATTGCGGAATCGGCACCATGATGCCGTCCTGCGGTCCGGCAATAAGCATTTCCAGAATGCTTTTCACCGCTTCGCTGGCGCCGTTGGTGAGAAAAATCAAATCCGGATCGGACGCCGGACCGTGATAGCTTTCGATTTGGTCGCGTTGATCGATGAAACGGGCGATGGCTTCGCGGATAAACGCCGGGCCGCGGCTTTCGGTATAAGCGCCCATGCCGGTTTCCATTTTGCTGAAAATTGTTTCAGCGACGGAAAGAACCTCTTCGCTATACAAATCCGTGTTGTCGCGATCCGCATCCTTTAACAAGCGATTCAATTGCCGCTCGCGCTGGATGCGTTGCGGGTCCTCGATCAAACTCAGAATCTGACGGTTGTAGGAAATGGGTTTTTGTCCAAGAGCTTGCGGATTGCCGATGTTGCAAAAAATGACGCGTCGTCCCGCTTTTTTCATTTCCGCCGCGCGCTGCGGGATGGGCCCGCGGACAGCATATTCCATTTCAATGATGTTGGGATTGATAATCATGGCGTTGCTCGATGGCATAATCAGCACCTCTGTTTTGCTTGGATACTAATTTACCATTTTCAGCGCATTATAGCAATAAAAAAGCCCGTTTGCTAACAACAAACGGGCTATTCAATTCACATCAAATCCTCTGTGAGCTCCGTGCCCTCAGCGGTTATTGACCTTCTAAACCTTAGACCTTGCTGGCCTGAACGTATCTTTCTGCAACGTTTTTCCAATTGATCACATTGAAAAACGCGTTGACATAGTCGGCTCGCCGGTTTTGATATTTCAAATAATAGGCATGTTCCCAAACATCCAGCACCAGCAGCGGCAAAACGCCCCATTGCGTCAGATTCTGATGCTTCTCCGCTTGCAGAACCACCAGTTGTTTGCCCAGCGGTTCATAAGCGAGAACCGCCCAGCCGCTGCCTTCGACCTTGTTGGCCGCAGCGCTGAAATGCGCTTTAAATTTTTCAAAGTTGCCAAAATCACGGTCAATGGCCTTAGCCAGATCACCGCTTGGGCCTGATTGTTTATCCGGGGACATGTTGTTCCAAAATATGGCGTGCAGAATATGGCCGCTGCCGTGAAAAGCAATCTGGCCGGTGTAATATTGCACCAGATTGTAATCGCCGCTCTCCCGCGCTGCTGCCAAAGCCTTGAGCGCGCTGTTCAGGCCATTGACATAGGCCAGATGATGTTTGTCATGATGTAATTGCATGGTCTGTTCATCAATATGCGGTTCCAGGCTGTTGTAAGCATAGGGCAAGGGCGGCAGAACATATTCACCTTTTTCATTGCGACCGGATTCTCCGGCCAGTGTCAATTTCGCCAAAGCGCTTTCTGCTGCCAGAGCGGAACCAATGGCCAACGGTGTGGTTTTTAAAAATTCGCGTCGTTTTGTCATATATCAATCTCCTGAATTGTTTTTGCTTTGCTGATATAACAAGGTCGGCGGTAGAATAATTCCAGGAAAGATGTAAGAGTTGTAAAAGGATTGTATTGCATCCGGAGCGCAATCTTCCGGATTGCAACACAAGCCGGGAGGCTTGTGCTACGAATTGCAACGCTTTTTGCCCATCCTCATTGGAGAAATCTTTTTCAAGAAATTCATTTGCGTTAATGCAAAATAAATCATAATATTTTTATATCGAATCATTATTCCGGGGAGGAGCGTATGAATAAAGCAAAGCAGAAAACCGTACCTGTGGCTTTACAGGAAGAAGCGATTCTGAAACTGGAATTCAATTACATCGAGAAAACCGCGTTTCAGGCCAATGAAGACCGCGCCCGGGTTAGCAATTACTATCTCAGCGCCGGCGGCAGTTTGATAGCCATTCTGTTGGGCGTGCAATTCAAGGAGAGCGGCCAGCTTTCCACTACCGTGTTGTATGGTTTTAGTTTATTGTTCGGCGTGCTCGCTGTAACCGGCTATCTCACGCTGCTGCAGCTGGTGCGGTTGCGCAAAGCCTGGCACGACAGTGTGTCCGCCATGCTGCGGATCAAAGAGTATTACTGGCAGCATTTCGCCAACACCAATCTCCCTGATGCTTTTTTGTGGAAATCAAACTCGCAACCGCCGGCTTACAAAACCGGCAGCATCTCTTATCTGCTCGCTTTGCAGGTGGCGATGATGACCGGCGTTATGCTGGGGGTGTGTTATTTTTGTCTCGCCAGGGCAAACGACCACAGCGCCTGGTGGTCCAGCGCGGTTCTCGGCCTGTTGTGCTTGGCAGCATTGATGGTTTGGTATAAACATTTACTGGAGAAAAAGCAGGAACACTTGCCGATGTCGATGTTCAACAAATAGTCTTCCTTGAAGACTCATGGAGCGACTACCATACTAGCTGTCATGCTGAGCCGCAAAACAAATGCATCTTTACACTTTGCTATCACACAAAGCGGCGAAGCATCTGTTCGCCGCTTACTCCCGGCATGAAGTCCAAAACAGGGACGTGAACAGATCTTTTGGCCTGCCAGAAACACATGATGATGATTCCTGGAATCGACAACCGCAAGCCTTCTGAAAGCACTTTTTTGTACTAGGGGATTGCTTCAAACCAGCGCAGCCAATCCCCTTTATCAGCGACCGTACCTGCGTTCGCAATGACACGGTTTTCGTGTTATTTGGGTAATTCAATTTTCTTTGTAAGTAGCGGAACTACATACGCTATTTCTTTTCCTTCAAAATCGTGCGCACCACGCTGTCCGCATCCAAGCCCTGACTGGCATAAAGCTCTTCGGGAACACCGGAACTGCCGTAATGGGTGATGCCCAATTTAATCAGCTTGCAACACAATCCGTTCTCCGCCAGCACATTGGCCACCACGCTGCCGAGACCGGTGCGCACGTTGTGATCTTCCAGGGTGATGATCAATCCGGTTGCTGCGGCTTTTTTAATAACCTCCACATCCGGATCCGTAGGACAGCACATGGACAGCACCTGCACGTCCAGGCCCTGGGCTTTCAACTTGTCATGAGCAGCTACGGCGCGGCCGGTCATGGCGCCCATGGCAATGATCGCTGCCTGTTTGCCGTCGCGCACCATATCCGCTTTGCCGTATTTGAAGGTATAGCCGTTGCCGAAAAACGGTTTACCGTCTTGCGTCAGCACCATGGCCATTTTACTGCGACCCATGGCCAGTAGAAAATTTCCTGTGGTGGCTGCGGCATAGCGGGTGGCGCGATCGGTTTGATTGGGATCAGCCGGAACCAGCACTTTAAATCCATAAAAATTTTGAATCGCGCCCAGATAATCGATGCTTTGATGGGTTTTGCCGTCCTCGCCCACATCGAGTCCTACGTGCGTGCACACCACTTTATAATTGCTGCCGTTGATGTCGTTCAAGCGATGTTGATTAAAAGTTTCGGCCACGCCGAACACGCCGAAATCAGCAAAAAACGAGGGCACGCCTTCCGCCGAACACGCGCCGGCAATGGCTGCGGTGTTGTGTTCCTGAATGCCGCCCTGAAAAAACGCTTCCGGATAATTTTTAGCAAAATTAGTGGTCTTGACCGATGAGGCCAGATCGCAGTCAAACACCGCCAGCGGCGTACCACCTTTATTAGCCGCGGCAATATCATCCAGAGCGTTGCCCCAGCCGCTGCGATTGTCGGTTTTCTCCGTGGCTGCATAGGTGCGCGGCGTACCTGCCGCAACCTGCGGAGATAGATGCGGCCGTTTGGCTAGTGCTACGGCCGGATTGTGCGTTTTACGACGATTGGCCAGGCTGTCAATATCATCCGGCAATCCTAAAATGGCCAGGGCCTTGCGACACTCATCAACCGGCAAGGCCTGTCCGTGCCACTTGTGATCGTTTTCCATAAAGCTCACGCCTTTGCTCATCACTGTACGCGCCAGAATCATCACCGGCGCCGTGATGCTTTTGGCCAGGCAAATGGCCTGATAGATAGCCTGATAATCGTGGCCGTCTATTTCCACAACCTGCCAGCCGTCCGCTTCCCAGTCCGCTTTGATATTATGCGGCATGACCTTTTCAATATTGCCGCTGATCTGCAATTTATTGTAATCGACAAAAGCCGTCGCATTGCTAAAGCCGTATTTCACGGCAAAACGGCGCGCTTCGCTGATCTGGCCTTTTTGCTGTTCGCCGTCGCCCATAAAACAGTACAGTTGCACATCCCGTTTCTGCAGCCGGCAAGCCACGCCGAATCCGAACAGTGCGGACAAGCCCTGACCCAGATTGCCCGTGCCCCACTCTACGCCCGGCACTTCGCGTTCTACATGGCCTTCAAAAGGCGAATTGGTCTGGCGGAAATGAGCAACAGCATCTTCAATATTGAAAAAACCCAATCGGCCCAGACAGGAAAAAACACCCGGCGAAGTGTGTCCGTGACTGACCACAATACGATCACGATCCGGATTGAATGGGTCTTGAGCATTTACACGGGCATGGGTCCAAACCGTCAAGTACATATCGATGGAAGACATGCTGCCGCCCGGATGACCGCAGGCGGCCAGCGTGGTCATTTTTAAAATATCGCCCCGGCACAGCGTCGCCAGACGGGTCAATTCGTTGACCTGGTCCGGGGATAATTTTTCTGCAGAAAAATCGGTGGCAAACATGATAAACCTCTCTGGTTAATGGTATCAAAAGAAATAATCAAGACCGAATTTTTTAAAGTAGCAAAAAAATTCCTTTGTTGCAAGAAAAAGGATTTTCGTTTGATATTCGTGTGAGGAAATAGTATTTTATATAAAGTATAGCACAGACCGCACAGGTCATAAAAACCTGTTCGGTCTCAAATTCAAATTTCAAGAACAACCCATGCCAGAATTTTCTCAAAATATTCGTCGTACTCTTGTCGACCATAAAGCCGAGTTCATGTCTCTGTGGACCGGACGGTTAAAAGGTTTAGCGATCAGCAATAATCCGAACCAATTGACGTCATTCACAGAGGTCTGCTACAAGGTTTTGTTGGACTATTTTTCAGATTTGTCCCCGGTCAAGGCGATGGCAAGTTTAAAATCGCTGCCGGAAAGCAACTCTTTTGCTTTTAACGCGCTGTCCATCAGTCGCTATGCCTTGCTGGCTCTGTTGCCGTACGAAAACAGCCTCGAATGCTTCAGCCGGCTCAATGAAGCTTATGCGCCGCTGTTGGAAAGCGTGCACGCCCTGGAAAAATCGATCAACGCCTCGCCTGCGGAACAACTGCACCAGACTCCGGCTTTTGCCCGCTATTTTGAAAATATTCTCAATGATGCGGCCGATGCCATCATATTGTTGGATGCCCAGGATTGCATCGTCATGTGGAACAACGCAGCAGAGGCTATTTACGGCTGGACCCGCAGTGAAATACTCGGGCAGCCGGTCAGTCGCATCGTACCACAGGATGCTGCGTCGCAAAAAGAGATCGAGTGGATCAGCCGGCAAACGCGCGAAAAGGGCTATGTGCGCAATTTTCGCACCCGCCGGCTCACACGCGACAATAAAACCGTCACCATCGAAGTAACGCGCACCGCCATACAGGACGAACAGGGCCGCTATATCGGCTCCAGCGTCATCAGTCGTGATTTGACCGAACAGGAAAAACTGCGCGACCAGTTGGTGCATTCGGAAAAATTGTCGGCCGTCGGCACCTTGGCTGCCGGCATCGCTCATGAAATCGGCTCGCCTTTGACCGCCATCTCTTCCATTTCCCAATTACTGCAGGTCAAAACCAAAGAACCGTGGTTCGTTGAACAACTGGCGATCATCCAGCAATCCATTGACCGCATCGCCCGCATCGTCCGCACCCTGGTGGATTTCTCCAGACCCATACCGGCCAAAGTTGAACGCATCTATATGAATACGGTCGTGGAGGACGTCATCCAGATCATCAAGTACGATCGTCGTTTGAAATACCGTAACATTGAGACCGATTTGCAGCCGGATATTCCACAGGTTAAAGCGAGCTTTGATCAACTGTTACAGGTGCTCATCAACTTGTGTCTCAACGCTGCGGATGCGCTCGAAGAGCGGCCCCAGGGCTCGCTGACTATCAGGACCTGGTGCGCGGACGACCATGTTTTCACTTCGGTGAGCGATAATGGCTGCGGCATCAGGCCGGAGCATCTGCCGCATATTTTTGAACCGTTTTTTACGACAAAGGGAGAACGGCACGGCACGGGTTTGGGATTATGGGTCAGCTATAATATCATCAAAAATTTTTCCGGCAAGATTGAGGTGAACAGCGAGCCGGACCAAGGCACAACGTTCATAATAGCATTGCCCGCTCATCATGGAGAAGCAAGATGACCGCATTAACAGGGCCTGTGCTGCTGGTAGACGATGACGACATTGTCCGTGAAAGCCTGTACGTCGTGCTGCAAAATCGCGGTTTTACCTGCAGCCAGGCCAATGACGGCGCACAAGCGCTGCAGATATTGGGTGAAAAGGAGTTTGACGTCGTCATCACGGACCTGGAAATGCCGCATGTCAACGGCATTGAACTGATTGAACGGGCCGGCCAGCTCTACCCGCGCACCTCCTTTATTCTCATCACAGCTTACGGCTCCATGGAGACGGCCATCGAAGCATTGCGCAAGGGCGCCTCCGACTATCTCATCAAACCGCTCAACTTTGAAGACGTTGCCATCAAGGTCAAAAAAATACTGGAGCATCGCGAATTGATTCTGGAGAATCGCGCCCTGCGCCAGGAGATCAACAGCCAATATGATTTTGCCAATATCGTCGGACAGAGTCCGGCTATAAAAAAAGTTTTTACCGCCATTCGTCGCGTTTCCGACAGCGACGCCAACGTGCTCATCTGCGGCAACAGCGGCACCGGCAAGGAACTGGTGGCCAAAGCGCTGCATTACAACAGTCCGCGCAGCAAGGGCCGGTTTGTCGCCATCAATTGCGGCGCCATTACCGAAACACTTTTTGAAAGCGAGCTCTACGGCCACAAACGCGGCTCGTTCACCGGCGCCGTGGCCAACAAGGATGGTTTATTTAAAACCGCAGATGGCGGCACGCTGTTTCTGGACGAAATCGGCGAACTGGCGCTCTCTTCTCAGGCCAAGCTCTTGCGCGCCTTGGAAACCAAAGAGATTCTGCCCGTGGGCGGAACCAGTATGCTGGAAGTGGATGTGCGCATCATTGCTGCCACGCATCGCAACCTGCTGCAGGAGGCCCAGGCCGGGCGGTTTCGCGAGGACCTTTATTATCGTCTGGCCGTGATCGAGATCATTTTGCCGTCTTTAAGCGAGCGACGCGACGATATCCCTTTGTTAGTGCACCATTTCATCAACAAATACAACAAGCAGATGAATCGCCGCGTCAAGGGCGTGGAATCGTCGGTCATGCAAATGCTGATGCAACGCACCTGGAAAGGCGAAGTGCGCGAACTGGAAAACATCATTGAACGATTGATGATTTTCGCCAACGGTGAAATACTGTTAGCCAAAGATCTGCCGCAGGATGTGCTGGCCGGCAGCGGACCCAAAATGAAAATGCCGGACTCGGCTGCGCTTAAATCCGCAGTGGAAGAGTTTGAACGGGAATATATTAGAGATCAATTGGCCAAACACCAGGGCCATCGCGGACAAACGGCCAAAACATTGGGCATCAGTGAAGCAACGCTATATCGCAAGATGAGCGATTTGGGGATAGGCTAGTATAGTATCAGACATTGTTTGCGCGTTTCCGACAACATTTAAAATGAACGCGGATTAAACGGATAAAAAAATACATTTACAAACCATCATGGAGATAAGCAATGGATGCTTTATTTCTATCGCGCTTGCAATTTGCCTTTACCGTCGGCTTTCATTACATCTTTCCTCCTCTGAGCATCGGTCTGGGCGTGTTGCTGGTAATTATGGAGGCCCGTTATCTGGCCGGCAAACAAAACCTCTATCTGCAAATGACACAATTCTGGTCGCGCATCTTTGCTCTGATTTTTGTTCTAGGTGTGGCTTCCGGCATTGTCATGGAATTTCAATTCGGTTCAAACTGGTCCGTCTACTCCCGTTTTGTCGGCGATGTGTTCGGCAGTGCTTTGGCGGCAGAAGGTATTTTTGCTTTTTTTCTCGAATCCGGATTCCTGGCCATTGTGCTTTTTGGCTGGAACCGGGTTAAACCAAAAACCCATTTTTTCGCCACGGTCATGGTGGCCCTTGGCGCTCATTTGAGTGCGGTGTGGATCATTGTGGCCAACTCCTGGCAGCAAACGCCGGCCGGTCATCATGTCGTGCCGTTTGGCGATGGCGTGCGCGCCGAGATCGTCGATTTCTGGCAACTGGTATTTAATCCCTCCACCCTCCATCGCCTCAGCCATACGCTGGCCGGCGCCTGGCAGGCGGGCGCCTTTCTGGTGCTCAGCGTTGCTGCCTTTTATTTATTGCGCAAAAAGCATGTCGAATTCAGCAAGGCGGCCATCAAAATCTCTTTACCGGTGGCGGTCATTGCTTCCCTGCTGCAATTGTACACCGGTCACGCCAGCGCACAAGGCGTGAGTAAAACGCAGCCGGCCAAACTGGCGGCCTTTGAAGGCCATTATGCCGAGTATGCACCGGCGGATATGTATCTCTGGGGCTGGGTCAACGAAAAGGAGGAACGGGTGCAATTAGGATTCCGTTTGCCCGGCATGCTCAGCTTTTTGATTTATGGCGACAGCCAAAAACCGGTGACCGGTTTAAAAGCTTTTGCACCGAACGAGCGGCCGCCGGTCAATATTGTCTTCCAGACCTATCACCTCATGGTGGTGATCGGCATGGGATTGATCGGCCTGTCTCTGCTCGCCTGGTTGTTGCTGTACAAAGGCCGCTTGTTTGCAAAACCGTGGCTGCTCTGGCTTCTCATGATCAGCGTTGTGGGTCCGCAGATCGCCAACCAGGTGGGTTGGGCCTCTGCAGAGATCGGTCGGCAACCCTACATCGTCTATCATTTGCTGAAAACCAGCGATGCATTTTCACCAAACGTCTCCGGCAGCGCCTTGCTTTTTTCTCTGATCATGTTTTTCATCATCTATGCACTGCTTTTTGTCTTGTTTATTTATCTGCTGTTACACAAAATTCAACTGGGCCCGGAAACAAGCGGTCATTTGGAGGGACAACGATCATGAATATCGTTTTTGATCTCAATACGGTCTGGTATTTGCTAGTCGGAATTCTGTTTGCCGGCTATGCCATGTTGGATGGTTTTGATCTCGGCGTCGGCAGCCTGTACCTGTTCACGCACGGTGATCGGAACCGTCGCATCCTGCTCAACGCAATAGCTCCGATCTGGGACGGCAACGAGGTGTGGTTGGTCACCGCCGGCGGCGCTTTATTTGCCGCGTTTCCTGAAGTCTATGCCACGGCCTTTTCCGGATTTTATATCGCTTTTATGCTGTTGCTTTTCGGATTAATCTTTCGCGCTGTGGCCATTGAATTTCGCGGCAAACTGGATTATGACTGGTGGCGGACTTGCTGGGATATCAGCTTTGGCGTCAGCAGTTTTCTGTGCGCTTTGCTGGTCGGCGTTGCTCTGGGCAATGTGGCCTGGGGACTGCCGTTGGACAGTCGCGGCGAATTTCTCGGCTCTTTCTGGAGTTTACTGCATCCTTACGCGCTGCTGATCGGGATTTTTTCCGTGGTTTTATTCATGCTGCACGGATCCACCTATTTGCTGTTAAAAACCGAAGGGGATCTGCAAACAAAGATTCGTCACAGAGCGCAAAAGCTTTGGGGAGGATTCGTCCTATGTTATATTGCAGCTACCCTGTTCACCCTGCTCTGTGTGCCGCACCTGACAGAGGCCTTTCACAGCCAACCGTTGCTCTATGGCATTGCAGTGCTGGTAGCCCTGATCATCGCAGACATTGCCCGGGAGATTAAACATGGTCGCGACCTGCGCGCTTTTATCGCCAGCAGTGCGGCCATTGTCGGTTTGTTGCTGCTGTTCGGCATCGGCTCTTATCCCAATTTACTTTATTCGAATCCGGTCGCAGCAAACAGCTTGAACATATATAACGCTGCCTCCTCGCCAAAAACTTTGCAGATCATGTTGATCATTGCTTGTATCGGCATGCCTTTGGTGCTGGCGTATACCGTGAGCATTTATTGGATATTTCGGGGAAAGGTCAAGATTGATAAGAATAGTTATTAACGGGCAAAGAATGCAACCACGAATTACACGAATGAACACGAATTGACTCTATGAGTAACCTTTGTAGGAGGCGGTTCCTACCGCCGACGGTCGCCGATAGGAAGCGGCCACAAAGTCACGTAGGTACGTGAGTCGATTTCTGCAGACTTTTACTCCCCCATCACCTTGATCACCACCCGCTTGCGCCGCCGGCCGTCAAACTCGGCGTAATAAATCTGCTGCCAGGGGCCCAAATCCAGCCGGCCCTTGGTGACCGGCACAATGACCTGATGGTGCAGCAACAGACTTTTTAGATGCGCATCGCCGTTGGTCTCGCCGGTGCGATGATGACGGTAATCCGGCCCCTCGGGCGCCAGTTTCTGCAGCCACTCTTCGATGTCCTGAATCAAACCGGATTCGGCGTCGTTGACATATATGGCCGCGGTGATATGCATGGCGGAAACCAGGACCATGCCTTCCTGAATGCCGCTCCTGGCCACCACGGTCTCCACCTGGTCGGTCATATTCACATATTCGCGATGGTTCTTGCATTGAAACCAGATATATTCTGTCAGAGTTTTCATCTGTCAAACCATGTATTCTTCATCTATCAGCAACGCTTCTCTTTCAAACAACGACTGATTGAAAGAATCGATGCAATCCTGTACATGCAGCACATGTTCCTGAATAATGGCTTTTTCCAGAGGATGGGCGGCCATGGCGCTCAGTTCCAGAGCCAGGTTTTCCACCTCGCGCAGCATGATGCTTTCAAACTCATACACCCGATCCAGCCTTTTCTCTGCCACCCGTTCCCGGAGAAAAAACGCCGCATCCCGGTAGGTTGGCGTGGCCAAACTCTGATAGATGGTGCCCAATTTGCGCCGGGTGCTCTTGAACAATTCACCCAAACGCGCCTGATCTTCCGCAGCAGCTGTGGCCGGAAGCACCTCCAGCGTTTTTAACAGAGCGCGTATCTTTTGCTGCAAATGATGGCGAACTTGTTCATCCGCTCCGCGACGCAGTTGCGAATTTTCATACCCTCCATATCCGGAAATCGCCGACGCAAGGGATTGCCGCGGAGTGGATGACGAGGAATCGTTTTCCATAAAAGCTCCTGATTCAACAAATTATATCTGGAATAAAAGGATATTGATCGCGGGTGACTGTTATTATATGGCCATTACAATCTATCATTTAACCGGGATATTGCGGATTATGCAGGTCAGTATTCGATTTAATTTATAATGGATTGAAGTAAAAGTCAATAGCTTTCTTTTATTTTTCTATCCGGTTCACCATTTTGTAGATTTCAGCATCGACAAACAGCCGGAATAATTCCGCATCCAGCTTGCCGTTTTTCACCTCTTCTTCCAAAATGGACAGCGCTTTTTCCTGCGGCACCGCTTTTTTGTACGGTCGATCCCAGGCTGTCAAGGCATCATAAATATCCGAGATGGCCATTATCTTGGAGGGCAGCGGAATATGTTCCGCCGGCAACCGACGGGGATAGCCGGTGCCGTCCAGTTTTTCGTGATGAGCATAAGCTATTTGCGGCACCTCCCGCAAATGCGGCGCCCAGGGAATGCGGCTGAGAAAATTATAGGTATGAGTAACATGAGATTCGATCTCCTGGCGCTCTTGCTCGCTCAGGCTGCCGCGGGCAATGGACAACATCTGCACCTCTTGCGGATTCAACAGCGGCGTAGTCAAGCCGTCATCCTGGACGATTTTTTGCCCTAAATCCAGCAATTGACCTTTGCCTTTTTCCGGCAATACCCTTGGCTCATTGGCTTCAAGAACAAATTGCAGCATTTCATCCAATTCATGCAAATCCTTTATGAACTGCTGATCCAAACCGGAAAGAACCGAGCTGATTTGTTGCACTTGTCCGGAAAGCAGCAAGGACACTTTTTCGCGAGAGGCCTTAACTTCTAGTATTTTCTTTAAATAGCGAAAGCGAAGCTTGATCATTTCCAGCTGTTCCGGGTAAAGCTTTTTCGCCTTGACCAAAACATGTTCGCGCACACCTATCTTGCCGAAATCGTGCAACAGCGATGCATATTTGATCTGTTGAATGTCATCCCGGCTAAAACGCACGTCCTGAAACAAACCGCGATCCAGGCGATCTACCTGCTCAGCCATGGCAACAGTCAAAATCGCCACACGTTCGGAATGACCCGAGGTGGTGGGATCGCGTTGCTCAATGGCGTGCACCGAGGCTAAAATAAAGCCTTCAAACAGCCGCTTGATGTCTTCGTACAGGCGCATATTCTCGATGGAAACGGCTGCCTGGCTGGCTAAAGAAGAAGCCAAATCTACACAACGATCGTCAAAGGGAATGATCTGTTCTTTAACGGCCTCTGCAGAATTCAGTTTGGCCTGCGGATTTTGCTTGCGATTGATCAACTGCAGCACGCCGATCAATTCACCCTGATGATTCTTCATGGGAATGCACAACACCGATTGCGTGTGATAACCGGTGCGTTCGTCAAAGCTGCGGTTATGTTGGAACGCGCTTTCCACCGGCAAATGATAAGCATCGCTGATGTTCAGCGGCTTGCCGGAAACAACGGTGTAGCCGGCCATGCTTTGCGGTTGAATGGGCAAAACAAACTCCTGATAATCAAGTTTCATGGAATCGTTTTGCGCCAGCTTGAACCGCAACTGTTTGTCCGACCAGGGTTCCGTCGTTTTGGCTTCTGCTTGCGGAATTTTCTCGATCAGATATAAACTACCGCCGTCAGCTGAAGTGATCTCGCGTGATTTGCTCAGGATCAGTTCAAGCAATTTATTGGAATCTCTTTCTGCGGAAAGGGCTATGCCGATCTTGTTCAACTCGGACAGTTCATGACTGCGCAGATGCACCTCTTGCTGCAACTGCTGCATTTGCCGCTTCATCATGATTTGATTGGCCAATTGATGCAGCGCATCCACAAACCGCCAGGCGGTCAGGGGTGTTGGTAAAAATGAAAGCAACGCACGCGGTTCTGCAAATGGTTCTTCATGCGCTCCAAGGAGCATGAGGCAGCCGATGTTGCGTTCCTGTAATTCGGCAATGATCGATTTACGATCGCGGACATCCTCATCCACAATGACCAAACAAGGCTCATCGTTCACGGGTAAGTCGGCTTTGCGGTACTGCCACTGTTCCGGCAACCGGTGCAGCAGTTCTTCAACCTCGGAACGGTTTTTTTTACCGAGATGCACTATTGTCAACGGCATATCTTTTTTCATCGGTTTTTTTCCGTCTTTTTTTCAGACCACAAGACAATCGCGATGCCGGTCAGGATCACCAGGCCGCCCAAAAATTTCGCCCAACCGATCTGTTCTTGCAACACCACAAAAGCCAATAGGGAAGCGCCGATGGGTTCTGCCAGCGTCATTATTGAAACGGTTGTGGCGGAAAAATGTTTCAGCGCCCAATTTAACGTCGTATGTCCAATAACCTGCGGAAACAAAGCAATTAAGAAAAACAACAGATACGTATTGGTTGAATAACCGAAAAACGGCTGTCGACGAATCAGAGCGACCATGCAAGTTGCCAAAGCAGCTGTGGTATAAACCAGGGCTACATATTGCACGGTGTTCATGCTGTTGCGCAATCGGCGACCGATCAGCAAATAACCGGCAGCGCCAAAAGCGCCCAGGACCGCCAGTAAATTGCCCGCCAAAGATCCCTGACTGCCAAGAAAATCATAATAGCTGACTAATCCACCGCCCAACAAACTCAGACCAATGCCGGGAATTAGCAGCCAGCGGCCTTTTTCCCGCAAAAACAGATAACTACCGATGGCCACCATCACCGGCGCGGTTTGCACCAACACCACCGAGCTGGCCACGGTTGTATATTGTAAAGAAGTGATCCAGGCCATAAAATGTAAACTGAGGAAAAGCCCGGAGCCCATCGCCCAATACAACGGTTTGCGCGCCACCTTGGTCAGGGGATTTCCCGAAACGGTCACATCCCAGGCAAGATAAAAAAATGCGGCGACGGCCAGTCGGTACGCGGCAATAATAATCGCCGGCGCATGACAAAGTTTGATCAGTACCGACGAAACCGAGATGGCGCACAAGCCGACGGTCATAATTATGATGCTGGTAAGCAAACGCGGCTGGTCCATTTTCATTTTTCATCTCGCCGCAGTACAGGAAAAACATCATAATCATCCGGCATTTCTGTTTGCGGAAACACCGCTGACGCCCGGCGAGTCATTTCTATCTCCTCCGCCTCATTTTGTCTGCCGCTGATGTGATACAAATAGAGCTGACCAACCCGGGCCGCCCTGGCAACCTCAGCAGCATCTGTGCTGGTGCTATGACCGGTTTCACGAGCCAGGTCGCTTTCATCAGGATGAAACGTGCTTTCGTGCACCAATACATCAGCGTCTTTGGCCAGGGCAACGCTGTTGGCGCTGGGACGGGTATCCGTACAATAGGCCACGATGCGGCCCTTGCGTTCAGGGCCGACAACCTGATCGGGAGTTACGGTTTTGCCATCGATTCGCACCGTTCTGCCCTGCAAAAGCGCCGTACGCAAGTCGGAACTGGGAATTCCTAATGCCTCGGCTCGATGGGCGTCGAATTTGCCGGGACGATCGTGTTCAACAAACCGGAATCCACAGCATTTCACTCCATGGTCCAGCGGCAGCGCCTCCACGGAATAATCATCCAGGTTTTTTGTCCAGGCGGCGCCCATATCCCAGGTTTCAAAAACAACGGAATAAGAGAGATGATGCTGCGTTACTTTTTGCACGCAAGCCAGGAACAATTCTAATTCAGGCGGTCCGAAAATATGCAGCGGCTCGGTGCGTTTGAATAAATGCTGGGATGTGATCAAACCGGGCAAACCGAAAATATGATCGCCATGCATATGGCTGATAAAAATATTCCGCACCCGGTTTGCTGAAAGACCGGCTTTTTGCAGCCGCATCTGCGTGGCTTCGCTGCAGTCGCACAGCGTAATGCGGCCGTCCAAAATCAACGCCAGCGCCGGCAACCGGCGACGTAACGAAGGAATGGCAGCGCCGGTGCCTAAAAATAAAAGACGGATTTGGTCGCTCACAGCACTATGCTTTGCTTATTTAACATCATTCATTCACAACGGCTGCTTTAAAAAAAAGGATGCTTTTCTTTCCGCTCACACCCGGGTTTCGGCTTGCTCTTTTTTCTTGCCGAACTTGTTTTCCGTGCCGTTCAGCAACCGTTTGATATTGCTGCGATGGGTAAAAATGATCAGTGCCGCGGCAAAAAAGCTGAAATAATAAAATGCATCGGGCACCGGTTTATGCCAGACATAGCGAAACAAACTCAGCACAATCGGAAACGATATGGCCGCGAGCATGGAACTGATGGAGACAATGCGCGTGAGCGCCAGCACCAGGCAAAATATGGCCAAACAAATGGGCACCACCAGAGGATAAAGCGCCAGGAGTACGCCGGCGGCCGTGCCGACGCCTTTGCCGCCGCGAAAGCCGGCAAACACAGTCCAGATATGGCCGATAATGGCGGCAATGCCGCAAAGCAACTGCAGCATGTCCGGAGGTACAGGGGCAGCGGAAAAGGCTAATCGCGGAAGCCAATAGGCAGCGACAAATCCTTTAAACGCATCTACCAACATGACGAATAGACCCGGCTTCCACCCCAGCACGCGAAATACATTGGTGCCGCCGGCATTGCCGCTGCCATGTTGACGAATATCGATGCCGCGCGACAATTTGCCGACAATAATGGCCGTGGGCAGGGCGCCCAACAAATAGGACAGAATGAAAACCAACACAACGCTTAGCATAAACCACTCCTTTAATGATACGCGCCGTTTATTCCTTTGCTTGAGTCAACGGATCACCCAAAATTGCTATCGCCACACTGCCGATACCGGCATGCAGACCTATGGCGGGGGAAGCGTCGACTATGGGAATGGACATTTCCGGAAATTTAATCTGCACCTGACGACGAACCCATTGCGCCCGTTCCATATCCATGGCATGGGCGATTTGAAATCTGGGGTTGGCCACCTGATCGGCAAATTGGCACGACAGTTCCACGGTTTTTTCAAACAATCGTTTGAGACCGATCACTTTGGCCGCCTGGCCGATTTTCCCGTCCGGGTTCAACGTAATGATCGGCTTGACATTCAACAGCGTAGCCAGTAGACCTCGCGATAAAGTTAATCGTCCGCTGCGCATGAGATATTTAAGTGTCGGAATGCAGACAAAAACGCGTGAGCGTTCCACAGCCAGGCGAACCGAGCGCGCGATCTCTTCGTGCCTGCAGCCCTGTTTAATCAATCGGCCGGCCTCAGCCACCAATAAGCCCAGTCCAACAGAAGTGCTTCGCGAATCGATCACCTCAATGGTCAGGCGTTCTGAAAAGGACCTGGCTGCGGTTTGCGCCGCCTGCAAAGTTCCACTCAATGCGCCTGACAGATGTATCGAGATAACGGATTTGAATTTTCCAACCAGAGACTCGTAGACTTTAATATAGGCCGCAGCCGACGGCTGCGAAGTGCTGATGCGGTGCGTGTTCGCCTTGACCATACTGTAGATCTCTTGCGATGTGATCTCGACTCGATCCAGCAGGGTTTTATCGTCAACCAGCACCTGCACCGGCACGACACGGACCTGGTACTGCTCCAAAACCTCCGCAGGCAGATCGCAGGTAGAGTCCGTTACCAAAGCAATGCCATCAACAGGCCCGGCATGCAAGGCCGCTTTATTCTGCTCCTGCATGTCTTCAATTTTTGTCTGCAACACCGCGCCAAAACGGCCGGCTCGGTTAAAAACGGTCTGCGGTTCATTGGTATGAATATGGATGCGGATTTTATGGTTACTGCCGACGATAATGAGAGAATCGCCCAGGTCTTCCAGCTTTTGTTGCACAGCCTCGCGTTGTAAATCCTCGCCTTCCAACAGGCATTCGGTACAATAGCGAAAGCGGATGACCTCCTCTTTAACTTTAAGGAAATGAAAATTCTTAATGCGTTCGGCAATGTGGACGCGGGCTTTTAATGCAGCCACTTTTCCGGAATCGATAAAGTCGCTCAATCCTT
Organism: uncultured Cytophagia bacterium; assembly: GCA_964387285.1. Lineage (GTDB taxonomy): Bacteria > Zhuqueibacterota > Zhuqueibacteria > Residuimicrobiales > Residuimicrobiaceae > Anaerohabitans. Next base: position 223,886 of record CAYLWO010000002.1, on the reverse strand, counting down.
CTAAAAGATGGACAAATCCCTGGGCGCCGGCATCCACCACGCCTGCTTTTTTTAAAACCTTTAATTTTTGCGGCGTTTCCGCCAAAGAGATTTTTGCCCGTTGCAACGCATCTCGCAACAGGGCGACATAATCCGTTTCCTCCTCGGCTCGACTGGCCACATGCTCCGCCCAATCCTGCATGACCGTCAGAATGGTCCCTTCGCGAGGGTGGGCCAACGCAGCGCGTGCCCGTTCGACCGCGACTTTGATGGCCGCGGCAAAGGCCTCAACGGAAAGCCGCGCCTGGTCGGCACAGGCTTCGGATAGTCCTTGAAAAAATTGCGCCAAAATGGCGCCGGAATTGCCCCGGGCGCCTTCTAAAGCACTGTCGGCGATACAGCGACAAACGCCGGATAAGCTGGTCTCCGGACAATGCGTTGCGCCCGCAACAATGGATTCCATCGTTGCAGCCATGTTGACGCCGGTATCGCCATCTGCGACCGGAAAGACGTTGATCCTGTTCAACTCTTCCTGCATTTCCATAATGCGGTGGGCAGAAGCAATGATCGATCTCTTCAGCCGTCGGCCATCTATGTAGCGAATTTTGATTCTCATTTGTTGATTTGCATCTCGGTTATGAAACAAACAGTTTTAAAAAATCATCAGCCAGGACGCCGTGTTTGGCCAGCAGCAGCTGCGTTTCCAAATAGCCCAATGGCGTTCCCATATCCAGCCGCAGTCCGTCCACTTGCACGGCAACCGCGCCATGACGCCGGGTCAGTTCTGCCTGTGCGCCGGTCAGTTGAATCTCTCCCCGTTCACGCAGATTTTGCTCAATATGCTCCTGCAGAACAGTAAATATTTCCGGCGGAAATATATACATGCCGAAAAAAGTGAGAAACCGGTCCGGGCCTAGTGTGTCTGTTTGTAAATGTCGCCTGGCATACTCTGGATCCGGTTTTTCATATACCGAAGTTACCTGCCAAATGGCCGGATTTTTTTCGAGCAACGCGCCGCCTTGCACCGCACCGAACAACGGCAAGCGCTCGGCTTTTGTCTGTTGCACGCCAAAGACCGCTTGCCCGAACCGTTCATAGCTGTCCAGCATTTGTCGTCCGCAGGCGCCGGGTTGCGCTGATAAATAAACATGATCACCCAAAAGCAGCAAGAAAGGTTCTCCCGCCACCCATTCTCGACTGCAAAAGACGGCATGGCCAAATCCTTCGCTGCTCGGTTGGGCAACGTAGGTAATCCGCGCACCCATCTCTGCCAATGCGCAGGAGACTGCCGCCGCAGCCGGTTTTTCCAATAAACTGCTCTGCTCCGGTAGACCCTGAAAATGGGCGCGAAACGCAGTTTCTCCTCCGGGTTGCGTGATGATGCACATTTCCTCAATGCCGCAGGCCAGCGCTTCTTCAACCACCAATTGAATGGTCGGCTTGGTCACGCCGTTGCGGTCCACCAAAGGAAACATCTCCTTTTGCACCGCATTCGTTGCCGGATAGTGTCGCGTGCCCCGGCCTGCTGCGGTGATAACCACTTTGCGAATCCGTCTGTTCATTTATTCAAACGCCACGCGCACGACGCCCATTTCCAACGCGCCACAGGACGAACCGGCAAACAGATACGGTTCGTACCCGGATTGATCGCGATATTGACTGACAACATTCTGCACCGTATCTTCGCTTCCCCGGGCGGCCAACACCACCACCGTACCGCCGCTGCCCCAACCGCTGGCCTTGGCCCCGTACAATCCTCGATCCGGTCCCTGCGTTTTTATCATTTCCACCAGCAAATCCGTTTCTTTGCATCCCAGTCCGGCGAGCTCACCGTAGCTCTGATGCGATTCGTACATCAGCTGTCCGGCATCAAGCATATTCTGGTGATTTGCTTTTTGACCACTGTCCAGTAATTCCAGCATTTTTTCACTGCGCCGGTTTTCCGACAAATGGTGTTC
>CAYLWO010000002.1:0-221849 GCA_964387285.1 uncultured Cytophagia bacterium | reverse complement strand
TGTCCAGTAATTCCAGCATTTTTTCACTGCGCCGGTTTTCCGACAAATGGTGTTCAGTGGCGGAGCGCGGTTGGTATCGTCTTTCCGGACTGATAACAGTGGCCGGGTCATCGTGGGTCTGATACCGTTTAATAAATTCTTCGCCGGTGATTTTCGCCAGCACTGCCTTGCGATATCGCTTTTCCCACTCGCCCGGATCTACGTTGCACAGATAATTCAAATCCGTCGTTTCTTCATTCGGCTGTGTATGGCACTGAATAATCTTGCGACCCATAAACGAAGCGATGCGCAAATCGCGATACCGGCTGTCCTTCTGATTTTGCGCCATGCCGCAATGAATGCCGATCCACTGTAAACCTCGCGGCAACGACAACATCTTTAACAACTCGTGCGGCTGGCAACGCAACACCATGGTGTTGTTTTTTTGTCCTAATGTCGTCGCCAGATGACTGGTAATGCCGGTCGGCTTGCCGACGATATGGTTCTCCACCATTTGACAAAAAAGCGCAACCTGAAAACCATCCATTTCCAAGCCGAACGCACTTTTCAATGCCAACATACCGGCCACCTGCAACGCTGCGGAGGAAGCTACTGCTGAATTGGACGGAATCGAGCTGCTGACGGCAATATTGGCGCCCGTGCTCCATTGTTGAACAAAACCCTCGTGCAGCAAGACCGGAACTGCGCCGATCAGGTGCGCCAGCCAGCGATTTTTCGCATCCTGGTTAAACTGCTGTTGCAGCACGGCATATGGTTTAACCCGTCCGCCCTCGTAAAGTTCGTCGAGACGGTATTCAAAATTCATTACCCGTTCTTTATTCATATTGAGGTTGCGAATGACAAACCTGCGATCCAGACGCTTCTGCACCGCTACCAAAGCGGCCTCGCGCAGCGGCGCAGATAAAATGACCGCGCCGGCATAATCGGATAAACCAGCCATGACATCCAGCCGCGCCGGCGCCCGGGCAATGAAAATTTCCCGTTTGGGGGAGAACACGCCACCTAATTTAATTTTTAGTTGACCGACAAAAGCCTGTAAATCTTCCGGCCACTGAGTCTGTATCATTTTATGCTCTTTTCTAACAGAGGTTTTTGGCGCCAGGTCTTTTTGCCCCCACCTGCATACAGCAGTTAAAGATAGTAAATTTTTGCCTAAAATCAACCGATAAAAAGACTTGAATACGATTTCTTCAAACGCTATATTTAAATTTATCAACAGACAAAATGTGAGGTACGCAACATGAACAAACCTGTAGCATTGGTAACCGGCAGCGCCCGCGGCATCGGTCTGGGCATTGCCGAACAATTGGCACAAAACGGCTTAAATATTGTCGTCGACGATATTCCACCCGAAGCGGATAAAACAATTCTTCATTTAACCAACCTGGGGGCTGAAGCCCTTTATGTTCAGGCGGACATTTCCTCTGCCGATGAACGAAAAAAATTGCTGCAAAAAATCAAAGAGCGTTTCGGTCGTCTCGATTTACTGGTCAACAACGCCGGTGTGGCGCCCAAGGTGCGCATGGATCTTTTACAAGCGACAGAAGAAAGCTGGGATCGCGTCATGACCATCAATCTCAAAGGGCCCTATTTTTTAACCCAATTGGTGGCCAACTGGATGATCGAACAGAAAAAACAATATCCGGACAGGGACTATCGCATCGTCAACATCTCTTCCAATTCGGCTTACACCTCGTCGCCTTCGCGCGGTGAATACTGTTTATCCAAAGCCGGCGTCAGCATGATGACCAAACTGTATGCCGACCGTCTGGCAGAATACAATATCGGCGTGTATGAAATCCGTCCCGGCATCATTGCCACAGACATGACCAGCGTGGTAAAAGAAAAGTATGATACTCTGATCAACAATGGCTTGTTGCCCATTAAACGGTGGGGCTTGCCGCAGGACATCGGCAAGGCCGTACTCGCCATTGCCAAAGGGTATCTCGGCTACAGCACCGGCGAAGTAATAAACGTCGACGGCGGCTTTCATCTGCATCGTTTATAAGCTGGGAGCAAGCCATGATTCAAGAAGAATTAGTTGTTGATGCAAAACATTTTCCGCTTTACAAAGTCGACACCATCATCGTCGGCACTGGCGCTGCCTCGCTCAATTGCGCGGATCATCTTTATGATTACGGCCATAAGGATATCGTTATCCTCACTGAAAAAATCGGCGGCGGCACCTCGAACAACACCGGCTCGGACAAACAGACCTATTATAAACTCTCTTTGTCCGGCAAAGAGCCGGATTCTCCTTATGAAATGGCCAAGTCGTTGTTTGACGGCGGCGCCATGCACGGCGACCTGGCGCTCATCGAGGCCACCATGTCCAGTCAGGAATTTTTTCACCTGGCGCACATTGGTGTGAAATTTCCTCATGATCGCCTGGGCGGCTATGTTGGTTATAAAACCGATCATGATCCGCGCCAACGGGCCACTTCTGCCGGACCCTGGACCTCTCATCAAATGGTGCAGTGTTTGCTGACAGAAGTGAAAGCGAAGAACATTCCCATATTCGATGAACATGACGTCATCGCACTGCTAGTACGGGACGGACGCGCTGTGGGCCTGGTTGCGTTGGACAAAACTAAATTGCACGAAGAGACTTTTGGCATGTGCTTCTTTCAGGCGCAGAACGTGGTGTTCGGCGTGGGCGGACCGGGCGGATTGTATAAAACATCGGTCTATCCGGAATGTCACACCGGCGCCATTGGCCTGGCGCTGGAATGCGGCGCCATTGCAGCCAATTTGACGGAATCCCAGTACGGCCTGGCTTCGATAAAATTTCGTTGGAATGTCTCCGGCACGTATCAGCAGGTGATCCCGCGCTATATCAGCACCGCAGGTGACGGCAGCGACGAACAGGAATTTCTCAATCCCTATTTTCCCGACATGGGGAAATTGGCCACCGATGTGTTTTTAAAAGGATATCAATGGCCATTCGATCCGCGTAAGATTCCCAACTATGGCTCCTCTCTTGTGGATGTTTTGGTGTATATAGAAACCGTTGTCAAAAACCGGCGCGTGTATATGGATTTTCGCGCGAATCCGGCCGGCGATCAACGCATCGGCGGTTTTTCTTTTGACAGCCTGGAACCGGAAGCGTATACCTATTTAAAAAATTCGCAAGCTCTGTTCGGCACGCCCTTTGAACGCTTGCAAAAAATGAATCCGTTGGCCATTGAACTCTATCGCAAAAACGGCATTGACCTGGCAATAGAACCGCTGGAGGTTGCCGTCTGCAGCCAGCATAACAACGGCGGTTTGGCCGGCGACCTGTGGTGGCAGTCCAGCATTCGCGGACTCTATGCCATAGGCGAAGTTAACGGCAGCCATGGCGTATATCGTCCGGGTGGTTCTGCGTTGAATTCCGGTCAGGTGGGTTCGCTGCGCGCCGCACAAAAAATTGCACACAGCCCGGTACAACAGACGAAAATTGATTTTAATACCGTTGCGAGTGAAAAAGGCCGGGAACTGTTCGCGTTTATGCAAAAGCTTGTGGGGAAAATCGACACCTCTCTTGCCTTTCGCATTGAATTCCAATCCCGCATGACGCAATTTGGCGCGCACATTCGTGATCCCAAACAAATCGACAGTGCTCTGACGCAGGCCTATGATCAATGTCAACGGGCGAGCGAGCAACGAGTTGCCAAGCGGCAGGACATTCCTTTTGCCATGCAAAACCGTCATCTTGTTTTGGCGCATGCCGCCTATTTGGCAGCCATTCGCGCTTATCTGGAACGGGGCGGCGGCAGCCGGGGTTCGTATATGGTTATGGATGCGCAAGGCGAGCCGGTGCTGGAATCTTTGGGCTCCACCTGGTGTTATCGTCTGGAGGTTGTTGACCTGCGGCAATGGGTGCTGGAAACGCAATTGGGCCCGGACGGTCGTTTTCATTCGCAGTGGCAACCACGCCGGCCCTTGCCTGATGAGAAATCCTGGTTTGAAACGGTGTGGGGTAAATATTTGAGCGGGGAAATTTTTCAGAGCGAGGGAAAATAATTCAGTATATAAAAGCACTGTTGCTAAATATCCAGCTTTTATAAAACCTTCGCAAGGATGTTTTCCGAGCAGATATCGTTCAATCTAGGAATAAGTGAAAAGAACAAGAGATAATTTTTCCCATCGCGTCTTTGGTTTAGCTTTTTATTCAAGGAGATCTCGACAGGATTATTGTGGTTTATTCACCAAGTCCAGGATAACCAGAAAATTTGAGTAAATGTTTGTCGCCACTTACAATATATCTTACCTCATTCGAGACAGCACATTCTATGAATTTGTCATTGTCTGGGTCTTTCATGGCTGTTCCGGTAAAATATATAATTGAGAAATTTCCGAATAGATTACATTGCCCAACAAGTTATTGGGCATACTTATTATCTTCTTACTTTGAGTCCTAGTAATTCTTCCATCGGATCAAAATCGCGGTCGTTGTGCAGCAGCTCAAAACCGTTTTCAATGCAGAAGGTCGCAATGATTACATCAATCGTTTTACGTGTTGTTATTCCGCTTCTCTTTAGTATTCGAAAATTCTGCGCTGATTGTAAAGCACTTTTTATGCCTACAAAGTCATAATACTCCAAACTTTCCATGATCTCCTTTGCCGCTTGAAAATCTTTCTCACGACGAAAGCCTTGCAGGAATTCGGTGATTATTACATCTCCTGTAATTATACGATTACGATCTAATTCATAGTCTAGTAAGTTTGTATGAGGAGCGTCAACTCCTCTAACATAATCAATCCATACAGACGTATCGGCAACAATCATTTGTCCGCTCTCATCTTGTCAAGATCGCCCACCCAAGCAAGTCCTCCACGGTACTTGCGAATCCTTGCTTGATTTTTTAGAGCAATCAGTAATTTTAGTCCTTCTTCGACCGCTTCTTTTTTAGTTTTATACCCGGAGAGCTTGAGGGCTTTGCTCATTAGCGTGTCATCAATTACGATATTAGTTCTCATATTGTCCTCCGTTAATGTGTATAATTACCTCATAATATACACATTATTTTATACGATAGCAAATAATTTTGCATATTCGAGCACATGATACTAATGGAATTAGAACACTCAAAAAAACAATAAGCCTGATCATTTTATTCATTTTTTTATTCCTATAATTTACAGTTAAACATAATCGGGCGATTCAAGAAAAACGGCCTGCTGGAACGCATTGCTTGGACATATCGATAGAGTTATTCGGCGCCAAGCGCCTCCAAATCTGCTAAATCCTTTTTCCTTCCGGACGCTTGCTTGTTTTGAATAAATTCCGAACGTCCGATATACTTTACAGGAACATCTCCATAATATCCATCTACACTCCCATTAAGAGCTGCATTCCAATCAACCCCGCTGATTGATGTAATAATATCGATGCGCACTGGCGATACCCCGAGCTGAACGACCCTATCCTCCCTTTCAAAATCTGATAAATCAAGCCCAATTGAACCAAACCCAAAGCCTGTGAGAGCTTTGATTATTTTGTTTGCATTTTCTTGGTCCGGTTTAACATAAACATCAATGTCCCCTGTGTATCTTGGAGCACCATGAAATGCTAATGCATAAGATCCAACAATCAGATATTGAACTTCATGTGCGTTGAAGAACTCGAACAACTCTTTGAAGTCTGTTTGAATTTCCATGATATTGCCTTCTCAAATGTTCAACGGCTTCTATCCTTTCGGATCTTGATTTTGATTCCCAAAATATCAAATTTTCTTGTATTTCATTGTGTACTGATAGCTGTGATTTTTTTACAATTTTCTTAATCATAAAATAATCCTTCTATTTGTCCAACGCCTTGCCGGTCAACGAGCCCCTGATCGAGGTGTCCAAAAAGTAACGGAAGCGTGTCATTCCGAACCCGCTTTAGCGGGTGAGGAATCTATCAGCGAACTGTTTTTACGTCAGTTACGAATTTTTCTACAAGGCCGCTTGCCAAATCAAGATTGAGAAAATTAAACTTTTTGGCCAACCTCGCAAGCGGGATTGGGACATTCGTCCCCGTAGATCCGGCAATGATTAGCTGCTGCCGCCTGCGCTCATAGATTGCGGGATGAATATCCCGCGCAAACTTGCGCCCAACAGAGGTCTGCTGGGCGATCAAGATCACGCGGATCATTAGTGGCGGTTAGCAATAGCGGCGAATCTAGATCGCAACTTCCTCCGCAGTTCCATCTCAGTCTCCCACTCAATGAATCGGTACGCGGCGAGGTCAAAATGGACCTGGTGACCTTTGTGGATTGCGAAGACGCACTCTTTCCCAATAGCATGAGCAAAACCGGCTTCGTAGTAGCAGTTAGGACGCTCGCCAGACAAATCACAGTAAACGACCTCGCTTGTCGCTATTTCCTCCAAAATCTGATCAGTGATACGTCCGCTGTCCTGTACTTCGTCAATCCGCAAAGATTTGAAGCCGTATTCCTCCGCGATCGGGCGAATGACGCCTTCATATGCAGAGTTGAGCGTTTTATCTCCGAACTTCATTACCACGAATACCTGCCGCTTTGACTTGGAGAAGGCTGCCTGCAGTAACGACTGGGCAGGCTTCCCAGCATTGCGCACTCTCGCTGTATCAAGAACCTCTTTGGTGCATTCACGACCGATCATGCGGATCAAGAGACACGCTAGTCCGAACAGCCGTAACGCCTTTAACCATTTTGGGGATATCTCACGATCTGTCCGGTAAATTTGCAGGTATGCGGTCGCTGCAAGATTGACAACGGCGCCCTTTTTACCCCGATTTCCTAACACAACCTGTCCATTTACGTAGGGGATTACCAGCACCGAAAGCAGATAATCCAGCGAGCAGTTGTACCAGTAATGGGCCCCTGTTATTAGAGCGGCTCGGTCTGTTATCGCATGATAGTTCATCGCCATCTCCTGCATCAATCACCGCCAATCGAGCGATTCAGTGGCATTTTTACTGAAGGGGAAGTGCTTTTCTTCCCCTTCAAGAAAAATTGCCTGTTTAAATCGCTTGTTCGCGAGGCCATGCCAACATGTGTCAATTAGTACATGGCTCCAGAATCACCCGATTCGCTGGACCTGAAAACCCGGCACAGCAAAAGTCGCAAATCAGCAGCGTGGTTTTTTGCGTCGACTAAATTAGCATTGTCAGGACTTAATTTTTTCAAAAATTATATTTTCGAGTTTGCCTAGTTTACCATGAGATGTATCTGTGAATACGACTATACCTTCCATAATTAAATGATCATCTTTATGATATAGTCTAAACATACCAGATTGATAATCCATGGCATCTTTCGCTAAAGGCAAAATGTGGACTGCCACATAACCATCTCGAACAAAACCGTTTACCTTGTAGTTTAAAATTGAGTCCTTTTGATTGTTATCTTTTTTAATATGTGTATGTCGACCAGAAATCATTGACGCTTTCTGTTCAAGGTCGAAGGTGAAGATGAATGTTGAATTTTCAAAACTGCGTTCATACTCCCAGTGGCCATCAACACGTGCTCCCTGGTAGTTAATATCCTGATACCAAGGAATAACTATTGTTCTGAAGATCTTATTGAGTAAGAGAAATAAAAATGTTGCTATTAAACTACTAGAAATTCCGATGAGTAAACTCAGAGTATTCATATCTGACGTCCTTATCAGTTTTTCTCAAAGTCTGTTCAGAACTCTAAATCGAATTTTCTACCCAAAGCAAATAATTCTGCATTTTGAAGATTATACAGAAACTGTACAAGCATAAAAAAACACAGAATTTCTATCACACGGATAAAAATGCTGTGCTCTTCATTGCTTGGCACTCCTCAAGTCACCACGGCAAGACCACTTTTATTTAAACAATAATATTAAAGTTAAATGAAAGTTTCAAGTGAATTTATTTCCGGGTATAAAAACGACGAGAGCAAGACCTGATCAAGTAGTACCCGGCGAATTTTAATGGAAGATGAAACTATCTGCCGCGATACCCGCTACGGCAGACCAATGGCCTGCAGCAGATTATCCGGTATGGTAAATCCCCGTTGCCTGGCCAGCCGCAAACACATTCTAGCTGAATCCAGGTGGTTGTGTTCATAATACACCACGGCCAGACCGAGATAAGAGTTCAAGCTGTTTTGATTCAAACTGATCGATTTTTTAAACGCGTTGATGGCCAGTTGCCAGTGGCCGGTTTCATGATAGAGCAGTCCCAGATTCAGGTAGCTCAGATCAAAATTGGGGTTGATGGAAATTTCACGCACGTACAAAGATTCGGCGCGGCTGAACTGTTTTTGTTCCATGGCAATGAGACCCAAATTCATATTGGCCATGGGTTCATAGGGATTCAACTTGAGAGATTTGTTAAAATACAAGACCGCCTGATCTTTTTGTCCGTTCAGATAATACATGGCGCCCATGTTTCGTTGCGCCAACGGCGAATGCACCGATGTCTGAGAAGCGCCCTGCCAGAACTTCATCCGGTCGCTGAAATTGCGGCTAAAGTAGAGCGTCAAACCCATGCAAACACTTAACAGCAACAGAACAGTCACAACCGGTCTGCGCAAAGAGAATTTCATCTCTTTAATGAAATCAAATTCAGCCAATGCCAAAAACAGACCAATAATAGGAAAATGCAAACGATGCTCCATAAAAATGGGCGTTATGCTCGGATCCGGCTGAATGAACGACGGCAATAAAAACATCACAAACCACAGCGCGCCAAAACACCAATAGGTCCAGCGCCGCTTCCTGGCGAGAAACGACATAGTCAGAAATAGCAACAAGGCCAGGAAGCCATAATAGAATACCGTGTCGACCATGGTCGGATACACAGACAGATTAAACGGGAAAAACATCTTGCCGAGATACTGTAAGAGTGCCGGTGCGTTCTGCCACAGCGAAGTTGCCGCCGCACTGAACGTATAAAGCACCGGATGTTGCAGCGCCGTCGTGCGCATGAGATAGTAAATAACGATGGCTAAGGCGCACCCGGGAAGCCAACGCAGCCAGAAACGCGCATCCGGCCGTTTCGGCGTCAACAGAAATCCATAAAACAGGCAAAGCACCAGGGTTAACAAACCGGTCTCCTTGGTGAACAGAGCGGCGCAAAAAGCCAGCCAATGACCGATCAACAACGACCATTTCTTTTCCCGCATATGACGAATGAACAGCAGAAAGGCCGTCAACACAAACAGGGTGACCAATGAATCGTTTCGACCAGGCGTCCACGCCACCGCCTGACTGAGCACCGGATGCACGGTAAACAACAGAGCGAATACAGTCGCCACGGTCCGGGTATGACCCAGGTTCAGAAAAAGATAAAAAACCAACATGGCGCATGCGACGTGAATGGCGATATTGGTAATATGAAAAGCCCACAATCCTCCGCCTCCCCAGGCAGCATCCAGGATAAACGAAGCCGTCAACATGGGTCGATAATAGGCGTCATTATAGGAAAAAAACACATCCTCTTTGAACGCGTAGAAAAAATTGTTCAGGTTTTGCAGAATCGGCAGATTATTCAAAATGATTTCATTATCATCCAGATAAGTGTAATCAAAATGAATCGATTGGGAGTAAAGCAAAAAACCCAATGCCGCAATAGCGATGATCGGCAGCCACTGGATTGGGTCGAATTGATATTTGGTCTTGCTCGTGTTCATATGCTCGTTTCCCATGTTCTGATTTTTGTGATTCATTGGTCTTTGCTTTTCCCAGCCCGGATGAACCGGAAGCAACTGTCGGACACCTTGAGAGACAGTCGCAAAATTCCAGACCCCGGATGTGGCCGCGTTTTTTGCGGCCACTCCGGGTGTCTCTCGACGTATAATCAATGTTAAGAAACCCGGGATCACAAAAAACGTGACCCCGGGGTTGTTCTGCCTTTTGCTCGAAAAACAACTCGTAATACACTAACAGGATTCTAAATCCATCAAATATTATGCCAAAGCGCATTGGACTTTTCGCCAGCCTCCTGCAGGACCTATGAATATAAAATACTAATTTTTAATATTCAAGACCAACTCGCAAACACCGGGGCTCATACAGATTAAACCCTGTCCGGATTTTGTGACATAAAAGCCCCAAATCTGCTGCCCCGGAGCATCACTTTTGTGGCTGTTCTTTTTTAGTTGGAGGTCATTGTGCAAATCAGTAAATTAAAAATTGAAAATATCAGCCAAAGGAGAACCGTTATGAAGCCAAAAGTTTCGGTGATCATCTCTGCACCGGAAAAACCCGTGTATGCCAAAGAAATGATGGTAAAACTTTTCCAATCCCTGCACGAACAGAACGATGCCCGGTTTCAGGTCATTTGTTACGGGCAAAATGCGGATATGGCAAACCTCTGTGAACAATATCATTTTCGCTACATCTCTACCATCCAAAACAATCGCGCCATTGCACTCAACGCTGCTTTGCGCCTGGCTGAAGGCGAATTCATTCTGCTGTGCAACAACGAAGCAAACGCTCTTGAATTCAAGAAATCCGCCGTCGCTTTTTATACGCTGGCCATGGAACGCCAACCCGATTGTCCTTTACTATATACGGATTACGATCTGATCGATACAGGCGAGCGCAAATCGCGCAAGCTGTTGGAGTGGCACGCCGGACGTCTTACCGATTCCTGGGATATGGGCTATTGTCTGCTGTTCCGTAAAACTTTCTTACACGAAATCGGTTATTGCGATGAACGGTATGCCTTTAATCCCCTTTACGATTTGCGTCTGAAAGCGTTCGAAAGAGGCAACCTGATCCATATCTCCAACCGCTTTAACGGCGTTCCCTATTTGGCCTATGCCGCAGAAAAAGGGCTCGATGTTTTCGCTTATCTCAAAGCCGGAAAGGAAGTACAACTGGAACTGGAAGCCATCGTCACCGAGCATCTCAAACGCATCGGCGCCTATCTCGCCCCCGGACAAAACTATCATACCGTGTCCCACTCCGCGGAAGAAGAGGCGGAATTCAAGACCTGCATCGCCAGCGTGGTCATACCGGTTTTTAATCGTCCCGAATTCATCGGCCCGGCCATTGATTCGGTGCAGGCGCAGACCGTAACGAACATGGAATGCGTGGTCGTGTGCAACGGCGGCGAACAGGATCCCACAGTTGCCGAGGTCAAACGCTATCTGCCTTACGGCGATAAATATGACGGCAACAAGCCTCCGGTGCGCCTGATCGTTCATGACATGAACGTTCTGGGCTTGTGTTTCAACAGCGCCCTGCAAACCTCAAAAGCCAAATACTATATTCAACTGGATTCCGACGATCTGCTGTTCCCGAACGCGGTGGAAAAAATTCTCGCTGTGTATGACGAGGACCCGCGCATCGGCATGGTGATCGGTTCGTATCAGGTTTTTGAAAAAAAGGCTGACGGCTCCATGAATGCCGTGCTGGTGAACGGCAAACCTTTTGTAGTCACGCATGACGAATGGACCGAAGAAAACGGCCGCAACAATCTTTTACGCATCGGCGGCGCCGGCGCGCCCCGCTCCATCAAACTCAAGGTTCTGAAAGAGCTGGGCTGGTTCGGTATGAACGACGCGCCCTATTCGCGCAACTATGGCGAAGATTACGAGCTGGTCAACAAATGTGCGGAACGGTATCGCATTGGGCGCGTCTGGGAACCGATCTACAAAGTGGTGCGTCACGCCGGCGGCACCGATCATATGATTGACCAGGTAACCATCGATGTCAACGACAATGCCAAAGATCACATGCGTTTGCAAGCATTGCACAGAAGAAAACAGATCAACAATCGTTAACTCGAAAGCGACGGCATGTCTTCTTTGAAAAATCTCATGATTTCCGTCTCCGGCGTTCGCGGCATTGTTGGCGACGGCCTCACGCCCGATGTAGCCGTGAAATTCAGTCAAGCTTACGGCAGTGAATTCGGACCCGGCCCCATCGTCGTCGGCCGCGATTCACGCGCAACCGGCGAGATGGTGAAATTTGCCGTCTGGGCCGGGCTGTTGTCTGTGGGCTGCGATGTGATCGATATTGATATCGCATCCACGCCCTCCACGCAACTGGTAACGGAAAAATCCGAATTCAACGGCGGCATCATCATCACCGCCAGTCACAATCCCCGGGAATGGAATGCGCTAAAACTGCTCTCTCCGCAGGGATTGTTTCTGTCGCCGCATGAGGGCCATCGCATTCTGCAGCGCGTGCAAGAAGAGGATTTTGCTTTTGCCGGCTGGAATAAAATGGGTAAAATTATTTCTTTCCCTCACGCCGCAAGCGAACATATCGCCGCGATAGAAAAATTGCCGATACTGGATGTTGAAAAAATTCGCGCCAAGCATTTCAAAGTTGTGGTTGACTGCTGTCACGGCGCCGGCGGCGTCATCCTGCCGCTGCTGTTGCAACGGTTGGGCTGCGAAGCCGTTTTTCTCTATCAGGAACCGAACGGACTGTTCCCGCGCAGTCCGGAACCTGTGCCGGAAAATTTATCGGAACTTGGCAACGCCGTAAAATTACACCACGCGGATCTGGGCATTGCCGTAGATCCGGATGTGGACCGCCTGGCCTTGATCTCGGAGCTAGGGCGGCCGTTGGGCGAAGAGGCGACTTTGACATTGGCGACGCGGTTTGTACTGGGCAAGACGCCCGGCGATGTCGTAACCAACGCGTCCACAACCCGGGCCCTGGACGATGTTGCGCAGCAATTCGGCTGTCGCGTGCATCGCACGCCGGTGGGTGAGATTCATGTGGCTATGAAAGCGGCTGAAATTAGGGCTGCTATGGCCGGGGAAGGCAACGGCGGCGTCATGTATCCGCCGCTGCATTTGGGGCGAGATGCCATGGTTGGCATCAGCCTGATTTTGCAGCTCCTGGCAGAATTCAACGGCCCGCTTTCCGCGCTGCACGCCGACTTGCCGCAGTATGTCATGATCAAGGATAAAATCAGCCTGCCCTTTGGCGCAGATGCCAAAGCACGCGTGCAACAGCTGGCAGAGATGAATCTCAATGAACCCATGGACCGCATCGATGGCCTGAAATTCGTCTATGAAAAATCCTGGGTGCATGTGCGCGCCTCCAACACCGAACCTATTATCCGCGTGATTGCTGAAGCGCCGACACCGGCACAAGCACAGCAACTCGTGGACAGACTCAAACAGCAAATCAACAAGACCGAATAAGCCTGGATATGAGCAAGCATCTGGAAAAAATTATCGAGGCTGTTTATCAACAAGTGAGTAGCCAAATGGAAAAATCCTCCACCGCATTAGACCTCGCCTCCTGCATCGATCATACTCTGCTCAAGGCGGATGCAACGAGAGAACAGATCATCAAACTGTGTCAGGAGGCGCAACAGTACCATTTCTTCTCCGTATGCGTCAATCCCTGTTGGGTAAAGACCTGCAAAGAACAGTTGGCCGGTTCGGCGGTCAACGTGTGTTCCGTCATCGGTTTTCCTCTGGGTGCAAACTGCTCCTGTTTAAAAGTTGCAGAAGCGAAACGCGCGGTAGAAGACGGCGCCCTGGAAGTCGATATGGTGCTGAACATTGGTCGTTTAAAGTCCGGCGATCTGCCGGCCGTGCGCGACGACATCGGTCGCGTTGTCGAGGCTGCGCACCCCGCCCTCGTCAAAGTCATCCTGGAAACCTGTCTGCTGGACGATGAACAGAAAATTGCTGCCTGTGTTTTGGCCAGGGAGGCGGGTGCGCATTTTGTCAAAACCTCAACCGGCTTTGGCAGCAGTGGCGCAAAAACGGAAGACGTGACACTGATGCGCCGCGTGGTCGGTGCCGACATGGGGGTTAAAGCCTCCGGCGGCATTCGCGATCAAAAAACCGCTCTGGCCATGATTCAGGCCGGCGCTAATCGTCTGGGCGTCAGCGCCTCCATTGCCATCGTCACTGAAATATCCGCTTCCTCAGACGGATATTAATCGGAAAAGGAGAAAAAAATGAAGAGATTTTCCCCATTCTTGTTAATCGTCGCATTGACCCTGTTCGCCTGCGCTGAACTGCAGCAGTTGGTGCAAGCGCCAACCATGCGCGTCGACGATGTCAACATCAGCGGCATTGATTTCGAAAAACTATCCCTGGATTTTGTCATCAAAGTAAAAAATCCCAACGGCTTTGGTCTGAATCTGAACGGCTTTGATTATCTGTTTGCCATCGAAGGCAAACAACTGATATCCGGACAAGAGACCAAACCCATCGCCCTCACCGCCCAGGGTGAAAGCTCCCTGCATTTCCCGTTGACGCTAAAATTCGCGGATATCTACCAGCTGGTCACGGAAAATAAAAACAAAGACACGCTCTCATATCAATTTTCCGGCTCGGTGCTGCCCTCCGGAATCTTGTCCGCATTTAAAATTCCGTTCAGCAAATCTGGTCATTTGCCCAACGCACGCCTGCCGCAGCTGTCGTTGAAAAATCTGCAAGTGAACAAACTCTCCTTGACCGGCGTGGATCTCAAACTCAAACTCGGCGTCAAGAATCCCAACAGCTTTTCTTTCAACATAGGGAAACTGGACTACGCGCTGGACCTGGCCGGCAAGCAATTTGCTTCCGGGTTGACGCAAAAACTTGCAGATATTCCGGCCAAAGGCAATGGCGACGTGGAAATCCCTATTTCACTCAATTTGGCCGGCGCCATCAGCTCGGTCTATTCGGCTTTAAGCGGACAAAACATCCAGGCCGCTTTGCGCGGTACGGCTGACTTGACAACGCCCTATGGCGCTATTCCTTTGCCGATCAACACCTCGACAACTCTTAAAATAACAAGATAAAAGCGATCTTGACCCTGAGGTAGTCTAAAAAAAATTTTTGCATTCTTAATTTTTCAAACAGGCATATTCTTTTTTTTAGAGCATGTAGTTCCAGCCGGAACTAGATGCTATAGATCTACTTTTTGGACAACCTCAAGTTTCTTAATAAACCAAATCCTGATTTTATGATCTAACTCAACCCATTGAGGCCTGGATTGCGTAATTTTTTTTGGCCAATTCTGTTTTTCCTAATCCTTTTGCTGGCCGAAGGAATTGCCGTTCTCACTTTAAACGACGGCCACTTTAGCTATTCTCTAGATGACGCCTATATTCATCTGGCCCTCAGTCAACGCATTTATCAGGGACATTACGGCATCAATATCAGCGAAGCTTCTGCACCCAGTTCCAGCATCCTCTGGCCATTGCTGCTGGCGCCGTTTTCACAAGCATCGTGGTTTATTTTTACGCCGCTCATCATCAATATTCTCTGCGGCCTTTTCATTCTGCTCTTCTGCTGGCGATTTTTTTTTCAACTTTTTGGCGCCAGTCCCAGACCCTGGCTGGCCCTAGCGTTGACGATCTTGATCATTCCTACATTCAATATGATGGGATTGATCTTTTCCGGCATGGAACACCTGCTGCAAACGCTCCTGGTGCTGCTCACAGTCATTGGCTTGATCAAAGGACAAAGCCGGCTATCTGAAGGTTGCGGTTTTTATATCGGCGCAGTCTTGGGACCTTTGGTGCGCTATGAAAATCTGACCATTACCTTTATCGCCATTCTCTGGTTGGTGATGAAAAAAAGATACCGCCGCGCCGTCTTGACGACCCTGGCCGTGATCTTGCCGATTATCGGGTTTTCCCTGTTTTTGCACTCTCAACAACTGGGCTGGTTGCCGGCCTCCATTATCGCAAAATCGGTGCAAACGTTCGGCGGCAACAATTCGCTGGCAATAAATACAATGACCAATATCGAACAACGACAGGCGATAGCGCTTTTATTGGGATTGGCATTCATGCTGATCCCGGCGATCTCTCGTCCAGCGGACCGAACGCTTGCGTTGTTCGCTTTCTTGACCGTCTGCGGCCACATGATCTTTGGCCAATTCGGCTGGGCAGACCGTTATGAAATCTATATCATCGCTTTTATATCTTTATTATTGACGTTTTCATACAAAACCTTTCTGCAGACGCAAAAACTCTGGCTCCCGGTTCTGACGTGGTTGATTTTAATCGCACCCTATCTGCAAAACTGGCTGTTCACGCCGCTAGGATGCAACAACATTTATGAACAGCAACATCAGATGGCTCGTTTCGCCCAGGAGTATGTTCAAGCGCCGGTAGCGGTCAACGATTTGGGCTGTGTCGCTTTTAACAATAAACACCATGTGCTTGATTTATGGGGGCTGGCCTCACCGGAGGTCTTGAAATTGAAACGTCAGCGCCCGGCGTTTCTATGGATGGACAGTTTGGCGCACCGGCAGAAGGTGCAGGCGGTCATGATCTATGACGCATATTATCCGGTTTTGCCGGCGCAATGGACCTGTGTCGGCAAACTCTTTTTAGGCCGCCGCAAGATTACCACCGACCAACACGTGGTCAGTTTTTATACATTAGAACCCGCAACCGCCGTTGCCATGCAAAAAAAACTCGTCTTGTTTTCGCAAACACTCCCGGCAGGCGTCCGTTTGGAAACCCGACCCTATAACTTATGATGGAACAAAACATGCACAACAAGGGCATTCTCGACACCATCAATACCTTGATCATAGAAACCGAGGTAAAGCTGATCAGCACCCTTATTGTAATTCTGTTGATCTGGCTGTTGCGCACGATTGTCATTCGCGTGCTTTTTCAACGCATGCATGATGATCGTACGCGCAGTCTCGCCAAACAGATTGTCGGTTATGTCGCCTTTGCCCTGGGACTGGTGCTCATCGGTCGCTTGTGGCTGGAAGGCTTTCAGTCTCTGCTCCTGGTACTGTCGTTGGTCTTTGCCGCACTGCTGATCTCATTGCAAGAGGTTGTACTCAACCTCGCTTCCTGGAGCATTATCGCCTGGCGACAACTTTTTCGCACCGGCGACCATATCAAAATCGGCGACCATTATGGCAGAGTTATAGACATGAACATGATCTATATCACCCTTGTTGAATTAGATGAAAAACTGCTGGTAGAACCTTCCGGCCATCGCGTGGTCAAGATACCCAACAGCCTGGTGTTGACGCAACCTATCATCAACGATAGCGAAGGTTCTTATAAACTCTGGTACGATCTTGTCCTCTCCCTGAGTTTAGAGAGCGATTGGCAAAAAGCGCAAAAAATGTTACTGGAAATCTTGAAAACGCGACTCGAGATCGAGGATCCTGAGCAACTAGCCGACCATGCTCAAACCAGCGTCATGATTCGCAACGGCAAAATTTTACTTACCGGTCGTTATCGTTGCGATTCCGACCGACACTACGAAATGGAACAGGCCCTTTGGCCGGATATCTTGACCGCCTTCCAGCGCCATGAGCGCATTTTTTTAATGTAATTATATAAATTACAATACGAAAAGCCTGCCGAATAAAACCGAAAACGCCTGGCAAAAAATGCAATTTCAATAGCTTTTCTTAAAAAAATTGCGTATATTATGTTCTTTGCTTTTTATCCGTTATTAACCAAATTGAGATGAAAATGGCTAGCGATTTGAACAAAATGCGCAATATCGGCATCAGCGCACACATCGATTCAGGCAAAACCACTTTAACCGAACGCATTCTCTTTTACACCCAGAAAATTCATGCGATCCATGAGGTGCGCGGCAAAGACGGTCACGGAGCTACTATGGACTCTATGGCTCTCGAGCGGGAACGCGGCATCACCATCCAATCCGCCTCCACCAACGTGGCCTGGAATAATCACGAGATCAACATCATCGACACGCCCGGACATGTGGATTTTACCATTGAAGTGGAACGATCTCTGCGCGTGCTGGACGGTGCGGTTCTGGTTTTGTGTTCGGTTGGCGGCGTGCAATCGCAAACGATTACCGTCGATCGGCAAATGAGCCGCTACAAAGTGCCGCGCATCGCTTTTATCAACAAATGCGATCGCATGGGCGCCAACCCGGAGCGGGTAACCGAGCAGTTGCGCGACAAGCTCAATCACAATGCCGTGCTTATGCAGTGGCCCATTGGCCTGGAAAATAATTTCGAAGGCATCATCGACCTCATTACCATGAAAGCGATATACTTTGACGGACCCAATGGTGAAACTATGCGCGAAGAGAATATTCCCGAGGCGTTGCTGTCCCTGGCGCGGGAAAAACGGGATCTCATGGTCGATCGTGTCTCTTTATATGACGATGCTCTGGCCGAGGCCTATCTCGAGGATCGTGTTACCGAGGAACTCATTTACAAGGCGGTGCGCAACGGCGTTCTCAGTCTGGAACTCATCCCCGTTTTTATCGGGTCTGCTTTTAAAAATAAAGGCGTGCAATGTTTGCTGGATGCGGTGATCAAATACCTCCCCTCACCGAAAGAAATTGAAAACAAAGCATTCGATCTGGACAACGACAACGCAGAGGTTATTCTGCAATCAGATCGCACGTTGCCGGCAGTTCTGCTGGCGTTCAAACTGGACGACACCCGCTTCGGTCAGCTCACCTATGTACGCATCTATCAGGGAACCATCAACAAGGGTGATGAAATATACAATCGCCGCTGTCAGAAAAAAACCCGTATCGGCCGACTCATTCGCATGCATGCCGATGAGATGGAAGACATCACCAGAGCAGAGGCGGGCGACATTGTCGCGCTTTTTGGCATTGATTGTGCGTCCGGAGACACCTTTACCGCCGCGGACATTAACTATTCGCTTTCTTCCATGTACGTGCCCACGCCGGTGATCTCGTTATCGGTCAAGACCGCGGACAACAAATCCGGCGAGAACATGGCCAAAGCGCTCAACCGTTTTGTCAAAGAAGATCCGACCTTTCAGACCTTTGTGGATCCGGAAACCAACGACACCATCATCAAAGGCATGGGCGAATTGCACCTGGATATTTACATCGAGCGCATGCGTCGCGAGTACAATGTAACTTTGGAGACCGGAGCGCCGCAAGTCGCCTATCGTGAGAGCATTTCCCAGAAAAGCAATTTTGATTACACGCATAAAAAGCAAACCGGCGGCGCCGGTCAATACGGCCGCGTCTGCGGCATTATCGAACCTTTTCATCAGGGTGATTTTGAATTTGTCGACGAACTGAAAGGCGGCGTCATTCCTACTGAATATGTTCCGGCCTGTGAAAAAGGATTTGTTCATGCCCTGCAAAAAGGTCCTTTGGTCGGCTTTCCCATCGTCGGCGTACGCGTTACCTTGAACGATGGCAACTATCATCCGGTTGACTCGTCCGATAATGCGTTTCAACAGGCGGCATTTGGCGCTTTTCGCGAAGCCTATAACAAATGCAAACCCGTCATCCTGGAACCGATTATGCGCGTCGGCGTGGAAACCCCGCCCGAGTATCAGGGTCAGGTGCTGGCCACCATCAACCAGCGCCGCGGCATGATTCTCAGCGCCACGGAAGACAAGGTGTTTACCGCCATTGAAGCGGAAGTGCCCTTGAGCGAAATGTTCGGTTATTCAACCGTACTGCGTTCCGCCACACAAGGCAAGGCCGAATTCACCATGGAGTTCTCCCGCTATGCCAAAGTGCCGGAATCCATTGCCGAAAGTCTGAAAAAAGCTTATCAGGAAAAACTAAAGCAACAAAAGTAAACTTGCTTTTTACCAGACCCTTTTTGTATATTGGCTTTGTAAATTTGAGGAATCTTTCATGATCAAAGAAGAACTAATCAAACGCAGTCCCATTCGCATCCTGGAGCAAACCATCCACGGCGGCCTGGGACGCGGCAATTTGGGCGTGTTCGTCTCCAAAAAGGGCGTTGGTAAAACCGCCTGTCTCGTCCATTTTGCCACCGACCACCTGCTGCGCGGGAAAAAAGCTCTGCATATTTCCTTTTCCGACGATCCCCATCATATTGCCAACTGGTATAAACAGGTTTATGAAGAAGTCGCAACGGTCTACAAATTGGAAGAGTCCTCTTTAATTTTTGATGAACTGCTGCACTATCGTCTGATTTTACATTTCAAGGATCGCAATGCCGGACTGCCGGCTGTTGAAAAAAAATTGCAGGTCTATCTCAAGGACGCCGGCTTTAATCCGGAAATCATCATTGTCGACGGACTCGATTTTAGTCGCATCACAACGGCAGAGCTGAATAAATGGCAAGAGCTGGCTGTGTGTTATCAGACGCAAATCTGGTTCTCCGCCACCTTGACCAACGGTTTTGCTTCCCTGGCGGATTTTAATAAATCACTGGTCGACTCTTTCAGCGTTGTCATTGAACTGAACGCCCGTCCGGATCATATTGAACTGGTGCTGATCAAAGACCACGACGTCCCGGTTGTGAACAAACTGCGGTTGCGGCTGGATCCGAAATCGTTATTGATTTCTAACCGGCGTGTCTAAGGGCAAGATCGTCAATTACATATTTGTAATTCGGCGGCTTTGTAACCTGCCTTAGCAGCTCATGTTGCTGCCAGATATAATGTTCATTTTCTAGATAAAACATAAAACCTATTCATCACGGCCTTATAAAAAAGCCCGACAGACAAATTAATCACTGTCTATCGGGCTTGGCGCGCCCGGAGGGGTTCGAACCCCCAACCTTCTGATCCGAAGTCAGAAGCTCTATCCAGTTGAGCTACGGGCGCCTGTAATAATTTACGATTTTTCCATCTTTAAAGCAACAGTTCATTTCACACCGTTTTATGACCCTGCCTTGAATATTCATGCAGCCTCACGACAGAACAAAAAATGGCAGACAACCAGAGGATGAACGCCTTAGGGGGGTCAGCGCTCATCGTATCAACCCGGTTGTCTGCCAAAATAAAATGACTACTTATTAATACCCTCAGTCGGTCAACAACGCGTAAACGATAAATCCAACTGTTTCGCAATGAAGTGGTTGTGGTGTTATTGAGGTGATACGGGCACAAGAACCGCGGTATTCTCGTAATGACTGGTGAGGAATTCTTGACGCTCGGCCCACTCGAGAATAAAAAATCATTCCGACCTGGCCATCAGATTCTCATCGACTTTGCCGCCTGGAGATGGTCGTCCATTAAAGAAAAAATTTACGCCGATTTTCACAGCGATAAAACTGTCTCGATCCAGCGATTTGCTGTCGGTTAGGTCATTTAAAAATTGCCTGATTTGCACTTCTGCCTCCAGACTTACTCGCGACGACAAACGCAAATTGGCGCCGCTGCCGGCCGTACAGGTTCCAGCGAGAAAAGATTTTTCACCTTGTTGTGCAATGTACGCCAGGCCGATGGCAAAAGATAAGGTCGGCAACAGGCGTCGGGAAGGGTCGCCGAGCATAATCTTGCTTGCCAGATCACCGGTCACCATCGTTCCGCTGTCCGCTAACTTGACAGGAGCCAGGCCCATGACCGTTTGAAATAGGACCCGGGGATTCATTTGACGCAAGTATTTTATCTCACCTTGCCAGGAAGCTATCTTTCCGGATCGCGATAGCGACTGCATCATTCCGCCGGCCAGACCGATACCGTGTCTGGGCATGTTTGGCGAAGTAGATCGTTTGACCGGCGCCACACCCATTCCTGCTTTTTCAGAAACCAGGTTTGCAGCTAAAAGCACTTCTTTTGACCGAGCGGCCTGCGATCCGGAATCCGCTTTGGCTGTTTCGCTTTGCGGAGAAAGAACAATTTTTTCTTTGACCAAATTTAAAACCTCCGCATAAACCCGTTGCTGTTCAGGTGTGAATTGGCGCGGTGCTGCCGGTTTATCTGCGACCACCGCAGGCGCAGGTGGTTTTTGCACACTGTCGCAAACAGCCGTATTTTGTTCGGCTTTTGCCGGTGCCACATCCTCAACCTTTTCTTTTGCTTCTGCCTGTTGTTTTGGTTTTTCATCGCCGGCAACAACCGTCGATGCCTCTTTTTTATCGCTTGCCAAAACAAGAGCGGTCGCAGGTGTTTTTTTAATTCTGCTTTTTTCCTCAGCACTGTCCTGATGCACGGTTTGTGCTTTGGCTCGAGGTTTGAAAACCGTTGTGTCGCGTGAATCGGCGATCGTCGCGGCAGCCGCTTTAGTCATTCGCTTGGTCATACTGTCTTTAAGCGCCGTCGCCATGATCGGTTTGTTTTTGACTGTTGGTTTTTCCACATGGGCCGGTGTGATGACCGTATCCGCTTTTGCATGCACCATCGTCAAAGAGTCTGTGGCAGCCACAGACCAGGCCGGTCCACCGACAGAGCGCTCGCCTTTTTCCCAGAAATACCAGGCAACGGCCAGAACGGACAAGGCAACGAGTGTAAAAAAAAGATAGCGGTCTTTTTTGTCAACGGACATCGGTTTGTTCTCAAGAGAGATTTTGCTGTAACATTATGAAATACAGACTTGTTGACTTGAAGCCTCAAAATCGTAATGGCTCCGACTGTGGGGTATTGTTTTTTAAATACTTACAACAAAACACGCTTAAAATATGAATTACTTGTTATTAATTAAGCAAATGTCATACCAAAAACAAGCATTAAGATTTCAGCTCATTCCTTTCTATTTTGGCCCAGGCGTCGCGCAACGTGCTGGTTCGATTGAAAATCATTTGCGCAGTTGAGGACTCTTTGTCCACGCAAAAATAACCAAGACGTTCGAATTGAAACCGATCCAGCGGTCCGGCTGTTTTCAGCGCCGGCTCCATCTGACAACTTGTCACCACCTCTATTGAATGCGGATTGATATAATCGAGAAAATTTTCTCCTTCTCCCATATCGTTCAAGTTTTCTTTGGAAAAAAGATTTTCATACAATCGCACCTGAGCGGTCACGCTGTATCGGGCCGATACCCAATGAATGGTGCCTTTGACTTTGCGATCGCTCTGCGAAGAACCGCTGCGCGTTTCCGGATCATAGGTGCAGTGCACTTCAGTCGCTTGGCCGGTGTGGGGATCTTTGATCACGTTCACACATTTGACAATATAGGCATAGCGCAACCGGACTTCGCCGCCCGGCTGTAAACGAAAATATTTCTTGGGCGGAACCTCGCGAAAATCATCCTGCTCGATATACAACTCTTTGCTGAAAGGAACTTTTCGTGAACCCATGGAGGAATCTTCAGGATTGTTAATCGCCGTCATTTCTTCAACCAGATCGTCCGGATAATTATCGATGACCAGTTTAAGCGGCCGCAGCACCGCCATGACGCGCGGCGCCGTCTTGTTCAACTCTTCGCGCACGCAATGTTCCAGCAAGGCAAAATCCACCATACTGTCGCGTTTGGCCACGCCGATCACTTCGGCAAAATTCCGAATCGCCGCCGCCGGATAGCCACGGCGTCGCATGCCGGACAACGTCGGCATACGCGGATCATCCCAACCGCTCACCCGATTTTCCGTTACCAGCTGCAACAACTTGCGTTTGCTCATAATCGTATAGGTCAGATTCAGGCGCGCAAATTCAATCTGCCGTGGATGATAAAGTTTCAGCTCGTCCAAAAACCAATCATACAACGGACGATGATCTTCGAACTCTAATGTACAGATCGAGTGCGTGATCTCTTCGATGGAATCGGAAATACAGTGCGCATAATCGTACATCGGATAGATGCACCAGCTGTCGCCGGTGCGATGATGATCGGCGTGTTTGATGCGATAGATCACGGGGTCGCGCATATTCACATTGGGCGATGTCATATCGATTTTGGCGCGCAACACGCGCGTACCGTCCGGGAATTCCCCCTTGCGCATGCGCGCGAACAGATCCAGATTTTCTTCCACGCTGCGGTTGCGATACGGACTCTCTTTGCCTGGCTCTGTCAAGGTGCCGCGAAGATCGCGCATCTCGTCCGCAGTCAAATCGCAAACATAGGCTTTGCCGCATTTAATCAATTGCACGGCGTGTTGATACAACGCTTCGAAATAATCCGATGCATAATATAATCGTTCCTGCCAGTCAAATCCCAACCAGCGCACATCCTCCATGATGGAATCCACGTACTCAACGTCTTCCTTGACCGGATTGGTATCATCGAAACGCAGATTGGTGAGACCGCCATATTCCGCGGCCAGTCCGAAATTCAGACAAATGGCTTTGGCGTGGCCGATGTGCAGATAACCGTTTGGTTCCGGCGGAAAGCGCGTATGCACCTTGCGGCCGGCAAACCGTTCCGCCGCCAGATCCTGATCGATGAAATTGCGAATAAAATTTGCAGGAAGATTAACTTCCGGATTGGTTTTCTTTTCTTCCATAAAAGCCTCTACCAAGTAGAATCAAACAATTTGCCAAGGGTCACTATGCTTGCTCGAAAAAAAATAAAAAACCGGTCATCTCTTTACGACGACCGGTTTTCTGTGCTGGGGAGCAGGGACTCGAACCCCGGTTCCATGATCCAGAGTCATGTGTCCTGCCACTGGACGACTCCCCAAAGTTTACCTTTGCGAAGGTTGGCTTTATTAAGCAACGAGTGGTTAGAGCTTCCAATCTGAACTTTAAGTAAACCCTTCGCAAGGGTATATTAAATTTTTATAGTGGCCGCTGCCCGCTGCATTCTTTTAACCACGGTCTCTTTGCCGAGCAGCTCTAGAATTTCAAACAATCCCGGCCCCACGCTGGTTCCGGTCGCTGCCAAACGAACGGGATGGATCAATTTTCCGGCTGATAGGCCGGCTTTTTCAGCCACCTGACGCAGAATTTTCTCAATTTCTGCACCGCTAAACACATCTAATTTAGCAATTTCCGCGGCAAATTCAAGCACTATTTTTGCACTGTTTTCGTCCCAACGCTTTTTCACTGCAGCGGCTTCGTACTCGAGCGGATCAACAAAGAAATAGGCGCCGATTTTGGCCACATCCTGACTAAAATGCAGACGCTCGTGCAAAAGTGCAACCACGTTTTCCAGATAAGCGTCGCTCACCGG
Source organism: uncultured Cytophagia bacterium (assembly GCA_964387285.1). Classification (GTDB taxonomy): domain Bacteria; phylum Zhuqueibacterota; class Zhuqueibacteria; order Residuimicrobiales; family Residuimicrobiaceae; genus Anaerohabitans. The sequence continues at coordinate 197,186 of CAYLWO010000002.1, read as the reverse complement.
CGCCAGCTTGGACACCTGCTCACGGTTTTCCTGAGCCAGGGAAGCCGGTGTGCGTTGCATAATATGCTCTTTGTTCAGCCAGTTCAGTTTCTTTATATCGAAAATCGCTGCGCTTTTATTCACCCGCTCCAAAGAAAATTCCTGTATCAACTCTTGCACGGTGAACACCTGGCGATCATCCCCCTCGCCGGGATTCCAGCCCAACAGCGCGATATAATTGAGAATGGCGGCTTTTTCATAACCCCGATTGATATAAGAAGCTACATCCGGATCCACTTTGCCGCTGGGCAGTTCGTCCAGGGACTGAATATCGCGCTTGCTCATCTTGGAGCCATCCGGATTAAAGATGAGCGGCAGATGCGCCATCCTGGGCGGCGGCCAACCGAAATACTCATAGAGCAACAGATGTTTGGGAACGGAACTCAACCACTCCTCGCCGCGCACCACATGGCTGATCTCCATCAGATGGTCATCCACGACGTTGGCGAGGTGATAGGTCGGAAAACCGTCGGATTTGAGCAATACCTGATCATCCACTTCCCGGCTGTCAAAAACCACACGGCCGCGGACAATGTCATCCACCTCGAACTTGCGATTCTCCGGCACCAACAAACGTATAACGTGCGGCTGACCCGATGCCAGAGCGGCCTCGACCTCCTGTGCGGTCATGGATAAACTGTTGCGCATGTTCAAGCGATTGCTGCTGTTGTATTTGGCAAAAAGGTCGCCTTTTTCTTTTGCACGCCTGCGCATGGCGTCCAAATCTTCTGCGGTATCAAACGCGTAATAAGCGCACCCTGTGTCCAAAAGCTGTTTTGCATAGGTTTGATATATGGCGGTGCGCTGCGATTGAAAATAAGGACCCACCGGCCCACCCTGCTCAGGCCCTTCATCAGGTTGAACGCCGGCCCAATTCAACACCTTGATGAGGTTTTCCGTTGCACCTTCGACGAAACGTTCACGATCGGTATCTTCAATGCGCAGTATGAACGTTCCTCCCATCTTGTGGGCAAACAGAAAATTATACAAAGCTGTGCGCAATCCGCCAATATGAACAAAACCGGTGGGGCTGGGCGCAAATCTGACACGTATAGCGGACACTGTCTTTTCCTCTTTAACAGTAAACTAATGGGCGTTACCGGGATTCTCATAAATACAGCAGGGGCGGTGCGGCTGTCATCCTGTGCGGCCTCGGTAAAATTCGGCTGACATCGCATCGCCCCTGTTTTTGCGGAGAGGCAGGGATTCGAACCCTGGGTAGGGGTTACCCCCTACAACAGCTTAGCAGGCTGCCCCGTTCAGCCACTCCGGCACCTCTCCAAAACTGATTTCCGACCGCCCATAAGCCTGGCGGAGGGAGGGGGATTCGAACCCCCATGGGTTTTCACCCGGCGGTTTTCAAGACCGCTGCCTTGCCTGTTAGGTCTATCCCTCCCAGGAACGCATAATGTACTGATTATTTAACAGAGAGTCAAACGTTTTTTCCTGGTTAAGATACACGAACAAACTGCTTGCCCGCCAGTTGCAGGACCAGGCCGCGCAGTTCCAGTTCCAGCAGCACCGCCAAAGTTCGTCCGGCACTGAATCCGGATCGGGTGGCCAAATCGTCAATGTGTATCGGTTCAGCTGACAGAAAAGCATACAATTGCTCCTCCTCCTCTGTGAGCAACAAAGAGAGCGGTTTTTCAGCATGCGGTCCGGAATACCCGGGCAACTCTTCCAGAATATCCTGCAAATTGGTCACCAACTTGGCGCCCTGCTGGATAAGATGGTTGCAGCCAAAACTTTTCGGATTGTTGATATTGCCGGGAATACTGAACACTTCACGATTGCTTTCCAGGGCATTATCCGCGGTGATCAAGGCGCCGCTGGCAGCGCCGGCTTCCACCACCACGGTCCCCAACGACAATCCGGCAATAATGCGATTGCGCCGGGGAAAATAGGATGCTTCCGGCTTGGTTGCCATCGGATACTCGGAAACCAAGGCACCGCGTTCGGCTATCTCCTGAGCCAGCGGCGCATTCTCTTCAGGATAAATAATGTCCACACCGCTGGCCAGCACCGCAACGGTAATGCCGCCGACTTGCAGAGCTGCGCGATGAGCCCAGGTATCCACGCCCCGAGCCAGGCCACTGACCACGCCAAAACCGTGAGCTGCCAATTCGCGGGCAAACTTTTCCGCCATCAGACGACCATAAGACGACGGATTGCGCGTGCCGACGACAGCGATCTGCTGCAGGGCCAAACAGGCTTTGGCTCCATGGACAAAGAGAAAAACCGGTGGGTCACTTATCGTTTTAAGCAACGCGGGATAATCCGCATCCCAATAATGGATCAGATGCGATTGGTGTTTGGCCACCAATGAAAGCTGTTGCTCGCCAAAATCAGTTTCACGATTGTGCTTGATGTTGCCGGCCAAAACCTGGTCAATGCCGTCAACCTGCGTCAGTTCGCGTACCGAAACGCGCAGGACATTTTCCGCGGTTTGAAACCGGGACAACAGTTTTCGCAGTCTACCGGAACCAATGCCCGGCGTATGCCACAGCTGTAAAAGCGCCAACAGTTCGGTTTGAGACATGGCCTCTTTCCGCTTCAGTTCTGCTGCTGCAACATCTCCCACAGGGTTTGCACCAACTCGTCCAGGTTGGCGCCGGCGGCAGCAGAGATGACGAGATGCGGATCCGTTTTTGTCATTCGCGGTCGTCGATAATGACCGGGCAGCAGGTCCTTTTTGGTAAAAACAATGATTCTGGCCTTGTGCATTAAATCGGCCTTATAGGAAGCCAACTCATTCATCAGCACCTTGAAATCCTCTTTCGGATGTTCCGAAGTGGCATCGATGAGAATGGCCAATATTCTGGTGCGCTCGATATGTCGAAGAAATTGAATGCCCAACCCCTTGCCATTATGCGCACCTTCAATCAGGCCGGGAATATCGGCCACAACAAAGGATTGCCCTTCACGGTTTTTTACTATGCCGAGGTTGGGCTGTAGCGTGGTAAAAGCATAGTCGCCGATTTTCGGCCGCGCAGCCGAGATGCGGGACAATAAAGTGGATTTGCCGGCATTTGGCAAGCCGACCAGGCCGACGTCCGCGAGTAGCTTCAATTCCAGCAACAACGTCTTCTCTTCCCCAGGCGGCCCTTCTTCACATTCACGCGGTGTGCGATTGGTAGGCGTGACAAAACGGGCATTCCCGCGACCGCCGCGACCACCGGCCGCCACCACCACGGTCTGACCGTTCTCGGTAAGGTCCGCCAAAACTTTCTGCGTATCCCTGTCGATGACCACAGAGCCGACGGGCAAGCGAATTACAAGGGACGCGCCGCTTTTTCCTGTTTTATTGTCCCCCTGGCCGTTCTGCCCTCTCCGGGCCTCGTATTTCGTTCGATATTTGAAATCCAGCAAGGTGCGCACATGTTTATCCGCAATCACGACCACATCGCCGCCGCGTCCGCCATCTCCGCCGTTCGGCCCGCCTTTGGGGACATATTTTTCACGGCGAAAAGCGATGACGCCCGATCCCCCGTCGCCGGCCTTGACAAAAATTTCCGCACTATCGACAAACATATTTGTATTCTTTCCATAATAAAAAAAGGTCATGGTAAATCTCTTGATTTGACCATGACCCGTAAAACCGACTGCCCAACCTTGCGAAGGTTTGCTATATAAGACAAGCTGAAATATAAATCTGCTGCATAATCTATTGAGCAAACCTTCGCATTGTTAGACCATCGCTCCGTTCGGGTCTCTTAACCTTTAAGGGAAAACTGCAACCGTTTTTTCTTTGAATCCAGATCCAGCTGCTTTAAATATTTACGCAATGAGAACCAATTCAATTTTTCATAACCGAACCGCGCGGTGTTCAATGTTTTAATCAGCTGAATGGTGCCGGCATCCGGATTTTCTTTGATGATCTTTTTCAGTTTTTCTTCTACGGTATCGCCGCCGACAGTGCTCTGCTTTTTGACATCAGTTTCTCCCACTGTTGCGATCTCGGCCTGTTTAACCTCCGGTTCAACAGGTCCGCTGCTCGGCTCATATCCCTTGGCCGCCAATATTTTTTGAAAATCCTTAACTGCCTCGTCGATGGTTTCAAACGCCTTTAATATGAAATGGAACTCGAGCAATTCAAACACTTCATACACTTCAGGAATCATCCGCACCAGTTTGAGATCGCCGCCTTTTTCACGAATGCCCTTGATTTCGCTGATAAAAATTCCCCAACCGGCAGAACTTACATAATCTACATTGCCCAGGTCAATCACGATATTGTAAGCGCCGGCCTTGAGCAACGTGTTTAAAGCGTGCTCCAGTTCGGAGGAGGTGGTAGTATCAATATAACCACCCACTTTGATGATTGAGATGCTGTTGCGGTAACCTGTTTTTTCAACAGAGAGTTGAATACCTTCCATTTCTTTCTCCAATTGCAAAACGACATAAAATACATTTAAAAATATAGCGGATAATGGACTAAATGTCAATAAAAAACATCTTATGATGTGAGCCTGCTCCCAATGTGACTACTCTTTCTCCTGCTTTTAAACGCTTTCTGCTAAAAACCGTTTAGCCCGATCAATGCTCTCGCGAATATCGGAACGCGCCGGCGCCAACTTTAATAACTTTTCCCACCATTCAATGGCGGTGCGAAAATTGCCCTGGTTAGCGTGCACCACGCCGAGGTTTTCGTAAGCGTCCGAATTTGCGGGCTCTTGCGCAATCACATCCGCATACACGATGGCGGCTTCACGATATTTCCGGCAGCGAAAATAGGCGTTGCCCAGCAACATGCGCGCTTGCGAATCATGCGGTCGGGTCTGTAAAAAAGTCTCAAACTCGCGAATCGCTTCCGTATAATTCTCTTTTTCATAGTACTGCATGGCTTGCCGCAATCGTACATCTATCCCGGCACCGCGTTTAACCTGAACCGGCTCGGTTTTAACCGTTACCGCATCGCCAACCGGTTCTCGTTTATCCGTTTGCAGCAAGGTGAGCAAATCGTCAAAATCGAGTTGGTCCTCTTTGACCGCCGGCGCTGGCCGCTTGGGCGCCTCTTCGCTGGCAGGACGTTTGCGTTCGGTTTCGCGGATGTCCCAATTGCTGATCGATTCCAAAAAGTCAAAAAACTGATCCGCATCCAACCGCTCAGTCAATTCCTGGCGGATGATCTGCTCAGAGATGTCGTAATCCAATTCCCCTTGCTGGTTGACCAGCTCCGGCTCTTCCATCTCCAACAGTTCTTCAAACGGCTGCGGCACGGCCGGCACCGGTTCTGTCGCTTCGGTGATGATGTTAGACTCGCGTTCTTCCGTTTCGGTGCGAGCAGCTTTTATGTACTCTTCTGTAGTCGAGAGCGTTTCCAGTATGTGCGCTTCTTCGATTTCATCTTCTGCAAAAAGGGGTTCTTTTTTCTCTTCGACTATGCCTTCGCCGGCCTGAATCAGCTCGGCAAAATCAAGCTCATCCTTGTCCGGTTTGACGTATAAGCGCCGGTCTTGCGGCACATCCAGTTCCGCAGCCAACTCCCGCTCGCGCACATCCGGTTCCTGCTCGATCTCAAGCGGAACAAGTTGTTCTGGCAGAACAATCGGCGCTTCCGCAGGCTCTATGACCGGACCGGTCGGCGCTGCTTCCGTTACCTTTTCTAAATCTGTTGTTGTTTCCGGTTTGATTCTGGCCGACTGACGCTTATCAAACAAATCTTCCAAAGGATGCGTGAACAACTCGTCGGCTTGAATGGTGAGCACATCCCGCCCCAGGTATTCAATTTCCGGTTCCTTGGTTTCCGGCAACGCCGTTCCGGATAAAGGTGCAGGCGCCTGCGCCTCAGGCAGCGCCTCTTCGGCTGGAACAATGGGTTCCTGCAGCTCCGGCTCTTTCACCGGCGTACGTTTTCGCACCGCCGGACGAACCGGTTTTATCTTCTCCGGCAACGGGCTTTCGGGCAAATCAGACAATCCGCCGCGCTGAATGATGACGCGACCGTCCAGAGTCAACAGCGGCGTGCCTGGCGGCTTGATGCGTCGCCGTCGCCCGCCGCGGTTAATAAACGCTTCGCGCAATTCCCGGGTATTTAAATGCGCGCGCACCAGTTCTTCATAAATTCTTGCCGAATTGATTTGACTGTAGCCATATCGCTCGCTGTAAAGCTCTTCGCTGATTTTCTTGGCGCCATACTCGGGATAGCGGCTGATGACGTCATAAATTTTCGTTTTTTCTTCAATGCTTAAATGTTTGGCTTCCAGAGAATCCGATTCTCCGGTCAATTCATAACTGTCCACGCCGGTCAACTCAAACTTGTCGCGAAATTTGTTATAGTACGCATAAGTGGAGAGCCCGACGATATCACACGCCTCTTTGATGGTCTTACCCTGTTTCACCTGGTCAAAAACCTTTTTGGCGCGCTCCAGTTCTATCTTTTCTGCGGTGGTTTTCTCCTTAATGGCCACCAGAGTGATGTCGTCGTTTTGCGGGTTGCCTTCGGTAAAAGATAAAAGCTCTTCATGCAAGCGGTCGACAAACGCTCCGGGCGCCAGCATGCCGTGATTGCGAATTACATCAAGAAACCGTTCTTCGCCGAACAACGCGCGTTTGCGGTTCATGGCTTCGGTGATGCCGTCCGTATAAATCAACAGAATATCCTCTTCCACCAGGGAGATGGTTTCAGAGGTGATGGTGTTGCGGAACAAATTTTTATCCGGCAGGGAAATGCCGATAGGAAATCCGTGCGGGTTCAAATAAAATGTTTTATTTTTGCTGGCGCGATACAAAATCATGGGATTATGACCGGCGCTGGCATAATTGAGCTTGCGCTTTTTGGAATCGATGATGACGTAAAAAAGCGTGACGAACATGCCCTTTTTCATGTCGTTGACGACAAAATCGTTGACGCGCGACAACACCTCAGCCGCATCTTTGATGCCGCGCGCCTCGGTACGCAGCGCGGTGCGAATCATGGTCATGACCAGAGAGCCGGGCACGCCTTTACCAGACACATCCGCCACCACAATGCCCAGCGTGTCCTTGTCCACTTCAACGAAATCATAGTAATCGCCGCCCACCTCTTTGGCCGCCGCGTAATAGGAAGAGATCTCGTAGCCTTCTACCTCGGGAAAGTCCGAGGGCAGCAGGGTCTGCTGAATTTCCTGCGCCACCTGCATCTCTTTTTGCAACCGCTCCTGCTCTGCCAGATTAACCTGCGATTCGCGCAGCTTCATGGTAATATCGCTGAACGCCTGCGCAATTTCGCCGATCTCAGTCGAAGCATCGATATCCATCTCCTGAGCGGCGCCCGGTTGACCCAGAGCTTTGACCCACTCCGACAACCGCCGGAACGGATTCATGACCAGATAGATGAGCAGAAACATGCCGGAGACGCCCAGCAACCAGATAAAACCGAGCAAATTGATGTCATTGAGACGCGCCTGCCTGATTTCATCAGAGATGACTTTATACTTCATGATGAAATGCACTTGGCACATTTTGTTGCCGTGCTCATCGGGGATTGGATACATGATATCCACAACCCGATCTTCCGGCGTGATATAATAGCTGTAAATATCTGCGGCCAGCTCTTTGGCATTTTCCGGTCGCTCATAAGATTGCAGATATTTGCGCAAGTCGGTGGAGGCGATGATGTTATTTTGCGGATCAACGACCAGTGCGTCTTGCAGCAGTCCTTTGTACTCGTCGGAAACCGGCAGTTTGTTGACGGTTCGGCCGAGACTTTCGCCGATGTTGAACAATTGCGAAGCATCTTTACGGCTCTGCATCAGTTGCCGCTCTTCAGCCAATTCCGGTTTTTGCAGTTCGCTCTGCACATCCGTTGCCAGGGTAGAACAGGCCGCTTTGCCGCGTTTCAGGTAATCCTGCACCACCTGATCATCGCGGCGAAAAAATGTTGTGAAATAAATGGCAACCATAATTACGGAAAAAGCCAGCGCCGCCACCAACCAATAACGCATTTTCAGCGTCATGGGAATGGCCGGAACGACAATCTTGGGCCGGCGTGCGACATCGCGGTTCTTGATCAGCCAGAGCTCGTTGCCTTCCTCGGTCTTGCGGTAATCGATCTGATCCAAAAGCCGGCGCATGATGAAAATGCCCAGGCCGCCTTTTTTACCGATGTCAACGTAGCGTTTGAGATCCGGATCGCTGACTTGACGGGGATCAAAATACTTGCCCTGATCGATCAGAACAATAGTCAGGCTGTTGGTCTTGACAATAGCGCGAATGGTAATGTTGCCGGGCCAATCGCGGTAGGCGTGCTTGATGATGTTAGTGGCCGCTTCATCGATGGATAACTTGAAGGCGTTAATCACCCTTTCGGAAAAACCATTGCGGTTTCCTACCTTGGTGACAAAATCGCGCAGTTCTCCCAAATACTCGATTTTGGCCGGAACCTTAAGTTGCTCTTTTTGTACATTGCGAAACAACGGTGCCGTTTCCCTCCGGTTCTATTTACCCGCGGGCGCGTTCGCTCGTTTTATCTTGTCGTTTACAGAATCAATAGCTCTTAATATATTGCTGTTAAACGGCTGCAGTTTGCGCGCTTCCTCCAGAAAACGCAGCGCGTCCTGATAATTGCCGGCAATGCTGGCTTGCATGCCCCGGGTGTACAGGGCTTTGACGTTGTCCGGCATATTCGGCATATCCTTAGCATTGGCGCGAGCATAGGCGTATTCGTATTTATTGCGATAGGCCGCATTGCCTGGATCCGCCGTGGACAATACTTTGTACAGCTCAGCCGCTTTCGTCCAGTTTTTGTCATTCTCATATTGCATGGCCTGACGCAGCAGGCTGTCACGCGACAAGCCGGCGCTGATCTGTTCAATACGTCCGACAATATACGACCGGGTTCTTTCATTGTCACGCGCTAATCTTCTGGCTTCCTGGAGTTGCGATATGGCTTCATTGGCCCGCCCCGCCGCTTCCAGGGTTTTGGAGCGTTCCATCAAGCTGGCAATTTTGTTGGTCAGCGCGGTTTCGGCATCACTGCGCAGTTTTTTATATTGTTCGCTGTTGGGGCTATATTCCAGCGCTTTGTTAATCTCGATAATGGCCTCGTGGTACTCTTCTTCCGTAGAAAGGGCCAGATACCGTTTATAATGATCTTCCGCCGCTTTAGCATTGCGCCGGATCAACGCCTCCTCTTCTTGCAGACGCTGCAGAGCCGCGTCTTCCTCAGCGCGTTTTTCATCCAACTCTTTGCTGATGCGGCTGTGCAGTTCACGCGCCACCTCCAGATCCGGATCATTGCCCGTGCGATCGTATTTCACCAGCAGTTTATTGACCGTTACATAGGCCTGATCCAGGTCGTTTTTAGCCAAAAATCTTTCGCCATCGCTCAAAGCAGAAGAAATCGCGTTGCGTCGCTCCGCTTCCATGCGCGCCGCTTCGATCTGTTCGATGCGTTGCAGCTCCCGCTGCTGATACTCTTCCAATCGTTGTTGCCGGTTTTTACCGACGTTCAACACCACGGAAATGCGATGACTGGGACCCAGCACGGCATCCTTGCCGTTCCAATAGGAATAATCCAGATTCATACCTGCGATTTTTACGCCGCCGCCGAAGGTGAGCTTGTCATCGCTCATGCCCACGCGCAAGGCCGCCAATTGCATATAACGGTATTCAAAACCCACGTGCGGCTGCAAGGGCGTCATCTCATTTTTATCCGCCTCAAGGGCGATGACCATCTGATTGTCCGCACTGAATTCAAATTTTTTCGACAGGCCAAAACGTACATTCATCGGCGTTGTCTCGCGCGTCTCCATGGCGCGGATGGTGCGCTGCAACGCGTTTTGTACGCAAAGACCAATTGAAAAATTTTCCAGAAAAAAGTCCTTGGTTTTCGGCGCATACAAAAAGCCCACATCCGCGCCGTAAGAAGATTCCGTCAGATTGGCATAGGTCGTGGCCGGATCGATGTCATAACCGATCAGGTTGGCGCGTTCCACTTTGAAATTGATGCCCAGGCTGATGCCGGAACGGACGTTAAAACCATAACCGAATAAAAACAACGTGCGCCCAGAATTGGTGATGCCCACCAGAGCCGGATCATCATCGCGCAGCGGCACATCACCGGTGGAGATGCTCAGAATGCCCGCTGAAAAGGTGCCGGAAAAAAGCGTAGGATGCGCATAGGCGACATATTGATAGTTGGAACCGCCATCCAGATTGGTATAATACAGTCCCAAACCCATGTTGGTGACCTGTTGCAGCGCGGCCGGGTTCCAATACAAGGCAAAGGGATCGTCCACGGTCGCCACAAAAGCGCCGCCCATGGCCATGGCGCGGGCGCCCACGGGAAAATCAAAAATATCCGTAACTCCGCCCCAGGCGTCAGGCTGATTGGCCTCCTGACCGAAAAGAGCGGCAGTCAGAAGCGACAAGAGCATTAATACAATTTTTAACTTTTTGCGCTGCACAATTTTTTATTCAATTGGTTCTTTTGGTTATCGAATAACGGCAATTTTTGTCAAGGCCTGTCCGCCGTTCGCGACTTGCAAATAAGCCAGATAAACGCCGTTCATCACTTTTTGCCCGCGGCCGTTGCGGCCGTTCCAAACTATATCGCCGTCATGCAAGCCGGCGCTGGTTTGCCGGCTGTTTTCAGCCACGGTATAATCCCAGGTGTAAACCAGGTCTCCGGTCAAGGTGAATATCTTCAGCTTTATATCGCTGGCTTCCGGCAAATAGTAAACAAATTTGGTCAATGGCCGGGCGGAAGTTCCGAACGGATTGGGATAGTTGCAAAACGATTTATCAAACGCCGGATCGATAAAAACGACAGAGCCGGAGCTAAAGTTGACTGCCTGAATTTGCTGTGCCGAAGAATCCGCCAACAACAGACGGTTGAAGGAAAAGGCGTCCCGCGCTATGATGTATTTAGCGGAATCGAGCGTCACCTGAAAGTCCAAAGCCGCCGGATCTCCTTTGAGATCAAGCAAAACAGCGACGTGATATTCATCAGTATCTTTGATGGTGTCGGCATGCAGCGTGGTAAAATTCAACGTGGCCAGCGAAGATGCCGGCGGCTCTGTCAACTCGGCCAGAAGCTGGTTGTCTGCCGGCCGGAGCGCGGAGATTTTTGTTACCACGTCGCTGGCGTTGATGTTCTCGCCGCGTTTATTCTTGAATCTGATCTGTAGCGTATCCAGCAAGGAGCGACTGTTCAGAGAAATGTCCTTATTGGCCAAAGAAAAACTCAACACGGAAATCTGATTAGCGCCCTTGATCTTGGTCGAGTTGATTTTCTTCGACGTCGGGCGAAAAACCAGCATGCCTGCTTCCCGCTTGACGATCACGCGCGCACTGTCGCTCTTGATCAGCGCCGTTTTTTTGGAATACTGATCCTTTGGATAGGGCGTCAACAGTTTGATTTTCAGCGTGTCCGGTTGGTTGGACATCGTGGACGGCGCCTGCACTTCCCAGGTCAAGGTGTCCGTGCCGGTTTTACTTTTGCGCTGATAGCCCTCGGGCAGATCAAGGTCCAGAAGAGGCCATCCGACAAATCCCGCATCGCCGAGGTTGTTTAAATAGGCCTTGACAAAAAATTTGCTGCCAATGCGCACCGGCGCATAAGTGGTCACCGCGGTGTCGCTCAAGCTGGCCACCACCACCGCCTCAGCACGTCGTCTCACCTGGATGGTATAGTCCACCTCGGCATTTTTGATGGCGCCATCCATATTGGAATTGAGATCCCTGGGCACATCTTTGAGCAGAAACCTAAAAGTGAACAACCCTTCCGGCTTTTTCGTCGGTGCGCGCAGCGTCCAATAGGGATTGGAATTCACGCGTGTTTGCTGCAAAGTATCCGTGGTGGTAAACTCAACCGGCTTACTCATTTGCACCACATAGGCATCCGTCGTATTAAAAGGCGCGCCTTCTGAGCTAATAAGGGTTTTAATTACAAACTCTTCATCTGTGGAAACCACGTTCTGATAGGTCGAGTCCGGACTCCAGATCATGGCGCGCATGGAAAAAACAGTTTTGTTTTGCACCGTCAGCAAGGACTTTGCAGAAAGGGCGCTCCGGGTCATGGTCGGCGAGCTGGCATCATAACCACTGGCATAAACATAGAAAGTATCCGGCCGTATGGTGGCGGTTGCCGGGGCGACCACGGTCCATTGTACCTTTTGTTTCGCGCCAATGGCTACCTTTTTGGTCTCCATGTCGATTTTGTACTCTTTGTTGGAAAAAACCAATTTCGCCGTGACCTGATCTGTGACGCGCGCAGAGGTGATCTCCGCGGTCACTTGAAATTCCTGGCCCGTAGACAAAATTTTATCAACCGCCCCGGCCGGCGCGGTGATGGTTGGCGCCGATGGAATAGAGATGGACCCGGCTTCATTGGTGACTACATACAGATAATCGTTGGAGATATTGCCAAATAAATCAGCACTGAGTCCTGTGTGCTCATCCACAGGAATATATGACAGTCGAATTTCAATCGTTCGTGTAGCTGTTACAGCAGTAGAAGGCGCCAGCACATTCCAATAAATATCCGTACCCACAGAAAAAGTTTTTTCAAACGTCTCACCGCCGGCCAAAGTAAATCCGCTAGAGCCAAAATCGATCAAAACCTTGCCGGTACCAACACTGGCTTCGCCGTTATTGGTTATCTTGGTCGTCAATGTTGCGGACTGGCCGGTGGAAAAAACGCCTCCCGGATCCTTTCTCGCCTCAATAGGCGACGACACGGTCAGTTCTTCCAAACGCAATTGCGCACGAGTCACAACATTGTTGATCTGAATGGAATCTCGCGTACTTTTCATACCCAGATCCGACTGACCGGTGGCCAGGATATAAAATTTATGCTGCTCGCCAATTTTTTTATCCGGGGCGCGTACGGTCCACTGTATCGTCGATGGAAAAGCGCTGATCTCCCGTTCCAACGGGGTCTCTGCATTAAAGGAATATCCCTTGCCGCTGGGCATTTCCAATTTGACTTTAACATTTTTTAGATTGACCGTTGCTTCAATTTTTGTCTGCATGGTAAAGTACTGCAACGTGGAAACTATGCCTAGCGTGGCGCCGATGGGCGAGTTGATTTTTGAATTGGACAATATCAATCCGGAGCGTGCCACCGTAACCCGCAGCGAATCGACGCCGTTGTTTACCAGCGTTGCCGGGAGTCCTCTGTTAAGGTCATTGGGAACCGTACTGATGCGGCATTGCAGGGTGGCGCGAATAAGATCATAACTCGGTGCTTTGACCTGAAAAGAATCTTCTACAACGCCGGCTTCGTTGGTAAATAAAAAGTTCTTTAAAAGCACGTCACTGTTAGCCGTTTGAAAGCCGGCGGGCAATTGCAAACTGATCTGACCCTCATCAACGGGCGCACTGCCCAAATTAGTAATCCTGGCTTTTAAGACAAACACCTGATCAATGGTTAATATCGAATCCTGTGCTGCTTTAAGAGACAGATCCAAAGACAGTTTAGCCGGATTTTGAATGCGCATACTTATTTGCGCATCGCTTTCCTGGCGCGGCGGTTTGATTTGTGCGGCCAGCGCCGTACCCAGGGTTTTAGCGCTGAGGATTTTAGCCGTTAACAGCTCTTTCTTTTCCGCCAGCTTTTGGCTCCAGCTGTCGTCTGCAGTGACCGTAAACACCACAGTATCTTTGCTGGCGCTGTTCAGACGCGGGACCAGGAGCATGGCCGGCTCAATGATTGAAGAACCGTTGCTGGTTAATTCAACCCATACGGAATCCACACCGCCCAATTCGCCGGTTTCTACCGTAACCAACGCTTCAAAGATTTGCGCACGGTTTACCAGCCAATTGAGACTGGCGTCGCGTTGCCGTCCTTTGGCAGCAGCCAAATCAATGCGCACCCAGGATTGGCTGTTCACGGAAATGGTGTCCTGTCCCGACGTCCATTGCACAATTTCCGGATTCACTTGCGAGCTCAGATTAACGTCAAATCCGGCAACCCTGGCCTCGATCTCGGCTCGTCCGGCCCGATCGCCCGTTTGCGAGACAAAATACTCCAGAGTGTCAGGAACGCCGTTGCCGGGCAAGCGCAGTCCGCTATTGTGCAGCAGAGAGCCGGGAGTAATTTTGTAATTGTCATCCACTTCGCCCTCAGTGGTGACGGTTATATTTGCAGATTTGATCTCTGTAAGCTGCAAAGTCGATTGGCCGTTGTTGACAAGAACCACGTTAATGCGCCAGGTATTGCTTTTATCGCCGGCATTAACTTCTGCAACCGAACTGTAAACTTCCAGCATCTGCAATTGCGCGCCTTTTTCCAGGAACGCCTTCGTCGTGTTGTTCTCACCCTCATGCTGCACCAACGCCGGCTGGTTAGAATTGCGGCCGGTGGAATTGTTCACCGAGGCGATCAGATCAATCTGTCCGAACCGTGAAGACGCCGTCACGGTAAATACCGCCTTAGCGGTGTCGTTGGCCGTAATTTCACCCGGCACGGAAAGGATTTGCGAATCAAAAGAAACTTTACCAACCGAATCCGGAGGCACATCCAGGCGCAACTTGACGTCCTTGACCGGCTCTGAGCCCAAATTTTTAACTATGGCTTCAACCTGAAAAATCTGCCCAAAACTGACATGACGGGAACTGTTCGGCGCCAAATTACGCACGCTGGTGATTTGCAAAATCGCTTCGTTATAGATTTTTGCAACCGCTGTGGAATCCACTGCCGGCAAGACGCGCGCCTTGGAATTGTCAACCGCTTTGGCGTCATTGATCATGGCTGTAAATTGTTCGCCGGACAAATTTTCAATTGCTGCCGCCTTGATATCAAAGTAAACCGTGTCCGGATCGCTGGCAATAGGCAGACTGTTGATCATTCTTTCCGCGCCGTTAATCAACGTCGAGGAAACGGCCTTTAAACCGATTTTTATGTTTTGCAGATCCTGACCGCCGTCGTTTTTCACTCCCACGCCAATGCGAAAGTTTTGGCCGGTGTTGACATGCACCACGCCGCTCGCATCGACCCGGTGGTTTGCTTCGGCCGCAACAAAGGTAGAGGTAATGTACACGCGCGAGTTGGAGACGACCTTTAGGTTCTTTTGCATCGTGGCTGTCGGCAATGTGCGCGTGGGATCATTCTCATCCGTTGCTTTCAGCTTAGCGGTAAAAACCACAATGCCGCTGCTGGCGCCGGTGCTGGCCACGGTATAAATCAGCGTGTCGATTTCGCCGCCAATCAAACGCAACTCGTCGGCAGTCGGCAGCGGCGGCTGGATGGTATAACCATTTAATGAAACCTCAATGTCGTCTTTTGCCGGCGTCTGCAGCAACAAGGTGCTCTGTCCCGAATTGCGGATAATCACCCGGAGATAAAACGGAACATAACTGTTGATGGATACCGAATCAACGCTGGGGATGATCTGCGTGATCTCCAACAGGCCCGGTTTTTCATTCCTGATGGTTTTGGAAGTATCCGCCGACTGTAACGCCGGCAGCACCTGTACCGAGCCGCCGGTGTTGTCGCTTAAGGTTTCAATAATGCGGCTGTGAAAGTGCTCGGTCATGTAGCCCATATCCACATTCTTGGCCTGCACGAGAAAACCCGGAGTGGTCCATTTGGACTGGCCGGCGGCCAGAGTATCGATGCGCGCCCGTTCGCCGTTGGTCAGGGGAAAGGTCGACAATCCCTCTTTTGAAAAAAGCTGCACATAAAGCGCCCGTACGGTCTCACCGTTGCCCACATTGCTGACCCGGGCTTTGAAATAATATTGTTGTCCGCTGTTGACCGTCGAGTCTGCCGGCAGATCGACGATCAATGTGTCGATGCGCACCCTGGCTGAATCCTGAACCACCACTGTGGCGGTCAGCGCGTTTTGCGTTTGCAATGAACGGTCGCTGTTCAATTCCAGGGCCTTGATCACAGCCGCAATGTCGCAATTGCCCAACACGGCTGAGGATGCATTCACTTTTTTAACGGTGTAGAGCAGGCTATCCTCTTTGCCGCCGGTCAATTGCAATCCGGCCCCGGAGATAAATGCTGTGGGCGATTGCAGATCGAAATTGGCCGACCCTTTCGAAAAGGTAATGGTGGAATTGCCGATCGTCGGTTGTACCTCAACCGTGCTGCCGCCGACGTTTTTCACGCCAACGCGTATATTCCACCAGGAAGATTGTCCGCGCGTCACTCTGGGTTGACTGACATGGATCTTGGTCAACTGGAGCACCGCCGGCGTCTCGACCGTCACATAAGCAGAATTGGTGTTCTCTGTTTTTTCACTATAGGTTACAGCGCTCTGCGCCGAATCGGTCATAGTGATTTTACCGGAAACCATCACTCTGCCGACGGGCGTGGTGGCGCTGACGCTGGTAATCGGAAATTCCAGTGTTTGTGTGCTTTTGCCGCGCAGAAAAACGCTGCTATTGGTGAACACAACCGGAGTGGTCCAGCCGAATTTACTGGAAATATCGGCGTCGTTCAGATAAAAAGTCAACTGGCTGCCGGACAACCGCAACGTATTATTGCCGTTGTTGGCCAGCGTCATGATGATCTTCCAGTCTTTTTCCTGACCCGCGGTGATTGAACTGGTTGTTCCGCTGGTCATGGATTGGATGGATAGTGTTTTGGCAGCGCCTACTGTTGTACCACTGCTATAAATGATCAGTCTTTCGTAGGCTGTTCCGTTTTCTATGCCTTTGAATGTGATCGACGGCATATAGGCGCCTGGTGCAAAGGTTTCGGCGATCTGATTCATGTTGAACGCAATGGTGGTTTCGCTGGAACCGTTCAAGGTATAACCAAAAGCCGGATCTAGGCGGGCCGAATAAGTGTTGATGCCGCCGCTGAATTCTATCTTGGTGCCCACCGGATCCAGGACAACAGCCGAGCTGCCGCTATTGATCACGGTTACCTGATAGCGCACGGTTTCGCCGGGAGAAGCATAGGTCGGCATCAGGCTGTTGGCCCGAAAACCGAGTTGCGCTTTGGTTTGAATGGTGACGTTGTCGGCCAGCACGCCTGTGGCCATCTGCGTGATCGTTTTAGTGCGATTGGTCTCTACGGCTGTAACCTGACTGATGGCGGTCATGGCGCCGGTTTTTATGCCGGCGGATTTTATGGGAAATATCAAACTGTCGGTTTTACCTGCTGCCAGGACGCGGCTGCCGGCTGCAGCCAGACCGCCGGGCAGGTTGAAATAATAGTCAACCGGTTGACCCACCGCGTCCCGCAATTGCACATAGGTTTTGCTGCTGTCGGCAAGATTAATGCTTACATCGGATCCGCCGGCCTGGTTGCTGACGACCACGGTCACCCACCAATTGGTACGGCCCTGAGTAACGGGCTTGCGCGAAATGCGCACGCGATTGATGACGAAATTGGACGGCATTTGCAGGTTGACGACTCCGCGCCCGTCCAAGGTGGAGGCCACGGTTTTTACTTCATTCGTATTCACAACCGTATAACGCACCTGAGCATCCAAAAGCAGTTGCGTCGCTGTCGTATTGGCTGTGCTGGTCACCTTGTATAGCAATGTATCGGACTGTCCGCCTTTGAGCGAAGCGCCGTAACGTTGCAGGCCTGTGGGTCGCACCAGCTTTAAAATCTTGGGCGTTTGCACCAGATTCGTATACAACGAATCGAAACTCAAAGACACTTCGCTGCCGCCGCTGTTTTCCACCACCACTGCTATTTTCCATTCATAGCCGACGTCATTCACCGTTACCGCTGATTGCGAAGGAATGATTTTGTTGATATGCACATTGGCGACCGCTTGCACCTCGATGCTGCCGGAAGCGTCCGCAGCTTTGGTGCCGTCTGTGGCTTCGACATAAGCGAGTAAAGTCATGACTCCCAAATCGGGGCCGGTTTTAGGAATGCCAAAGCGGATCCGCTTGGTAGCGCCACCATTCAACGAGGTGGTGCCGTCTTCGAACGTGGTCGGTTGCGTAATGGTATAGGTACTGGTATAATCGTTGGTCGTTTTACGAATTCGGATATAGGTTTTCGTGTTGCTGAAGCTTAGAATGATCGGCGAGTCGCCGGCGTTTTTCACGCCCACATAAACTGCCCACTCGGCTGTTTGGCCGGCTGTGACCGTGGTGCGCGATGGTGTGATTTCGGTGATCGTCAAAACATTGGCCGCGGCACAGGTAAACGTATCATAAACCGTGCTGCGCAGGCTCGAAGCAATGGTTGAATTGGCGTCTGTATAATTGATGTTTTGATAGACATATATCAAACCGGTGGACGCTGTATTGCTGGCCGTGATATAATAACGCAAGGTGGCGCTCTGTTCGCCGGCCAGCACCGAAACATTATCATTAAAAGGAACTACGGAAAAGGAAGAAGCAACATTCGTGGCGTTGTTCAACAAAAACTCGAGTCCCGTAGATGAAATGTTGGCTGTGGCTTTGCCAATATTGGAAACAAGACAGGTCACTATGACGCCGGCCTGACCCTGATTGATTGTTTCCGCTCCTACTGTGATGGAAGTGATCTGCAAGCGCGCAGCGCTTTGCACCAGCCAGCTATCGGTGCTGCTGGCGCCGTCGCTGTCCGTAACCACCATGGTATCGACCTTGCCCGTTGCCGTACCATTAAGCGTCATGTTGAGCAGACTGGCGTCATCCATAACCGCCACTTGAAATTCTAGCGTTGCCGTTGCGCCGGCAGCTATGGTAGTAACATTATCTTTGCGTAAGACAGTATAATCGTCGCTGTAAGAGATGGTGCTGTTGGTGAAAGACAACCCTGCTGTTAAATTGGACAACGCTTTTGTCGCACTGTTCAACACATCCATTTTAACCAGGGCGTTCTGTTGACCACGACTCACTGTTGCATTATCGCTGTACACCCGGGTGATGATCAAACTGCTGACCTCGATAGATTTCTGACCCAGGGCGGTGGTTACGGCATTATCGCGCACGATCAATGTTTGAATGCCGGGCGTGCTCATGCGGAACTGATTCGTGCCGGTAAACTGGTGAACGCCCAATTCCCCTGCTGCAAAGGTGTATGGTCCCGGAAAATAGGCAGCCGCATCGGTGGAAGAAAAAATAATCGTGCCCGTATAATTGGTTTTCAAATTGCCAAAAGCGTCAAAAGCCTTGACAATCGTTCCAGCGGGAAAATAGGAACCAGCGGCGATGCGCGTGGGCGTACCGCTCATTTCGAAATAGCTGATGAGTCCGGGATTGACGGTAATCGTTACGGTCTGCGGGGTTGCGCCGGGGTTGCCCTGTACTGCGCCACGGAGAATAACCGCTTCGCAGCGCACCAAAACCTGTGCTGCGCTGCCCTGACCATTGGCCACCGGAATATTGGTCAAGATGGCAGAGGCGTTATTATTCGGCGCATTGTTGCCGCCGGTGGTGGCTGTGACAATAATGACGCCGTTTGTCAAATTGCCGTAACTATCCTTAGCGTTGGTCACGGTAAGTGGAAATTGTATGCCAGCAATTTGTGTAGAAGCTACGCTGAGAGTAAAACTGGTAATAACAGTACTTTTCACTAAAACCGACGGACTAGTCTTGCTCAAAGCGCCGCTGTGCACCGTGAGCGTATGATTGCCTGCGGTTTTGAGCGTAAAACCACTGCCGGGAAATTTGAACTCGCCCAGGGGAATGGCTTTTTGACTGCCGGCGGTATAAGGTACGATCGCCTGATTATCCGAACTGGTAAAATAGACACTGCCGCTATAATTGTTCTGCAGGTTGCCATAGCTGTCCACCACGCGCACATAGACGCTGTCGCCGCCAAAGGTTTGTCCGGCAAGCAGGGTGTCGGGAAAAGCCGGCTTGCCGCTTATCTGCAGCTCTGCTGCTGTGGCGGGCAAAACTAGAATGGAGCCGGTTTTTATCGTGTAACCAACAGTCTGCAATTGAAATTGAGGTTCTGTCTTGACAAGTTTCGAATTGGCTGAACCCACGCCGTTCACCACAGGAATGGGGACAAGAATCGGTGACACGCCATTAGGCGCTTTGTGATCCAAGCCATCAGCAAAAGTTAACGAGATCGTGCCGCTGGCCGGGTTGCCCGAGGCATCCACGGCGCCGGTAACAGTGATGGGGAATTCCGTACCGGCTGTGACCGCATTGCCGCTGTTGACCACAATGCTGAAATTGGTGATGGCGGAAGCTGTGACCGTAATGGCTTCGGTGGTGTCGGCTAAGGTGCCGCCGGATTCTTTAACCCAAATCCGTTGCGTGCCGGCTTTGAACAAGTTAAATTCACTGCCGCTGAAGCTATGCTGACCGTTATCCGTATCAACAGTCTCAAATTTGTACGGCGCAGGAAAGGTTGCATTGCCATCAGTAAGTGTAACGCCAAAGGTCACCCACTTGGCATATGAATCCGCCAGGTTTCCATAAGGATCCAAAACAGTCACTTTGATCGGATTAGTAAAAGCTACGCCAGAAACAATCGTTGTAGGTTCACCGCTAATGATCAGTTTTGCAATCGCTGTATTATGCCAAACGGAAAAACTTGCCGGCTCCGGACTTGGCGCTATATTTAAAGTTTTACTCCGACCCTGCAATTTGACATTATTTTCTTTTTTAAACAGCACTTGTGTAGCTGAGCCGATGCCGTTACGCACATAAATGTTATTGAGAATCGGCAGCGTACCGTCAGGCGCCGGATTAGCGCCGCTGGCGGCTGTAACCAATACCGAATCTGTGGCCGGATGACCATACACATCCAATGCATCAGAGATATTCAGTTGAAAAGCGACTCCCGCGATTTGGTAGGACAAACCGGAAACAGTCATCTTGTAGCTTGAAATGGGACCATCAATATGATATGGAGCACTGACGCCGGAATCGATAATGAAATTACCGTTATCAACTGTTCGGACAATAATCTGGTCATTCAACCGTCTGGCAGAAGGATTGCCAATCAGGGCCAACCATATGACTATCTCTGTGCTGGCCGCTACATCGGTTCCCGTTGCATCACGGGTCCAGGTGATCGAGTCGCCGGCTGCAACAGGCGCCAGAAATCCGCCGTCAAGTATCGAACCGTTTTCCGCCATGATGGCCAGATTGGTCAACAAATTATAACCGGCGCCGGTCGGAAACACCAGACGAATCTTGCCGTCCAGGGGCAGACCCGATACGCCGCCGTTGCCGGTCGCCGACATGGTGAAACTGACGCGATGCAAAACCGAAGCACCGGATGCATAGGAACTTAGGCTGTCCTCTACCGCAGTCAGTGTCCCCGGTGTTTGCGCAAACAGCGGCAGGCTGAATGCCAGGGCAATAAAAATAATTTTTCGTACAACGTTGATCAAACAAACATCCGTTATTTATTTTTTCTTTGTCATGCTGAGGCGCAGGACCATCGCTCTCTGTGCAGTCAACAAATGCCGCAGCGCCGAAGCATCTGTTCGCCGCTCAATCTGTACATCATAAACAAAACCGTTTCGCGAACAGATTCTTCGCCTCGCCAAAAACCGTCGAGGCTCAGAATGACAAAATGAAGCCATGATCGTCTAGTTTTCTCTTCTTCCGCCCCTATACAAGCCAATCTCCACTCGCTGCCGGGAGCGGTTAATCCCACCACCCATCTCTCTGTGCAGCACTTGAAAATCCGCAGACTGCGCCATTTCTACCGAAACCACCGCGGCTAGCAGTAAATCCACGCGCGTTCCGGAGGCGATAGCCTTGCCCAGACCACTGCGCCGCGCCCACACCGTGTCAGCAGAAACCGTTATTTGCAAACCGCCGTTCATGGTTCGCGAATCCGCCATCTTGACCAGCGTCAGATCAAAATCCGAAGGAAAGACGATGCCGATGCTTGCGCTAGAACCGATTTCCCGATCCGCCATAAAAGTAAAATGATAGATGGCCTGCGCTTGCGCATTTACACTGGTCGCAGTTACAGTGAGGTTGCTTTGCGGCCAGACTGTACTTGTTAAAGTCATCAAAATGGGCGCTACGTAACCTAATTTTAAAAATTTCAATTTCATAGCATCTGTTTTACCATGAATGGTTCTGTCTATTACCGATACAATAATCGGCCATAACTGGAATAAAAATCGGCCACTTATGGGCTAATTCCCTTTAGAGCAAATTCTATACCACACTATTGCCTAATAAAGTAAATTCTGTGTATCGTGGGAGGATGTCACCATTCCACGTTGCCAATTCAAATAATAGAACTTTGCTCACCTATACCCTTGCGAAGGTTTTGAACCTTCGCAAGGGTATAATATTGCGCTCGGTCTATCGCTGCCTAAATGACATTTTTGCCGGATCGCCAAGGCCGGAATTTGCGGGCCTGCCTGTCATCGCCTGTTGCTCAAAGCGTCATGAACTCCTCCATCATGTCATGATTATACTCCCGCAATGGTTAAATGTTTGTAATATCTGTCACAAGCTGCCAAGATCGTTTTTCATTTGACGCACATTCAACGAAGAGGCGCAAAGGTCGCTGAGAAAAAATAGCAACCTCAATTCATTCTCGATTTTTTACAGCAACCGAAGAGCTATTCACCAATACAATCAAAAATAAGAAACAACTCTGACTTTTTCCAAAAACGCTCTGCGTTCTCCGCGCCTCTGCGGTGAAACAATCTTTTATTTAAGTATCGCCCGCAACAGCATCAAAAAGCCCCGGCCGTCGTTTTCCAGCAAGCGTAGATTTTTTTTCGCCTTGTTGAAATCTGGATTGATCTTGACCGCTTCGCGATATTCTTCCAACGCTTTACCGAAATAGTGCCAGCAGCGAATCAAAAACGCCGTACCGAGACTGGTGCGCACATCCGGATAATCCGGATGCTGACTGACCGAACGCTCCAGCAAGCGGATGTAATTATCCAGGGATTTGTGCTCCTTATGCAGATCCGCGAACATGAATCGCAAATAAAACTCGCCATCCATTACGATACTGCGACTGTCCGACAGCTTGACGTTTTCCATTTTTTGCAGCTCCTGGATCGCCTGCTCCCATTGATCCAGATCCTCCAGCAACTCGACGACCAGATCAATGGCTTTGCGTTCATAGTCGCCGGACAAACCTGCGGCGCGTAAAAGACAGCCGCGCGCTTCTTTAATGCGCTCGATGGGCGCAGAAAGTTCTGCATTTTTGGGATCCTGTTGTGCGCTTTCGATTAATACGAGCCCGAGTGTAAACAAGGCTTCATGATAATCCGGATTTAATTCCAGCGCCGAACGGATGGACTGAATCGCCTGGGTAAAATCTTTTTTTTCACGATAGACGCGTCCGGTCCACAGCAATACATCCGGATATTCCGGCGTCAGACTCGTGGCTTTATCTAGATTTTTTAGCGCCTGATCCGGTTCGCCTTTTTTATAAAATGCTTTGCCTAACCAATAGTGACCATTTTCATATTCTCCATCCATGGTCAGCAGTTTTTGAAAAGTTTCTATCGCCTCATCAATAAAACCCTTTTCCAGCAAGAGCGTGCCGAGGCGCGCATACGAGTCCGGATTAGCTGCAGCCTGAACATTGGCGATGGTGGAATGCAGCAGTTCCAGATCCGCAACCACCATATCGTGGAACTGGCGCACCTCTTGCTCGATCTGTTCGCCTCCGGTTGATTTATCAAAACGATACTCGCGCGCATCGACTACGCGACCGGATTCCAGGACTGTGGCTACTGCTTTGCGCATGCCGCCTTCCTTTTCCGTCTGCACCTGCAGCTTGCGTTTGCCGAACTTGACGTTGCTGGTATGTGTTATTTTTTCTTCCATTGGGCTTATTTTAACGATGTGAGACCGTTTTCAATACGATCCAACGCCTTTTTTAGAATTTCCATAGAAGTTGCGAAGGACAGACGGACATGACCTTCCATGCCAAAGGCGCTGCCCGGCACTATCGCCACGCCATAATCTTCCAACAGGTAGGCGCAAAGCTCCATGGAATTATTTACCGTACGATCGCCGTTTCTTTTGCCGAAACAAAAACCAATGTTGGGAAATGCGTAAAAAGCGCCCTTGGGCAGACAGCAGGTCACGCCCGGCATGGCGGTCAACCGCTGTTGCACATAATTGCGGCGCCGGGTAAAAGCTTCATGCATCTCTGCGATAAAACCTTTATCACCCAACAAGGCTGCTAAAGCGGCTTTTTGCGAAATGGACGTCGGATTGGACGTGCTGTGCCCTTGATACGCTTTAATGGCGTCCGCTACCTGTTCCGGTGCAGCAATAAAACCGATGCGCCAACCGGTCATGGCATAACTCTTGGAAACGCCATTCACCAGCAATAATTGTTCTTTAATTTCCGGATAATTGGCCAGGCTGGCAAACCGGGCATCGTCAAAAACAATCTTGTCATAAATCTCATCAGACAAAACAAAAATCCCGGCGTCCTTGATCACCCTGACAAGACTATCCAACTCTTGTCGATTATACACGGCGCCGGACGGGTTGCTGGGACTGTTCAAAATCAGCAATTTGGTTTTTGGCGACAGCGCTCGTTTAAGCTGTTCCGGCGTAATCTTTAATTGATTTTCCGGCGTAGGGTGAATCGTCACCATAGAGGCGCCGGCCAATTTAATCATTTCAGGATAGCTGACCCAATACGGCGCCGGTAAAATAACCTCGTCGCCCGGATCGCATACAGCCAACACGCCCTGATATACCGCATGCTTAGCGCCGCAGGTAATGACGACCTGCCGTGGTTTATACTCGGCTTTATAATCATCTGAAAGCCATTTGCAGATCGCCTCGCGCAGTTCTATAATACCCTCTGCCGGCGTATATTTAGTAAAGCCCTGATGGAGAGCGGCAATAGCGGCCTGTTTGATAAAATCCGGCGTATCAAAATCCGGCTCGCCGGCGCCCAGGGCCACCACGTCTTTGCCTTCGCGTTTCAATTTGGCCATGGTGCTGTTAAGCGCAACGGTTTGGGATTCGCATATTTGTGAAAAACGTTTGGAAATCTGCAGCATATCATCATCCTTCAAATTAGGCCTTTAAACTGCAAATACACGCCACATTCACAATATCATCGGCTTTGCAACCGCGGGACAGATCGTTAGCCGGCTTGGCCAGGCCTTGAATGATCGGGCCGATGGCTTGCGCGCCGGCCAACCGTTCCGTAAGTTTGTAGGCAATATTGCCGGCCTGTAAATCCGGAAAAACAAGAACATTGGCTTTACCTGCTACATCACTGTTAGGAGCTTTGCGCTTACCCACATTTTCAACAATAGCGGCATCCGCTTGTAACTCCCCATCGATGTGCAGGTTGGGGTTTTTCTCTTTGGCAATCTGCGTTGCTTTAACCACCTTATCCACCAGGGGATGGCTGGCGCTCCCCTTTGTGGAAAACGACAACATGGCCACAATCGGTTCTTCACCGGTCAGGCTGCGATGCGTCTCAGCTGATGCCAGAGCAATATCTGCAAGTTGTTCCGCAGTTGGATCCGGTATTACCGCACAATCAGCATACGTAAAGGCGCGATCATCGGGCATTACCATCAAAAAAGTGCTGGACACCACAGAAAAGCCCGGTGCAACGCCGATGGCCTGAATAGCTGCACGCATAACATCTCCGGTAGTGTTGACAGCGCCGGCCACGCTGGCTGCCGCCGCCCCTTTGCGCACCATCAAAGCGCCGAAAAACAACGGTTGTTTTACAGTTTTGCGCGCTGTTTCAATATCCAGTCCTTTATGCTTGCGTAGTTCGAATAATGTTTGTGCATACTCCTCGCTTACCGGATCTGTTGTTGGATCGCTTATTGTAATGCCGGTCATACTGCAACCAAGTCGTTTTGCCGAAACGGTAATAGTATCAATATTGCCCAATAATATCGGTCGCACCAATTTTTTGGCCACGCACTGTTCCGCGGCCTGGATTGTACGGTCGTCTTCGCCTTCTGGAAAAACAACGGTCTTGATATTTTTTGCCGCCTTTTCCTGGATCTGTTGTAGAATTTTCATACCTTCCTCAGTTTTAACAAGAGCTGTTCATGAACAAAGGACGGGACAAAGCAACTCACTTCGCCGCCCATTTTTGCCAATTCTTTAACAATGCTGGAATTTAAATAACTGTATTTTTCATGCGGCATGAGAAACACCGTAACCACCTTGTCGTTCAGTTTGCGATTGACCATGGCCATCTGCATCTCGTACTCGAAATCCGACACTGCGCGCAGTCCGCGGATGACGGCCTGCGCGTGAATCGTCGCGGCATACTTGACCAACAAACCGGAAAAACTGTCTACACGCACCTGGGGAATGTCGCCGACCGCCCTGCGGATCATCTCCATCCGCTCCTCTTCGGTAAACAGCGGCGATTTGTTGATGTTTCTCGCTACCGCGACCACAACCTGATCAAAAAGAGTCACTGCTCTTTTAATAATATCAATATGGCCATAGGTGATAGGATCAAAAGAGCCGGGATAAATGGCTATTCGTTCAATTTTCATCGGCGTATCCATATACCGTTACACAGGTATCACCCATATTTTTTTGCTTGATGATCTGCAAAGCCGGGATTTGCGGCGCCGGCATGCGTGAGCCGGCTTCATAAATCAATACTCCGCTTTTTATCAGCCAGTTGCGCTGCGATAAAATTTTCATGACCTCGATAAAATCCGCGTAGCGATATGGCGGATCGGCAAAAATGATTTCGCTGGGTTGCACCTGGCCTTTTAAAAACGTCGGCACATCCTGCTTAAAAGTCAGTGCGGTGCGACCGATGCTCTCAAGGTTCTTTTTTATCAGTTGCACCGCCGGCAGTGACGCGTCGACAAAAATGGCGGATTCTGCGCCCCGGCTCAGGGCTTCTATGCCCATGCTTCCCGTGCCGGCGAAAAGATCCAATACCCGGGCGCCCTCCACCAAATTACCCAGCCAGGAAAAAATAAACTCACGCGTTCGGTCTGAGGTAGGGCGTAGCCAATCCCCTTTGGCTGAGGCGAGTCTTCGTCCTTTATACAAGCCGGCGATGATGCGCATAGATCCGTCGTATCAGGCCGGCTGTGCCAATTCCAACCGTAACACAAACGTTGTCGCCTGTGCTTTCGAATTCATAAGAATAAATTTTGCCGGTTGTAAATTCCAATTTTTATCAACCAACGAACGGCTGAAGGCCGCGAACTCGGGCAGCGTTCCTCGGGTTTTGATAAAGATCGGCACTCGCTTGTTAGAATTTTTACCAACGTTCTTTAATGGCGTAACTTCTATAATCGCCAATCCTGCGGTTTTGGCTATTTTACGCAACTCGGTGGACAGTTCTGCGGGCGACATTTCTGTAACAGGGGGACCGCTGGCGGTCAGGGCGCCCAGATTGCCGGTCATCAGCGATCTTACGCCTTGATATTTTCCCGTTGTAGGTGAAAAAACCAATTCACAGGGCATCTGCACTTTTAAATCAGCATAAAAACGTTCCATGGCATCACGACTATCAGAAGACACCTCTATGGAAAAGGAATTTTCATCCATTACCAGTGTGGTTAAGGCAACCGAGGCCGGCACCAGTGTGACAATTTTATCAACCGCATTCATCATCTGACTGATGGGGTCGCTTCCGGTCATGGTCGTCACCGGTGTTGCGGTTTTTGTCTCACCGACTGCGGTTGCCGGCTTGGCCTCTACAGGAGCAGCGGTTTGGTTTGTATCGGTCAAGGCAGCAACCGGCGGCTGTTCTACGATGGAGGGGGTCGGTGGTTTTTTCTTCCACAGTTTGGATATAAAATCCAAATCACCCGGCTTGTAAAAAAATCCAAAATAGGTTGCTCCGGCAATCGCAGCAATCAAAACGACGATCAGCAATACCGGAAAAAAATAACTTTTCGCTTTGTGCGGCCGCTCGTATTCATAAAAATCCGTTACCGGCGTCTGGGGCTGTTGTGGTTCGTCAAAAACCGGCTCCTCCGATAAAGGCGCCGGTTCATAATCAAACTCCCGCGGCGTGGGAGTTTGCTCGGACGCTTGCGTGTCACGCTGATCTAGTAATAGATTCATAGTATCCCCGAAAAGGTTGTGTGTTGTTTCATGTATTAGGCAACAAACAGACCGATAATCGGTAAAAACGATCCTGCGTTTTCCCGAACTAGTCGCCCGGCCTCGGTATTCAAAGAATGCGGTATCTGCTGCAAGGGATCAACGACAACGATTTCCGTCGTACGAAGCATCGGCTGCAGCGCCGCGATCACCTGCGGCGTAATCTCTGGCGCTGCGACATAAAGCCGGTTAACGCTTTTCAGCAGGACTTCATCTCCCAAAGTGTCCAATGCGCGCAGTATCTCCTCATTGATCAGACCGGCTATGGCTTCTGCCGGTCCGCTGCGCAGGGTTGTGGCTTGGAAAGTAAGAAACACGCCGTTTTTAATAACCACCACCTGCAATCGGTCGCCATGGACCTGCACCAACGCATCCAGTCCGGTGGAGGTTAAATTGCCGGCTGCCGCCAGACCACGGATGGCGCTCAATACATCTATGTCTATCACTTTTAACGCCAGACCGGTTTTGGCAAAAACCGCTTGGATGTGATGGATAATGGATTTGCGCAACGCCGCAACCACCAAATGTTCGTAACGATCGCCGTCGCCGGCCACACGTTCATAAGTGACATGATAATCGTCCCGCGGCGCTACCAAAAACTGTTCCATCTCCCATTCAACGTGTTGCCGAATCTCCGTTTCATTCAGTTCAGAGTCAATCCGCAACCGTTTCAACAGCAAATAGCTATGGTCCATCGCAAACGAGACCTGTCCACCGGCCAGGTTTTGCAATTCCGCAATGGATTCAATGGCAGCGGCCTGGCGAAAAACCTGTTTCTCGTCGTTGCAAGCACTAAAGTCGAAACTCGTATCTAGAACGGCTTCACCGGCAGCCAACAGCATCGGCACGGAACCGTGCCCCATAACCGCATAACGAATTCGATCCCGGTCAAACGTCATTCCGATGTGCGTGTTCGTCTTTTCCATAGAATACTCTGACCCCTGATTAATTTTTATTCAATCGTTATTCGCTCAGCTAGTGCGGATAACGTTTTTTCACCAATGCCCCTGACGTTCGTCAATTCCAGCGTCGAGCGGAACGGCCCGTGCTGCCGACGATATTCGACAATGCGTCGCGCCAACGCCGGCCCGATTTTGGGCAAACGGATCAACTCCTCTTCCGTGGCGGTATTAATGTTGATCTTATCTGAAAGAAACTGCCGCTTTTTTACCGCCAGGACATTCGCCACTCTACTTGAATCCGGATCAACTGTCTTGGGCGGCGTTTCTGCCATCAGGGCGCGCTCATCAGCCTTTTGTTGCAGCACCCAATCCTCACGCGCCTGATAAATCGTTGTTTTTCGGAAATAGTGCACCACACATCCTAAAAACAACAGAGTCAGTAAAATTAAAATCAACCGCTCTTCATTTCGGCTGAACGACCACATGATCGTCTAGAGAATAGCCTCTTTCATACGTTCAAAAAAGTTGCGATCCGCTTTTCCCGGTTTGAGATTTTCCTGCTTCGCCAGTTCGCGAAACAGTTCTTTTTCCTTCTCTGTCAGTTTTGTCGGGGTATAAACCTGTACCCGGATCAATTGATCTCCGCAACCATTGCCTTGCAGCAACGGCATACCCTTGCCCCGCATGCGGAGAATTTTACCGCTTTGCGTGCCGGCGGCGATTTGAATTTTCGCTTTACCGTTGATGGTCGGCACTTCCACCTCATCTCCCAACGCGACCTGAGAAAATCCCAGTATCAAATTACAAACCAGATCATTGCCATGGCGTTCAAAATGGCTATGCGGTTCTTCTTCGATGATCACCAACACATCCCCCGGCGGACCTTTGCGCGGTCCAACATTGCCGGCGTTGCGCAGAGTGATATACTGTCCCTCAGCGACGCCGGCCGGGATTTCCACCTCCATGGTGGTCTCTCCGCGCAAGCGACCCTCGCCGTGGCATTCGGCGCAGGGGGAGGCCAGCACCTTGCCCTCTCCGTGACAGCGATCGCACGGACGGCTAATCGTAAAGAAGCCCTGACGATAAGCCACCTCGCCGTGTCCATGGCATTGCGGACAGGTGGTCGGCGATGTGCCGGCTTTGGCGCCGCTGCCATCACAGCGCTCGCAACGAATCATTTTTTTGATTTTCAATTTTTTGCTGACGCCGGCGGCAATCTCTTCCAGAGTCAACTTTAAACGCACTTGCAAATCAGCGCCCCGCTGCACGCTGCGCCGCCCGCCGCCCGCCATATTGAAAATATCTCCGAAACCACCGCCGCCAAAGACTTCCCGAAAAATATCGAACGGATCAAATCCGCTGAACCCACCGCCAAAACCGCCGCTGCCGCGCATGCCGGCTTTGCCGAATTGATCATATTGACGTCGTTTTTGCGCATCCGATAAAACGGAATAAGCTTCGCCAATTTCCTTAAATTTTTCTTCTGCTTCGTGATCGCCGGGATTTTTATCCGGATGATACTGCATGGCTAATTTACGATATGCCTTCTTGATTTCATCCGTCTCGGCATTACGGCCAACGCCCAATACTTGGTAATAATCCTTTTCTTCCATTCCGTCTTTTCCCCAACTCTCGTACGAGCCAACGTACGACAGGCGGTGGATGCACTCCTTGTTATTTACTGACAATCACCTGGGCATGTCGGATCACGCGACCGCGAAACTCATAACCCTTCTTATGTTCTTCAACCACCAAATTCGGCTCTTTTCCGGCAACCGGCAAATGCAGCAAGGCGTCATGTTTTTCCGGATCAAACGGCAGATTCACAGATATCATGGCGGACAGGCCCGCATCCTGGAGGGTTTTTAAAAAATTTTTATATGCCAGATTTATGCCCTCCAGCAGCGATCCGGCCTCCGGGGCAGATTGGCCGGCGGCCAGGATACGTTCCATGTCGTCCAGCACCGGCAACAGCGACAACACCAAATCAGCATTGGCATTTTGGATAATATTGCCGATGTCTCGTTCGCTGCGCTTGCGATAATTGTCAAATTCCGCGGCGCGGCGCAACAGCTGCTCCTTCATTCGTAGATTTTCCAGGATCAACTCGGCCAACGGATCCGTTTTTTGCTCCGCATTTCCCTGCTCCACAAAGGATTCTTCACCGGCATTTCCGCTGACTTTAGCTTCCTGGTCCATTTCTTCCTGCTTGATATCTTCCATAAGGTAACGACAATTTCTCCTTTATCTACTGATCAGATAGCCCAGCGTTTCAGACATAAACTTTACCAGGCCGATTATTTTTTCATAAGGCATGCGCGTCGGGCCAATAATACCGATGGTGCCCATCGTATCCTGCATGCAATAAGTGGTCGTAATCACACTGCAGTGCTTCATCAACTCTTCTTTATTTTCCTCGCCGATGACGATGGAAATACCCGAATCCGGATGTTCGCTCAACACACGCACCAGAACATCGCGACGATCGATGAGGTCCAGAATTGCACCAACTTTATCTCGCGTTGCAAATTCCGGATGCTGCAGCACCGTACGTGCGCCGGCCATATAAAAGTCGGATTGTGTTTCAACACTAACCAGTTTATCCGACTTTTCTTTCAATGCGGCCAGAACGGTCTTGGTTTTTTCATCCAGATCGCGAAAGCGCTCATCAAAAGCACTGAACAATTCTCCGACCGTCAGACCGTGCATGCGCTCGTTGAGTAAATGAGAAATCGCATCCAATAATCCGGGAGGGATATCCGGTTCGATTTCCACAATAACGGTCTTGACCAATCCCGCCTTGATGCCGAGAACAAACAGCAGTTTGCAATCAGCCAGCGGCACCAGTTCGATTTTTTCAATTTTTCCCTGCTGAAAACGCGGCGCCAGAATGACGCCTAACTGGTGCGATATCTCGCTCAGTACCAATGAAGCGCGCTCAACTATTTGATCCACATCTTTGGTAAAAAGCGTCAGCTGCTCTCGAATTTGACTTTTTTCCGCCATCGTCAAATTGACTACATCCATCAAACCGTCGACATAGAGCCGATACCCTGAATCGGTTGGTACGCGCCCGGCGGACGTATGTGGTTGGCTTATGAATCCTTTTTCCTCCAGATCCATCATTACATTACGAATCGTGGCCGGACTGAGATTCAAATCCGTATATTTGGACAGATATCGCGATCCTACCGGTTCAGCTGATTCGATAAAGGTCTGAACGATGGAAAGGAAAACCTGCCGTTCTCTTTCACTTAGTTCTTCGAACGCCATGTAGTTGAAAACACACTTTTTCAGTTTAATTAAATTAGTGATTCAAATCAGCACTGTCAAGAGAAATTTGCCCGATAACGACAATTTATCCTTTGAGATAACGCCGGACGCCGATCCAACTGCCCAGTGCGCCCCAGACGCCGCCGGCCACAATCAACCAATAGCCCTTGTCAAGTCCCTGCAGCAACATTCCGGACCAGGACTCGCCCAAAACCGCCACCGCGACAGATAAAAACAGCAAAGCCAACAATCCGCCCACCACGCCCTGGCCAACGCCTGCCAGGATCAAGGGACCGCGAATAAATCCGGTAGTGGCGCCGACCAATCTCATGGTTTCAATAATCTGCTGTTGAGAGCCGATCACCAGGCGTATGTTGTTAGCCACCAGCAATAAGGAGCCGATGCTCACAAACAGAAACAGGGCCATATTTACTTTAAAAGCGCGATCTGCATATTTATTTAAGACGGTCAAGGTCTTAAAATGACTCACGACTTCATCGATGCCGGCTTCACCCTGAATGCGCTCGGAAACATTGCGAATGCCGGTTTCGGTGCGATACTCTGGAGCAAGATAAACACTAAAAGATGCCGGCAAAGGATTTTCTTCCAAAAGATCGAACAGTCCCTTGCCGAACTCTTGCTGAAACTCGGCTGCGGCTGCCGATTTTGTCACATACACCAATCGCTGCACGCCGTTTATTTTTTCCACTCGTTGCTGCAACCGCGCAATTTGTTCATCATTTAAAGCGTTGCTGATATACGCCTGCATCTGGACCTGATCACGCAAGGACTCTAACAATTGATGCAGATTAAGCCAGACAAGTCCAACCAGTCCAACCAGAACAAGAGAAAAAATGATAGTGAATATGGCCAAAAAACTGGATAACCAGGCGTTTTTAAAATAACGAACCAGTGTTTTTCCCAAATACGAAAAGCGCATAGAATCCTCTGCTCATTTCACATGGAAATGCGTCCGTTGCTTATGTGAATAACCCGTCCGCGATATTTCTTGACCAGCTCGTAATTATGCGTGGCCACCAACACCGTTGCGCCCCGGGCATTGATGCGCTCCAAAAAACGTATAATCCCTTCTGCGGTTTCCGGATCCAGATTGCCGGTGGGTTCATCCGCCAGCACAACAGCGGGTTCATTGGCAATGGCGCGTGCCAGCGCGACGCGTTGCTGTTCCCCGCCGGATAATTCGTGCGGAAATTTGCGCGCTTTATGACTGAGACCCACTTCGGCCAGTACGCGCAGTACCCTTTTTTTGATTTCTTTGTGCGTTTTACCCGTAACTTCAAGTACAAATGCGACATTATCAAAAACGTCTCGATCCTGAAAGAGCCGAAAATCCTGGAATACGATCCCAATGGTGCGGCGCAAACGGGGAATCTCTTTGGCCTTGCTCAACAGGGAATGAAACGCACCCACGCGAATATGCCCCTCGACCGGTACAAGATCCATGTAGAGTGTTCTCAGAACGGTGGTTTTGCCGGCGCCGCTCGGTCCAACCAAAAACACAAATTCGCCCGGAGCAATCGTCAGAGAGGCGATTTCCACGCCGCCGCCGGTTGGATACACAACCCGCACCTTTGCCATTTCGATCATAACTTGCTTCTGTCTTGATGGATCTTGAGGCTCCATACACCTGCCCGCTTATTGATGATCGGCCCGAATTACTACAAAATGAACACGCTCTGCATTTTCCCGCGCCTGCATTAAAGTAAAATCCGCATAGCTTGCGGCTACCTTGAAAGGGGTTTTTGCGATATAACTTTTGACTTTATCCAATGCCAAAATTTTCTGTCGATGGACTTCATGCCATGTTATCGCCGGCTCCCCGATCAGTTTAATTTTGAATTCATTGAATTGTATCTGTTCCCGTTTTCGAAAGTAACTGGTGCGATGATATCTGCCGATCGGGGTTTCGTCCTTTTGTACATAACGCTGGAAAAGCGTTTGCGAATTATATAAGGTGCTGACATCAAAAATAAACAATCCCATCGGTTCTAGCATGCTGTGAATCTGATGCAAACTAGCCAGCCAGTCCTTTTCGCTCATCAAATAGTTCATGCTGTCATAGGTGGATAAAATGACCTGCCAGCGTTTGCGTAAAGCCGGGTGGCGCACGTCTCCACACCAAATCGGATAGGCGGGATTTTTCTTTCTGGCCACTCGCACCATGGGCAGGGCTGAATCACAACCATAGACCGTAAATCCTGCCTTGGCTAACCAGGGCAAAAGATTGCCCGTTCCACAGGAAGCATCCAGTACTTGTTGCCGGCCGTCGCCGTGTTTTTTAATCAGGGTCGTCAAATAGCGCGCCCATTTTTCATAGTCCACATGAGCCATGACATAATCATAAAGCGGCGCCAGGGCGCTATAGGGCGGTGCCTGTTTGACTTTGGGCCATGTCTGAATTTGCATCATGCGGTCGCTTAGCCGGCTATTGTTTTCACATAAAAACATCGCGTACGCGGTCCGTCGCATTCGACAAAATATACCGTTTGCCAGGTTCCTAGCAGCAGGCGACCATTCTGTACGATCAACGTCAATGAAGGACCAAACAGGGAAGATTTGAGATGGGCAGCCGAATTTCCTTCACTGTGTCTATAGGCATCCTCAAAGGGTACAATTTTATTGATCTCTTTTATCAAATCATGAACGACATCCGGATCTGCATTTTCGTTGATCGTGACCGCTGCCGTTGTGTGCGGAACAAAAACAAGACACATCCCATCCCGTACACCGCTCCTGGCAACGGTTTCTTCAACAGGACGGGTAATGGAGATAAATTGCACTGTTTTTTGCGTATCCAGCGTATGACGTTCACAGAGCATGGTTTTGCACCCCCTGGCGTTGTCGTTTCCGGGTTTATGGCCGGATCAGGTTTTTTGCTCTTTTTTTCTGGCTGCCGGAAACAGAATATTGTTCAGAATGAGACGATAACCCGGAGACTGCTTGTGTAAGGACAACTGTGTCGGCGGATCATTTACAAAATGCTGATAGTCTTCCGGATCATGACCCGCATAAAAGGTAAACGTGCCGCGTCCCCAGTTGCCGTGGATGTATTTGACTTGATCGGTTCCTTCCGCTTCCCCCATAATCACCGTTGTTTTTTTAATGAACTTGCGGTTAAATCCGGTTGTTTGTCCCATAAATCCTTTAATGGCAGAGACGTGGTTCTGCGTCAACATGGTCGGCACGGGATCATATTTTGCCGAAAATTCAAACAGGGTGAAATAGTCCGCTTCGGCGCCGCGCGAGACCGGTGCATAGCTGGGCGGAATATCGATATTGGAATATTCGTATAGCAGCGGATTGGAATCGATGGTGAAATTTTCAAAAGCAAACGTTTGTGAGAAATCCAGTTTCGCCTGTGCCTGAGGATCAATCCCGTCGCCGTCAAAGACCGCATCGACTATATCCACTTTTCCAGCTGCCAGTGCGATTTCATAGGTGTCGGTCGCGGAACACATGGCAAACAGGAATCCGCCCTCAGCGACATAATTCTTGATGCTGAATGCGACCGCCCGTTTCAACTCGGATACCTTGGCACAGCCCAATTTTTTGGCAGCCGCTTCGTTTTTCGCCACCTCATCTCGATACCAGTCGGCATTGCGATAGTTGGCGTAAAATTTACCGTATTGGCCGGTGAAATCCTCGTGATGCAGATGCAACCAATCGTACTTTTCCAGATCGCCCCGCAAAACCTCTTCATCCCACAAGGTATGATAGGGAATCTCTGCATAATCCAGGGCCAGTAAAACAGCGTCATCCCAGGCTTGTTTGTTGGGCGGCGCATAGATGGCAACTTCAGGCGCTTTTTCCAACAAGACCACATCCATATTTTCCTGCTCGATGACGGCGTAGATTTGCGCCGCCTCGGCGCCGCTAACCTGCGCGAAACTGACGCCGCGTACGCGCAACTCTCTTTCCACGGCAGCAGAAAAATCCATAAAAAATGATCCCCCGCGGTAATTGAGCAACCACTCCACATTCATATCATTTTGCAGCACCCAGTACGCCAGGCCATAAGCTTTCAAATGATCGCTCTGTTGCAAATCCATGGGAATGAGCAGTTTTTGTCCATAACTGATGCTGAAACAGCACAGCCAGACGAATAACAGCCTCTTTTTCAGCTTGACCCGGTTTTGCTGTTTATTTCTCACGTTTGTGGTCATAGACGTTCCTGATGCAATTGCCGATCCAGTACGCGTACGCGATGTCGTGCCGGTTCAATATAAATACTTGCGGGGAATTTTTCCAATAGTGTTTCATAATTTTTTCGCGCCTGGTTCAGATCGCCCAGATCCTGTTCATAGATAGCGGCCAGTGTAAAAAGCACGCGATCCGCAACAGCGGAATCCTCTTCCAGCACCAACTGCTCGCAAACAGGCACGGCCTGCGCCGCCCGTCCGGAGCGACGATACGCCTCCACCAATGTGAATACAGATTCATTGTTGCTGAGGGCCGGCTGAGAGGACAACAGGCCGATGACCGCGTCATAGCGCCGTTGCAGCAGTCGTAAACGCGCCTCTCCCAAACGGGCCAGTCCGGTGGAATCATCACTGTTTTCAGACAGCAAGAGATATAATTCCAACGCATCGTTTTCCGTCTTGTCGCCGGCGGTTCGCGACTTGACCTGAAACATGGGCTGTAATTTGTTAATCGCACGGCCAGGACGACCTGCATAAAAATCCATCCGCGCCAACGCCAGCGACGCTTCACGCCAGGTTTGCGAATTTTTCGGACTGGAGCGCGCGGTGCCTGAAAAATACTCTGCCGCGACGTCCAGATCGTCTGCAGCCAGCGCCACCTCGCCCAAACGCAGCTGGCAAGCCAGGCGATCCGGGGTATCGTTATATTCAGCCAATACGCGTTTGAATGTCTTTTCCGCTTCCGTCAGGTCAAAAAGATCGTTGAACTGAATCTCCGCGATGCGTACAAGGGCCGTCCGCGTTTCACGATTTTTGTCACGTCGAGACGCCACCTTGGCATAGGCGGCAATGGCCGCCGAATACTCTTTTTGTTTTTCCAAAATCTCGGCCAGGGATAATTCCGCACGCCGACCGAATGAACTGGCGGGTATTTTTTCAATCAACAAAGAAAAAGCCTGGCGCGCCGACGACCAGGCGCTGTCTTGCATGGCGGTCATGCCCAACATATACAAAAATTGACCGGATAAGACGTTTTCATTCTTTTCCTGGTCTTCCGTTTCCACCAGCCAATACTGTTTCAAAGCCGCATCATAATTTTTAGCCTGCATCTGTACGGCGCCGAGTATTTGCCGCAAAACTCCGGCAATATGCGGCCGGCTTTTGATCTGTTTTTCCAGTACGCGAACCGTTTCGCGATAAGCGGCCGGCTCTTCGGTATTGTGCAACAGCTGTGTATGTATGACTCGACTCTGTTCCGGAAAATCTGCCAGATGGTCACATACTGTTTCCGTGCTCAATGCATATTTGCTTTGTTGATAATAAACGCGGCTTTTTTCCATGGCAAAGCGCGTCGGCGATTTCAAACGTTTTTCACCCTGCTGATATAGCGCGAGCGCTTCCTCCCAGAGTTCGTGGGTTTCCAGGGCATTGCCGATCACGGCATAAGCTTCTTCACTCAAAGGATTGCTGTCCGCAACCTGCTGCCACTGCCGGATCGCTTGCTGCCTTTCACCCTGTTGATAAATAATCTCCGCCAAATCGACCTCAAACTGCAGATGCCGATAACTCTTTTGCATGGTGCGGATCAATTGCTCCAGGCGGGCAAACTGACGCAGCTGCAGCAAACAACGCCGCGCGCCGCTGTAGGCCGTCAGGTCGCCGGGATTCGCTTCGCACAATCGCACATAGACCTCTGCGGCCTGCTCGTAACGGCGCATGGATTCCAGATCGCCGCCATAAAACAACAGTTCCTTTATCTGTCGTTGGTCCGGCCGTATTTGTGCAGACAGCCCGGCCGCAAAGACCAGCAAACCCAGCAGGCTAATTACGCGCCGTTTCATCGTTGAACAAAGCCTCAAAATATTGTTGTATAAGTTCCAAATAATCGCGCGAGTAACCCTGCTTTTTGGCGCGCAATAAGTCCTGTTGCCATTTTTCCTTACGTTCACCCAATTCAGCCGGCAACTCTTTCGGATCCGTTGCCGCATATTGTTTGCCGGTTTCCGCTTTGCGTTTTCTACTATATTCCCGTTCTCGCACGGATTTATACGAATCCAGCATTCTGGACAAAATTTGTTGTTGTCTTTGCAACGTCTGGCGCGTTATTTCATGACCTAAATCGTTTTCCACCTGTTTCATATCCTCGATGATTTTATCCAGGTTGCCCAGGGTCCCGCTCAATGACCCGGCTTCCTGAGCCAATTGTTCCATCGATTTGCGCACCTGGCCCTGTTGAGCGGCCAGACGCGCCAGCGCGGCCTGCTGAGCCATACTCATCTGCTGACCCCCGGCGCCCATGCCCATGGATTGCTGATTGATGCCCTGTTGTGCGTTAGCCAGCGACTGCATCTGCTTCATAAACGACGACATGCTCATGCCGCTGCTGCAGCTCCCGGATTTCATCCCCTGAAGCGCTGCCAGCATTTGAAAACTGGCGCGATTCAATTCTGACATGGCCTGACCTTGCCGTCCGGCAGCAGCCATCTGATTGCGCTCTTCCAGCGAAGCCTGCGATTGCGCCATATTCTTGGCTGCCTGGCCCAATGCACTGCCGATTTGCGAATCGATAAAAAAACTCTCTTTTGAGGCTTCGAACAACTGGTCCGTCACACGTTGTAGACCCGATGAAATGTTTTGTTGTTCCTCGGCTAGTTTTAAAATTTCCGGGCTCACGGCCGGAGTCCCTTCGGTCCGGTCTAGCACCGCTTCTTCACGCTTTGAAAGCTCGATCAAATCCCGCATGCCCCGCTGCAACGCCTGCATCGCTTTACGTTGCTGCTCGCCGGATAATTTATCCTTCGCTTGCTGCAATTCGTTAGCGGCTTGTTGCAGCTGGTTCTGAATATTTCCGGAACACTGCCCCGTGCCTGTGGCGCCGTTCTTTTGCAGCATCTCGGTCATTTGTTGAAAATCCTGCTTCATTTGCGAAGATTCCATCCGCGCGCGCGCGCTTTGCACCTCTTTTTGCGGCATTCCGGGCTGCTGGTCCATCTCTTGTTCGATTTTTTTCAACAGATCGCTCAACCGTTGCACATTTTCTTGCACGCTTTTTTGCTGCTCCAGCAGTTTATCCTTCGCTTGCGGCGGTTGCTGCGCCGCCTCACTGATGCGCTGTTGGTCTTCTTCCAGTTTTCGCGCGGTTCGTTCCGCTTCATCCAGTTGCTGTTCCATTTTTAATTTTTTCAACAAAGCGATGGTGCGATCCAGGTTTTTATTGATATCCTCAGATGAAAGCCTGAGTTCCTCCAGTGCTTTCTTCATTTGATTTTGATCCAACTTTTGCATGGATTCCGAAAGCTTTTGCATCAACTTTTCCAGTTCCGGCGTCATGATCTCTTGATAAAGCTGTTGCAGATTCTGGTACTTTTCCAGTGTTTCAGGAGAAAGCAGTTCATTCCTTTCCATCTTTTGCACCATCTCATCCAACGCCTGGTTGAATTGTTGCAGGTTTTGCGTCAACTGTTCTTGCTGTTTGCGACTATCCTCCGCCTGTTGCTTTTTCTGCCAGTCGACCTTGGGGTTGCGCAGCAAATCCTGCTGCAACTCTTCTACGCTCTTTTTCAGATCCTGGCTCTGCTCATAAATGGACTGGAGTTGCTCCTGCGCATTATCATGACGCTGGGCAATGTCTTGATACATTTCAAACAAGGAAGGAAACCGCGCCCGATATAAAGAACTGCGTCCGATCTTGGGTCCGCTTACCGTATCGTTATCATGCACCACAATACCGTACACAACAGTCTCATTAGGCAAAAGCGGCGAGGCGGACAGGTCCCAATGAAAGGCCACTCTGACATGATCACCGGTTGGTGCAGCAATAGCTTGATAGGCAAAACGACTGCTGTCGATCTCTTCTTCACCGGCGGCCAGCACGGTGTAAACCAGGTGCATTTTGGACAGCCCGTAATCATCTTGTGCTTCGATCAACATGGGTAGTTGCATATCTTCACCCAACTCGACATCCCGGCCCGGACTGACAATGCGTACAAACGGATATTGATCGGCCAAAACGCGAATGTGGTACTCGATCTGCCGGAGCGGTTCCTGCGCGTCCTGGTCCTTAAGGGAGAACGCATACCTATC
The DNA here is from genome assembly GCA_964387285.1 of uncultured Cytophagia bacterium. Taxonomy (GTDB): domain Bacteria; phylum Zhuqueibacterota; class Zhuqueibacteria; order Residuimicrobiales; family Residuimicrobiaceae; genus Anaerohabitans. Next base: position 156,862 of record CAYLWO010000002.1, on the reverse strand, counting down.
GTCCTTATTAATGACAAACTCTGCGTTTAGCCGGGTATCCGTCACTGGGACTGAACGTGTTTGGCCACTGGCAAAAACCAAATCGGCAGAGTCCACTTTTTTGCTCAATTCTGCACGCCACTCCACCCGACTGCCTTTAAGCCCACTGACATCCCCCACGTTCTCCGGGAGTAAGAACGGTTCCTGCCGACTATACCCTGGGGGATAAATTTTAACCTGCAGCGTGCGGATCGTCGCCAGCTCTCTCACCCCGACACGATACCATCGGCTTTTTATTTTACCGGCATTTATTTGATAGTAAAATGAATCGCGCACAGCTGAAAAAATGCAGCGCAAGGTATCATCTTTTCCTTTTAGCAGAGATCGCTTTTCTTCATTGCCGTTTTTCGACAATCCCAGGTGCCACTCTTCTCCGTACGGCGATTTGGGCAGTACCTTGACGACCAAATCCTGTCCATGTAAAATAATGGCGTCACCGGGGAAAACCCAAAACAGTGTTTCCGCGCTCGGTTGAAAATCCCGCTGCGGCTGGGATAATCGCATCCAACCAATATTCATGGTGTTGCTGAAAAACAGCCAAAGCGCCGCGGCCGCGCACAGCGTTGCCAGGGCGCGCCACAACGATTGCTGGATTGGTCGGCGCGCAGACGAATCTCTGAACGCCCGCCCCCGCATTTCCACGGCCACCTGATTAAACGCTTCCTGAATGAGGTCTTGCGAATAGGCCTCGCTGTTTGATTCCAGTTTGCGCAACAGCTGCAAGGCATTGGCCAGGCGATCATGAACGTCGACAAGTTCTCCAACCTGCAAGGCAATCTGGTTAAGCGTCGGCGAATGGGGCTGTAAAAACCATCGGTAAAGCGCCGGCACAATCCAATAGGCAAACGAAGCGACGCTGCAGCTCACGGAAACGAAGAGCATCGTCAAGCGCCACGGCGTCGGCAGCAAAAACAAAGCATTGATCACGACCAGGATTAACCACAGCAACAGGTTGGCAAACAACCAGCGGCTCCAGGCCATGGTCGCGGCTTGTCTTTTTTGCCGCCGGCGGAATGCCTCGAGGCGGATGGTAAAACTATTTACGGCTTGTTGATTCACGCTATTGGGTCATTGCATAAAATAAAATATTGGTTCCCATTTTGAGCGCCAGCTCACGCACCGATGGGGGATCTTTGTGCACATCGGCATCAGCCCAGCCATCGGAGATGTTGGTATTGAAAGCATAAAACACGACCAATCGGCCCTCATGAAAATAGCCCCACGCTTCCGGGGGACCGCCGTCGTGCTCATGGATTTTCGGCAATCCCTTTTCAAAAGAAAAAAAACAATGAAAAATATTATGCGAGAACGGAATAGCGACCATCTCCTTATCGGGAAAAACCTTTTTCATTTCCCGCCGGAAATGTTCGTTCATGCCATAATCATCGTCAGCAAATAAAAATCCGCCGCTTTGCAAATACCGGCGCAACTGCTGAGCTTCCTTTGCGGAGAAAAAAATCCGACCATGGCCGGTCATAAATAAAAAAGGCTGAGCGAACAGCGCATCATCACTCAGCGATAACCTGATCTCATTCAGATTACAGCGTCCGCCGGTGTGTTCATTAAAAAAAGCCGCCAGGTTGGGAATGCACGTCGGATCGTTGTACCAGTCGCCGCCGCCGCCATATTTCACGCGCACCATACTCATGGCCTCCCGATCCACACCCTGCTGCGCCGCTGCAACCAGAACGTGAAATAATATCAACACAACCGATTTTCTAATCAATCGCTCTTTTCTCACCTGTTATATCGGCCTGTAAAACAGACCGGTCTTACCAGCCATCTTTTATGGCTTACCTGGTTGACAGACTATAGATAGGCCGGATCTTTGATGTCCACAAACACATTTTCTTTGATCTCTGCGATCCAGGTCTCAAAGGTCTTTTGCTTCTTATACTCCAGAGCCAGCCGGTGAATTCGGTCAAAATCCTTATCCAAACTCAATTGCCGCGCCGGTTCCCGTTTGTTGAGGCGAATAATGTGAAATCCGTACTGTGTGCGAACCGGATCCGTGTAACCGCCCTCCGTAATACCCTTTATGGCAAAAACAAACTCTTTGGCGCGTTCACGCAACTGATCAGTCTCAAATACGCCCAAATGACCTTTCTGCTGATTGGAGGAAGCATCTTCAGAATATTTCAGCACCAGTGCTTCAAAATTAGCGCCGTTTTTCAACTGTTTGTCAATGGCGCGGATGGTGTCTGCAGCAGCCACCTCATCTTCGCGCGATGGTTTAAACGCGATTAAAATGTGTCGACAATGAATCTTTTCTCCTCGCCGTTCCTCCAATTTGATGAGATGATAACCATAACGTGTTTCTACCACATCAGAAACCTGTCCGCTGTTAAGGTTAAAAGCAGCCTCCTCAAATGGACGCTCCATCTCCCCGCGTGCGGTGTAACCGAGGTCGCCGCCGACTTGCGCAGAACCGGGATCCTGCGACAATTCCTTTGCCAAATCGGCAAACGCCTCGCCTTTGTTGATACGCTCCTGAATCGCCTTGATTTTGCTCATGGCTTCTGCTCTGGCTGCTGCGCCTGCTTTGGGCGTTACCAGTATATGACTGATGTCAACGGTCTCTTGAATCCGGCCCACCGTATCTTTCTTACTCTTGAAAAACGTTTCCACTTCGCGGCGACCGATCTTGACCGTACCCAGTTTCACATTCCGCACCTGCATGGCGCGCAGATTCTTTTCAATTTCGTCGCGATAGTTGCGCCTTATTTTTGCGATAGAGGCACCAAAATATTCTTCCACTTTTTGCTCACTGCCTAATTGCTGAATAATCCCCTGCATTTGTTGCTGCAGATACGCTTCTACCTGACGCTCTTCAGCTTTGATGGTGTCCTTTTCCGCCTGAATCAATAACAGCTTTTGCGTCACCAGATTGTTCATGGTGCTCTTTTTCAACTTTTCAAATTCTTTAGGATTTTTAGTGATATCCACCTGCATTTGCATGGCCATCAGATAAGCGCCCTGCACAATCTCGGATTCAAGAATTACATCATCATCCACGATCGCAACAATACGATCCAACACTTGCTGACAAAAGGCACTCGCAGCCCAAATCATGGTACTTAAAATCATAACTTTAAATTTTTTCACGCTTGGTTCTCCAGTTATTCCTGCATTGACAACACGCTCAAATCCGTGCTCACCTTTACTTTGGCGCCCAATTCGTTTATCACCCTTTGGTACATCTCTTCCCTTTTTTTTGCCTGTAACCGGCTGATGACCGTTGCTTTAACCTCTTCATAAGGCTGAATCTGACCTTTGCGGATAACGCCCTGCAAACGCAACAAATTATACCCCATCTCGGATTTAATGGGTTGAGAGACCTCTTGCATTTTTAATCCGGTCACAGCGGCTGCCAGCAGCGGCGACAGCTGACGTACAGATACAAATCCGAGTTGACCGTCCTGGTAACGGCTGTAATCCAGGGATATGTTTTTTGCAACAGCGGCAAACGCTTCACCAGCCACAAGCCGGTTGCGCGCTTCTCGAGCTCGAGCCAGGGACTCTACTAAAATCAAATCCAGTTTATACAAATCTTCTTCGGCTTTAAACTCATCACTGTTGTGCTGATAATATTCTTGAAAATCAGCCTCATGGACCTGCACCTCCTGATCCACCTTTTGCTGCAAATAAGCGGAAACGATATAATCCTTTTGCAGCTTTTCGATATGCAGACGCACGTGCGGCAGTTTATCAATTTTTTCTTTCAGCGCCTGTTGATAAAGCAACTCGGACTCGAGCCATTGTTGAATATATCGTTCAGACTGTAAACGACCCAACTTTTGATTCTGGATGGTCGGCAGCAATTCCTGCAAAGCGGCCACAGTCAATTGCGCGTTACCAACACGCGCGACGACCGCGGATTCCACGCTCTTTTTACAGGCGCAAAAAGCAATCAAAACGGCGAAAAGCACCGGTATAATTTTCATGGATATCCTTATCAACGCTCAAAAGGGTCGCTGTTAATTCCTCAGAACACATTCCAAGGCTATATTTATTCTAAAAATAGCAACTTAAGTGATACTTTGCAAGAACTTTTTCGCCGTTTCAATCGGATTGTGCTGTTTAGCCGTGTTGACAACAAAATAGAGCGATTCTTTTTCCTGCTTTAAATCAAATTCACAACTGGCCTTTTCAAGTATTTTATGCACCCAAGCTGCGAAATGTTCCTTGTCCGGCAATGATGGCGTATGAAATTTTCCAATGAATTGGCCTCTTTTGAATTGCAGCTCTTCCACCAGCGACTTGCGGGCATATAGTTTGATTAGTATAAAATCGAATAGATCGTTGGCCGGCGACGGCATCGGTCCAAACCGATCGATCACCTCATTACGCAGATCCTCTATATCGCCATCCGTTTTTGCTTCAATTAATCGTTTATAAATATCCACCCGATCAGAGGCCGCTTCGACAAAATCCGGAGGTAAAAATACATCAGTCGGCATCTCCACACGGCTTTCGATGGTCGGCTCGTCGGCCTGCGCCAGCGGCTGGACCGGTGCAAGATTCATATCATTACGTAATTCCCGAATCGCCTCTTCGATAATTTTTGCATATAGCTCATAGCCCAGGGCATTGATATATCCGCTCTGTTCGGCGCCAAAGATATTGCCCATACCGCGGATCTCCATATCGCGCATGGCAATTTTATAACCGGAGCCAAGATGGGTAAAATCCTGAATGGTCTGCAGCCTTTTAATGGCATTGCGATTCAATTTGCGCAACGCCGGGATGAGCAGATAAGCATAGGCCTGTTGTTCGGATCGGCCGACGCGACCGCGCAATTGATATAATTGCGCCAAACCAAACCGATCGGCCCGGTTTACGATGAGTGTGTTGGCGTTGGGCACGTCGATGCCGGACTCTATGATCATGGTGCAGACCAGACATTGAATTTTGCCTTCGCTGAAATCCATCATGATTTTTTCCAGCTCGTCCCCATCCATCTGACCATGAGCAACGCAAAAGTTTACTTCCGGCACCAGTTCGCGCAACAGACTCGCCATGCCGTAAATGGTCTGAACCCGATTATGAACAAAAAACACCTGGCCCCCGCGATCAATCTCTTTTAAAATCACTTCGCGAATAAACTCTTTATCAAATCGACTGACCTCGGTTTTGATCGGCCGTCGGTTCAACGGCGGAGTATTAATAATCGACATATCGCGCGCACCCATGAGCGCCAGGTGCATGGTGCGCGGAATCGGCGTGGCGGACAAGGTCAGTGTGTCCACAGTCGCTTTGAGCATTTTTAATTTTTCCTTGTGCAACACGCCGAATTTATGTTCTTCATCGACCACAAGCAGACCCAGGTCCTTGAAGGCGACGTCAGTAGAAAGCAGACGGTGCGTGCCAATGATCAGGTCAATCTGACCTTCCTTTAACCGACGGACAATCTCTTTCTGAGCAGCGGGTTTGCGAAACCGGTTCAGCATTTCAATGCGCACCGGATAGGGTTGCAGACGCTCACTAAAAGTCATAAAATGCTGCTGCGCCAAAACCGTCGTGGGCACCAAAACCGCCACCTGCTTGCCCTCATTCAGGGCTTTAAACGCAGCCCGCACCGCCACCTCCGTTTTGCCGAATCCGACATCGCCACACACCAGGCGATCCATGGGCGCCGGCTTTTCCATGTCCTTTTTGATGTCCTGCACGGCCGCCAGCTGGTCTTCTGTCTCTTCATAGGCAAAGGAGGCCTCCAGTTCTTTTTGCCAAATATGATCCGGGGCAAAGGCGTGACCTTCTTTGAGTTTGCGCAACGCGTACAATTTGATCAGCTGTTCCGCAATTTCTTTGACGCGTTGTTTGGTTTTACTTTTTAAACGTTCCCACTCTTTGCCGCCCAACTTGCTTAAAACCGGAGCGTAGCCGTCCTGTGAGGAGTACTTTTGTACACGATCCATTTTTTCCAAAGGAACATAAAGATTGTCTCCTTCCTGATATTCAATCTTTATGCACTCTCGCTGCCGGCCGTAAGCATTGATGTTATGGAGACCTCGATAGATACCCACGCCATAATCCACATGCACAATGACGTCCCCTTCTTTCAACGCGGCCAGCTCGTTCAGAGAAACCTGGCGCTTACTGATGCGATCGCCGCGACTGGGGCGCAGGCGACTGTACAGTTCTCTGCTGGTATAACAACTGACGTAGTGATCGCTCCACAGGAATCCTTCGGACAAATTAAGCGTAACAGCCCGAATTTGCTCGGAAAAATTTTCTTGTACAAACAGCTCCTGCATTTGTCTGGTTTGACTCTCGCTATCGCAAAAAATTCGGATAAACGGGTCAGCGCCGTTCTGCAGGGCCTGTGCGAGTGCGCGATTGAGTTCTGATTTCAGTAATGCCAGATTGCCGGCAAAATGTCCGCCGGCCTGAATATTAAATGGAATGACCGAATGTTCATGCAACAAACCTGAGCTGTGCACCTGTTTGAAATGCGCCATTTGTTCTAGAACTTTGCCGGGCGATTCATAAAAGCGCTTGTGAATCGGCTCGCCGTGCAGATGAAAATCCTCCGCATACATTTCTGAACGCACCTGCAAGCCTTTTTCAATCTCTGCCAACGTTGCCTGAAAAAGACCAACTTCATTGACAAACAGAACAGCGGTTGGCGGCAAATAATCCAACAGGGTGTTGTTCAAACTGAGACTGTTCAGGGGGTGTTCCAGTGCCGGGCCGTATAAACCCGCGGCGCCAGGCGGTAAAATAACCAGCTCTTCTCGATGTAGCAACGAGCGTTGGGTTTCAACATCAAATTCGCGGATAGATTCAATGGTGTCGCCAAAAAACTCAACACGACAGGGGTTGACCTCTTCGTAGAGGAAAATATCCACAAGGCCGCCGCGCACACTCATCTCCCCCGGCTGTTCAACGCGTTGCTCGCGCACATAGCCCAAAGTGACCAGATTTTCAATGAGATCATCAAATGGGACCTCTTCCCCCATGCGCAGACAGAGCAGGGCGCGGCGCAACATGTCCGGCGCGGTGACCTTTTCTAACAGGGCCGGCAATCCGGTGACAACCAACCGGGTTGTTCCGGACAACAGACCTTTTAATGTCTGCAATTTTCTGCCGATGTTGTCCGGTGAAGGACCTAACTCGCTCCAGGTCTGCTTGTCGTGAAAAGGGAAAAAAGCGATTTCTTGTTTTGGGTAGAGTTCTAATAGATCGCTATGAAAATGGCCGGCTTCGTCCATTTCAGGCAGGATGCACAAAAGCGCAGACGATGCCAAGCCGATCTGTCCAGCTATAACCGCCCGAGTCGGTGCATTGGTGCCGGCAATGCAGACAATCGGCTCTGTTTTCAACGCGGATAAAACCGCTTGCATGGGCTCGCTATTGCGAAACAGCGTATGGATCTGCTCAACGATCATAGTCAAATCAATTACCGTGCAAGAGCTTTATGAACCATGCCATCAGCCGCGAGCAGTCGTTTTTTGGCCTCCCGCACATCTACCTGAGCCATGATCATAACCAGCGCTGTTTTGACATGACCGCCAGCCTGACTCAGAACCTGTTTGGCGGTGTCATAATCCACTCCGGTAGCTAACATGACGATTCTTTTTGAGCGCTCTTCGAGCTTTTTATTGGTAATCTGCAAATCCACCATCATATTGCCCCAGACCTTGCCCAGACGGATCATAGCTGTTGTGGTCAGCATATTCAGTATGAGTTTCGTTGCAGTACCAGCCTTCATCCTGGTTGAGCCCATGATCGGCTCCGGACCCACCACCGGACAGACCGCCACGTCAACGGGGATGTTCATTTCTGACCTGGGATTACAGGTAATGTAGATGGTTTTTGCACCCAATTGACGCGCCTTTTCAATGGCGCCGATAACATAGGGCGTGCGTCGGCTGGCGGCAATGCCGCAAACGACATCCTTAGGTCCGACCTTTTTGGCCACGATATCCACACCGCCCTGTTCAGGCTTGTCTTCCGCTCCTTCTTGCGCCTTGATCAACGCCGGAAATCCTCCAGCAATCAAACCCTGGACCATCTCCGGATCCACGCCAAAGGTCGGTGGACATTCGGCGGCATCCAACACGCCCAGCCGGCCGCTGGTGCCGGCGCCGACATAAATTAGCCTGCCCCCTTGCCGAAATGCCTGCAGGATCAATTCAACCGCCTGGGCGATGAAAGGAATTTCGTTGGCGACAACGGCCGGTATCTTTTGATCCTCTTGATTGAGAAGATGCAATATCTCTGGAATGGACTTTTGATCAATATGCATGGTGTTCGGATTGCGTTGTTCGGTTTCCAGATTTTTGATCTCGTCAAATAAACGCGTAGTCACTGCTCTCTCCTTTAACAATTACCAGTAGGCTATCTGAAATCGTATATACCATAGGTATGTTTTCAATGCACACCCTGGCGTTCATCTGCAACGACTCTTCCCTGCCCTTTTGCGTTACCAGGTGTCCGGTTGGTTTCAATAAAGGCTGCGCCCAGGTCCACAGCACATCCAAACCAGCCACTGCGCGTGCCGTGACCACATCAAAAAAACGGGCGTGCGACAAGGTCAAGCTCTCCGCCCGCTGACAGAGCACTTGAGCGTTAGCTATCTGTAAACAGGATACGACCTGTTGTAAGAACAAAGCACGCATACGCCGGGACTCGAGAAGAATAACCGTCGTATCCGGCCGCAGGATCGCCGCCACCAGGCCGGGAAAGCCGGCGCCGCTGCCTAAATCCAGAACCCGGCTGTTTAGCGGGATCGCGCGCATCTGGCAAAAATTCCAGGAATCCGGCAAATGTCGTCCGGCAATGCGTTGCAGATCATTAGCCGAAACCAGATTGCTGCGCTGATTCCACTCTTCCAACAAATCGATATAGCGGATCAGCGCGGTCTGTTGCGATTCTGCTAGTGAAACCTGCAGCTGAAACCGAGTAAAAGCTTTGGCATTTTCCTGATTCATATCAATCCATAACAATATGCTTATTTGGCCGCAGTCATGTTCCACGTGGAACACGGTGACGCGGACAGCCCTCTTGCCAGGCCCTTGTTCCACGTGGAACATCCTAATTTCGCTGACGCTTCTCCTTGCTGAGAAACACCATGAGTATGGCTATATCCGCCGGCGACACGCCTAATATTCTGCTCGCTTGCCCCAGCGTCAACGGCCGTATTTGTTTTAGCTTGTCCCGTCCCTCTCTGGATAAGGAGGTCAAAAGATCATAATCAAAATGCGCCGGGATATGGCTGCGGTCCAGATCCTGCATGCGCTTTACCTGTTGGTGCTGGCGTTGTAGAAAACCCTCGTATTTTATTTCAATCTCTACCTGTTCTCGTACGCGTTGCCAAAAAGGTTCTGTTTGTATTCGACATATCTGACCGTCATAAATATCGGCAAAATCGGTCAAAAAAACTTCCGGCCGTTTGAGCAGATGCGCCAGGCTTTCCGGCTGTTCCACGGGACTGGAATTCTTGCGCTGTAAAATAGGATTTATGCTATCAGGACTGAGTTTAAGGGTACGTAATTCCTGCAGTGTTTTATGTATGGTCTGTTTGAGGTTTTGTGTTTTTTGCCGGTCGGTTTCAGAGATCAGGCCTAAGCGATGACCGTGTTCCATTAAGCGCAGGTCGGCGTTATCCTGACGCAATAACAAACGATGTTCTGCTAAAGAGGTAAACATGCGATATGGCTCTTCCACCTCCTTGGTTACCAAATCATCGATGAGCACGCCGATATAGGCTTCAGCACGATCAAGGATGAAAGGTTCCTGTCCACGAATTTTCAATACCGCATTGATGCCGGCCATGAGCCCTTGTGCCGCAGCCTCTTCATATCCGGATGTGCCGTTGATCTGTCCGGCAAAAAAGAGCTGCCCAATGACTTTGCTCTCCAGATTTGCCCGTAGCTGGGTCGGCGGAAAATAATCATATTCGATGGCATACGCCGGCCGGGTCATGCAACACCCTTCCAAACCAGGTATGGTGCGCAGCGCAGCGATTTGCACATCCTCCGGCAAACTGCTGGAAAAGCCGTTAACATAATATTCGTTGGTGTCTCTCCCCTCCGGCTCTAAAAATATCTGATGACCTTCGCGCTCGCCAAAGCGGTGAATTTTATCTTCAATAGAAGGACAGTAGCGCGGACCAATTCCTTTAATGATGCCCTGGTAAAGCGGCGATCGGGCGAATCCGCTTTTCAGAATTTCATGCGTTTTGGCATTGGTACGGGTTAGATAACAGGGCATTTGCTCAATGTCCAGTTTTTCATGCTTGTGCGAAAATGGCGCCGGATGCGCATCTCCGGGTTGCACCGTCATGGCGCTGAAATTGATGGTACGGCCATCTAATCGCGGCGGTGTTCCGGTTTTCAGTCTGCCTGTGCTGATGCCCTGTTGTGCTAAAAAATCAGAGAGTCCGATGGATGCGGGTTCGCCATAACGGCCACCGCCGTGATGGCTAAGACCAACATGAATTAAACCGTTGAGGAAGGTGCCGGAGCAAATGATCACCGCGCGACAGGCCATGGTGGTGCCGATTTCGCTAATCACGCCGGTTACCTGATTATTCTCCAAATTAAGGCCTACGATGTTAATCTGCCGGAGAAAGAGATTCTCCTGATTCTCCAGTGTCCGTTTCATGGCCATACTATAACCCAGGCGATCGTTCTGGGCGCGCGGCGACCAAACCGCCGGCCCCTTGGATTTGTTCAACATGCGGAACTGGATACAACTGTCATCTGCAGCAACGCCCATCTCTCCGCCCAGGGCGTCAATCTCTTTGACCAGGTGACCTTTGGCTAAACCGCCGATAGCCGGATTGCATGACATCTGCGCAATGGTAAACAGATTGATGGTGGTCAACAGGGTCCGGCAGCCCATTCGGCTGGCGGCCAGAGCGGCTTCACAGCCGGCGTGTCCTGCGCCGATAACGATGACGTCGTAAAAATCTGAATTATTATTCATTTTTATTTGCCGATGCAAAATTTAGCAAAAATATTATTGAGAATATCTTCGCTGGTCACCTCGCCGGTGATTTGACCGATGGCATCCAGCGCCATGCGCAAATCGACCGCAATGAATTCAGCGGATAGTTTTTTCTGCAAAGAGAGCAGGGCCTGATCCAGATGCTCCTGTGCGTTGATGAGGCTGGCCCACTGCCGGTCCTTATCGATGAACGCCTCCTGAGCGGGCGTAGATTTTTTAAAAACCTGCTCGATCATGGCCGCTTTTAATGCGTCAACGCCAGCTCCGGTCTTACAGGAAATAGATAAACACGTAAGCGGCCAGGCAACGGCATTTTCGGCATCTCCTAAATCCGTTTTATTCAAGACGAGAATTGCGTTTTTGTTAGAAAGCCGGCATTGCTGCAGAATCGCATGATCTTCAGAGGTTAATCTTTGGTTGCCATCGACAACGATAAGCAACAACTGTGCTTTTTGCATACTGGTCAAAGAACGCGTCACACCTTCTCTCTCAACGGCATCGTTCGTTTCGCGCAGACCGGCCGTATCGCTGATTTTGAAAAGATACCCCTCCAGATTGAGACTCTCTTCCAAAGTGTCGCGCGTGGTTCCTGGCATTTCTGAAACAATGGCGCGATCCGATTTTAATAAAAAATTAAGCAGACTGGATTTGCCGACATTCGGCTTGCCGACAATGACAACGTGAACGCCTTCCCGGATGACTTTTCCATATTGATATGATTGAATCAGGTGCGCTACCGTTTGTTGCAAAGTCAACAGCTGTTCCATAAACTGGGGACGATCCACGAATTCTTCATCTTCGTGGAAATCCAATTCCAATTCCAACAAAGACAGTTTTTCAACAAGATTCTGTCTGATGCTCTGAAATTGCCGGGAGAGTCGTCCGTGCAGCTGGGCGATGGCCTGGGCTTGACTCTGTTGCGTGCTGGCCGCTATCATGTCCGCTACCGCCTCAGCTTGCACCAAATCGATCTTGCCGTTTAAAAAAGCCCGTTGGGTAAACTCGCCAGGTTCCGCCAGGCGACAGCCGGTCTGGACGCATACTTTAATGATTTCGTCAACAATGAAGGGATTGCCGTGGCAAGAGATTTCGATCACATCATCCCCGGTGTAGGAATGAGGTCGGAGAAATTTTACCACCAGCACTTCATCAATGACCGCATTAGTTTGATTTAAAAAAAAGCCGTGCAATAAAAAACGCGCTTCTGCCTGATGCAGCTTTTCCGGTTGAGAAAAATAACGAGCCACTACGTCAAGGGCCGAAGGACCGCTGACGCGGATAACCGCGAGCGCGCTTTTGCTCGCGCCACTTGCACAAGCAACAATGGTGTCTTGCGTACGGAATCGGTTCATATTGTCATCAGTAAAAAAGAAAGCCCCACATAAAGCGGGGCATTATAAAAATGAAGTATCCTGGTCACCGCTTTAGGCAGCAGGCATCAAATACTTTTGTTGCACAATAGCCAAGATATTGAAAATGGTGTAATACAGATTCAAACCGGATGGAAAAGAGTAAAACATAAAAATCATCAATGCCGGCATTAAATAGACCATTGCCTTTTGTTTTGGGTCTGTAACTGTTTGTTTTTGTTGCAATATCATCGTTAAACCCATCAGAATCGGCAAAACGTTGATAGAAATGCCGGCCACCGTGCCGATCGTATCCGGAACAGATAAATCTGTGATCCAGCCGAAAAAGCCCTGCTGTCGTAATTCGATAGTCGAACGAAAAACATTGAACAGAGCGATAAAAATCGGGATTTGTATAAGAACAGGAAAGCAGCCGCTCATGGGATTGATTCCCTGTTCTTTGTAGAGTTTCATGGTTTCCTTGTTAAGTCGATGAGGATCCTTGCCGTATTTTTCTTTAAGCTCAGCCATGAGTGGTTGCAGGGTTTGCATCTTTTTCATGGAGGAATAGCTTTTATTGGTCAACGGCGTGGTGATTATTTTCAGCAACAACGAAAAGATCATCAATACCAATCCATAATTGCTGACATATTTATGGATCATTTTAAAGGTCCACAGAACGGCGACGCTGATGGGCTGGATAATTTTCATACCCATATCCATCGAATTTTCCAGACCGACGCCGTAGGATTTGAGGATTTCATCGTCCATGGGTCCGAGGAAAATTTTAAACTCTTCACTTTGATTCGTCCTGGTATAGGGCAGGGTAAGACTCAGAGTAAACTTTTTCCATTTTTCCTTGGGATCCAGTTTAGTGGAATATTCCTGACCCAGGGTTTGAGCATAAACACCTTTGCTTTGTAAAGGAATGACGGCAAGCAAAAAATATTTGGTACGTACAGCCACCCAGTCTATGCTGCCCGTTTCTTTGTATAATTGACCGTTCGCTTTTTCTGTTTTGCTGTATTCTCCGGAGGCCGCGACAATGGTTTTGGCATAACTCATATCTTCGTTAACATGTTTTTCAGTGATATTCAACCCTGCCGGCAGGTCAAGAGTATATGCTTTGTCGGCTATGGTCTGACTCATATTCTCAAATTGCAGCCGATGATGAACATGATAGACATTGGGCATAAACTCAAACTCTTTGACAAGTTTTTGCCCTTGCCCCAGATCCATTTCAAAGAGCAACTTTTGGCTTTTTTTTCTGGCATCCAAAAAAGTATCGGCCTGGCATTTGAAATGCCAGGAGGCGGTAGAAACAGAATCGCCATTATGATTAACATAGGTAATGCCTAAATTGGCTTGGTTGGTTTCATTGATCATTTCCACCGGTTGGCCGTAGCCATCACGGTATTTCTTGAGAGTCCAGCCGGTCAAAAGGCCGCCCCGGGAACTGAACCGGGCCTGATAGAGATTGGTTTCAATGACAATGTTTTTCACCTGTTCCGTTGCAGATAATTCCGGATGAACGGCAGATATCATCGGTGTTTGGCTTGTCTGTTCCGGTTGTTTGGGCACATCGGGAGCGGCCGGACTTTTGGCCAGGGTGGAATCGGCGCGCAGTTTTCTCAGCTTTTCTTGCTCATAGACCTGTGGAAAGAAGGTTTTTTTATAGATTGGGGTTTGCACGAGTAAAAAAACCAGACCGATCAGTAAAAAAGCTAAAATGGCTTTTTTGTCAAAATTCATAGTTTTCTTCTTTATGTTAATTATACTGGGTCATATCCGCCGGGAAAAAACGGATTGCATTTAAGTATGCGCAGGCATGCTTTTAGGGTTCCTTTACACAGTCCATATTTTTGCACAGCTTGAGCGGCATACTCTGAACAAGAAGGGTAAAATCTGCAGGCAGAAGGCAGTAGTGGTGAAACCAGTTTTTGATAGAGTCGAATCGCACCTACAAATCCTTTTATCAAGAAGGTACGAACAAGCAACCAACCTTGTTTCATCATTTTAATTTTTCCGCCACTTTAAAAATCAGCTCCTCAAAATCCGTCTTAAGGAGCTGGAAAGAAGCGCTACCGGCTGTTTTTTTTGTAATAATAACCAGTTTAATTTTGCACTGAAACAACCGGTCACAGGTGCGAGCCAATTCTCTGGTTATTCGTTTTAGATGATTTCTTTCAACCGCATTATCAGCGTTGGAACAGGTAAAACCGATTTTCAGAGTATCATGACTTTTAAAGGAAAGAAAAAAATACGTACTGGAGACATGTTTTCCGTTCTGAATAATATCGGTAAAATCGGAACTCTTTTTTAAAATGATCGATTTATGCAAACCGTGCATGCCAACGGCACATCGTTTATTCGTCGCTTACCGATAATTTTTTACGACCTTTGGCTCTTCTCTTTTGTAAAACGGTGCGCCCATTTTTGCTGGCCATTCGAGCCCGGAATCCGTGCTTGTTTACGCGTTTTCGTTTACTGGGTTGAAACGTTCTTTTCATGCTAATCTCCTTTTTAAATATAAATATAGCCTATCATTTTACTGATTTTTTTTTAATAAATCAAGTCTTATTTTATCTGTGCTTTCTCTAGCTATTTTTTTCCAGACTAGAGTAAGAATTTTTACAATATTCGTTATTGCTTTTACTCGAACAATTCGTAAATTGTATTGTTAATGCTTTTGTTTTAGTGCAATGAAAAGATGTGGATAACTTTAAATTGGCAATATCTTCGGTTAATGAGAGCGTAAGCTATGGTTGCACTTTCTGTGGATAAGTTAATTTAATAAAAACCAATATTCTTATTAAATATAATTAGTTATAAAAAAAATTCTACTGTGCTAATTATGTTGATAAGTTTGTTGTTATGTGGAAAACTCTGATAATTGTTAAAATTGTGTCATTGTTACAAAAAATTTTCTATATGTTGATATCAAATAACAGGTGCAAGTATGTCTTTGAGCGTATCTGAAGTCTGGGAAAAAATTTCCGATAGCATTAAGGATCAGGTAAATCCGAACAGCTATATTACCTGGTTTAAACCCATTATTCCGCTAAAACTGGAAAACAAGGTTTTAACCGTACAGGTGCCCAGCCAATTTTTTTACGAATGGTTGGAGCAGCATTACAGTCAGGTTATACAAACAGCTCTTAATCAGACTTTGGGCGCAGGGAGTAAATTGTTATATTCCATTCTTATGGAAGTGACCGCGGCAAAAATGGACACGGTTCTACAAACCAAATCCGGTTCGCGCACCGTTTCAGCTAACGACAATTTGAATTTGCGCTATACCTTTGACAGTTTTATTGAAGGCGAATGCAACAAGTTTGCCAAGGCTGCTTCTTTGGCCGTAGCTAAAGCACCGGGAAAAACCACTTTTAATCCTTTGGTAGTTTATGGCGGCGTCGGGCTCGGTAAAACCCATTTGATTCAGGCCGTGGGCAATTATGCCAAAATAGGTTTTCCGAATACGCGTGTTCTCTATGTGGACAGTGAACGTTTCACCATGGAATTTATCAATTCCATTCAAAAGAATAAAACCACGGAGTTCAGCGGCACCTATCGCAATGTCGATATTCTGATTGTTGATGACATTCAATTTTTTGCCAACAAAGAAAGAACTCAGGACGAATTTTTTCATACTTTTAATACGCTCCATCAACGCGGCAAGCAAATTATTCTTTCCTCAGACCGTCCGCCAAAGGAATTGCAAGGCATGGAGGAAAGGTTGATATCCCGTTTTCAATGGGGTTTGGTCGTGGATATTCAACCTCCGGATTTGGAAACACGACAAGCCATATTACAGAAAAATGCGGAAGATAACGACATTGATTTGCCTTTAGAGATATTTCATTTTATTGCCAGTCACATTACTTCCAATATTCGTGAATTGGAAGGCGCTTTGATTCGTCTCCTGGCTTATGCCTCCCTCAACGGAGTAGACGTTACTTTAGATTTAACAAAAAAGGTTTTACGGGATGTGTGTTTAAGCAAGAGCAAGATAATCAGCATCGAATTCATTCAAAAGATGACGGCTGATCATTTTGGCTTTCCCGATGATCTGATGCGCGCTAAAACCAGAAAAAAAGAAATTGCCCAGGCTCGACAAATCGCCATGTATTTGTGTAAAAATCTAACCGACAGTTCCTTGAAAACTATCGGATTGCATTTTGGCGGTCGTGATCACTCTACAGTTATACATGCCATTAACAGTACGGAAGACATGATGGGACAGGACGCTAAATTCAAGGAGACCATCAATACCATTCGCAACAAGATAGAAATATCGCAATTATAGCTTATGCACTACGCATGGTGCGTAAATGTTGTTCATTTGTTATTTTCCTGTTGAAAGCCGGTGTATAGTTTTGCGGATGTCTAATAAAAACTCTAAAATTATCCTGAACGTTAATGAGCTTATCTTTATCCACGCTTCATTCACAAAAAAATGTGGAAAAGAAAAAAGGTTCAGCAGAGCAATGACCTTTGTGTTTTTTAAATTTAAATAATTTATTATTTTATTAGCAACAGTTATCCACTTATCCACCTGATCTACTATTATAAAATACTTGCTATATATATATTATTTAAGTATTTTATAAGGATTTATTTCTCATTCAAGTTCATGGTTAGGAGGCAAAAATGAATTTTACAACGTCCAAAAGGGAATTTTTTGAGGCCTTGCAAAAGGTGATTGGCGTAGTCCCCCAAAAGACGACTATTTCCATTTTAACCTGTGTGTTGATGGATCTGGATGGCGATACGCTGCAGATGACCGGAACCGATTTGGAAATTTCCATCACCACGTCGCTGCAGGTCTCCGGCAGTGAGAATGGTTCCATAGCAATTCCAGCGAAAATTTTACTGGAAATTGTCAGAGAACTGCCTGATGTGCCGTTAAATATTTTTGCCGACAACAGCAACAAGATCATCATCAAAACCGAAAAAGGCGAATACAAGATTGCTACGCAACCCAAAGAGGATTTTCCAAAAATCAGCGTAGAAGATGGCGAATTTTCATTTAATGTGGATGCTGCCTTGCTGAGTAGGATGGTGGAAAAGACCATTTTTGCCGTGTCCATGGATGAACTGCGGCCTGCGTTAACCGGAATTTGCGTTGAATTGTATGCCAACGAGATACGTTTTGTTGCAACCGACGGACATAGATTAGCCAAGGTGGCTAAAGTAAATTTTCCCATTAAAAAAGACATTCGTAAAAATCTGATTGTTCCGACCAAAACGATGAATCTGTTGATGAAAAATCCGCAGAACAGCGCGGTAAAAATTCAAATCGGCGAGGATCATATTGTTTTTTATATGGAAAATGCCGTGGTGTACTCGAAATTGATCAACGGCGCTTTCCCAAATTACGATCGCGTTCTACCGAAAGACAACGATAAGGAGATGCGGGTTAATCGCGATTTATTGATCAGCGCTTTGCGCCGTGTATCCATTTTTTCCAGTTCCCTGACCCATCAGGTGCGGCTCATTCTGGCTAACAATGAAATGACCATTCGTTCCGAAGATATCGAATTTGGCGCCGAAGCGAAGGAAATTATTCCGGCGCAATTCAACGAAGAATGGTTGCAGATCGGCTACAATTCCAATTATTTGATGGACGTTTTGCGTCATGTAGAAACGGAAGAGGTGGTTTTTGAACTTAAAGACGGCAACAATTCCGCCATTATTACCCCTTCCGTGACGCCGGAGGGTGAAACGGTGCTGTACTTGTTAATGCCCATTCGCATCAGCGAAGAAACGTCGGCCGCCTCCTAAAAACTTATGTATTTGCGAACGCTTTCGCTGACCGGTTTTCGCAATTTGACGGATCGACGGTATGATTTTCAACAACCGACGCTGTTTATATTTGGCGATAACGCTCAAGGCAAAACCAACTTGCTGGAGAGTATTTATTTCATCTGTTTAACAAAAAGTTTTCGAACGCATGAAGAAGCGGAATGCCTAACCCTGGGCAGCGATCACTTTTGTTTGCAAGCGGTGTTGGTGGATGATCGACGGGTGGAACATCATGTGCAGGTGCAGTATGACCGGAATTCCGGAAAAAAAATCATGATGAACGGAAAACCGGTATATCAATATTCTTCATTTATCGGGCAGTTTCCGATTGTCAAATTATCACGGGAGGATCATGAAATAACCTCCGGCCCGCCGCAACAGAGGAGACGTTACTTTAATATTTTACTCTCTCAGCTTTCAGTGACCTGGTTGGCCGAATTGGGTGAATATGAGCGCGTACTCAAACAACGAAACCGCGTCCTCCAGCAGTTGTCCCACGGTCGATCTGAAAACGGCAATGATCTGGATGTTTGGAATGAGCAGTTGCTTGTCAAAGCGGAACGTGTTTTTGAAATGCGTTGCAGAGCCGCAGCTGAATTAAATCCTCTTTTAGCCGCGTTTTACAAGGAATTTTCTCCTGAGGCCACACCCTTGCAGATACGCTATGCTCCGCATGCGGCGCCGGTGGAAGGCGAATCCTTTAGATCGACTTTCAGGCATCGGCTGCAGCGTTGTCAACAACAGGAAAGACGCCAGGGCATCAGCCTGATAGGACCTCATCGCGACGAATTTCTTTTTTTTATAGGTGACAGGGAATTACGGCGTTTTGGTTCTCGCGGCGAGCACAAGAGCGCCCTGATCAGCCTGAAAGCGGCCGAGGTGGTGCTCTTGCGGGAAAAATTAAATAAATTACCGATCATCTTGCTGGATGATCTCTATGCTGAACTGGATTTACAACGAGGCGTCAACGCTTTGCATTATTATTCTCGAGATCTGCAACGCTTTATTACCGGGACGTCTTTTGATTATCAGGTTATGCAACCGTATATACAGGATTCGGATCAAGTGCTGTGGATGAAACAGGGTTACATGGCCCGGGCGAAAAATGAGTGACGATTTTAAATCAATGGCCCAGTCGGTAGCCGTTTTAATAGATAAACTGGGTTTTCAGCAAAAACTGAAAGAGCAAAAAGTCATTCAGGAATGGACGGCCATCGCCGGTGCACAGATCGGCAAGATCGCCAGGCCGGAAAAAATTGTCGATCAGGTATTGTATTTGCGCGTCGCCAATATGAGTTGGCGAACAGAATTGATGTTTCAAAAACAGACGATTCTTCAGCAGATTGAAATTAAAATAGGAAAGAATATTGTCAATGATTTGCGTTTTTTTTAAACGGGTGGAGGCGCATGGATAAAAAGAAAAAAGAACCGGTTTATGATGCCAGTCAGATTCAGGTTCTCAAAGGTTTGGAAGCGGTGCGTATGCGCCCAGCCATGTATATCGGTGATGTCTCTGTACGCGGTTTGCATCATTTGGTCAACGAAGTGGTTGATAACAGCATCGATGAAGCTTTGGCCGGTTATTGTACGGAAATTGACGTCACCATTAACAAAGACGGCAGCGTCTCCATTGAGGATAACGGACGCGGCATTCCGGTGGACGTTCATCCGGATGAAAAAAAATCCGCCCTGGAAGTGGTCATGACGGTTTTGCACGCCGGCGGTAAATTCGATAAAAAGGCCTATAAAGTTTCCGGCGGCCTGCACGGCGTCGGCGTTTCGGTGGTTAATGCTTTATCCGAATGGATGGTGGCCGAAGTGGCGCGCGGCGGCAAGGTGTATCGGCAGCGCTATGAAAAGGGATTTCCGGTCACCCCGGTTAAAGTGGTGGGGCAACGTAAATCAACCGGATGCAAAGTGACGTTTATGCCGGACGGCACGATATTCAAAAAACGCAAATTCAGTTTTGAAATTATTGTCGAACGCCTGCGCGAATTGGCGTTTTTGAACAAAGATATTAAAATCACGTTATTCGATAAAAACACAAACAAATCCGAAAAATTCAAATACAAAGGCGGATTGGCTGCGTTTGTTGAATATCTCGATCAGAATCGTACTTCCATCACTAAAAAAATCATCTATATCTCCGCTGAGAAAGAGAATATTCCGGTGGAAGTGGCCTTGGCTTATAATGATTCCTATAACGACAACATTTATTCTTACGTCAACAACATTCACACCATAGAGGGCGGAGCGCATGAAGTCGGTTTTAAAGCGGCGCTGACGCGCACCTTGAACAATTTTGCCGCGAAAAACAAACTTTTTAAAAACAACGATGCCACTTTAAGCGGCGACGATGTGCGCGAAGGTTTGACCGCCATTGTCAGCATCAAATTAATGGAGCCGCAGTTCGAGGGGCAGACCAAAACCAAACTGGGCAACAGCGAGGTGAAGGGCATCGTCGAGGCGGTAGTCAATGAAAACCTGTCGCGATTCCTGGACGCCAACACCATTGTCGGCAAACGGATCATCGAAAAGTGCATTGTCGCGGCGCGTTCACGCGAAGCGGCGCGCAAAGCGCGTGAATTAACGCGGCGTAAATCAGCGCTGGAAAATGAAAGCCTGCCGGGCAAACTGGCAGACTGCTCCTGGACCGAAGCGGAAAAAACGGAAGTGTTTATCGTGGAAGGCGATTCGGCCGGCGGCAGCGCCAAACAGGGCCGGGACAGACGCTTTCAGGCCATTTTACCGCTGCGCGGGAAAATCCTCAATGTGGAAAAAGCACGATTGGATAAAATTTTATCGAATGAAGAAATTCGCACCATCGTCGCCGCCCTGGGCACAGGCATCGGTCGCGAAGAATTTTCTCTGGAGCGTTTGCGTTATCATCGCGTCATTATCATGACCGATGCGGATGTGGATGGTTCGCACATCCGCACCTTGTTGTTGACCTTTTTTTTCCGGCACATGAAAGGCGTTATCGAAAATGGACATCTCTATATTGCGAATCCACCGCTTTTCAGAGTCCACCGCGGCAATGAGGAGCAATATGTCTATGATCAGGATGACCTGGAAGACGTCATTAAAAAAATGAGCAAAGACGGCAACAAGAATGTCGTAACGCAGCGTTATAAAGGGCTGGGAGAAATGAACGCTGATCAACTGTGGAAGACCACCATGGATCCGCAAAATCGCACATTGCTGCAGGTGACCATCGAAGAGGCGTTTGAAGCGGATCACATTTTTTCCATGTTGATGGGCGATGAGGTGGAGCATCGTCGGAAATTCATCGAAGAGAACGCCAAATATGTGCGCAATCTGGATATTTAACACAAGAACGAAAAGTAATACGTTATGGCGGATTTGAAGGAAAAAGTTGTTCCGGTATTGATTGAAGAAGAAATGCGCAATTCGTACATCGATTATTCGATGTCGGTTATCGTCGCCCGGGCACTGCCGGATGTCCGGGACGGATTAAAACCCGTGCATCGTCGCGTTCTGTATGCCATGCTGGATTTGGGTTTGCGTCCCAACGCGGCCTATAAAAAGAGCGCGCGTATCGTCGGCGAAGTATTGGGCAAGTATCATCCGCACGGCGACACGGCCGTATACGACACCATGGTGCGCATGGTGCAAAATTTCTCCTTGCGCTATCCGCTGGTGGACGGGCAGGGCAACTTTGGCTCCATCGATGGTGATGCGGCCGCGGCCATGCGTTATACCGAGGCCCGTCTGGCGATGATTGCCGAAGAAATTTTACGCGATATTGATAAAGACACGGTTCCGTTTGTACCGAATTTTGACGAAACGTTGCAGGAACCCGCTGTCATGCCGTCGCTTTTGCCGGCGTTATTGGTTAACGGCGCTGCCGGTATTGCGGTCGGTATGGCCACAAATATGCCGCCGCACAATCTCTGTGAAGTGGTGGATGCGCTGGTGGCGCAAATCGACAAGCCGGATCTCAAGCCCATTGATTTCAAAAAATACATCAAGGGACCGGATTTTCCTACCGGCGCGTTGATTATCGGCGATGAGGAAATCGACAATTACTTCAAGACCGGTCGCGGCAAGTTGACGGTGCGCGCCAAAGTGCATACCGAGGATGTCAGCGGCGGCCGTCAGCGTATCGTGGTGAATGAGATTCCCTATCAGGTTAACAAGACCTCCTTGATTGAACGTGTGGCCGAATTGGTGCGCGAGAAGAAAATCGAAGGCATATACGACATTCGCGACGAATCGGACCGGGAAGGCATGCGTATTGTTTTTGAATTGCGCAAGGAGGCCGACGCCGAGTTGATTTTAAAAGACCTGTTCAAACATTCACAATTACAGACCACATTCGGTGTCATCATGTTGGCGTTGGTGGACGGCCAGCCGCAGGTGCTGAATATAAAACAATTGCTGGCCGAATTTATCAAATTCCGTCACGAAGTGATTTTACGGCGGACAAAATTTGAACTGGATAAAGCGGAAAAGCGCGCCCATATTTTGGAGGGACTTAAAATTGCGCTCGATCATATCGACGAGATCGTCGCGCTGATAAAAAAATCCAAAGATGTGGACGCCGCCCGAACCGGATTGATGAAAAAATTTCATCTCTCCGAGATACAGGCCCAGGCGATTTTGGAAATGCGGTTACAGCGGTTAACCGGTTTGGAACGGAAGAAGATCGAGGAAGAGTATCTCGAACTCATCAAACTGATTCAACGATTAAAGTCGTTGCTAAACAGCAAAGCGTTGCGCCTGCAGTTGGTCAAAAAAGAACTTTTAGACCTCAAGGAAAAATACGGCGATAAACGTCGTACCGAGATCATCAGCAAAGTGGGCGGTGAAACTCTAAGGGAGATGGTATCGGAAGAAGAGTTTGTCGTGGCCATGACTGTGCAAGGTCACATCATGCGTTTTCCGCTTACCGAATATGAATCGTTGAAGGAAAAAATAAAAAATGAACTGGGCAATGACTGCATAAAAACCCTGTTCCGTTCTGCGGCCAGTCATTACTTTTTGGTTTTTGGCAAAAGCGGCCATGCGTTTGTTTTGCGCACCAGTTATATTCCGTTGTCCAATACCATAGAATCCTTCACGCCTCTGGAGAGATTGGTGCAACTCAATCGCGAAGAAAAATTCATCGCATGCATGGAAGTGAGCAAGTTTGTTGAGGATCAATATGTCTTTTTAGCCACTAGAAACGGACTGGTAAAACGGGTGGCGCTGTCCGAGTTCAGCAAAGTCAAACCAGGCGGCTCCCCGGCCATCAATTTAAAGGAGGATGATCAACTGGCGGCAGCCAGACTGACCACCGGCAATCAGCAGGTGGTCATCGTCACTGCGGACGGTAAGGCCATCCGGTTTGCAGAAGAAGAGGTGCGCGATATGGGCATATCTGCCGGCGGCATTCGCGGCATCGATTTGGAAAAGAAAGACTGTGTGGTGGATGCGCTCGCGCTGCTGCCGGGGAAACAAAAGACCACCCTGTGCAGTCTGACCAACCTGGGCTTCGGCAAACGCAGCGACGTCGCGGAATACGCACTCTATCATCGCGGCGGCAAAGGCATTGTCAGTTACAAAACGTCGAGCAAGGTGGGTAAAGTTGCTGGAATCGTTGAGGTGAAGGATGGCGATGTGATCGTCTGGTTGTCGAAAAAAGGCAGACAGAAACGCCTCAAAGCAAAAGAGATTAAGGTCATGGGGCGGGCGACGCAGGGTGTTGCGGTAGCGGCGCTCAAACAGGGCGATGAAATTGTCGAATTGTTCGTCCTGGCACAAGAAAATGAAGTGGTAAAACAATAAAGGGTAATCGCGCAACTGGTGAGGATGTCAATCATCATTTCCTGAATGCGGTATTTTTTTATTGAAAGGATAGATGTGTTGCGCCTGGTGGGCTTTGAAGAGGGGAAGAGGAGACTGGCTGCGGCGTTGGCCGAGAGACTCGTCAGCGGGAGGGAACTGGTCACGTGCCGGCAGATTTTGCATGAAGCGGTTCCGGAATTCATTAAAGAAAATATTTTGCTGCTGGCGCAACGCCGATTGAAACAGGAAAAGCCTTTCTCATGGAATCCTGCGGCCAATTTTGATATTAATGATGCTGAGGTGCGGGCCGGTTTTGAAAAACTGCTTTCAGCATTAGTGCACAGCATGCGACTAACACGCAGCGAAGTCGAGCGCTGCATTCAGGAGGCGGTGGTGGTGCGACTGGATGCGTTGGTGCGTCCACAGGCGGCCCTGGAAACCTATTTGTTCAATCCGGTCGATAGTCTGGATAAAAAGCTGCTGTTGCGTCGTCTGGATCTTTTTGGACCGGACATGCCGTTCGTTTTTCGCATGAAAGTAGCCTGTGCGGCCAGTGAAGAATCAGAGATAAGCAAATTGTCCTTTGCCCTGAAGGCAAAAGAGATTGCCGCATCACTGTATAGCTACAAAGATAAAACGACCTTGCTGCAGGAATTTGATCTGCTTATCAATTTATTCAAGCTGGAAGAGGGTTTGTTGCCCAAGGGCGTTGATGTCGCACTGGTCGAGGAGTTTATTGCAGCGCGTGGTCTGGACGACTATCTTGTGCGCGTGAGGAAAAAGGCGCAACAGGGTAAAACAAAGTGGCTGCGCGAGGATTTTCAGGATATCTTTGAGTTTTCTGCGCCGTCACCGGCAAAAGGCCGAAAGCCGGATAACGGGGTATTGCCTAAAATAGTTTTCAGTGAAGAAGAACAGGGTCCGGTCTTTCATGCGCAACGCGAACATCAACCGCCAGGGCCGTACCCGTCGATTCAAACCCTGATTGATTCCAAGGATTATAAGATATTGGTGCAAAAGTTATTCAGTCGCGACGAGCGGGCATTTCGTACATTTATCGACAAAGTGGATCAGGTGGATAAATGGCGCGAGGCCAAACAGTTGATTGATTGGGAATTGAACAAACGCCGGCTGGATCCGTATTGCAAGGAGGCGGTGAAGCTTGGCGACATTGTTTTTGCCAAATATTTCAACAACAGCGGGTATATGTAATCGCAACGAAAAAGGAGAAGCGGTTATGCTGAAAAAAAATCGTATTCTCTCAGTGGTGAGCATTATTTTTTCCGTCGGCGCGCTGCAGGCGGCGGATCAAACCGGCATCGTCACACTGGTGGAGGGAACCGCAAAAAAACAGAACCTGCAGGAAACGGATTGGACTTCCGTGCAGAAGAATGCACCGGTCGGCACCGGCGATCGCTTGCGTACGTTGCAGGATTCGCGTGCCGAGTTGGAATTGGCTAAAATTGATCGCATCCGCCTGGCGCCCAAAACAACGATTGAAATACAAAAGCTTTATGAAGAGAGCCGGGATCAAAAGGTGGAAGCGCAAATCGCCTTACAATCCGGGGATGTGTGGGCTAAAGTGGGCAAGAAACCTGCCGGCATGAAATTGTCCATATCGACTCCGGTTGCCGTTGCCGCCATTACCGGAACGGTATTGCGTTTGCATGTTGACCAGGATTCTTCGGCTGAAGTCAAGGTGTATAACGGCGAGGTGGTTTTACAGAACGCGCCTGCTCCGAAGAAGACGCCGATCAGCGGCGCGCCTGTGCAAATCGACGGTCCTGTGCAGGTACCTGGGCCGCAAGAGGTCAGCATCGGGCAGTGGTCGATGATTGTAAAAAGCATGCAGGTAGCGCGGATCAATAAAAAAGGCCAGGTCGTTTCCACCGGTTCCTTTTCAGCAGAGGATAGTGATGAACAGAGTGACTGGATTCGCTGGAATCAGGAACGAGACGGACAAAATCCGTAAAACGTCAAAAGGTGTAACCGAAAGAAAAGTAAATTCTTTTTTTATCATTACTGGCCCGGCCATAACTGAAATTGAGCGGTCCGACCGGCGTGTTCATGGACAAGCTGATGCCGCGGCCATTGATGAAATCCTGCGCCTTGATCTTGACGGCATTTTTCCAGGCGCCGCCGAGTTCAAAGCGCACGGAGAGGAACATCTCCCACAACGGCTTGAATGGTAAAAAGTAGCGATATTGCCAGCTGGCCAAAATGATATGGCGTCCCTGTAATTCCCCGTCACGCAAGCCGTAAAATTCTTCTTCACCGCCCAAGCGAAATTGCTCAGAAAACGGCGTGGTCAGGTCAGAGGTTCCCCAAATCAGTTTTTGGCAGAGCGTGTTGCGGCGGAGAAAGGTCAGATAGGAGGTAAGGTGGTTTTCCACTTTAAAATAGGAAATGCCGGTGCCGAGAAATTGACCGTTGGAAGATTCGTAGAAAAAGGTGTAATGCTTGCCTGAAAACGGAAAGGGAACCCGGTCCCGGGTATCCACAATGATATTAACTCCCAGCGTATTGATGAACAGATCTCCGGGGTCATAACCACGCCCGCTGATGCTGCTGATGGAAATGTGCTCGGAGCGCATGATTCCCCACAAGGTGCCGGATCTTCCTAATTGGCTGCCTATGCTGAAAGTAGGACCCACCGATCGTCTTTCATATTCGCCGATGCCCTTGAAAGCCTCATAGTAAAAATATTTCCGCACATCATGTTTGAGTTGCAGTTGACTGGTGAAATAGGTTTTAAAAATGCGATTTGCATTAAAATGGAGCGAGATCTGCTGATCTCGCTTGCCATATTGTCCGTGCATGGTCAATTCATTGCCGTCGCCGAAAAGATTCTCATGGGCTAATTCCAGAAACCCCCGTCCCTGGCGTTCCAAATCATAGCGCGTTCCCAGCCGAATTTGCTGATATTTTTTCTCGCTTAAATGTAAAGTAAGCAGCCATTCATCGCCCAGTTGACGGGTTCGTAGATTCACCGAATGAAAAAGACCAGTGCCGTAGAGATTGGCCAACCCCAGTTGCGCTTGATTGAAATGAAAACAGCTGCCGGGTCTGAGGCTGAACTCCCGTGCAATGACAAAATCCTTGGTAGTCTCATTGCCCTGATAGACAATTTGCGAGATACGACCTTCTGTGATGAAGACCTGTGCCGCCTGCAACAGGGAATCATATTGCACCTTTTGAATGGCCGCCAGCGAATATCCGAGGTTTTTGTATTTTTTCAGGACTTCTGTGCAAGCAGACTGCCAGGTTTTCTGCTTTAGCGGTTTATTGAGCAGCTCTTTGAAAAGGGGCAAAAAGGCAGAATCGGCGATTGCGCTATTTCCGGTAAAATATACCGATTTTAGAATCGGCTTTTCATAAATTTGATAGTAGAGAAAACGGTCAAGACCTTGCATGCGGATCTCGGCAGAGCAACTGTCGACATGGCCGGTGTTGTAAATTTTAACAAGATTTTCGTATATTTCCGTTGTGGTGATCAGTCTTGTTTCCGTTGAATCCAGCTCAAAAGGCAAGGAAACGGACGGTTTGGGTGCACAAAACTGCCGGCGGATAAAAAAACGCTGTTCATTAACCGGGCAGGCTTGACCGCAAAGTTGCCGCAATTGCGGCAGCAGTTTTTGCGTGCGTAATTCTCCTTCATGCAACAATTCACTCATATACTCGGCGTCCGTCAACGCACTGTGAAAGTCATGCAGATCGACGATGAGATCGGCTTGCGCCAATTGTTGCTGATTATGTTTTTTTTGCATGATCGTTGTAACCTGGTCGGCCATTTGCCAGGGCGCCAAGAGTTCCTGTTTGTTGCGCAGATTGGCTGTCGTGTTTACGGCCAGGACAATGTCTGCGCCAAGGTTTCTCGTCTCTTCGACAGGAATATTATCCAGGACGCCGCCGTCGACCAGCCAACGATCCTGATACTCGACCGGGTTGAGCAGGAGAGGAACCGCGATGGAAGCACGGATGGCTTCCGCCAGATCCCCATGATCCAGCAAAACCTTTTCACCATGAATCATATCCGTGGCAATGATTTTAATCGGCACGTATAATCGGCTAAAGTCGTTTTCATGAAAAGGCGCGCGCAGCAGGGCGTCGGTCAAAAAATCGGTAAGCCTTTGTCCGGGCGTCAAGGCCTCCGGCAGCACAATCTTCCAACCATCCAGACGAAAATTCAGAATGGCGCGATGACGTTTTTGTTTTTCAGCGAGAAACTGTGCGGCACGGTTGGGAGAATCCGACCAGATGTCCTTCCAATTCATCGATTTGAATAGATTCCAAATATCATTAGCCGAATAACCGGAGGCATAGAGTCCGCCCACAACAGAGCCGATGCTGGCGCCGCAAATGTAATCTATGGGAATGTTGTTCTGTTCCAGACATTTAAGCACGCCGATCTGTGCGACGCCGCGCAGGCCGCCGCCGCTAAGGGCTAAACCGATGCGTGGTCGGCGCAGTTCAACATGGGAAATCGGCGAGAGGAACGACCGACCGGACATCCATTGCGGCTGAATGCGCAAGATCAAGCTGTCTTTGGTTGTTGCGCAGAGTGCGCTCCAGCACAACAGGGAAAACCTAAAGGCGCGCCCAAGGCGTTGCAAGAAGCACATATCTCCTCAAAACTAAAATTGTAATTTAGACAAGGTGAAAGCTAAAAGCAACAATAAAAACCTGGAGAAAAAGCCGTTGCTTCCCAGGCAGAGTTTTAGTAATTTATCTTGTATGATGGATGCAAAAATCAGAAACACGCGTACACAGCAAACAGCCATGGCGTCTCTTCTGGTGGCCCTGACGTCAATCAGTGCGTGGATACAGTTACCTACCCTGTTGGCGCCGATAACGCTGCAAACCTTTTTTACCTATTTGGCCGGCAATCTGTTGATCCCGCAATATGCTTTCCTGTGTCAATTGAGCTATGTGCTTCTGGGCCTGGCTGGATTACCGGTATTTTCTTCCGGTGGCGGAGTCAGCTATCTTTCGCATCCTACTTTTGGGTATATTCTCGCCATGCCGATTGCGGCCCTTGTTATTGCAACGGTGCGTACCAAACGGTCGGCATCAACCTGGTGGAGTAAAATCCTCAATATAACACTTGGCGCTGTGATTATTTTTGCAATAGGCGTGTTTTGGTTATATGGGTGTTCTCGATGGTTGTTGACAAAAGAACTCACCCTGGCGCAGATTTTGTGGGCCGGTACCCTTCCTTTTATTCCTGGCGAGGCGATAAAAATAATTCTGGCTGCATATATTTCAACAAAAATTAACCGCGTGCTCAAGGAGAACAATTCATGAAAAAATGGGTCATTGGTTTAGACGGCGGCGGCACCAAAACATTGGGCGTACTGGTCGATGAACAGGGATGCGTGGCTGGACGCGCGATTGCCGAGTCTTCGAATTATCAGGTGATTGGCGGAGAAAAGTTGGGTCTGGTCATTTCCGGGTTAGTAAAAGAGTTGATGGTTCACGCCGGCAATCCTGATGCAAAAGCGACGCATCTCTATGCCGGTTTGGCCGGCGCCGGACGTCCGGCTGATCGCGAAGCGATTCATCAGGCGATTCGCCAGCATAATGTGGCGGAGACGATAACGGTCGACACAGATGCTGCGGCTGCGTTAGCCGGCGCGTTTGCCGGCGGTCCGGGCATTATTGTCATTTCTGGAACCGGCGCCATCTGTTTCGGCAAGAGCAAGGATAATATGGTCTATCGTTGCGGCGGCTGGGGTTATTTATTGGGTGATGAAGGCAGCGGTTATTACATCGGGCAACAGGCGATTATTGCGGCCCTGAAAGATCTGGATGGTCGAGGTCAAAAAACCCGATTGCGTCAGGCGATTGAGGAAAAATATCAGGTGGCTTCTGTAGATTTATTGATTTCTGCCATTTATTCCGGAAAAATGGATCGTACGGAAATCGCCGGGTTGGCGCCCTTGGTTTTTGAATTTTTTAACAAAGGCGATCAAGCGGCTGTTGCAATTATTGAAACAGCCGGAAAGGAGATCGGCAAGATTGTCGCGGCCGTGAGCAAACGGATGGGTTTGCACGGTCAGCCGGTTACTGTGGCGTTGATTGGCAGTGTTTTTAAACAGCGGCACATCCTGGTTCCGTTCATGCAACAGGAAGCGTTGCATACCGTTTCGTCCGTCAACTTTATCGATCCGCAATTCGAACCAGCGATTGGTTCAGCGGTATTGGCTATGCAGAAAGAAAACATCGATATTGATAGTGCTGTGTTGGCTAATCTGCAAAAAACAGCAGGGAATTAGGTTTTGACCAAGTCGCGCAAAACAAGGGTGATCATTGGTTTAATGTCCGGCACTTCTGCTGACGGCATTGACGCTGCCCTGGTGAGGATTCGGGGCCAGGGCTGGACCACGAACATCGAATTGATCGAGTATGCAACTTTTCCACACACAGAGGAAATGAAGGAGATGATCTTGCAAGTTGCCATAGAAAGGCAGGTTGCAGTTACCGATCTGTGTGGATTAAATGTGGTTTTAGGCCGGCAATTCGCACGGGCTGCCAGGCATATCTGTGAACAAGCCGGTTATACTTTGAGGGAAGTCGATTTGATCGGTTGTCATGGCCAGACCATTCGTCATTTGCCCACTCCGTATCAATTTCTGGATCAGGATGTGACAGCTACCTGGCAAATCGGCGATCCGACCATCATCGCCAAAGAGACGGGTGTAACGACGATAGGCGACTTTCGGATGGCCGATATGGCATTAGGCGGACAAGGAGCGCCTTTTATTCCGTACCTGGATTACCTTCTTTTTCGTTCAGCAGACGAGACGAGAATGTGTTTAAATATCGGCGGCATCAGCAACGTCACCTATCTGCCGCGCAAGGCTAGGTCTACTGAGGTGCTAGCCTTTGACGTAGGACCGGGTAATATGCTTATTGATGAGCTCATGCGCCGTTATTATCATCAACCGTATGATAGAGACGGTTTGCTCGCGGCACGCGGCCTTGTCGATGAAGCTTTGCTGCAAGAGTGGCTGTACGAACCTTTTTTCCAGAAAACGCCGCCCAAGTCCACCGGACGCGAATTATTCGATTCGTCCTATGTCGATCGGTTAAAAATCGCAGCAGACCAGAGAGGTTTATCGACAACCGATTTCCTGGCCACCGTGACGGCATTGACTGCGTCAGCGATTCATCTCAATTATAAAATGTTTTTATTGCCAAAGGGAACTATTGCAACTCTGTTTGTCAGCGGCGGGGGCAGTAAAAATCAACAGATCATGCAACAACTGCGGAACTGTTTTTTCGACGCAAAGGTACAAACAACAGATCAGGCTGGCTGGCCTTCTGAAGCAAAAGAAGCTGTTTGCTTTGCTGTGCTTGCCCATGAGACCATGTGTGGGCGCGCGGCAAATTTGCCGTCGGTTACCGGCGCAGCACGAGCAACGGTATTGGGAAAAATCTGTCCGGCAGGATAAAAAAATGCCCTATTGTCAAAATCGGCAGTAGGGCAGTTTTATTAATATAAAACGGCTATTTTTTCAGGACTTCGTAAAAAACCTGAAATCCTTTGCGAATAGCGCCAAGATAATTTACGGTCCCCAGCAGCGGCGTGGCGGCTTTTTGCAAGACATCTTCTTCAAATTGTCGCGCTCGTACTGCCATATCTTTAACCGTATTTACACCGGATTCCACCGTTTCAACCTGCCGATGAACCGAATCGAGAATCGCGGTTGTTTTTTGGGAAACCAACGCGACGTCGCGAGTAACTGGAGCGAGATGCGTTTTTGCCGTATCGATCATGCTTGTTGCCGCTTTGGCCAAACGAATAATGTAAAAAAGCGCAACAACAGAGACGATGCCGACGATCACCATGATGGCTGCGATGACAGCCACACTGATGGTTAATGTCATAAGCGGCGATCTCCTTTATGTTGAGGTCGTTAGCGTCCCAACTCTTTTTTGGCGGCATCAACACCGGCGGTAAAAGCAACCGCTAGTTTATCTTTTTTTTTTGCCAAATCCGATTTGGCTGCATCCATGGACTCTTTGGCGGAATCGGCAAAGCCGACGGCCTTGTTTTCAGCCGAGGTAAGCATCTCTTCCGCTTTGGCGCGGGCCTTGGACAGTTGCCGGGAAGCTTCCTCGCGCAGTTCCTGCGCTTTATCCACGGCTTCACTCAGGATCTGTTGGGCCTTGTCTCGGGCTTCGCCATATACTCTTTTGGTGCCTTCAACCGCTTCTTCGCTTTTGCGTTTGATGTCTGACCGCAACTCCTTGCCGGATTTGGGGGCAAACAACAAAGCCGTGATGGCGCCCAGCGCGCCGCCGATGAGCAGGCCTTTAAGAAAACTGTTGCGATCAAATTCACTTTCAGACATATTTCCTCCAACCTGTTTTAAAATTGATCAAAAATTATCCTGTTTTAGATTAATAACAACACAGATGCAAATTTTGTTCCAAAAATTGAACATTCTTTAGATACACAATTTAGAGGATAAAGTCAAGCAGATTCTTTAAACTTTATTCAGAATATCACATTAAGAAAGTAAATTGTGCTTTTTTAAATAAGCAACAACGAGATCTGCACTCTGTTCGACAGAGAGGCTGTCGGTGTCAATGACAATTTCCGCCTGCAACGGTTCCTCATAAGGTGCAGAGACACCGGTAAATTCCTTAATTTCGCCGGCGCGTGCTTTTTTATACAAACCCTTGGGATCGCGCTGTTCTGCTGTCGAAAGGGCAACCTTTACATATATTTCAATAAAAAAGCCCTCGTCTATGAGACGGCGCGCCTGGTCGCGGTCCGCCCGATACGGCGAGATAAACGCGGTCATGGTGATCAGTCCGGCATCGCTAAAGAGTTTTGCCACCTCGCCGATGCGACGGATATTTTCCGTACGGTCTTCCGGCGAAAAACCGAGATTTTTGTTCAGCCCATGGCGGATGTTGTCGCCATCCAGCACATAGGTCAGATGTCCGGATTGATAAAGCTTTTCCTCAACCGCATGCGCCAGGGTGGATTTGCCCGAAGAGGAAAGACCGGTGAACCAGAGCACAACGCCTTTTTGTTTGAGCAATTTTTCACGGTCCTGTTTTTGAATGGCGGCTTGATGCCAGGTGATATGCGTGGCTTTTAGTTCAGACATGAATCATTTGCCTTTCTGGTTTTGGTAATAGGCTCTTAACAGGGCGAGCACTTCTGCACGGCTGAATTCTTCGGCTATCGGTTCATTTTTTACAAGCATCTCGCGCAGGCGCGTACCGCTGATCAACAAGCGATCCTCCTTGGGATGCGGACAGGTCTTTGTCGACGCCATGGCGCCGCAGCGGTAACACCAAAAGGTCCAATCGATCTTTAACGGTTTGATGTACAATTCGTCCGGATTGATTTCATCAAAGATTTTTTGTGCGTCAAACGGCCCATAATATGAGCCGACGCCGGCATGATCACGCCCGACAATCAGATGCGTGCAGCCAAAGTTTTGCCGGATGACGGCGTGCAACAGGGCTTCACGCGGACCGGCATAACGCATCTCCATGGGATAGACGCGCATCAGAGTGCGTTCCGGCGGATAGTAGTTGTCCAGCAGCACCTGATAGCATTGCATGCGCACATCGGCAGGAATGTCATCGTCTTTGAGCTTGCCGACCAAGGGATGAATAAAGAGCCCGTCGCAGAGTTCCAGAGCAATTTTTGTACAGTATTCATGGCTGCGATGGATGGGATTGCGCGTCTGAAAAGCGGCTACTGTTTCCCAGCCGTGCGCTTGAAAAAGCGCGCGCGTCTCCAGAGGACGGGCGTAATGGCTGCCGTACCAGTCCGGATAGGGTCCCTCGCTGAGCACGTTCACCGGACCGCCCAACAGGACATCGTGCTGCTTGTATAATTTGGCCACTCCGGGATGCATGGCATCCGTGGTGCGAAAAACTTTTTTCGCTTCCAGTTCTTTGTTGTAGGAATATTTTTCTTCCACCGTCATGGTGGCTATCAGTTCACCGCTCTCGTCATCCACCAAAGCGATTTGGTCTCCCAGACGAATGCTCTCGGCCTGTTTGCTCGATGCCGATAGCGTGATGGGAATGGGCCAGAGCGTGCCGTTGGCCAGATGCATGGTTTCCACCACCTGCAGATAATCCTGCTTACGCATAAAGCCGTCCAAAGGGCTGAATGCGCCGATAGCTAACATGATTAAATCGGAAGTTTCTCGCGAAGAGATGCGTACAATCGGCATGGCGCCGGCTGATGCAATTTCTTGTTGCAACGCAGCACCGGTGACGAGACGTGGTTGCAGAGAATGGCCATGAGGCGGAATAGGGTGCTCTGACATGAAAGTTCCTTGTTTTTTTGTGTGTTCAAAATCAGAAATATCCAAGAGATGAAAGTCGGGTGCGAATAGCTTCGATCTCTTGCGGTGAGAGCGCTGATGGATTGGAATTGTCTGTGGCGGAGGTTTTGTCTTTATTGGAAATCAGATCGCGCAACACAAAAATAATAAAGTCGGTTACGGAATTGAAACCGCTGCCTTTAACAATATGGGTCAATTGATTGTAAAGCGGTCGAGGAATTTTTATGGTTACTTTTGAATCCGGCATGGCGTTTTTCTTTGGCCCTACTCAACACTCTTATTAGAGCTTAATATAAAAGGATTCGCAGTAAATGTCAAGCAGGTTCTACAAAACCTTGATTTTGCCAAAGGCAACATCACAAAAAATGTACAACCGGGTGTCGGCCGTTGCAAAGCCGGCAGATTCGTAAACACAGTGGCGATGCAATCCTTTGACTGTTTTACCATAAATGGTTATTTGTCCGCAAATGGCGCTGGCGTCCACTTTTACCGGTATTTCGCGCAAGGTGCGAATGCGTATGCTGCCGGGCATGGCCGAGAGGTGTACAGAGTGTTCGCCGCCGGGCAGGCAGAGTCGATCGGCATTGACTCGGATTTGGCCGCACAAAACATGAAACCTGCCTATGGGCGCCGGCGTTTGTTCGAAGGAGAGGTCCAAATCCTGAAAATGCAAATTTTGGTGGACGCCGGGTGTTGACGGGGAGGATGTTTGGCTTACGGGTCTTTTCGGCGCCCGTGTGCGACCAGAGTAATAGAGATGAACGCCGTAGAGAATGAGCAGGAGGGGCCACCAACTTGTCAGCAAACGCACCAGGTCAGAAATCGTTAAAGAGGTAAACAGCAAAAGAGCGCCGATGATGATTAGCAGCATTCCGGTCAAATAACCGGCGTCGTAGGGTTTTTGTTTCATTTGCAGGATTCCTAACAAGTTACCGATGAAATTCCCTTGCCAACCTGTGCCTGATTTTTGTGAAAAGAATAGCTGGATTTTTTGCTAAATTTATTTTAATATACATAAAATTTATTGAAATGTTACAATAAAAAGAGGGTCTTGTGAGCAAGAAAAAAGCAGCAAAAACGCCGCAAGTCAGCGCCTTGCCGGTGGAAACGCCGACCTGGATTTCGCGTCATCCGGTGCTGAGTTTGTGTATTGTTGCGGCGCTGTCGTTATTTATTTTTTATTATCCCTTGATGATGCAGGGGAAAACGTTTCTGGCGCCGGACTCTATGAATTCCGGCGCGCTAACGCCTTTTGTCCAGGACGCGCAACAACGCGGCCTGGCACCGTTATGGCTGCCTTATGTGTTCAGCGGGATGCCGTCGTTTGGCAGTTTGCTGAGTGCCCCGGGCATTAACCCGGTTGACGATTTTGTACGTTCCGTATGCAACGCCGTTACCGCGCCTGGATTTACCTTCATTTTCTTAAATTTTTTCTTGTTGGCCGGATTGCTCTACGTTCTTTTGCGCGATGGCAAAGTAGCGCCCCTGGCCGCTATTCCTTGCAGCGTGGCGATCATGTTCATGCCGCAATTTGTGGCTTTTACCGCTTTTGGCCACAACACCAAATTTCTGGCCATTGTTTTAATCCCGTTGATCCTTTGGCTGGTGCGGCGCATGCTGGAGGAAAAGAGTCTCTGGTATTTCAGTCTTGCGGCCCTGGCCATCGGACTGCAAATGGTGCGCGCGCATATTCAGGTGACCTATTATACGTTTTTAGCCCTGGGTATTTATTTTCTGTACCGGGAGATTGCCGAATATCGAGAAAAGAAATCCTTAAAACCCATGCTGATCTCCGCCTTGATGCTGATCGGCGTCGTGGTTGCCGGAGTATTGCTATCGGCAAAATTATACGTTTCGGTTTTGGATTATCAGCGCTTTTCGCAGCGCGGCAGCGCAGCGGGTCTTGGCGGCGGCGGTCTGGATTATGGCTATGCTTCCAATTGGTCGTTTCACCCGCTGGAAATGGTGACCTTTTTTATCCCGGCGTTTATGGGCTTTGGCGGCGAGACCTATTGGGGCAAAATGCCGTTTACCGATTATCCGCTTTATTTCAGCGTTGTCATCTTTTTACTGGCCGGCATGGCTTTTATTTTGCGGCGTAAACGCATGACCTGGTACATGGGCATTGTGGCGCTGTTTTCATTGCTGGTATCTTTCGGCAATCATTTACCCGTATTGTACAGCCCCATGTTCAACTTTTTGCCGTTTTTCAACAAATTCCGCATTCCCAGTATGATCCACATTCTGCTGGATATCGCCATGGTGGTGCTGGCAGGATATGGTTTGCAGGGTTTATTCGATTTTCGCTCGAACGTACAAAAACAACCCGAGCTCCGAAA
Source organism: uncultured Cytophagia bacterium (assembly GCA_964387285.1). Lineage (GTDB taxonomy): Bacteria > Zhuqueibacterota > Zhuqueibacteria > Residuimicrobiales > Residuimicrobiaceae > Anaerohabitans. The sequence goes on along the minus strand of CAYLWO010000002.1, from coordinate 120,259 downwards.
AACCCTGTTTCGTTATCTTTATGGTTTTGCCGGACTGATCGGTCTGGCCCTGCTGTTTCTGGTTTTCAGCAAGGGGTATTACTTGACCATGGCCGGAAGCGGGCAATCGCCGTTGAACGAAGCACAACGGGTTTTGGCGTACAATAAATCGGTGCTGGACGCATTTAAATCGGTTGTGCTGGTGATCCTCGCCATCATTGCAATTGCACAATATCTGAAGGGCGCGCAGAGTTCGACCGTCCTGGGCATTGTGATGACCGTGCTGCTCGTTGTCGATCTGTGGATGGTTGATTATAAAATAATTCATCCGCGGCCGGCGGAAGAAAAAACCGACACTTTTGCCAAAACCGGCGTGGTTGATTTTATCAAAAAGGACAACAGCCACTTTCGCGTGTTTCCGGTTTTGGATGACAAAAGCGGCAACTGGTATGCCTATCATTTCATTCAAAACATTTCCGGTTACTCGCCGGCCAAGCTGCGCATCTATCAGGAATTTCTCGACGAAACCGGATTCTTCGGTCAGGACCGATACGGCTTAAACGGGTTCATCTCAAAGTACTATCGCATTCTTACGCGCAACGGCCAACTGGCGCCGCAACCGGTGCCCGTGGACCAGATCGACAGCGACCGGTTGCATTTTGAATCCGCCATGTTGGACATGCTGAACGTCAAATATCTCATCCTCAACTATTTGCCATTGCAGGATCCCCGTTATCGCATGGTCTACACGCAACAACCCTGGGTCTACGAGAACACTACGGCTCTGCCGCGCGCCTTTTTTGTGGATTCCACGGTGACTTTGCACGGACGCAAGGCGATTTTTGATTATATGAAGAGCGGGCGGTTTGATCCGCATCGCAGCGCCATTCTGGAAGAAAAGGCGGCGCTGGCCGTTGTACCGAATGCCGGCAACAGCGCGACGGTTACCTCGTACGATATCCATGAAATCCACTTGGAGACCAAGGTCAATCAGGCCGGACTCCTCGTACTGAGTGAAATATTTTATCCTGCCGGTTGGCAGGTGTTTGTGGATGGCCGGGAAAGCAAGATCTACAAAACGAACTATATTCTCCGCTCGGTCTTTTTACAACCGGGCCAGCACAAGGTCGTATTTAAATTTCAACCTGCTTCCTACAGCCTGGGCGTCTGGATCAGCAGGATTACTCTGCTGGCGCTGGTCGTGCTGTTGGCCATTCCGGTCTGGCAAAAACGAAAAACGCTCTTTAAATGGAAACGGAAAGAAGAGATCGTCACCTAGTCCTTGCTGATCGTGGCATCGCTACGGTAAAGAAGTTTCAACAGGAACATGGGCCGGCAGACAATCCGGCCTGTGTTGTTTACAAGCAGTGCTTTGTTAAATGAAAGAGGAATATGATGAGCCGGAGTAACGGGATTTTCTCCTTACGCAGAACCATTTACATGTTGTCCGGTACCTTGCGCGGCATCTTTTTCATCCTGCTGCTGGCGTGCGTTGTCGGCGCCATTTTTTATACCCAAAAGCTGGTCAATGATTTGCGCAAGGAGAATCGACAGGTCATCGAGTATTATGCCCAGATATATCAGGCTTTCGCAAATACGGAAAATATCGAAGTGATGGAGTGGTTCCTCGCCAATGACCTGTTGCAGAAAATGAAATTTCCATTGATTATTCTTGATAATCACGGCAAAATCGGTTCCTGGCGGAATATCGATGTTCCGGAAAACGACCGTTCGCCGCAAGCGCTTGCCAAAGTGGAAAAAAAACTGGCCGAGTTCAAACGGCAAAACGAACCGGTGCAGATTCGTTTTGAACAAATGCTGATCAGTTCTCTGTACTATGGGGATTCACGATCCATCACGCGTGTGGAATATCTGCCGTACCTGACCTTTAGCGTGATGGGCGTTTTGATATTAACGGCTTTTATGGGATTCAGCAATATTAAACAAAGCGAGCAGAGATTTATCTGGGTCGGCATGGCCAAGGAAACAGCGCATCAACTGGGCACGCCCATCTCTTCTTTATTGGGCTGGTTGGAGTTGCTCAAAGACAACAGCGCAGGCCAGGAGAAAAATCTCAAACTGGCCCAGGATATGGAGACCGATGTCCGTCGCCTGGAGAAAATCGCCGCGCGGTTTTCCAAGATCGGCTCGGCAACGGTATTGGAGCAGCAGGACCTGCCCATGGTGCTGCACGAGATGGCCGTCTATTTTCGCAAGCGACTGCCGCATACCGGACGTGAGATACAACTGGTGGAAGACTATGCCGAGTTGCCGCTGGTGGCTTTTAATCGTGATTTGTTCGAATGGGCTATGGAGAATCTGATTAAAAACGCCATTGACGCGGTACAGGGAAAAAACGGCGTTATCGAGATCGTTGCCGGAAAAATTCCGAAAACCAGCAAAGTGTTCATTGAAATTCGTGATAACGGCTGCGGCATAACCGCCAAGAGACGCTACGATATTTTTAAAGCCGGTTACAGCACGAAAAAACGGGGTTGGGGCCTGGGTCTCAATTTTGCCAAACGCATCATCGAAGAGTATCACGGCGGCAGATTGTACATCAAAGAGACCTATATCGACAAAGGAACCACCATGCGGATCGTGTTATGAGCGGAACACTGTGCAATAGAACGGCGCTGATCACCGGCAGCAGCCGCGGCCTGGGCCGACATACGGCTCTGGCGTTGGCGCGGGAGGGCGCCGATGTGATTATCCATTATCGCAACAACCGGACCGAAGCGGAGCAAGTGGCGCAGGAAGCACAACAAATGGGTGTTCGCGCCTATTGTCTGGCTGCAGACGTTCGCGACCAACAGCAGGTGCAAAACCTGATCAACGCGGCGCAGCAAAAAAACGGACGATTGGATATTCTTATCAACAACGTCGGGAATTTTATTCAACAGCGTTTGCTGGAAATGGAGGCAAAGGCCTGGCATGAGATGATCGACAGTAATTTACACAGCGTATTCTATGGTTGCAAGGCGGTATTGCCCATTATGATCAAACAGGGTTATGGCCGCATTATCAATGTCGGCGTGGCCAATGCCGATCGTATTCAGGCTTTTGTCCAGACGGCCGCTTATGCGATTGCCAAGACCGGAGTGCAGATTTTGACCCGATCGTTGGCGCGCGAAACCGCCGGTCTGGGCATTACCGTGAATATGGTTTCACCAGGATTGATGGCTGCTGCCGAATCACAGGAGGAGCAACCAACGCCCACAGTGCCCATGGGCAGAATGGGGCAGGCCGCGGATTTCTGTACGGCCGTTTTGTATCTGCTGAGTGATCATGCACACTATGTGACCGGCGCCAATATCGTTGTCAGCGGCGGTTGGGGAATCTAGCGCCGTGAAACTTAAATGAAGAGGAAACTATGAGCCGCGCGGATGTTGCCGTAGAGTATTTCAAACAAGGATGTGCTTGTTCCCAGTCGGTCTTGATCGCCTTTGCACCTTTGTTAGAGTTGGATGAGCCGCAGGCTGTACGCATGAGCGCAGGTTTTGCCGGCGGCATGCGCCTGGCCAGTGTATGCGGCGCTGTGACCGGCGCCATCATGGTTCTGGGGCTGGCGCTAGGCACAGAAGAGTGCGTAACGCGCGAGGGACGAGCCGGCATTGCCGCTTCCATCGATGAATTTGTCGTGCAATTTCTGCAGCGGCACGGCGCTCTTACCTGCCCGGATATTTTGGGTTGCGATATTCGCACTACAGAGGGACGGGAATGGGCCAATAGCCAGGGATTGTTCACCAGCAAATGCGCCACAGCCGTGCGCGAGGCAACAGAGATTTTGGAACAGATGATGACGCCGCGTTGAAGACAAGCTCTGCAATGGAGAAGATCCTTTTCTGACTGCAGCTCTGACGGTTGCCTACGTCAGGGGGGTGCAAGGCGATCATGCCCGATATTGGACTACGGCTTCTCTGATGAAGCACTTTCTCGCAAACAGCAATGAGAACAATCGGTTTGTCAATTCTTCGAATTTCGACGAACGCCGCTTCCGATGATATCCGGCTAATGAGAAGAATTAAAGTCCGATAAGAGGCGAGGCCTTAAATGCCAGGTGCAAACATCATGCACTCAAGGTATTCAAGAACCCGGAAATGATGGCGTACGTATTACACATGCCCAAGAGAATCTGTTTGATTCATCGTTTTATCGCTTCTTCTCTCTCCGGATATTCCACTCTTTTCTTTTTTTCCTGAGCAGCTGTTTTGGCCTGCTTTTGATTTCTTTCACTGACCGCTTTTTCATTTCCAGAACGAAGAATAAAACCCTTGCTCGAGATCCATAAAGAGTAGGTGTTTTTATAATTGGGCAATTGCGGCTCTATGCTGACGGTTTGGATGCGAACCAAGCCCATCGTTTTACTTATCGAAGAGAGCATTCGCCAAATTGTATTAAGATCGTCGCGAATAAGGGTATAACTGTTTGCGCGCTGTTGTGGTTTGCCGGTTGTGTTCGGCAGCCATCCCTGGATATGTGTAATGCGCTGCATTTTATTCAAACCGATGTAGCGCAAAAGAGCGTTCCACTGCAACAACTCTCCTTTTATCAACCAGCGCTGTCCTTTGATAATATAGTTTGCCTTATGATCCAATTCGCCTTTTTCAATAAAAGAAATATTCAGTGTAAAGTTGCCCAGATTTTCCTCAGCCTGTGAAGCAGAAATCTGCGCGATCATTTCATCAGAACGGAACTGGCTGTAAAGCGTCATATACCGAAAAACGACAAAGAGAAATAACGCGGCGCAGGACAGCACCAGAAGGGTTGCACAACCCAGGGATGATTTTTTTTTGCCGCCCTTTTTCATGGACGTTTTCATTTTTTGCAGGAAATTGGCGATCGCGATGGCAAAATAAGCGACAAAAATGGTTGCAACAAGCAAAACCAGATAGATCATCCAGGTGTTCATTTTATACAGCATCTCTTGCATATGGCTATCTCTATTTTTAACGAGTCCCTATTGCATTTTTTCTTTAATGGCGGCAAAAAGCAAGGGAATCATGATCTCATGGTGACCGATAAACTCGAACGACTGTCCGCCGGTCAGCGTCGGTCGTTGCAGCACATTGACGCGTGGTCGGTAATGAGAGATCATGTCAAAATTAGCCGTGGTAAAACCGTGGGCCGGATACCCGAGATTGCGAGCGACCGTCAAGGCCTTTAAAAATACTTCAGGCAGCAGCACGGATGAACCGAACAGGAGAACCACCGCATCCGGTTGCAGGCCGGCCAGCTGTTTCGACAGCAACTGAAAATCAAGATAACTGGCTTCGCCAATGGCTGCGGCATCGGTGTTGGGGTGTTGATGGACAATGTCCGCGCCAATGGCCACATGCACCGTTATGGGGATGCTCAACTGCGCAGCCTGGGCCAGCAGACTTGATGAAACAAAGGGCGGCTGTTCCGTCAGCAAGCGCTCACCCAGCAATTGCCCAAAACCCTTGCCGGATCCCTTGCCGAGATGAATGGTGTCATTGAGCATTTGTCCGGTCTCTCTGGCCATGCCGAACGAGCCGTCAGCTAAACCTTCCGCGACATCTTCGGAGGTGGCGCCGAAACAGGCCAACTCGGCATCGTGAATACTGCCGGCGCCGTTCAGGGCAATGGATGTGATGATGTGGTTTTGCATGGCGTCAATGAGCACCGGATTCAGGCCCACCTTGATAACATGCGCGCCCATGAGCACCGCGACCGGTTTGTCGTTTTTTCGCGCGCGCACAATGGTTTCCACCAGGACATCCAGATCCGCAGCCTTGAGAAAACAGGGTAAGCTGTTCACAAAATCGGCAAAAGAGGCGCCGCGCCTACAGGGTTGAGCAAAAGCCGTGGATTCTACTTTGCTTTTACGTTCGTGTATGGAGTAGGTTTTTATTTTGCTGAAATCGGGTTTTATTACCATACCGCTGCAGGTTCCTTTTGGGCAAATTAGTGCACTAAACACGGTTGTGTTCCTTGCGAAGGTTGCATACCTTCGCAAGACGCTCAATTTCGTTTAATCTTTTTTAAATCCATGACCAAAGAACCAAAACTGACTTTGGTTTTTATTTTAACCGGAAGCCGACGACGGTCGGTGCTGATCCATATCCACATCTGCCCTTTAATTTCTTTGGTATATCCGGGGCGTGGACCGGGTTCCAGTTGAAAGCATTCAAATGTACCGGCCGGGACTTGGATCTTTTCAATTTTTTTCACATGAATAAGAAGAGGGAAATACTCTTTGTCTTCATAACTGTCCAACGGAATGGCGGCTCCCGGTTTTAAGTCCAGCGTGCGTAAATAATAATAGATGGAGAGCATGTCCTGGGAATAAGGTGCGATCTTGATGGTGTCCTTGCCGCTGAAAGCCAGACCGCGAAGCGGATCAAAAATCGTGCGCCGGTCCGCTTTGTACTTGCCTTCGCGAATATGTTTTTCATAACGCCACGGGAATAAACCCGCTACGTCCATCAAGGATTCAATGTGATCCTCCACTTTAAAAAAATTGGAGAAAAAACCGGTGGAGGTGATTTTTGAAATAATGTGAAAGCACGGCCTGGCGTTAATGGTATCTATTTCAGTTAGGCTCATAATCGCTTTGCCGGCAGAGAGGATGCCAAAACTAACCTCATAGGTCAGCTCTTCCGGTACAGTAAAAGCAGTGTTGACCGCAGTACGCAGGCTGGTCGAATCAGGAGCAGCGGGGATCTGTTGCGCTGTGCAGCACCACGCCAGTACAAGTAATAGGATAGCAGGACGGCTCATAACTATTGTCCTTTTTGCATTATTGGGATGATTTAATCGCGTGGCTCAGCTTTTTCGCGGCTAAATCAAAAACCTGCTGGACAGAAATCATTTCCATACAATTCAAATAGCGACAGCCTTCCTTGTCGCAGCGTTCACATAGCGGCACCTGGGGCATCAGTACGGAATCCGCACGCCGATAGGGTCCCCAGCGTTTTGGAGAACAGGCCGTAATAGGACAGTAAATGCCTATTACGTCTACGCCCAGGGCCACGGCAAGATGCAGAGGGCCGGTGCTGTTGCTGATTTGGAGTGATGCGCGCAGCAGGAGCGCGCCCAGCTCCTTTATTGATAACTGGCCGTCCAGTCGCAAGATGGGGCCATCGCTTTGCTCAACAATCTGATCCACCAGTCGGGATTCCGCGGCGCTGCCGGTCACGACAATTTCGACATCTAGTTCTTCGTAAAGTCTGGCCGCTAGCTGGGCATAGCTGGATATCGGCCAATCCAGTGCAGAGCCGCCGCTGCCGGGATGTATCACGACAAATCGGTCCTTGGCGGTGATGCCGTATTGGCGCAACAGCTCATCTACTCGTCGAACGGCTTGCACAGGAATGGAGAAGCGAAATTCAATCGGCTGCGTGTCTGCGCCAAAATTTTTTATCATTTGCAAGTTCAGATCCAGTTCGTGCTGATCGCTGTTCTTGCGGTGCTGATAGACGCGACGATTGAAAAGAAAAGAATACGCACGATACCCGGAACCAACACGAACGGGAATGCCGGCCAACCGGCAAGCCAAAGCCAGACGGAGCGTAGGATGCAGTAAAATAGCAGCGTCAAAACGATGCATTTTCAGCATGGCAGCGAGAGCGTAAACATTTTGCTCCGGTTCGCTTTCCGTGAGAATAAGATCAACATCGGGATGATCTTGCACCAACGCGGCCGTGTAGGCGCGGAGCAACATGGCAATAAAGCATCCCGGAAAAGTGCGCTTGAGCGCCGTAAGCACCGGTGTAGACAAAATGACATCACCGATGCGGTCGGTACGGATAATTAAAAAGCGGTTTACTTTGGCCGGTTTTTTCATAACGTGCGCGTCCGTGCGTCCTCAAACAGTTTCCAACACAGTGTTGATTTCCAGTGTGGTGATGGCGCCTTCACGAACGATCCTCGCCGGACTTTTGGTTACATCCACAATGGTGGAAGGCACGGCGCCCGGCGTTGGACCGCCGTCGATAATGAGATCCAGTTCTTTTTCAAACTGGGCAATGACGTCCTGAGTATTGGTGGCGGCCGGCTGGCCGCTGGCGTTAGCGCTGGTCGAGACAATCGGAAAACCGCAATGCTTGAGCAGCGATAAACAGATGGCGCTGTCAGGTATGCGCACGGCAATGGTCTTGACACGGCGAAACTCCGTATGTGCCAAACTCGCGGAAGCTTTGAAGACAATGGTCAGGGGGCCTGGCCAAAAATTTTCCAATAACCGCTCGGCATTTTCCGGAATTTCTGCAACGATATCCCGCACCTGCAAAACATCGGCAGCGATCAAGATAAAAGCCTTATCCAAAGAGCGTTTTTTAATTTGATAAATACGACTGACCGCTGTCGGGTGAAAAATATTACAACCGATGCCGTAGACCGTTTCAGTAGGATAGCCGATAACACCGCCGCTTTTCAATACGCGTGCGGCCCGGCCTATGAGATCTTCTTCAGGATCCTGGGGATTTATTTTCAACACATCTGCCATAGTATTTTTACTTTCTAATTGCCGCGTTCCTCATATGCTCAAAGACCGCTTCACCGGCAATACGTTGCAGGCAGTCGTGGGTTTTGATCGGACAATGCTTACTGCCATGAATACTGCAAGGCCTGCAGTCTAAACTCTCTTCCAATACTAACGAACCCTCTGCGACCGGAGCAAAACCGAATGCCGGAACCGTTGGACCGAACAAAGCGATGGTCGGTGTGTTCATGGCGGACGCCAAATGCAGAGGGGCGCTGTCATTGGCCACCAGCCAGCGGCAGCGTCGCAAGAGCTCTGCGGATGCACGCAAGGACAGACGACCGGAGGCGTCCACTAAATAACGATGCCCTGTTCCAGCAATCCGGTTGCACAACGGTTGATCTTCGCGTCCGCCAATCAGGAAAACGCCCCAGCCGTCGTTGAGCAATAGCTGGGCGAGCTTTTGATAGTGACGCTCCGGCCAGCGTTTGGTCGGCCAAACCGATCCCGGCGCCAGCGCTGCCCAGGGTCTGTTTTTATCCAATGGCGCGGTCAGTTGTGCGACCGCCTGAACGTCCTGCTCATCCGGATAGACCGCCGGACGTTGTCTGGGTAGAGCCATGCCCAATGCAGACAGCAAGTCCAGATTGCGATCGATCTCATGTCTTGCGCTTTCATAGCGCACGATATGGGTAAAACACCACGACAGGCTGTTTTTATCAAAACCGATGCGCGTCGCAGCTTTGCTCCAGCGGGTCAACAGGGCGCTGCGTGCTGAACGATGCGGACAAATAACCAGATCATAATGCTCGGCCGCCAGCTGTCGCGCCAAAGTAAGAAAGCCCTGCCAACCCTTCTGGCGACCGCGCTTGTCATAGGAAATGATCCGATCCATCTGCGGATTGTTTTCTAGAATAGCAACACATGCCGGGATTACCAGAACATCCAGGCGATGACCGGGATACTGCTGTTTTATGGCCGACAGCAGCGGGGTAAGCAAAATGACGTCGCCGATGAACGCGGTCTGGATGACCAAAATTTTATTGGTTTGCGTCATCCGGTTTTGTTTTCCATCGTTTATGCATCCAGAACCAATGATCGGGCTTTAAGCGTACATAACGCTCGAGCGCGGCGGTATGGCGTTGCGTCAAAATCCGTATGTTTTCCTCGGTGACGCCCTGCAAGTCCGAATGATCAATATTCTCAAGAGAGATGGTGTGACGGCCATCCGCTTCCCGAATGTCTGTGCCGAATAACAACGGTGATCCGGTTCTCAGGGCAAAGATGGCCGGGCCCGGCGGCGTGGAGGAGGGTCGGTCTAAAAATTGCACGAACACGCCTTCCCGATGACCATCCTGATCCGCAGCGATGGCAATAAATCGCTTTTCCTTCAAAGCTTTGAGAATGCCGCGCAGGGCAATACCCAGCGAGAACGATTCAATATTATATTTTAAACGAATCTCGGCAATGAGTCGATCCACGAAAGGATTGCGCTGCTCTTTGGCAACGCCGGCGAACGGAATGCCGAAATCCGAGATGGCGGCGCCCATCAATTCCCAATTGCCAAAATGACCGGTCAAACAAATGGCGCCCTGGTTGGCGTCTCTGGCGCGGATCAACTCATCGGTCGATTTAAAATGATAATATTTACGGAGTGCATGAATCGTTTTATAACGCATTTGCATAAATTCGCAAAGCGTTTGACCGAATTGGAGGTAACAGTGATGAGCAATGTGAACGACCTCTCGTTCGGTTTTATCGGTCAACGTTTGACGGATATTGTTTAGCGCCACTGTTTTACGGATGGGAACAATATAGAAAAAGAAATGGCCCAACCCGCGTCCACACGCTTGCGCCCAACGCCAAGGCAGTCTGCCGACGGCACCGCCGATCACCAGAATAAGAAAATATTCGATATAGTTTTGTATTTTTTTCATCAGCAGAATTTAAGCATCTGCTTTGTCTTTTTCAATAAAAGATTCTGCCGAAGCGGCAGGCTCTTCATCTTTCTGTTTTTCCGGCCCAAGCGATTCTTGATCCGGCATGGTCGTGGACCATTGTTGAATAATCCGTCGGTTGCGATAACGAATCCAGAAAAAAACAAAGACCGCCAGCAGAAAAATAAACAGCCACAACCAGCTGTCCAGCTCACTCAGCCAGGAATAACGGTATTTGTTTTGAATAAAGCTCTGCCATTCTTTTTCAAATACCGGAAAAGACGAACCGGTGGCCTGGAGGAAAATATCGTTTATTTCGTGTTTTTGTTTAAAGCCCTCTAACAAAATCCGCAAGCCGTCAGTGTCGTATGTGCTTAAAAAATAAGTTGTTGCAGAAAAGCTTTCCTGATAGGCCAAATCTGCGCGGCTTTTTTGAAACGAGAGCACCTGCTCGATCTCAGACAGAGGGATCAAGGAATGCGTATAGAGTGCTTTGGATAAAATCGCCGGATAGTCCCAATCCTGGGGCGATTCATAAAAAAGCGCCAAGCCCTCTTCTAACCAGCGTGGCAACGGCTGATGGCCGGAACGCTCGTACAAAACCAGGTGTACCAATTCATGAATCAACGCGTTGCGAAAACTGTTTTCCGGTCGATCCCAGCGTGGTGATTTTACCACCAAGAGGCGTTGCTGAGGTATGGCAAAAGCGCCGCTCCAGGCCGGCAAACCGGTTGTTAAATAATTTTGATAAAAACGACGGTCCGGTGCGATGATGATGGAATAGGCAACAGTGGACTGAATTTGCAGATCCGTGTAAAGATCCGACAAGACGGGATTCAGTATTGTAGGAATTGTTCCAGCCAGAGTCGAATCCGCTGGAGCAAAATAAATTACGAACGGTGGCCGGTTAAGGTGATGCAAGTCCGGTGCTGCCTGGAGTGAAAGGAAAAGTTGCAGGAGCAAACAGGCGATCGATTTTTTCATGTGCGGAGCGCTCCCGCTAGGATGGCTGTAAATAGCTGAGCGCCATTTCACACAAGCAGTCGATTTGTGCAGAGATGCGCGGCAACGCGCAATCGCGTTGCTGCACAAGACAGGCAAGGGAGTAGCAAGGATGCGGTTTATTGCGACAGGCTTCCGGCAAAGGCTCGGTGTGTTCTTGACAATATGAAATCAACTCGTCCTGGGAAAATCTTATGCCCTGAGACCGGATGCCGAATTCAATCGCTTTCTCCCAAACAAATTGATGGGTCGAGACAATCTCTTCCGGCGACAATGACGGCAGGATATCCTGCGGTGATTTTTTGCAAAAGATGCGATGCAAGAGTTCCAATTTGATGTCTTCGCCAAGACTGTTTTTTTTGCCGGCCGGCATAGGGGACGAATACACTATTCAGTACTCCGTTATATAGCCGGTTACCCGGCGCAGTGTTCTAACAGCAAGTTAATCAAACCGAGCATCACTTTTCGGACATGAACCACGTTGTGCTTTCGACAAAAAATAAAGCGGGAACCGGCGGAAAGCACTATTTCCGGGCGGCGAAGCGTTTCGCCGTACGGCAATGTCTGCTCGCCTACGTCAGCCGCCACCACAAAGGGTGCGTCAAAATGGCGGGTGGCGAAGGCGATGATTTTTTTACAGTCGGAAAACGACGCCTCGTCAAACCAGTTACAAAGCACAATATAGCCGAGCATTTTTTTAGCGAAAAGATCCCAGGCGATCGTCTTTTGCGGCGGCGAGGGATTGATGCCGTAGCAATATAGAGATAACGTGCGCGAGACCGTCATCTGGCCCAGAAGGATATCCTGGTCTGTAACAACTACGGTGGTGCAAAATGCGCGGAGAAAAAACTCCACATCCGCGCCGTGTGCGCCGAGAACAAGAATTTCACCGATGCGCGGCGTCGCGCTGCGACTGAGAACAGGGTTGTTCATAAAATCCAACGGCGTTTTCTTTTGCAATAGCGGCGCAGCTGCAACGGCATTATCCTAAAAATTTCTGTTTTAATAAAAGCAAATCTGCCCGCTCCAGCTGCAGCCGATGCGGGTACTTTGTTGTCGGCATAGACAAAGACGGTTGTTCCTGAACCGCGTCGGATTTCAGGCTAGTTTTTTTTTTTCACTACGTCGGAAAAAGGAGGCTATTCGAGAATACCGATCTTTCGTTTTTCTTCGAGCCCAATCTACCTGATGCAACAAATCTTCGTTGAACTCGGCGCCGCTCCTGTTTTCCGTCGCAACCACCAACAACTCGCGTTCCAGCAACGAATCAATCATCTGCAAGGCCTGTACCGCTGATTCGGGTCGGTCTAGCAGCGATTCGATGGCCAGGGGTTGGCGGAGATGGCGAATCCAACCGGTTTCGATTTCAGACAGATCTTCACTGGTCAGGGCTTTTGCCGTAGCCACGACAGCCGTTTGCAGAGAATCAAGTCGTGGCGATAATTGACGGCAGGCCTCGGATAATTGAGCGGCCAGGTGCGCCAGGTCGCGAAGATTGTAATGCAAAGAACGCTCTGTGTGAGTCGGCGGCCCCAGGTGAACATGAAAAGTTCCTTCACGCCAAAGCAAAAGCCGGAGCAGCGCCGTTTCGCTTTCCAATTTATTCAGTTGTGCATGCCACACCTGGCCGCTGGAAACAACGATACAGCCTTCTTCCCAATCTGTGTTAAGATGAATTTCTCCGGTTTTTTCGCCTACGGCCATGGTTTGGATAAGATCAATCAGGCTCATCTCATCTAATCGTCCGGCAAAGGCATGGTCGGAGCGTGTGCTCCATTCGTCCATGTCGGATAACTCTTGCAAAACCGAGTCGATACGTGCAGCCGCCTCCTCCGGATAATACGGTTTCGAAATGTAATCGTCGATATTCAAAGCCATGCTGGCGATTCGCTTTTCCAAGTCTGGTTCTTGCGTGGCAATGATAATCGGCAGATAGTGTGAACCGTTTCTTTCCCGCAACTCTTTAAAAAAGGATAAACCATCCCGATCAACGGGATTCATCTCTGAAAAAACCAAATGAACAGTCGTTTTGCTTTGTAATGCCAGCGCGTCTGCTGCGGTTGGCGTTACCTTGGCTTCAATTTCGTATTCCTTCAGGCAATGAACAAGTTGTTCCACCGCCTCGGAGGGTTGGTCTATAATGAGTGCCAATTTGCCGAGAGGGCGGTCTGTAAAAGAGGCCATTAAACGGTGGTTGTCCTTTTGACAGTGCTTGACGGTCCGACTATTTGTCGGCGATAATAATTTTCAAATAATCTAAAAATGAATCGTTTGCAGGTTATGGGATCGAATTCGACATGCGGGGCCAGCAAGGTCTGGTCGCTCAAGCCCAGAACCTTGCGCCACTCATGCTCGGTCATGTTGACATGGATAGACACCGAGGATGGAATGATGATCATCGACGGCAGTGTCAGCGTTTGCTGCAACGTTTTGATGAGGTACTGATAATAACCCCAATCAGCTGGAATAATGTCGACGAGCAGCAAATAACCGAACAAGGAGCGGGAAAAGTGCTCTAGCAAAGCGGTAAACTCTTTGCGCAAAGACAGGCTGATGATGTTCAGGCTGTGTCCGCCCTTAAATTCCGACAGGCCATAATAGAGATTGGTCCATTCGGGATTTTCATATTCTTTAATTTGCACCTGGTTAGCCGTCAAACTGGCCACCATGCGCCGCCGCATCTCATCCTGACTGCCGAGCACCAGAATATGACCGTAGGCTGTCGGGCGGCGTCCCCGCGCACTCTCGGGTTGCCAGACAGAATATTGTGGAGGCGGCTGGGGGGGAATTTTTTCCCTAACAGACTCTGTGGCCGGTGGTTGCGGCTTTTCTTCCATTGCAAAAGAGTGGTCGGCCGGAAGCGTCAACAAAGCATCTGCTGGATGTTCCTGTTCCAGCATCTCCAGTGTTGGAAACAGCAATTGACTGTCGTCAGTCGGTTCCGGCGTAGGCGGAGCAGAATGAAACGCCGGCTGTTTTTCCGCAGCGGTGCGTAATTCATAAAAAAGGTCTTTTTCATAGCCGGAATCGGCGCCCCATTTGCTGTAATCTTTGGTCAGCAATTCGTTGATGCCGTCGTTGGTAAAGTCGTGCTGGACGGCCAATTCGGTCTCTTCCACAGAACTTTCTTTGGACGTCAGGGCGGCGTCATCTTCTTCCATGTCTGATTCCAGACTGTTCAAGGCGTCATGTTGATAAGAAGCGACAACCTCTTCAGCGTCTTCTTCGGGCCAGGATTCCTCTTCACGGCCCGGTAAAGGCGCTTGGTCGGCATCATCTGATTTGGCTGCTCCGGTTTCCTTGCCCGGTATTTCTGCTGGAGATGTTTCTACCGATTTAGCCTGCGGATCGGCATAGTTTCTTAATGTATTTAGAAATCCCAGTTGATATAATTTTAAAATGCGGCTGAGCGTGGTGATTTCATCATAGGAACTTTCATCGACGATGCGTCCCAGTGAGCGATGGCCGTCGAAAAGTGAAATGAAGTAGTCCAATCCGGTGGCCAGGTTTTTCTGTGAGACGATTTTTTTGAAATTGCTGGTAGTCACAAGCACCGCATCGAGCGAAGGAAGCTGCTTTATTAATTCTTCGCGTTGATCCATCCTCTTTGCTCCTTGCAATAATAACCCCATGTTGCTCACGCTGATTTCGTCGACGATTTCCACAGGCGAAAAACGCATGGAGAAACGACCTTTCCGCCAGGTCATCATTTTGTATACAGCATCTTCGGCCTGTGTATCTCCCGCAAGAGCTTGAATGACGCAGCCTTCATGAAAGGCAATCCTGCCGCTCCGGTTGTTTTCATTATGCAATTGAAGAGTGCCGGTTTTTTTTTCAGCGCCTAAAACGGTAATCAGGTCAGTGAGAGACAAGTCTTCCAACCGTCCAGAGAAGGTCATTCTGCGATTTAGGTAATCCTTGCGACGATCCTGTCGCGAGAGGATCATTTCCGTGCGTGCGGTGATTTCTCGAGCATGAATGGGCTTGACAATATAATCTTTAACCCCCAACTTGAAACTTTTTACACGATTCCAGACATCGCTTTTCGATGTAAGAAAAATGACCGTGGTTGCCGTTTTGCCGTTGCGTTGCAGGTATTCAAGGATTTTCAGACCGTCAATCTCGGCAAGCGCCAGTTCGGTGAGAATACCGTCATAGTCGGATTGGGCTGTTTTTTCAATCGCCTCTTGATCGTTGACCGCTTCGTCCACCAAACAGCCCATGTCTACAAAATTATTTTTGAGAATGCGCAAATTTTTGGGATCGTTGTCGACGATTAAGAGTTTTCGCGTTTTCATGTCTCTGGGCGCCTGAACCAAGGAAGCTGTAACTTGTATTTAACCGATACAATGTATTGAAATTATTGCATCGGGTCAAGGCTTTTTACAAAATTTTTAACTGGGACAGACCTCACGGGTCTTCAAGACCTGTGAGGTCTAATTTAAAGAAAAAGTTCCACGCGACAGAACTTTTGCACGTCCACCAGCCCCAAATCCGTCAGTTTAAGCTGTGGAATGACCGGCAGAGCCAGAAAAGAGAGCGTCATGAGCGGATCGGAAAGAGGAACCCCCAAAGAATGACAGGCTGTTACCAAATCTTTGGTGCGAGCACTGACAAATTCCAGCGGTTTGTTGGACATGAGTCCGGCAATGGGCAGTTCCAATGATTCAAGCACCTGCCCGTCCTGCACCAGAGCGATGCCGCCGCCCATTTTATTGACGGTGGTGACCGCTTTGATGAGATCGCTGTCCTCCACGCCGACGGCAATAATATTGTGACTGTCATGGCCGATAGAGGTGGCCATGGCGCCTTTTTTTAAACCAAACCCCTTCACCAATCCTCTGCCGATGTTGCCGGAAGCACGATGTCGTTCCACTACGTAAAGCCGTAGGAGATCTCGTTGCACGTCG
The DNA here is from genome assembly GCA_964387285.1 of uncultured Cytophagia bacterium. Classification (GTDB taxonomy): domain Bacteria; phylum Zhuqueibacterota; class Zhuqueibacteria; order Residuimicrobiales; family Residuimicrobiaceae; genus Anaerohabitans. The sequence continues at coordinate 103,985 of CAYLWO010000002.1, read as the reverse complement.
GATACGACCACGCCGTCAGCGAGGGTGGGTTCCATCTCCAAAGACTCGGTGACAATCTGATTCGGAACAATACCGATCACCCGGCATTTTTTGCCGCGACGCGGAATGATGAATTCATCGCCCTCCAGCCATTTGATGTTTACGGAACTGCGCAAGGTGGAGGGTGGTCTTGTGGGCGTGTCATAGACCGCGATGCCGTCCTGCGCCACGAGGACGCCGTTTTTGTAAACACGGCGAATGTTAAAATCCTGCCAGTTGTCGAATAGAACCATATCTGCGGTTTTACCCGGCCCGATGGCGCCCAATTTGTATAGACCAAAATATTCCGCGGTATTCAAAGTGGCCAGGCGAATGGCCGTAATAGGCGACAGTCCGGCGCGGATGGCGGTTTTGATCATATAGTTGATATGACCTTCATGAAGAATATCATTAGGATGCCGATCGTCTGTGCAGAAGAAACAGCGGCGTTCGTTTTCCGGCGTCACCAGCGGCAAGAGATCGAGCAAGTTCTTGGTGCCGGAACCTTCGCGAATGATAACAAACATGCCGGCAGCCAATTTTTCTTTCGCTTCCTGAACCGTCGTGCATTCGTGATCTGATTGTACGCCAGCGGCAATGTAGCCATTCAAATCCTTGCCCAGGAGTCCTGGCGCGTGACCATCCACGCGTTTATCCGGGACAATCTTTATCTTATCCAAAACATTAGGATCTGCATTAAGCACGCCGGGATAGTTCATGACTTCGCCAAGACCCAGTACCCACTTTTCCCTTAAAAAGGGAAAGAGATCAAATGCACGCAATTCGGATCCGGCTGTCTCCAGGGGCGATGCCGGCACGCAGGAAGAGAGCATAAAAAAAACATTGAGCGGATTGTATTTACTGGCATCCATCATATAACGAATGCCTTCATAACCAAACACATTGGCGATTTCATGCGGATCGGCGATGACCGATGTCGTGCCCAAAGGCACCACCGCGCGGGCGAATTGCGGCACTTCCACCATGGAACTTTCAATGTGCACATGACCGTCAATAAATCCCGGCGCCAGATACAAACCCTTGACATCGCTTTCATCTTCCCCGCGATAGCCTTTGCCCAGACCGACGATGACATCACGATAAAGCGCGACATCGGTTTCCTCAATTTGTCCGGAAAAGACGTTAATGACGCGGGCGTTTTTGATCACCAGGGTGGCTTTAATCTGGCCGCGGGCTGCTTGAATCAATTCTTTTATCACAACTCCTCCGGATGAAAAGAATAAAGAGATGAGAAGAACGGACGAAAAACGGCAGATGGTCGGTATGCAGAAACATAAAACGAGCATCCCCGGCCGGGTCCGGATGTCAAGCCCGTTCAATATAAATTAATGAAAAGTAACAATTATTTTCCATTATGTCAAGCCTGGTTGTTTACGTTTGGTCATGAAAATATTAAAAAAGTGCTTGCGTCTTTCCGTGCTTTTTTATATATATAGGGCGACGGTTATTTTTTCAATATCTACGGATCATCCACACCATATCGGGGCGCGGAACGCAACAGCGAATGAAGGCCCTGCGCGAAGACATGAACCATCAACGGCACTAGTAGTCTGGTATTTTTTTCTCTGGTACGAACAGGTTCGTTTATCAAGAGGAGCCGCCTCGGTGAATGTTTCGACCATTTGTCCGTTTTGCGGATGCGGTTGTGGTTTGCAGTTGGAAGTGGAGAACGGCCGCGTCTGTGCGGCAGCTCCGCAACGATCCCACCCCGTAAGTCGCGGCACATTGTGCATCAAAGGCTGGAACAGCCATCAATTCATCCATCATCCCCAACGTTTGTTACATCCCCTGATTAAAGAAAAGGATTCCTGGAAAGAGGTCTCCTGGACGAAAGCGGTGTCGTTCGCTGCCGATGGTCTCAAACGCGTGCAGGATCGCTTTGGCCGGCAGTCCGTGGGCGTGATTGGATCGGTTAAATGCACAAATGAAGAACAATATTGGCTGAGCAAGTTCAGCCGCACCGTTCTGCAAACGCCGCACCTGGATACCGCAACCCGCTTATATCACCATCCCACGGTACGGGGTTTGTTGCCGGTTTCGGGTTACGGTGCAGCCACAGCAACCCTGCCTGATCTGGAACAGGCGGAAGCGATCCTCATAGTGGGCGCCAATCCTAAAACGCAGAGCGCTCGCGCCGGCTCTTTAATCCTGCAGGCAGCGAAAAGAGGCGCTGCCGTTATTCTGCTGGATCCCCATGAACAGGAACACGCCCGTTTCTACAACATGCAATTGAAATTAAAGCCCCACACCGACCTGATCCTGCTCTATGCGCTCATGCACATATTGATACAGAAACCAACCCGGTCTCTGCTGCCGATTTCAGAACAGGTAAAAGAGAGTCTGGCGTCCTTTACCCCCGAATATGCCGGTAAAGTGACCGGTCTGGCGGCAACAGATATTGCACGCGTGGCCGAACTGTTCAGCGCGGCAAAATCGGCCATGATTGTTTATGGCAACGGTCTGACGCAGCAACCGGACGGCGTCGCCAATGTGCATGCGCTGTGGAATCTGGCCCTGGTTACCGGGAATTTATACAAAAGTGGTTGCGGCATTTTGCCGTTGCTGAACAGCAATAATATGCAGGGCAGCATCGACATGGGCATGACGGCCGAGTTGTTGCCCGGCCATGCTTTTTTAACCGACCAGGCGGCCGCGGATCATTGGGCACGTATCTGGCAATGCTCTTTGCCGGATGAACCGGGATGGAGTTATCCCGTCATGTTGGAGCGCAGTGGCGCGGATATTCGAGCACTTTATATTGTCGGAGAGAATTTGGTGCGCAGTGTGGCGGATGCCTCGGTTTTACGCAAGCTGGATTTTCTGATCGTGCAAGAGTTATTCATGACCGAAACCGCGAAAGAGGCGCAGGTCGTTTTTCCCGCGTGCAGTTTTGCCGAAAAGGAGGGCAGCGTCACCAATATGGAACGGCGCGTGCAGCGCATCCGGCAAGCGATTCCGCCGTTGGGCGAGAGCAAACCGGATGCAGAGATCATTTCCATGCTTGCCGAAAAACTGGGTAAAACCATGGGCGGGACCACGCCACAGCAGATCTTTAACGAAATGAGCGGTGGTATGGCGCTCTATGCCAATCTGAACCAGGATGGCGTACAGGCGCCCGGCGGCGCGGTCTGGCCGGTCGATCATACGGGCGCGGCGTGGTCTTTTGCGCCGGTCGAGAAACCGACCCCAACCGTGGAAACGCCGGATGTAAAATTCCCCATGACTTTGATTGTCGGCCGCGGCGCCTTGTCGTCCATGACCGGCACTTTGATTGAACGATCGTTCACTCTTGACAAAGAGGAACCGGTCGGCATCGTGAAAGTGAATGTGGAAGATGCGCGTAATTTAAAGATTCGCAGCGGGTGGAATGTGAAAATCGTCACGCCTCATGGAGACCTGATTCGTCAGGCGCAGGTGACGCGCGCCGTTTCCCCCGGGATTTTGTATGCTCCGATTCATCATAAAAACGGCTCCACGCTGGCCTTGCTCGGTTCCATCACCGGTCAACGCAAGTCTTGCAGCGCGAGATTGGAGGTGGCGTGATGAACAGCGGAGAGAAATTTTTGATCGAGAAACAACGCTTTTTGCTGCATCTGCAAAATCTGGCGCAGAAACAGACCGTTATCGGTCCCTGTCGCATGGCGGACGGCGAGGTGCGCTTCCAGCCGATTCAGCGCGCTGAAGAGATCACCCTGGATTATGTGAACGAATATGAACCGCTAAAACGGTTTTTCACGCCCGCGTATGAACAATTGTTCTCTTTTAACTGCAGCAATCACAAACCGGTGCTGAATCCGCCGAAAGAGATCGCGCCGCAAATTCTTTTCGGCATCCGCTCCTGCGACGTGCAAGGCGTGCTGCATATGGACGGCTTTTTTCGCGGCGCCTATGTGGACAGCGGGTATTGGCAACGCCGCAACGCCACAGCCATCATCAGCCTGGCGTGCAATCGGCCCATGGAGACCTGTTTTTGCATCTGTTGCAACGGCGGGCCCACCCTGGAAACCGGGTTCGATCTGCAACTGACCGATCTGGGCCAGGACTTTTTAGTAGACGTGGGTTCGGCAAAAGGACGCGAACTGCTGCCGGCTTTGGTCAAGCCGGCCGGCGTTGAGCAAGAAGCGCTGCGAGAAAAATTGCGTCAGACCTGTGATGAAAGCATGCAACCCACCGCCTATCTGGCCAAAGCGGTTATCGCCATCACCAACAACCGTATTCGGGAAGAGCTCTGGGACGAGATGGGCGCCGAATGCTTTAGTTGCGGCGGCTGCACCCATGTATGCCCCTGCTGCACCTGTTTTGACGTGATGGATTACAGCGCGGCGGATAAAACCGGAGAACGGTTCCGTTGTTGGGATTCTTGCCAGTATTCCGGATTTACCCGTGAGGCTTCCGGTCACAATCCCCGCGGCCAAACCAAAGAGCGGGTCAAACGACGTTTCTATCATAAACTCTCCTTCGCCTACATTCAACAAGACGGCCATCCGGGCTGTGTGGGCTGCGGTCGCTGTATAACGGCGTGCCAGGCTTTTGGCTTGCTGGATATATCTGCAGTGGTCAAGAGAATACGTCGGGATGGAACGGAGCAAAAAGGTTAATCATCATGCAAAGCGAATCTATGGAAAATATCTATCTTCCACATTTGGCCGTCATCGACAGTATTGTTGATGAAACCGCAGACACAAAAACATTTACCATGCACTTTGACGATCCTGAGTACAACGCCCGCTTTGAATACAAGCCCGGACAATTTGTCGAAGCCTCCATCCCGGGCGTGGGTGAAGCGCCGTTCGGTTTTTGCTCCAATCCGAATCAGCGTGGCTCCTTTGCCATAACGGTGCGCGCCATCGGCAACGTCACCTTCGCCATGCATCGCTTGCGCCCCGGCGACTATTTGGGCATTCGGGCGCCGTTGGGCAATCAGTTCCCGCTGTTGGAGGTTCGCGGCAGGGATGTGTTGTTCATCGCCGGCGGCATTGGTTTGCCGCCGTTGAAATCGCTGATTGAACCCATGCTGGACCGGCGCGCCGAATTCGGCAAGTTTACGATTTTATACGGCGCCCGCACGCCGGCAGATCGTGTATATAAACCGTTATTGAGCCAATGGGCCGACCGCGAGGATATCGTTTTTCTGCAAACGGTAGATACTCCATCCGAGGGATGGACCGGTTCCGTAGGCGTGGTCACAACCCTGTTCGAGAAGACCGAGATTGATCCGGCGCGCACGGTCGCCTTTACCTGCGGTCCGCCGGTCATGATCCGTTTCGTCATTCAAGAACTTTTGGCCAAAGGCTTTCCTGAAGATCATATCATTTCGACGCTGGAACGTTATATGAAATGCGGCGTCGGCAAATGTGGTCATTGCGCCATCGGTCATAAATATATTTGTGTTGACGGGCCGGTGTTTTCATGGCGGCAGATCAAGAAATTGCCGGAGAAATGATCACCGATCTGGCGACCGAGTTGTCCGGTTTGTTGACGGGGAAAAAAACCGTTGTGTTGGGCATCGGTCAACCGGATCATGGCGATGATGGCGTGGGTCCTCTCCTGGCGGAAAAAATCGGCGACCGCGCCAATCTGGTCAGCTTGGTTTGTGACGAGTTGCCGGAAAATCATACTGCAGCGGTGATCGAACAAAAACCGCAAGTGGTGTTGTTGCTGGATGCTGTGGATTTTAACGGTCGGCCGGGACAAGTTGTGCTGTTGCAGGCTGAGGATTTGGGTCCGGTGCACTGTTCTGCGCACCATGCATCGCTGCAACCCCTGATGCAGTACCTGGCTGCGGCCACCGGCGCGCAGATCAGATTACTGGGAATTCAGCCGGAAAAAACCACCGCCGGAACCGGCCTGTGTGCAAGTGTGCAAGAAACGGTAGAAATGCTACAAGCCCTGTTGTCTCGAGTTACCACGGATGAGGAAAAACCGTAATGGATAGCCTGATCGTTTTGTTGTTTGCTCTGCCTCTGTTGGGCGCCGGTGGCATGGCGTTCGGTTCGGCCAAGCGAGTGGATCTGAAAGCAGTAGCCGCCATCACCTTGACGCTCATCGTTCTGTTGTTGATGCTGGCATCCGGCAACTTCGGCGAAACGGTGCAACAGGTGGCCCTTTCCTGGAATTGGCTGCAGCTGTCCGGTGGCCAGGGACTTTTTGGTTATCTTCTCGATCCTTTGAGTTGGTTGTTGCTTACCGTTGTCGTTGTGTTGGGATTCCTGGTCATCTGCTATGCAACCACCTACCTGAACAATCAGAACAAAGAACATCCCGGTGAAGAGGGTAAAAAAAGGCACCACGCCTGGCTCTTATTGTTCGTGACCTCCATGATCGGCGTGGCCTTGTCGCCGAATTTGCTGCAACTGTTTTTCTTTTGGGAAATGACCACGTTGTGTTCCTGGGCGCTGATTTCCCATTATCGCAATCCCGATTCTCTGGCTGCCGGTTACAAGGCGCTGTTGATGACCTTTTCCGGCGGATTGTTTTTTGCATTGGGCCTTGTGCTGGTCTATGTGCAAACCGGCAGTTTCGAGTTCTCTGCGCTGCAAATGCTGCCGAAAACGTGGCGTTTGTGGGTATTTCTGTGTTTTGTGGTTGCGGCCTGGGCAAAATCCGCGCAAGTGCCGTTCTACACCTGGTTGCCCGATGCCATGGCTGCTCCGACAACGGTGTCCATGTATCTGCATGCCGCGGCCATGGTCAAGGCGGGCGTGTTTCTGATGGCGCGACTCTGTCTGGCCAACACCAATCTTCCCTTTGTCTCCGGGCTGGTTTTATCGATCATGGCCTCTTTGACCATGTTGACCGCTTTGACGCTTTTTTTCTATCAAAACGATTTAAAACGGTTGTTGGCCTGGTCCACCATCGCCCATCTTTCCTACGTGCTCTTTGGCATCGGCCTGGGCGTCATGGGCAGCAAGCTGGGCTGGTATGCGGGCGTCATGCACATCATGAATCACAGCGTGGGCAAAGGATTGCTTTTTCTTTGTGTCGGCGCTATTTCCTATTCAGCGGGTACGCGTAAAATTGACGCCTTGAGCGGTTTGGCGGCAACGGCGCCGTTGACAACAGCCGCGTTCTTTGTCGGCATGCTGGCTATTCTGGGAGTGCCGCCGTTTTCCGGATTTTACAGTAAATTCTATTTGATCGCAGCTGCGATTGATCTGGGCGGGGTCGCCGGATATTTGTTGTTATTACCGTTTCTCCTTGAAGTGTTTGTCGCCTTTGCCTGGTTTTTTCATATCGGGCACAAGGTTTTCTTTGGGCCGCTCTCCGCATCGGCCGGACTGGCCAAGAATCCACCGACGATCATGAGTATGGCCATGGTGGTTTTGATGATTCTTACTTTTGCGGCGCCGTTCTTCGCGCTGCATCTGATGCATTGTTTGGGCATGTGATCACAGCAGCCGGAACAGGAGTCTCTTGATATGGATGCTTTTCTTCTCGCTCTTTTGGTCTACCTAGTCAGCGCCGCTCTTGCGCTGGTGTTTTGTAAACGACGAGAATTGGCCGGCGCCATCACGCTGACGGCTCATGTGCTGGCCTGTGCCTTGATGTGGTCCGTGGTCATTTCGGTTTTTAAACACGGCGCCCTTTCTTTGCACCAACCGATCTGGATTATACCCGGGTTGCGCAGTGAATTGAGCTTCAGCCTCGATAAACTCAGCGCTTTGTTTCTGGCCGTTATTTCCTTGATGGCGGTGCTGACCCCGCTGTACGGTCGCGACTATATGAAACGGCCGCTCTATCCTTCTTCCAGCATGGCGAATTTTTATCCGGTGCTGTCTCTGTTTTTTGCCAGCGTCAGCTGCGTAACCGCAGCCACGGATATGTTTTTCTTTTTTATTTACTGGGAAATGATGACGCTGGCCTCTTATGTGCTGGTGGTTTTTGATAGAACGGATCCGGTAAAAATGCGTGCCGGCCTCAAATACTTTATCATCACCCATATCGCCACCGCCCTGATGTTCGTGGCGGCCTTGATTTTGTTCAAGGAGAACGGTTCGTTCTCTTTTGCCGGCCAGCGCGAGGCCATGGCTTCCTTATTGGCGACGCGCCCGCAATTGCTGCACCTGGTATTGTTGTTTTTCTTTTTGGGTTTTGCGACCAAAGCAGGCATTCTGCCCATGGGCGATTGGCTGCCGGGCGCTTATGCGGCAGCGCCCACGCCGGCTACCGCCGCATTCGCCGGCAGCATGACCAAGTTGGGCGTATACGGCATTCTGCGTATTTTTATCGATCTGCTGCCGTTATCTGGGCATACGCGCTTCTGGGGTATCGTCATTGCCGTGTTTGGCGCGGCATCGGTTTTCATCGGCACCCTGACGGCGCTGGTGCAGGATGATGCGAAAAAGTTGCTCTCCTTTCACGTAATCGGCCAGATGGGATACATGTTTTTAGGCATCGGCATGGGCATCTATTTTCTGGCCACGCAACCGCTCCTCGCTTTAGCGGGCATCTGCGCCGGTATTTTTCATCTCATCAACAATGTCTGCTATAAATCCAGTTTGTTCTTTGCCGCCGGGTCTGTTTACTGGAAGGTGCGCACCTTTAACATTAATATAGTCGGCGGTCTGGCGCGAATTTTACCGGTCACCGCTGTTTTGACCTTTCTGGCCTCGCTTTCCATTGCCGGCATGCCGCCGTTCAACGGGTTCGCCAGCAAATGGTTGATCTATCAAACCGCAATCAAAGGCGGCGTCATCGCGCCGTTGTTTATTCTTTTGGGCCTTGTTGCGTTGTTCATCAGTGCCGTCACCCTGGCTTCTTTTATCAAATTTTCCACAGCCATCTTTTATGGCAAATTCAACGACAACCACAGCAATAGTCAAAAGGGCGAGACGCCTTTCGGCATGTTGGCCAGTCAGATCGTGCTGGTGATTCTATGTGTGGTTTTGGGCGTATTCCCCTACTGGCCGATGAAGGTCATCGCACAAGCGGTGTCTGCATTGTCTCCAGCTGCCATGTTTCCCGATGTGAGCGCTTTGCTGGGCAATAATATTGTACAGGGCATGGCGTTGAATTGGGGCGCTGGTCTCAGCGCGGTTTATTCTCCGCTATTGCTGATACTCTCGTTTGTTTTGTGTTTTGGGATCGTCTACGGCCTGTACCGTGCATCCAAACCAGTACGGCGAACAGAGGAAACCTGGTATTGCGGCGAAGTACACAACGAAGAAGAGGTGCGCTATCAGGCGCATAGCTACTATTTGGCTTTTAAGCAAATGTTCTCTATCCGAATCGGCAATTATCAACGTCCCGGCGTTTACCCATCCATCAAATATCCGAAAATCTCTTTTTCCGACCAGGACGGCATTAAAAAGTTATTGGACATTGACCGTTGGCTATTCAATCCTCTGGCCGCCAACTTTGAGAAATTGGCGATTCGATTCAGTAAAACCCACAGCGGCATACCGCATGTTTATTTGCTCTGGTTGCTGGTTGGAATGGTTGGCGCGGTAACGCTTTTGTTCGTGCTGCATTAATTAAGGGCGCTTTTATGACAAGCAAAGAGTTGCTGGACCTGTTACATCAACATTTCGGCGCAAAAATTTCAAGTGGGGAAAAGCTGCACCACAATGTGGTAAGAGTCATAGTGGACCGTACCGACTCTGTGGATATCAACCGGTATGCTTTCCACGATTTACAAGGACGCTTTGTTGTCGCGGTCGGCACCGATTTGCGTCCTGTAAGCGGCCAGTATTCGGTCGATTACGTCTATTCCTTGGCAGACCGGCATTTATTTCTCATCATTCGCATGTTTGTTCCGGCGAACGATTTGTGGATAAATGCAGTAACGGGACAGGCTGGCATACCGGCGGCTAATTGGGCGGAACGGGAGATTCAAGACATGCTGGGAATCACCTTGCGCAACCACCCGGATCCTCGCCGACTGATGCTGGCAGATGACTGGCCGGAGGGCTTGCACCCTTACCGTCGCGACATGCCATTGCAAACCTATCCGGCAAGCGTCAACGCCGCTCCGGAGATGAAAAAGCCGCCAGAGGGCGCAACTCTGGTGCCTATCGGTCCGTTCTTTCCAGTTCTGGAGGAACCCGCGCAATTTCGTCTGTTTGTCGAAGGAGAAAGGGTGGTGGGCGGCGATTACCGCGGCTTTTACAGCCATCGTGGCGTGGAAAAGATCGCTGATAGCCAATTGAACTATAATCAGGTGCCGTTCCTGGCGGAACGCATCTGCGGCATATGAGGGTCGGTGCACAGTACGGCGTACTGTCAAGCAGTTGAACAAGCAGCAGAAATTTCCGTCCCGGCCCGTGGTCGTTTCATCCGCACCATTTTATTGGAACTGGAGCGGGTGCAGAGTCATTTGTTGTGGTTGGGCATTGCCGGTCATATTATCGGTTTTGATACGGTATTAATGCAAGCCTGGCGCATTCGCGAACCGGTCATGTGGCTGTGTGAGAAAATCACCGGCAACCGCAAGTTGTTGGGCATGAATCTGGTTGGCGGTGTGCGTCGCGATATTCCCAAAGAGATTCATGGTGAAGTGTTGGAGGTTCTGGCACGAATCGAAAAAGAGACGAAAAAAGTGCTGGACGCCATTGTTACGGACACGACGTTGTTCATGCGCTGTGAAAACGTGGGCAAGATCAGCGCTGCCGATGCCGTGGCCTATGCTCTGCTTGGTCCCACGGCGCGTGCATCCGGAATCGGACGCGACATCCGCGTGGATCACCCCTATGCCGCTTATATGGAGGTCGGTTGTGAGGTCATTGTAGAGACCGGCGAGGATATCTGGTCGCGCGTCGTCGTGCGCATGAAGGAAACACTGGAGGCCATTCGTATCATTCGTGATTCGTTAACGCTGATGCCCAAAGGTCCCATTATTGCAGATATGCGGCAAGCCATCCCGGCCGGACGTGTGGGATTGTCTTCCGTAGAAGCGCCGCGCGGTGAAACCCATCATTATGTCATCACCGGCGAGGACAGTCGACCCTATCGTTGGAAAGCGCGCGCACCCACCTTTCAAAACCTGCAAGCCATTCCGGTTATGGTGCAAGGCGAGAACATTGCAGACGTTCCTATCGGATTAGGCAGCATGGATCCCTGTTTTTCATGTACAGAGAGATTGGAGACTGTGGACCTGGCCAGCGGTCACGTGCGCATTTATACCAAGGCCGAGTTGAACGCTATGTGCAAAAAACGTTACGAGAAAAAATAACGATAGAAAAGAGTTCACATGTCCTATACCATTTCACATACGGTTATTTTTAGTGCGGTCAATATCCTGCTGGTGTTGTTGCTTTCGCCGCTCTTGGAAGGCGTCTTGCGCAAGTTGACCGCTTTTGTACACTCGCGGATCGGACCGCCGATCTATCAGCCTTATCTGGATATTCTCAAACTGATGGCCAAGGAAGAGATCGTCAGCGCAGAGGCGGGATTGTTTCGTTTCAGCGCGTTGATCTGTTTTGCCCTGGTATTGAGCATGTCGGTTTTAACGCCGATCGGCGGCGTACCGCCGCTGCCGGCAAGCGATGTCATCGTATTCATTTACCTGCTCACCTTCTCCTCGGTTATGATTATGATGAGCGGCATCAGTTCCTCCAGTCCCTATGGATTGATCGGTTCTGCCCGGGAGATGATGATGATCTTGACGGTGGAGCCGGTCATTCTCATCGCTCTTATCGCGATGGCGGTTAAAAGCGGCTCCATGCAGTTCGCGGACCTGATGGCGTTTCAGGCGCAACAAGGACCGTCTCTATCCATCGGCATTGTCGGCGTAGCGCTTTTCCTGGCCATCGTCGCCCAGCTGGCGCGCCTGCCCTTTGACATGGTGGAGGCGGATCAGGAGATCATGGAAGGTCCTTTTATTGAACAGAGCGGCGTCAAACTGGCGTTTTTCAAGTGGTCCTTTTATGCAAAAGAATTACTATTTGCCGCGCTGTTTGTTTCGATTTTTACCCCATGGCCGGTTGTGCAGAATTATTTTTTGGCCCTGCTATTCACTCTGCTCAAAACGGCCGTACTGCTGGCGCTGGTGGGCGTCGTCCACGTGGTCAATCCGCGTTTACGCATCGATCAGGCGGTGCGCTTTTTCGGTGTTTTAATATTTACCGCCCTGATCGGATTAGCTTTTGCTTTGGTGGGTTCATAAGCCAACCTTGCGAAGGTTGGTTCTCTGACGGCAAATGAATTACAAACGGTCCTAACGTTTTATTGCGAGAACCTTAGCAAGGTTACAAAATTCGGGAAAACGCATGTTTAAAGCCAAACTTAAAGAAGCGGTGATCTGTTTCTCCCATCCACGGGTGACGCTGCCCTATCCTTTGGGTCCCGGCGCCCCGTTAGCCGAAGGATTTCGCGGCAAGATCGACGTTGATGAAACCAAATGCGTGGGTTGCGGCGGTTGCGCCAACGTCTGCCCTTCACGGCTCATTCGGTTTTACGATGACGGCGCAACGACGCGTATGGAGTTCATCCTGGATCGGTGCACCTATTGTGGTCGTTGCGCCGAGGTGTGCCCGGAAAAAGCGATTACCATGACGCACATGTTTGAAACCGCCACGGATGATAAAACCGATCTGTACATTGAACAGGAATTGTATATGGCGACTTGCAGCCGGTGCGGACGGTGCTTTGAATGTGATAACAGCATTGATAAAATTCCGACGCGGCGTATGCGCCAGGGTCGAAATTATACCGGTCCGGCCATGCCGCACGGGGCGCCCGAAGGTGCGGAGGGTCCGTTATGAACGAACAGATATTGGTTACCTTGACTCTTGGCATACTGGTGGCCTCCATCGCGGCCATAGAGATTCGCAACATGCGTTCGACGTCGTACGCTTATTTGTTGCACTCTATTTTTTTGTGCGCCATAATTGTCAGCTATGCTTATCTCAAAGAGAACGAGAGTTTGTATCTCTGGGCCGGCACCTGTTTTCTGACCAAAATCATCATCATACCCTGGATGCTGTTTCGTTTTATCAGAAATGTTCCGCCCATTGAGCACAAACCGATTATTGGATTTGCGCTTTCTGTCACCCTGGTGACCGCTTTTATGGTTGCTTTCTATGCCCTGTTCCGCAAAGTGATCATTTTATTGGCGCCAACCGAAACGGCGCAGTTGGAGCCGGTGCGTTCCTTGTTGGCCGGCGCCTGCACCATTTTTTGTCTGGGGCTCTGGGGTTTGTTGACGCGTCGCGATGTGGTCAAAACCGTCATCGGTCTGGCGCTCTTGGAGAACGGCGTACATTTGGTTCTTCTGGCTCTGGCCCCGCAGCTGCACGAAACCACCATGATCGGTATTCTCACCAACGTGGTGGCCGTTGTGTTTTTACTGTTATATCTTAGCACCCATATTTATCGCGTATTCGGCACCACCGATTCTTCGCGGTTATCCGAGTTAAAGAGATAACGAGGTTCTTCATGCCGACAGCCCAAACATCCTTGTTGCCGTTGCTGTTGATTCTGTTGCCGATTTGCGGGTCGCTCTTCACCGTGCTTTTCGGCTGGGTGAAAATTAAAAATGGACGCGAGATCAATACCCTGGTTGTTTTGATCCTGCAACTCTACGGCGCCGTCCGCGTCGCGCTGCACGTCTTTAACGGACAGGTGCTGCAAACAGCAGGTCAGGCCATCAGCATCGACGGCCTGAGCGGTTTGATGGTCTTGCTGGTCAATCTGGTCGTGTTGATCATCGCCCTTTATTCCGTACGGTACATGCAACATGAGGTGGCCAGTGGCGCCATCAGCGATGGCCGATTGACCCTCTATTACAGCCTGATGCTTTTGTTTACCGGCGCCATGAACTGGACCATCACCACCAATCATCTGGTGATGCTTTATGTGGCCATGGAGGCATCCACCCTGGCAACCGCACTGTTGGTGGCCTTTTACCGCAGTAAAGCTTCTCTGGAGGCAGGTTTTAAATATGTTCTGTTGGTCGTGGTCGGCATGACTTTTGCCTTGTTCGGCATTGTCTTGATCTTTGCCGCGGCATATCCGTTTCTGGGTTCTGCCGGCCTGCTGATTTCCCGGGTGGGCAGCATCGCGGCGGTTATCCCGAAAAACATAGCTTTGCTAGCTATAGCTTTTTTAACGGTGGGTTTTGCTACCAAAGCCGGACTGGTTCCGTTTCATGCCTGGCTGCCGGATGCGCACTCTGAGGCGCCGGCGCCCATCAGCGCGCTGTTGTCGGGTCTGATCATCAAAATCGGCGCCTACGCGCTCACGCGTACGGTCACCATTTTCGCACCTACATACCACGCCATTGTGGTGTTTATTGCCATTCTTTGTTCCATCAGCATGGTGGTCGGCATTGTCATGGCGCTGGTGCAGGACGATTTGAAACGCATGCTGGCGTTCAGCAGCGTCAGCCAGATCAGCTATGTGTTTGAGGGCCTGGGCCTGGGCACCTATTTGGGCATTTACGGCGGGCTGTTTCATTTGATAAATCACACCCTGATCAAGGCCTTGCTCTTCCTGAGTGTGGGCTGTGTTATGTATGCTTCCGGTGGGTTACGGCGAATTTCTCAGCTGTCCGGGGTCGGCAAAAAATTACCGCTAACCGCTTTTTGTTTTCTCGTAGGCAGTCTGGCCATCAGCGGATTACCGCCGTTAAACGGTTTTGTCAGCAAGTTCACGCTCTTTCTGGCTATAGGAGCAAGCGGTCTATGGTGGGCATTGGCCATATCTTTGTTCACCGGCTTGTTGACCCTGGCGTGTCTGGTGCGTGCCGCGTATCTGGTTTTTTGGAAGAGCGGCGAAGGCGGCACAACCGAGATCCATGAAATTCCGGCCAGCATGCATATCAGCCTGCTTGTGTTGGCAGTGTTGTGTCTGGCTATCGGTCTATACCCCAACTTGTTGTATCCGATTCTGGATACGGCGACCAAGGCTGTGTTGTCCATCTGGTCTGCAGGACAGTAAAAATTCGTTTGCTCTCTCTGTGCTCTTGGTGAATTCTTTGAGCTTAAAAAGAACTAAAGAACGCAAAAGTTCAGCACAAAGTGCACAAAGAAAAAAATAAAATGTAAAAGGGATTCTTATGCTGAAAAATCTGGCGGCCAAGGCGTTTCCTAAAGCTCTATGGGTATATCATACCAACTGTTCAGCTTGTAATGGTTGCGACATAGAGATCATTAACGTGCT
Source organism: uncultured Cytophagia bacterium (assembly GCA_964387285.1). Lineage (GTDB taxonomy): Bacteria > Zhuqueibacterota > Zhuqueibacteria > Residuimicrobiales > Residuimicrobiaceae > Anaerohabitans. The sequence goes on along the minus strand of CAYLWO010000002.1, from coordinate 88,847 downwards.
GACGCCTTATTATGACGCTGAGCGTTTTGGCATCAAGCTGGTGGGATCGCCGCGTCATGCCGACGTACTGCTGGTGACCGGCGGAGTGAGTCGCCAGGTGGCGCCGGCGTTACGACGATTGTATCGCGCCACGCCCAATCCCAAGTTGGTTTTTGCCATTGGCTCTTGCGCGTGTGGCGGCGATGTGTTTTTTGACAGCTATAATATGTACGGCGGCGTCGATAAGGTGATACCGGTTAATTTCTATGTGCCCGGTTGTCCGCCCAGACCAGAGGCGATTTTATACGGCGTGGCCGTGGCTCTGGGGCTGGCGCCGAAAAAAATAGCCAAGAAAATTAAACGGGATTTTCCCGAGTTTGAACCGGACGATCAACCCATGATCTCCGTCAGCATATAATCATCTTTTTTGCGGTCGAGTAGAGGAAGGATAAAACCATTCCTGTTGTTGAAACCATCAAGGATCGCTGCAAGCGCTGCTATTCCTGCATTCGCAACTGTCCGGCCAAGGCCATCCGAATTGAAAAAGGTCAGGCCATGGTTATTCAGGAACGGTGTATCGGCTGCGGTCGTTGCGTTCGCGTGTGTGCGCAGAACGCGAAAAAAATTGAAAGCGGCATCGAGCAAACACTCGCTCTGCTGGAGGAAAAAACGGACGTTTATGCGCTGTTAGCGCCGTCTTTTCCGGCCGCCTTCCCGGATGTGAAGCCGGAACAAACGGTGGCGGCCCTGCGAGCCCTGGGTTTTAAAAAAGTAATTTCCGTCGCACTCGGCGCCGACTTGACGGCGCAGGCGTATCGTGAGCTCTTTGACAAACAGACCTACACCACTTTGATTGCCACGGCGTGTCCAGCGGTGGTGAGCTATATCGAAAAACATATGCCGTCTTTGTTGCTGTTCATTGCGCCGATCGTGTCTCCGATGATTGCCACCGGCCGGTTTATACGGCAGACGCTCACGGCTAATTGTCGTCTTGTATTTATCGGACCGTGCATCGCTAAAAAGAAGGAGAAAAGCGATCCCAAAGTGCACGGCGTCATCGATGAAGTGCTGACGTTTCATGAGTTGAATGAGATATTTCACAACAAAGCGATAGACTCCAGCCGCATGGCCGGTGAAGAATTGGATCAACCCTGGCCGCATGTCGGCAGCATTTTCCCGGTATCCGGCGGTTTATTGCGTACGACCAATATCATGAGCGATGTGCTGCAGAACGACGTGATTGTTGCCGAAGGTTCTGATCGGGTATTAGAGGTTTTGCGTCATGTGGAACAAGGATTGGTCGAAGCGCGCATTCTGGATCTGCTTTTTTGTCAGGGGTGCATCGATGGTCCGGCCATGAACAGCGGACTGTCGGTTTATATGCGCAAAGACATCGTCGCCAATTACAGCAGACAATGGCTGCAAAAAAATCCACAACCGGTTGCGCGGACCTTGTCTGAAAATATCGATTTCGGTCGCCGGTTTACGCGAGAAGCGTTGTCGTTGCCGATGCCGGCAGAGGAGGATGTACAGAAAATCTTTTTACAGATCAACAAGACGCGACAGGAAGATGAACTGAATTGCGGGGCGTGCGGCTATCCCAGTTGTCGTGAAAAAGCGGTGGCGGTTTACCAGGGCCGGGCTGAAGTGGAAATGTGTCTGCCGTATTTGATCGACAAGTTGGAAAAAATGAACCAGGAGGTGTTGGAAGCTCAGGAGCGGTTGATACATTCAGCGCGTCTGGCTTCCATGGGCGAGGTGGCTGCCGGCGTGGCGCATGAAATAAACAATCCGCTGGCCGGCGTTATTAATTATGTAAAGCTGATGCGCAAGAGGCTGCAGGCGTTGTTGCAGGAACCGGACCTCTCCGGTCTGGCGAGGTATCTGGAAATTATGGAAACGGAAACACGCCGGATTTCCGAAATTGTAAAAGAGTTGCTGGATTTTGCCCGGCCGACCGATCCGGATATAACCAAAATTTCTGTTGCGGAACTGATTAAAAAATCGCTCTTTTTGTTGAGTCATCAGTTTACGTTGCAAAACATCAATATCGTGGAAGAGTCCGACGCTCCGGACTATAATATCCTGGCTGATTTTAAGCAGATGCAGCAGGTGCTGCTGAATATCCTTATCAATGCCGCACAAGCCATGCCGGACGGCGGTTCCCTTTATGTCAGATATCGTCAGGCAGGCGAGGGTCGGATCGAAATCGAAATTCAAGACACCGGCTGCGGCATTCCCAGTGAAAACCTGGGCAAGATATTTGATCCGTTTTTCAGCACCAAGTTGGAGAAAAAGGGAACCGGACTTGGCTTGTCGGTTGTCTATAGTATTGTCGACAAACACCACGGCTCTCTGAAAGTCAAGAGTCAGGTGGGGCAAGGCGCCGCGTTTATCATCCAGTTGCCGCTCTGTCAATAAAACGGAGGAAAAGTATATTCTATGTCAAAAGAGGACATTGTTTTAATCGTAGACGATGAAAAGGTGATGCGCGAATCCCTGGTGGAATGGCTGGAGGAGGATGGATTCGGCGTAGCTTCTGCCGAGTCCGGCATGGAAGCGATGCAAAAGCTGGATCAGATCAATCCCACGGTCATGGTGGCAGACATCAAAATGCCGGGTATGGACGGCATCACCCTGGTGCGCAAGGTTAAGGAGAAACGGCCGGATTTGCCCATTGTGATGATTACCGCTTTTGCCACAGTGGAAAACGCCATTCAATCCATGAAAGAAGGCGCATACGACTTTATCACCAAGCCGTTTCCGCCGGAAAAGCTTTCTCATGTTTTGCGCCATGTCATCGAACACCAGCATTTGTTGCGTGAGAACAAGCTGTTGCGTCAGGAAAAGCGGCATGTCATGCAAATGATCGTATCTGTGCTGGTGGCCTTTGTCATTCTGGTGTTTGCGCTGTATTTCATATTCGCCAAATAGAATGACGGCGTATGCCGAATATTGTAACAACCATCGAGACCCGGTGTAAACGGTGTTACTCTTGCATACGTCGTTGTCCGGCCAAAGCCATCCGCGTGGAAGCCGGGCAAGCCAAAGTTATTGCTGAACGCTGCATCGCGTGCGGTTATTGCGTTAAAGTTTGTCCACAAAAAGCGAAAAAAATTCGCGACGGTACTGTTCATGTTCGCGAGCTATTGGCCGGCAAGAAACCGGCCATTGCCATTCTGGCGCCGTCGTTTCCGGCAGCGTTTGTCGATGTGCAGCCGCTGCAGGTGGTCGGCGGTCTGAAAAAGCTGGGTTTTCAGCAGGTTTGGGAAACAGCCTTGGGCGCCGACGGGGTGGCCCGGCAATATGCCGAGCTGGTTCATCAGGACGTCATGCCTCTGATCATCAGCACGCCCTGCCCGGCTGTGGTGAATTATATTGAGAAATATTATCCTGAATTGTTGTTGGTGTTGGCGCCGATTGTTTCGCCCATGATCGCTTTGGGCCGGTTGATCAAGGAAAAATATCATCCGGAAAGCCGTATCGTTTTTATCGGTCCCTGCATTGCCAAGAAAAAAGAGATGAATGATCCCAAAGTAGCCGGGGTGATTGATGAGGTATTGACCTTTGAAGAACTGCAGGGGATGTTGGATGCGGCGGATATTGATCTGAGTGATCAGATCGCGGATTCCTTCGATAATCCACCGGCGGGCCTCGGCCGTTCGTTTCCTTTATCCGGCGGCTTGCTGGAAACGGCGGCGCTCAGCTACGGCGTTTTGCATGATGAAGTCACGGTAACGGAAGGCCGCGACCGTGTTCTGGATGCGCTGGAAAAAACCGCAGAAGGCAAAATCGAAGCACGCTTTCTGGATCTGCTCTTCTGCGAAGGGTGCATCAACGGGCCGCAAATGACCAATAATCTGTCGGTCTTTATTCGCAGAGATAAGGTCATCAGTTATTGCAAAAAAACCTTGGCAAACAGCGCGGCCGCCGACGTGTTTTCGCAAATCAATTTGCGGCGCGAGTTTACACCGGAACAACAGGCCACGCGCATGCCGACCGAGGAGGAGATTCGCCGGGTGCTGGCGATAACCGGCAAATACCTGTTGGAAGATGAATTGAATTGCGGTGCGTGCGGCTATCCCAGTTGCCGCGAAAAAGCGGTCGCTGTGATACAGGGTTTTGCCGAAGCAGAGATGTGCTTGCCCTATATGGTGGAGGGTTTGGAACAGGTTCAGGAAAAACTTACCTGCGCCAACAAAGAGTTGCAAAGCTCCATCGATGCGTTGCAAAAAACGCAACAGCAATTGGTGCAATCGGAAAAGCTGGCTTCCGTTGGTCAGTTGGCTGCCGGGGTGGCGCATGAGTTGAACAATCCCCTGGGCGGCATTCTCATATATGCCGAACTGCTTTTAGAAAAAGCGGACAAGCAGAGCAAACAGGCCCAGGATTTACAGCGGATCATTGCCGAGACCGATCGTTGCCGCAGAATTGTTCGCGGTTTGCTGGATTTTTCGCGGCAAACACGCATTGATGCCGCTATTGTCAATGTGAACAAAATTCTGGCCGGCACGTTGTCTCTGGTAACCCAGCAGGCTTTGTTTTTAAACATAGACGTGCAACAGAATTTACAGAGTGCGACCCCCAACGTGTATGCGGATGTGGGACAGCTGCAACAGGTGTTTTTAAATATTATTCTGAACGCGGCGGATGCCATGAACGGCAAAGGCACTCTGACCGTCAACAGTGAAACGACACAAGACGGGGCGTGGGTGCTGGTTTCTTTCACCGATACCGGCGCCGGCATGACTCCGGAGGTTCTGGAAAAAATTTTTGAACCGTTTTTCACCACCAAGCCGCGCGGTAAGGGAACGGGATTGGGTCTGTCGATTGCCTACGGCATCGTACAGAAACATCACGGCGAGATTTTGGTGAAAAGCAGGCCGGGAGAAGGCAGCGCCTTTACGGTGAAATTGCCGGCGGCGAAATAGCAACGGCATTGTGCTGCCGGCAGAGAATTACACCAGGTGATCAAGTGAGTCAATAGATTTAATATCATGCACAGGAGCAAATCATGTCTGAGCCAGTGAAAATTTTACTGATCGACGATGATCCGGACTTTATCATGATCAATCGCACGATTTTGGAAAGCAATGGCTATGTGGTGGATGCGGCCATGGACGCGAAAACCGCCGTGGAAAAAGTGAAAACCTGGAAGCCGAATCTTATCTGCCTTGACGTCATGATGCCCACCGGCACCGAGGGATTTCACCTGGCGTACAAGATTCGGCAGGATCCCGAGACCAAACATATCCCCATCCTGATGATTACCGCCATTCACGATTACAGCGATTTCCGCTTTTCCACAGAAGACGGCGAGTTTTTGCCGGTGGACGAATTCATTGAAAAGCCGATTCGCGGGCCGGTTTTGCTGACCAAAGTTAGTGAATTGCTGGGCCGGGCTGCAAATGAGCAGGTCAAGCCGGCCAGTGACAAGGGTATTGGTTTGAAAAAATAATTATGACAAACGAAAAAAAAATCCTTATCGTAGACGATGATCCGGCTTTTCTGGAAATCAATCGCATGATTCTGGAATCAGCCGGTTATCTTGTGGACGAAGCCGGAAATGTGGAACAGGCTTTGTCCTTGCTGCAAAGCAATCGCTATGACCTCCTGGTGGTGGATCTGATTATGGAAAATTTGGACTCTGGTTTCACCATTGCCTATGCGGTGCGCCAGGATGAACATATTCGCTCGATGCCCATTCTGATGCTCACTTCAGCTCAGGAACGCACCGGATTCCGTTTTCAAATGGATCGCGACCAGGAGTGGATGAAGGTTGATGAGGTGGCGGCCAAACCGCTGCCTGCCAAAGAGCTGTTGGCAAGAGTGGAACGTTTGCTGGGAAAGGCGGAACCGGATGCAAACGGATAAAGATGCGCGCATTCTGATTGTTGACGATGAAGAGATTATCCGCATCGGCTGCCAACGCATCCTGGAAGACGATTATCGCAGTGTGGATTTGGCGGAAAACGGCCGTGTGGGCTGGGAAAGCATAGAAGCCAGAAAAGAGGATGCCTATGATCTGGTCTTGTTGGATCTGATGATGCCAGAGATGGGCGGCTTGGAAGTTCTGGAGAATATTCAAAAACAAGATGTAGATATGGTGGTCATTATGATCACCGGATTTGCCACCATTGAAACCGCAGTGGACGCCATGCGCAAGGGCGCATATGATTACTTGCCGAAACCGTTCACACCGGAAGAGCTGCGCACCAAGGTCCGCCGCGGTTTGGAAAAGCGTCGCTTAACGCTGCAAGCCCGGCAGCTGATGTTGGAACGCGATCGCAATTTGCTGGAATGCGCCAATGAAAAATCACGCACCATGACCATCATCAATTGTTTGAGCGAGGGTTTGATTGCCACCAACCGCGAACGCCGGATCGTGTTGATGAATCCGACCGCCATGAACATGATCCGGCCGCGCATCAGCCCGGTAATCGGCAATACCATCTCGGGCATGCTGGCCAATCCGCAGATGGAGCAGGATGTCAGCGAGGCGCTGGCGCAAGTGGCGGAAACATCGGCGGTTAAGCGGTTGGAGTTCAACACCTCTGACGGGCGCACCCTGCAGTCCAACATCAGCCCCATTCGCGACGATCGCGGCGAGTGTTTGGGAACGGTAACGGTGCTGCTGGACATCACCCAGGATAAAAAAGTGGAAAAGATGAAGTCCGATTTTGTGCGGCTGGTTTCACATGAACTCAAGGCGCCCGTGGCCGCCATTGCCGGATATCTGAATCTGATCGTTGACGGGTTGACCGCCGGCAATGCAGAGAAGGAAAAGGACATAATTCTGCGTTCCCGCGACAAAGCCAACGCGCTGATCGAATTGATCAACGATCTGCTCGATCTGTCGCGTGCGGACCGCAACCGGCCGGCCGCCACCCTGGTGCTGTTGAATGTGGACGATGTTTTGGCGGAAACCGTGAATTTTTATCAAAACGAAGCACAAAGAAAAAATATCCGCTTGATCCTGGAACCGCAGGCGCCGCCGGCCAAGGTGATGGGCGACAGCGAAGCTCTGGGGCGCGTGTTTGCCAATTTAATCAGCAATGCGATCAAGTATACGCCGGACAACGGCCTGGTGACTGTTGCAACCGGCAGACGCAACGGCTTGCTGGAAATTTCCGTGCGCGATACCGGCATGGGCATATCGGCAGAGGAACTAGATAAAATATTCGACGAATTTTTCCGCAGCCGCGCGGTCGTGGCCAAAAAAATCAGCGGCACCGGATTGGGTTTGTCCATTGCCAAACGCATCATCGAAGCGCACCATGGTTATTTGGAAGTGGAAAGTCAGGTGAACCAGGGCTCGGTCTTTCGCGTGCTGTTGCCGGTCGCAGAAGAACTGAAAACAACCTCACAGACCTAGGATCACGCTATGCAATTACAAGACCTGCAATCTTGTTTGGGCGTTACCTTGTTGAGCGGCGACAATCGCCTGGAGACGGCTGTAGAGCGCGTAGTCGTCTCGGACGTGCTGAGCGATGTCATGGCCAAAGCGGGGAAAAATTATCTATGGATTACGCATCAAACCAATGTCAATGTGATTGCCATTGCCTATTTTAAGGGTTTGGCCGGGATTATTTTGCCGGATCGATTGCAGCTGGATAAAGATGCGCTGAACAAGGCAAAAGAGAAAGAAATACCGGTGTTTTCGGCGGAACAAAGCGCTTTTAATGTGGCCGGTGAGTTGTATCGGCTGGGTTTACACGGATAAAAATTTTTGTGGAGGCATGTTATGGCGAACCTGTTTCTGGCAGCAGAAATATTAGAGATGAACGTGACCGAAGAACGCAACGGCTCCGTTTTTTACGGTCGGTTGGCGGAACGGTCGACCAACGGCCAGGTGAAAAAAGTTGCGGCAGAGATCAGCCAGCAGGAAAAACATCACGAAGCGCAATTTCAAGCACTTTTGGATGAACGGGAGCGCCCGGAACCGGTTGAATCCTGGCCGGGAGAATATGATGCCTATTTACAGGCGTTGATGAAGAATAAAATGTTCAGCGACGAGGACGATGCAGCCCGCAAAGCCGAAGAAATGACCGACCGCCAGGCACTGGAATATGCGCTGCAAACCGAACAAGCAACACTTGGTTTATTAAAAGAACTTGCCAAACACATCGACCCCAAAGATCTGCCGGTTGTGCAGTTGACCGTGGATGAAGAGGAAAATCACGTGCAGGTGCTGAACGAGTTGTTGCGGAAAATATAGTCTAGACCTCACAGGTTTTTAAAACCTGTGAGATCTGTTCACTGGTTAGATCCTCGCCAACAGAGCCCTTTGGTTCTACCCGGTCCCTTCAAAACTTGAAAGCAACACCCAAACTCACTTCCAAACTTTTTGCCTCGAAACTCGAAGCAGAAAGATAGGCCATTCAGGACCACGGGGGAACGTAACCATCATACAATCTGAAATCATCCCATGTTAATCGACCGTCGAGGTGGATGGCCCAAGAACCCGCCTGGATGGCGCCACCCATCACCCAATGGCTGCGATTTCGCTTTTCCTCGGGTGTTGGTATTTGGACATAGGAGTATAACACTGCCGTCTCTTTAGTTAACCAAAAAGCCTGAAATCCCACATAGACGGGCATTTGCACCTTGGCCCCGGAGAAACGATACTCGACACCGGTCGAGACTTTAAAGGACGACGGATATTCCACAATCTCTGCCGGAATTTGCGGGCTTTTGAAATCAAATCCGCGCTGTAGGCCATAACCCAGGCCAAAGGTCCATCGCAACCAGGGATGATAGCCCAGGCCGATCTCCAGCCCGCCATTGTACTGTTGTGTGACCTCTGTCCTTCCTGCTGTCCAGGCCATACGCGTCAGTTTGCTGCTCAGAACTCGATGAGGAAAGGAGACGGTCGATCCGATAGAAAAACGACCCATATCAGCCGCCAGGCCGGCTTGCCAACCTTGAGCCTTGTTGTCGTCGTGCCCCTTAACAAAGCCCTCAGCCAGGCGCCAATCGCTCTCGCCGGACCAGGCTGTCCAACTCAAGCCGGCGCGTATGCTTGAATAAAGCTGAACACCCATGCCGGCAGAGAAAGAGTAGACATGTCCATTTCTTACATTATCGCCAAAAGAGGTGCTTGCTTTGTTCAGGTAACGTTCATCGAATTCTCTCCATTGCCTGCCGTTATATGAAGCCGCCACTACCCAGCGACGGCTGAACAGGCGAAAGGGCACTGCGGCTGCAGAGTAGCCCCACTGGAGGCCCTGTGTCCAACTTGTTTTAGCGGCAACATTCTTCCGGGCGTTAAAATTCTTTCTGGCATTGTTCAAGCTGGAAAAAATCTGCAGTCGATTCAAAGATGCGAGATTCGCAGGATTGATGAGAGTCGAAGGCACATCATCGGCCAAACCGACAGAAACCCCGCCCATTTTTCGACCGGCAAAATTCCAGATTTCAAACGGGGCCACAGAGCCGATTAAAACCGGTTCGACCTGGCTGAACAGGAATCGAGGTTCTGCAAGAAGCAGCAGGAGCGAAAATACAACGGAGAATTTTTTCATGGTTCCTCTCCATAAAAAGATTCTAGCCGATTTCTTGATTGTTTTTGTTTTCAAGAATTATGCCAATCTTATTATCAACCGCTTTAAGGTGTATTGAAAAATCACATTGATATCTTTAGAGTTGGACAGCGTTTGTTTTTCAAAACAATGAAATCAACCGATTTTTGCCGAGCATTTTCAGTTTTTCGAATTGACAGTCAATTTTCTGACGAATGTAGCATTGTTGGTAATAGCACAACCATTTCCGGCTGTACAGGATTTGCAGCGAATTAAAATCATGGCTATGGCCATTGATTTAAAAGTATCTTTCCGCGGGTCTATTTTGTGAATAATTGCTTGATTTCCGCTGTCTGATTGGCTATTTTATTCGAACAGAACAAGGGGATTGTTTGCCGACCTTGTTGCCGGACGAGGTTGTTTTATTAAGAAAAACCGTTTTTTAACAACAGTGAACCAGAGCAAACTTTTTTAAGTTGAACGACCAGGAATTTACTGTAGGAGAAAATTATGACTGACGCAACCGCAAAACTGTCATTGAAAGAAAAGCTCTCATACGGCTTTGGCGATCTGGCGTCTGTGTTGTACTGGCAGACCTTCATGCTCTATTTCACCTATTTTTATACCGATGTTTTTCTAATTCCTGCAGGCGTAGCGGCAACCTTGTTTCTCGTCAGCCGCATATGGGACGGCTTTAACGATCCCATGGTGGGCATTCTTGCCGACAGGACCAAGACGCGCTGGGGTCATTTCCGCCCTTATCTGCTGTGGATGTGCGTCCCCTTTGCAGTCGCCGGCGTGCTGACCTTCACCGTCCCTGATTTCGGTTATTCAGGGAAAATCATCTGGGCCTATGTAACGTTTAACCTTTTGATGATGTTGTATACGGCGATCAATATTCCTTACACGGCTTTGTTGGGAGTCATTTCGCCGGATTCAAGTGAACGCACCACCGTCTCGTCGGTAAAATTTCTTTTTGCTTTTTCTGCCGGCATCATTGTTTCGGCGACCCTGCTGCCCATGGTAAAAGCGCTGGGCGGCGCCAACGAAGCCGCCGGCTGGCAATTGTCATTTGTCGTTTACGGCGTCGCCGCAGTCATTTTCTTTCTGATCGCATTCAAAGGAACGCGTGAACGCGTGCAACCACCCAAATCGCAGAAAGCTTCCATCAAACAAGATTTATACGAACTGGTCACCAACAAGCCCTGGCTGACTCTTTTAGCGGTTACCATTACCTTTATTCTTTTCGTCGCCGTCCGCAGCAGTGTCACCGTGCATTACTTTAAATATTTTGTAGGCACCCGTGAATTGTCATTGCCGTTTCTTGAAAAAGGGTTCTATGATTTTACCGCATTGACGTCGGCTTATAATACCGTGGGACAGATTTCATCGTTCATCGGTGTACTCCTGGTCAGCTGGTTTGCCAAAATTACCGGCAAGAAACGCGCCTTTATGATCATTTTCGTAATTGCCATTTTGAGCACAGCAGCGAATTACCTTTTAGGCCCCGATGATGTTCTGCTCCTTTTCCTGTTTCAGATTCTCGGTTCCATGACCGGCGGGCCCATGAGCGTTCTGTTGTGGGCCATGTATGCGGATACGGCCGATTATGGCGAGTGGAGGCGCGGGCGCAGAACCACCGGCCTGGTGTTTTCCGCATCCACCATGTCGCAAAAAATCGGTTGGGCCTTTGGCGCGTTTGTCGCCCTGACGCTCATGTCGCAAGTCGGCTTTGCACCGAATCAGGCGCAATCTGCCGCCAGTACGCGCGGCCTGGTGTTGCTTTTCAGCCTGATTCCGGCGGCCTTTGGCGTGTTGGCGCTGATCATCGCCTTTTTCTATCCGTTGCATGATAAACGGGTTGAACAGATCACCAGGGAGTTGGAAGAAAGACGAAAAGCACGAGGTGAATAAAAAGGGTGTAAATATGCAAAAAACCATCATCGGCAAATCTCTGCCCCATATTCCCTGGCAAAAGAAACCCAGAGGCTGTCGGGATGTGGTCTGGCGCTACAGCAAGAATCCCATCCTGGACTGGAATCCGATTCCCAAAGCGGCGCGTATTTTTAACAGCGCCGTTGTTCCCTATCAACGCGGATTTGTTGGCGTGTTTCGTGCAGACCAAAAAAACGGCCGCGCCACGCTGTTTTCCGGCAAAAGTAAAAACGGTTTGCAATGGGACATTGGCCCGGATCCGATTCAATGGGTGGATGAACACGGCAAAGCCAATCCCACCAGTTATGCGTACGATCCACGGTTGGTGCAGATTGAGGATGCGTTTTACATTGTGTGGTGCGATGATATGCACGGCGCCTCCATCGGTCTGGGCAGGACCGCTGATTTTAAAACTTTTATTCGTATGCCGAATCCGTTGCTGCCCTTTAATCGAAACGGCGTGCTGTTTCCGCGCAAGGTGAATGGAAAATATCTGTTGCTCAGCCGGCCCAGCGATAGCGGCCATACGCCGTTCGGCGACATTTTTTTAAGCGAAAGTCCGGACCTGGTTCACTGGGGACAACATAGATGGGTGATGGCTAAAGGAGGATCAGGCTGGTGGCAGGGCACGAAAATCGGCGCCGGGCCCATCCCGATTGAAACCAGAGAAGGCTGGCTGCTGTTCTATCACGGCGTGTCCGGAACCTGTAATGGATTTGTTTACAGCTTTGGCGCCGTGCTGTTGGATTTGGTTGAACCGCACAAGGTGCTGTATCGTACGCGGGATTATTTATTGACTCCGGAAAAATCTTATGAAACAACCGGTTTTGTACCCAACGTCGCCTTTCCCTGCGCCAATCTCACCGATGCGGATACAGGTAGAATTGCGATTTACTATGGCGCTGCCGATACCTGTACCGCGATTGCTTTTGCCCAGGTTGACGAGTTGCTGGATTATATCATAAAGAATTCGGAAATCGTATAATCCATTAGGCTTTCTTAAAAGTTACAGTACCATGTCATTTTAAAGAGGTTTTCTAAAAAGAAAATTTGTAAAGTTTTTATTTCGTTAGAATTAAAATATTTGTTTAAAGTTTTCCGGTTAAAGCCGGAACTACATGCTGTTGATTTATTTTTTGACAACCTCATGGCAAAAGCATAACCGCGAATAGTACGAATGAAAAAAGTTATCTTCAGGTAAAGAGTCAGCAACTGGACCTCTGATTTACGGAGCTAAACCATGCGCTTTGGACGTTTTGATGATAAAAACAAAGAGTACGTTATAACACGGCCGGATACGCCGCGCTCCTGGAGCAATTATCTCGGCTCCACGGATTACGGCGCCATCATCACCAACAACGCCGGCGGTTACAGCTTTTATAAATCCGCTGCCCAGGGACGATTTACCCGCTTGCGCTTTAACGTCATTCCCATGGATCAGCCGGGACGATACATTTATCTGCACGATAAAGATAAAAATGATTTTTGGTCTGCCAGCTGGCAACCGGTGGGAAAATCCCTCAAGGAATACAAATCAGAGTGCCGGCACGGCACAGCATATACAAAAATTTCTTCTCTATACGCTTCCATCAAAACAGAAACGCTCTATTTTGTGCCCATGGGTAAAACCTTTGAGTGCTGGCTTATCAAGGTGACCAATACGAGTCGTAAAAAGAGAAATCTGAAATTGTTCACCTATGTGGAATACGCCAACAACTGGAACCTCAGCCAGGATATGATCAATCTGCAGTACTCGCAATATATTTTGAAAATGGACGTACGGGACGGCATCATCGATCATGGCGTCAACGTGATGATGCCCGAGCATCCGGACGAGTTTGAGAACAACGGCCAGGGGCGACACTCTTTTCTGGCCATCAGCGGCGCTGCGGTGAAGGGCTTTGACACGGACCGGGAAAAATTTCTTGGACCGTATCGCACCTATGCCAATCCCCTGGTGGTGGAGCAGGGCCGTTGCCGCAATTCGATGGCTGTCGGCGATAACGGCTGCGGCGTGCTGCAGGTAGATTTGAATTTGATGCCGGGCGAGGGAAAAGAGCTGGTGGTGTTGATGGGCATCGGCAAGGCCGGTGTTGAGGGCAAGAAAGCGGTGCGGGAATTCGGCAATCCCGAGGTTGTGCGCGCCGAGTTTGATAAAGTGAAAGAATACTGGCATTCCAGAATCGAGGGCATGACGGTCGAAACGCCGGATAAAGAATTTAACAGCATGTTCAACGCCTGGAATCCCTACAACAATCTGATCACCTATGCCTGGTCGCGCGCTGCCAGTCTGGTCTATTCCGGCGAACGGGACGGGTTGGGGTATCGCGATACGGTGCAGGATATGCTCGGCGTCATTCATGCCATTCCGACTGAGGTAAAAGAGCGGCTCGAATTAATGATTACCGGACAGGTTGCTGCAGGCGGCGCCATGCCGGTGGTGAAACCTTTTGCGCATAATCCGGGCAAAGAAAAAGCGCCTCTGGAAAACGAATACCGTTCTGATGATTGCATGTGGTTGTTCAATACGGTTCCGGCCTATGTAAAAGAGACCGGCGACATTTCCTTTTATAACAGAGTACTGCCCTATGCAGATCACGGAGAAGCTACTGTTTTTGGCCATTTAAAGCAGGCTATTCAGTTCAGCCTGGATCATTCTGGTCAGCATGGTTTTCCCTGCGGATTATATGCGGACTGGAACGATTGTCTGGAACTGGGCCCGGATGGTGAAACCACTTTTGTCGCGTTTCAATTGCGCTATGCGCTCGAAACGTTCATCGAGATTGCCGACTTGCTCGGCAAAAGCAAAGATGCGCAATGGGCGCAGACCCATTTGCAACAGTTGGATGCCAATCTCGCACAACACGGCTGGGATGGCCAATGGTATTTGCGCGCCTATCGCGCCGATGGCTTGAAATTCGGCTCGCATGAAAACAGAGAAGCGTCGATTTTCCTCGAGCCGCAACCCTGGGCTGTGATCAGCGGCCACATTAAGAATGAACAGGCCCGGCAGCTGCTGGATGTGGTTCATAAACGTTTATCCACGGACTATGGCCTGATGATCTGCGATCCGCCGGTGGAAAAAACCGATCCCAAGGTCATCAAAGCCCGGTTGTTTAATAAAGGAATGAAAGAGAACGGTTCCATTTTTCAGCACACGCAAAGCTGGGTCGTCATCGCCGAAGCGCTGTTGGGTCGCGGCAATCGCGCATTCGAGTATTATCGGAAATTCATGCCGTCGGCCTACAACGATCAGGCGGAACTGCGGCAAACAGAGCCCTATGTCTACTGCCAATTTACCAACAGCAAGTATAGTCCGCGCTATGGCGCCTCGCGGCTGCCCTGGTTGAGCGGCACCGCTTCCTGGGCCTATTATGCGGCCGCGCAGTACCTGCTCGGCATTCAGCCGGAATATGCTGGATTAAAAATTGATCCGTGCATTCCTTCACATTGGCAAAAAACAAACATCACCAGAAAGTTCCGAGATAAAAATCTTGAAATAACGATTGAAAACCCTCATAAAAAACAAAAGGGTGTGAAAAAAATTGTGCTTAATGGCGAACAGATCGATGGACAAATAATTCCTTTTGAAAAAATGCGTGATAGCAACACGGTTTTAGTTGAAATGAAGTAGCATAAAAAAGTAAAAGTGAGAGATGAAATGAAAATTCTGATTGCAGACAAGCTGGCTGACGAAACAGTGGCGTCCTTACGAGAGCTTGGTGCAAAAGTTACCTTGAATC
The DNA here is from genome assembly GCA_964387285.1 of uncultured Cytophagia bacterium. Taxonomy (GTDB): domain Bacteria; phylum Zhuqueibacterota; class Zhuqueibacteria; order Residuimicrobiales; family Residuimicrobiaceae; genus Anaerohabitans. Next base: position 73,669 of record CAYLWO010000002.1, on the reverse strand, counting down.
CGGATTTAACCGCCGAGACGCTGGCTGATCATATCGGCGACGCCGAGATTCTCATCGTACGCTCCACCGAGGTGCGCAAACCGGTCATGGATAAAGCCAAAGCCCTTTCCCTGATCATTCGCGCCGGCGCCGGCGTCAACACAATTGATGTGGATGCGGCCAACGAGTACGGCATTCACGTCGCCAACACGCCGGGAAAAAACAACATTGCTGTGGCCGAACTCGCCATCGGCATGCTGATCGCGGCTGATCGCCGTATTGCCGATGCGACGCAAGACCTGCGTGATGGTAAATGGAAAAAGAAGGAATACGGCAAGGCGCGCGGTCTCAAAGGAAGGACGCTGGGCGTGATTGGGCTGGGCGCCATTGGCCTGGCTGTCGCCAAGCGCGCACAGGGTCTGGAAATGGAGGTGGTGACCTACACCGTTGATCTTTCCGCCAAAGAAGTGGAAAAACTGGGCATCAAGATGTGCGCGTCCGTTGAAGAACTCGCCAGAATCTCAGATATGATCACCGTGCACATTCCGGCAACACCCACGACCAAAGGCATGTTCAATGCTGCGTTTTTCAAGCAGATGAAGAAAGGGGCGATCTTTATCAACACGTCGCGCGGCCAGGTCGTCAATACACAGGATCTTTTGGCAGCCATTAAAGAAAAAGGATTGCGCGTGGCGTTGGACGTTTTCGAGAACGAACCGGAAGAGGGCGTGGCCGGTTTTACGCAACAGGAATTGGCGAAACTGGTCACTTGTACGCCCCATATCGGCGCGTCCACCGATCAAGCCACCGAAGCAGTGGCAGAGGAGGTTGTCCGCATAGTCGACGCCTATCAGAAAACCGGCAAACCGCTGCATTCGATCAATCTGCGGCAAAAATCACCTGCGCCTTACAGTCTGGTGGTAAGACACTATAATCAGATCGGCGTGCTCGCCGCTATTCTCAACGAGATCCGGGCGGAAGACATCAACATCGAAGAAATGGAAAACACCATCTTTGCCTCAGGCAAAGCCGCTTCCTGTGCGCTCAAGCTGGATGACAAGCCTTCGGAAGCGCTTTTGGCTAAAATCTCGGCTAAGAAAGAGGTTATTCAGGCGATATTAAAATAGCGGCCCTTGTCAAATACAAGAAAGCGTCAATCCTTCATGTCCGCTTGTTCAACATTGGGACGCAGCGGCGTCGACAGACAAGCCCGAATAATGTGAGCAGAATAGCATTTCGGAAAAATTAACAACGGTAACCTGGTGAGGTTTAATCTTGGGAATTACGATTAAAGATATTGCGCGAGAGGCTGGAGTTTCCATACAAACCGTATCCCGGGCATTAAATAATAAAATGGAAATAGATATAAACACCAAAAAACGAATACTGAAAATCGCCGGAGATCTTAATTATAGCCCCAACATTCTTGCAACCAGTCTTCGCCTGAAGCGATCAAAAACCCTGGGGATTATCATCCCGGATAACAGGGATCCTTTTTTCGCAGAAATATTACAAGGTGCAACCAAGGTCGCCCAAAAGGCAGGATATCAGTTCTTACTGACCGTTTTAACTGAAGGTGGTGCAAATATTAATGAAGATTTGGAAGCATTGAATACTTTGATCTCCAAACGGGTTGATGGCATACTGATACAGCCGGAGCAAGAGAATGAAACGTACCTGAATGCTCTTCGGAATTGTCCAATACCGTATGTGCTGTACAACCGTTCACCGGAAGGACTCAACTGTGATTATGTTACCCACAATCATGAGTTGGGCTCCTTTATGGCGGCCAACTATCTTTTTAAAAAAGGAATAAAAGAACTTGTTTACCTGACTCGTCCACCGGAAACAACCTCTGTGAAAGCAAGAATTACGGGATGCATCAATGCAGCAATACAAAATGGTTTGTCCGAACGAGCCGTAATAATCAGGGAATGTAAAGATACATTGGAAGAAGCTTATCAAACCGCCGAGAATTTATTGTCAGCCGGTAAGCCGGAAGCCATATATACCTGGGATGATATAATGGCTATTGGCGTACTGAGAGCCGCACGGGACATCGGCTTGCAGATACCAAAAGATTTTTTATTAATTGGTTATAATGATCTGGAAATAACAAAATTTTTAAATCCCAGGTTAACAACGGTCAAACAACATCTGTCCTTAATCGGGGAAAAAGCTGTCGAGATACTGATTCGAAAGATACTGAATAAAAAAGACTCCCGTCCGCAACAAATCATTTTAACCCCCAAGCTTGTTTTCCGGGAAACAGCCTAAGCCAAACGTCCAAGAAGCGATAGCCTCGGAATTTTGTGATAAAATAAAAAAAGGCACCGCAAAGTTTAATCGACAAAGGCTGTTTTATACAAAGGCTCTGTTCAGAACAGAAAAAAAATTCAAAATAGTGCTTGACAATTTTGAATAACCTACTTATTATAATGTTAACGATCACGTGATCGTTAACATTATAATATAGGAATTGCTTTTACTGAAAACGTCTCCTTAAATGTTTAATTTTTTTCATATGCATTCAACTAGGGACTAACCGATTACAATACAAAACAAGGAGGAAGGTATGCCTACTCTTCGACTTGGTTTTATGATTTGGCTATCGGTTCTTCTTTTAAACGTGCAGGCACAGGAGATGTCCGCGTTTGAATTGATGGACAATCTAGCCGTTGGGCTTACCGCAGCGCCAAGCTCAAAATGGGGCGTGGCAATTGCCGACATCGACCGGAACGGTTGGCCGGATCTCTATCAGGCCCGATCGGCCGCTCCGGGCTACAGCAGAATTTATCTGAATACCGGTGGCGTTTTTGAGGACATCACCGCTCAGTCACCTCTCCAACAAATAGAATCCGGCACCAATGAACTCGAGACAAAAACAGCGGCCTGGATTGATTTTGATAATGATGGCGATAAGGACCTCTATTTTGGCACCTCAAAGAAAATACACCTCTTGCGCAATGACAACAACACTTTTGTAGATATAGCTGCAGCTGTCGGACTGGTCGGCGGAAAACAGGGATTTGTCATTAATTATGAGTATGCAAACGGTGCTTGGGGAGATTTTGACCGGGATGGTGATTTGGACGTTCTGGTGGCGCAGCACAATAACACCAAACCCTATATTTTCCGGAATGACCAGGGTGTCTTTGTCGACATTCAACCGGAAATGGGAATGGTTCTCGACATCGGGTATAATTCCTATGGTGTGCAATGGATTGATTTCGACCTGGATGGCGATCTTGACCTGTCCGCCAGGGCCTGGATTTTTCGCAACGACAATGGCCAATTTTCGGAAGTCTCACAATCAATCGGATTAAAGGCTTCACCGCCGCAGAACACCGCCTGGTTTGATTACGATAACGACGGCGACCTGGATTATTTTCACAGCGTTTCCGCCGGCTCGGGTCCTGACTTTAATGAGCTGTGGGAAAATCAAGCGGGCCATTTCGTTAATGTAAGTGATAAGGTTTTTTTGCTGCCAATGCAATTTGCTTATCGAGGTTTGTCGGTCGGTGATTTTGATAACGACGGCGACCAGGATGTTTTTTTGAATAGAAATGACCTTGTTTATGATGTCTTGCTTCTTAACGAAGAAATCGAACCCGGAGTCCGTGTTTTTCAGGATGTGGCTGAATTTATCGGCATTACAAAAATTGGCGATCGAAAATGCGGGTCGTTTTTTGACTATGACCGCGATGGATTTCTGGACCTTTATCTCACCTCCGCCGAGTTTAACCATATTCTATACCACAATGTTGCCAATACCAGCAACTGGATCGGATTCATTCTTGAAGGAACCCAATCAAACCGCGATGCGATCGGAACACTGGTAAAAGTATTTTCCGGCGGAAAATCCCAGATACGATTCACACAAGCGCCGACAGACTATCAAAACCAGGATAATCCGTGGGTGCACTTTGGGTTGGGGAAGAATTTGAGTGTTGATTCGGTGGTCATTCGCTGGCCGTTAGGTATGAAGCAAGTCCTTACAAACGTGGCGATCAACCGCTATCATGAAATTAAAGAGGGCCAGGTTTCAGCTGTTCCACCGTCGGATGCCCGGATTCGCGAACCCGGCGAATGGCGGCTGGCGCAGAATTATCCGAATCCGTTCAATGCAACGACGCGGATAGCCTATGACCTGCCGCGTAACGCGACGATTAAAGTGAAAATCTTTGATATGGACGGACGATGCGTCGCTACCCTAGTTGACGGAACACAGGCAGCGGGATCGCATCATATTGTCTGGAACGGAACCGGGCAAACCGGTCAGTCTGTACCAAGCGGCGAATATTTTTGTCGAATCCAAGCCGATGCTTTTTCCGAGGTCATTAAAATGCTTCTGCTTCGGTAGTCATTTAATGGATCGATCGGATTAACAACGGACAGAGAATTCCTTATGACCGCAAAAGAACGATTTCGGAAAACACTGAGCTATGAGCTCCCGGACCGGTTGCCCATGGACCTGATTTGGCCGAGGGTAGAAACCATCCGTGCGCTGAAAACCTATTTCCACACCGATGACACGGAAGAGGTGTTCTGCAATCTGGGCGTTGATTTTCGCTGGATTGCCGTGCCCGCGCAATTTCCCGATTATGAGAGAAAAATCAACGGTAAATTGAACGATGATGCGCCTGGCAGCGGCACACCGTATATCTTTCATGATAGGCAAACCTTCGAAGATCAATGGGGAATCGTGCGACGCGTGGGAGATGACGGCAAATATGTCGAGTGGAAAACGGGTCCGTTGGTAGGCAGAGATTGTCTCGACAGCTGGAAATTACCGGAGGTTATCTATCCGACTGTTGAGGAAATGGCGCTGATGCTCAAGCCCTACGAGGACTCGATCACTGTTACAGAGATTGAATTCCCTTTCAAATTAGCCTGGCACATCGCCGGTTTCGAGCATCTATCGATGATGATGATGACCCATCCGGGATTCGTCGAGGAGTTTTACGAGCAGTTGTATGCGTTCCAAACACGAAAAGCGGTGCTCGCAGCGCAGGCCGGTTATGATGTCGTGGCCATCGTCGGCGACGTGGCCGGACAACAAGGGATGATGTTTTCGCCGAAATTATTCATGCAATTGGATGTCCCCCGGTTCCGGCGCCTGATCAGCCGGGTTAAACAAGCAAAACCGGACATCAAAATTCTGTACCATAGTGACGGTAACATTGATGCCATCATTTCGTTGTTGATCCAATGCGGCATTGATATTTTAAATCCCATCCAGTCTGCCTGTATGGATCCGGTCGAGGTGAAAAACAGGTATGGACGCCAATTGACGTTTCATGGCACGATTTCGGTTCAGGACACCATTCCAAATGGATCGGTTTCTGATGTACAAAATGAGGTCTTCATGCGCATTAAAACGGTCGGTTATAACGGTGGTTTGATCATAAGTCCGGAAAACAGCATCCCGTATAATGCGCCATTGGAAAATGTCCTGGCTGTTTACGATGCTGTTAGAGAATTCGATTACCGCCAACTGGAGTGAAATCTACAGACGGAAAATCTTTAGGAGCAGGTATGGAAAATCAGACAGCCAATGGATGGATCGATTATTCGGCCATCATGCTATTCTTTGCCCTGATGGTGGCTGTTGGCATTTACTATTTCTTTAAAACAAAAAACACCGCTGATTATTTTACCGGCGGCCGGATTGTTCCCGGTTGGATCTCCGGGTTATCGTACTTTATGGGCGGCTTTTCGGTGATGGTGTTTGTCGGCCAGGCTTCTGTTGCCTATCGACATGCGGGATGGGTCATGGCCAATGCACCGTTGTGGGCGTTGGGCTTGATCCTGAGCGCTCCTATCGCCGCCCGATGGCACCGGGCAAGCATTACAACTGTTCCCGAATTTCTCAGCAAGCGGTTCGGCAATTCCACACGATACCTGTTCAGTTTTGTGGGCATTCCATCACGAATTCTGGACAATGGCAACCGGATTTATGCCACGGCGGTATTTGTTGGTATGGGGCTGGGCATCGGCAAGGGTTTGGGATTGTGGGGATCTAGTTTTATTATCGTGATCTATACCTTTCTCGGCGGCCTGTGGGCGGTCATTTCCACCGATGTGATCCAGTTTTTCCTGATGAGTTTTGCGGTGATGCTAGTCGCTGTGCTTGGCTTGGCATCCATTGGCGGTTTTTCTGCCTTTATTTCCAATTCAGCGGAAGGTTTCTGGAGTGTTAGTCCGGACAGCGAGTTTACTATTGGGTATTTAATCGCGATTGCACTGCTTAATTTTATTAATAATAATGGATTCTGGTCGCTTGTTCAGCGCTATACCACCACTCCCAGCGAGTGGGAAGCGAAAAAGGTCTGCTATATTTCAGCCCTGGCAACGCTAGTAGTGATGCCTATACTGTTTCTGCCCGGCGCTTTGGGCCCGCAAATCATCGCCAAAGAGATCAATCAACTGGTAGCCGGAGGTCTCCCCATGCACCTGGCTGCAGAGAGAAGCTATGTGTTGGTGTGCCTGAAACTGCTCCCTGCCGGACTGATGGGCTTTATTATCGTGGCCGGTTTTTCGGCTACCATGAGCGCCTTGTCCGCCGAATATAACATTCTGTCTGCGGTTTGCACAAGGGACATTTATCACGATCTGCTTAAAAAATCCCGTGAAATCCGGGAGCAGAAATTGCTCTGGATCGGACGTTTCTCAACACTGGGAATTGCCCTGCTCTGTACGTTGATCGGATCGCAGGTGGAAAATCTGGGCGGTGCATTCAAGTTTTGCTATCTGGCCCTGGGATTGACGAGTTCACCGACCTATTTGCCGCCACTGCTGGGTCTTTACAACAAACGAACCCCGGCTTGGGGAGCCAATCTGGCCTTCGCGGTCGGATTCGTTTCCGGCCTGGTCACTCAGTTTTGGTTTAAACTGCCTTTGTTGGAAACAGTGCTGATCAATTCCGGCGTCACGATGGTGACTTTCTTTATCGCCGGAATCATTGATCCGGTAAAGGGTAAACGCAAAGAAGAGGTTCAAATCCTTTTTGCCAGACTGACAACCAGGTCCAGGCCGGAAATACAAGATCGTGTTGCCGGCACAGAACGGTTCACAAAAAAAAATATTCCCAATATTAACGGCGTCATCGGCTCCGGCTGTGTCATTTTTGGGGCCTTTCTGCTGCTGGCCGGTATCCTGACAAAAGCGGATGGCGGTTTTTGGCCTAATTTTCTCAGCAGTATCGGTTTAATTGGCATCGGGAGTGTGCTCCTGTACAAGCCGAGCAACCGGTAAAAATTTTTAGCTCTTGCGTTCGACATGGCCAGGGGCTGCGCAGATCAAAAATAAGGAGTGACCATGCAGGCAAATAGATTCCTTCCATTAATTAAAAGCATTCTATTGCTAGTAGTGCTGATCGGTTTCGGCATTCAGCCTTGCTCAGGAAAAGAAAATCAGGATACCCTGATCCGGCAGCGACAATTCATCCAGTACCTGCGCAATATCGAGCATCAGTTTGACAGAACGAACGGCAATTACGCCATTCAGCATTATATCGAATCCTATGCCGTGCGCGCCATTCTCATTGCCTACGACCATTATACTAATGATAATTATGATCTGAATTATGCCGTTCGTTGGACGGACCGCATGCTTTCGTTGCAGGGGAAAACGCTGCATCCGGGCGCATACGCCATGGGGTATGATGATACCGGTTACGAACGCCCGCTGGGCTGGTATCCGGCGGATTGTTGCTGCATCGGATTGGCGGTATTGGCCGTGGCCACCAATCCACAGATCGTAGGCGCTCAACGTGATCGGTATATCAATTCCGTGAAAATGTTCGTGGACTATATCATTGATAACTGGCGCAATCCCAACGGCTCGCTGCCGAGCGGGTGGCGAAACGGCGAGTTGAATCCCATCCGGGAATTCTGGATCGGGACTTCGCTTTTCAGCGCATTGGCGTGGCATCTGTACGATGTGACGAAAATCGAAAAATACAAAACCGTTGCCATGGAAGCGTGCGATTGGTTGCTGGCGTTCGATTACACTAAAGCTGACGTGACGGTTGGAACCAGTTTTAAGGACGGCATCACCACGTTTGTCATGTATCTTGGAGAAGGATTAATTGTCAATGCCGAGCATTTGCGTGACCAGGAGGCGTATTATCCGAGAATCCAAAAGAAACTGCGCTCACTGGTTGATATTGTTTTAGAGAATCAGCGAAAAGATGGCGGCATGGATTGTCGTGTCTCTTGGTGGCGGCAAAAGTTGCCTGCCTTATCGGTTGTGCTGAACTGGTATTATCACAACATGGAGCGCGATCCTCGAATTGAGCAGGCAGCAAACAAAATATTGAACTATACTTTTTCAGACACGGCAGAACTTGAAATTCTGACCGGTCTTCATACACAAACGACAACCTTTGCTTTCCTGGCGTTAGCCGGGAAATGTATCCCTGGAGCTGTGTTTCCAAAACCGAAGCAATAAATAAGGCAAAAGCACCGTGAAAGTAGGATTTAGTAAAATGAACCTGATGGACGCCGTCGATTGGCGGGCGACCACAATTGGGTCTGCAGCCGGATCTGCTGAAAAGAACTATGCGCGGGAGAAAAAATTTGACATTTCCGATCGTGTTGTTGGAATGTGGCGTCCCGAAGAAGGCGGACAACGTGCCGTGATTGAACCGCTGCATATTTCCATGATGTATGGAGAAGATGATCACGGCCCATTCGTCCTGGTCGCGATTGACCACTGCGATCTCGAATATCATGATCTGGATGTAATGCGTGATCCGGTTCTGGCCGAATGCCGTATTGCCGGCGACCGGGTCGTTTTTATGCCTTCCCATTGTCACGTCACACTGGCCTATGATGCGAAAAAATTGCAAAGGCTTATCGCCGACGCTGTTCGGCAGGCGAAACGGGACATAGCTGAAACTGAAATCAGCGCCGTACATGCAAAAATTGACGGAAAAAAATACGTCATCAACCGGCACATCCATGTACCGGGAATCGGAACACGGACCATCATGTTCAATGACTTTTGCGAGGTCCATGAAGATCATCTGGATGCGACAGAGCAGGTTAAGGAATGGATTCGAAATCTTGGCGCAAAGCCGGATGATTATATCGCCGAAAACAACCGTTTCATCACGCATCGCGATGTGGATGACCGCTTGCAAGCCCTCTTCTTCAGGGATGCGAACACGAAAAAAGTGACCGGCAGCTTTATCCGCTTTGCCGCTCACGCCGTGATCGTGTCGGAAAAGAAAGTGAATGGCGATATTTCGGCCGATTACCCCGGCTATCTTAAAAAACGCATCGAAAATCGGTTAGGTGGAATTTCCCTGTTCGGGCAGGGACCCTCGGGTGATTTGCGACCATTGAATCGAGAGTATTCCCATGCCTGTGCAAAAGAGTATGGAGAAGGGTTGGCGGAGATTCTCATCGCCAATCTTTCCGAAAACATCTGGAAGCCATTAACCAGCATGAAATTTTGTGCAGAGCCCCTTTCCCTTCCGTTGCGAACAGACCTGCCAGACAGCCTGGAAAGCGGCGAACAGCACATGAATCGCATTGAAAAAATTTATGATGAGACGCATGAACCGGAACAGCGACGAAAGTTGCAGAATGATTTCTGGTTCTATTATCGCAGCAAAGAGGTGGTCCATTGCCTGCGACCGGAGTATCGGAAGCAGGGATTCATCAACACCTTCGAGTACGGCCTAAAGTTGAATGATAGCGTCCTGATCATGAGTCCCGGAGAACTGTACCATACAACAGGTATGCAGATGATCCAGCCGGTCGCGTCGGCAAATCCCATGACCGTGGGCATCGCCAATGAATACATTTCCTATATTCCGCCAGGCGATCAAATGGAGGAAGGAGGCTATGAACCCAGCGTCTGCATCGTAAATCCGGAATCATCAGAAATAATCGTCGCTACCGCACACAAGCTGATAGATAAATTATATTTGAATGAAGAATAGCAATGGCTGACTGTATCAAGATTGAAAAGACCCGCCACAATTTATCATCCGGGCAGACAGGAGTCCTGAAACATGAATTACTCAAGGGCGAGATTGAAGGCGTCACTACAAATCATGTAATCGTTCATCGTGGCGCCGTGTATGAAGCATATCCGAGTGAACAAAGGAGTTTGGTCTTTCTTTTCTTCAGCGGAAAAGGCGTGATCAGGCACGGGGTCAGGACTTTTCCCTTTCACAGGCTTTCAGTTTTTGTGCCGGATGCACAAAGATCGTTTGCTGTAGAAGCGCATGATCCTGACATTGCGTTTCTCGAAATTATCCTGGAATTGAGCAAACCGGATCAGGTCTATTTGAAAACCGTAGCGAATAAATATCCCTATTTTGCCAATTATGCAGACTGTCACCCTTACAAAGAAGACATTAAGAGTAAAAAAACAGTCAGCCGCATGCTGATCCCGAATAATCTCGTTCCGCGGATGTCCATGGGTTCGGTGCAAACAATAGGACCGGATGAGGTGGCGCCCCATAGCCACCCGATGCTGGAACAATTATTCTATGGCTTGCCGGAAAATTCCTGTTATGTTACTGCGGATGGACACGAGGCACTATTTGAAGAGGATACATTGCTGCACATTCCTCTCGGCTCAAACCATGGTGTACGCGTAAGCCATGAACGGCATCTGCATTATATCTGGATGGACTTTTTTAGAAACCAGAAAGATATGTCCTATATATCGGATGCCCACGTTATGTTGGATCAATAGATCATCCTCCGGCCTGGTTGCCGGATTTGTACAGAAAGTCCTTTTTCTGCAAATGAACGGGAATGCCGAATTGTTACGCTTACGAAGATTTTTGCACAACGTTGATTTTTAACTCTCGGCTCTTGGCTCAGCGCGCACATTGACAAAATCCTCCCTACCGATCCACGTTTTCTCTATCAATCAACCGTGTACCCGTATCGATGCGTTTTGGGATGGTTTCATTTTGTGCTGCTTTCAACGCTGCCCAAAAGGATTGCCTGCCCATATTGTAGGGATCCTGGGCTATTACGGCGGTTAACCGGCCTGCGCGAACGGCATTAACGGCCTCGTGTCCGGCATCGAATCCGATCATGATGAGCCTGCCGGAGAGTCGATGACTATCCACGGCTTCCAGTGCGCCGAGCGCCATGCCATCATTTGTTATGAATGCCGCATCCAGATCAGGATGGAGTGTGAGAATATTCTCCATGACGGTCAGTGCCAATTCCCGTTCACTATTTGCCGGTTGTATGGCGACCACCTCGATTCCGGAAGCGATTTTTACGGCATCTAAAAAGCCTGCGACACGCTCCTCATGGCCGCGAATCCCCATGATGCCCCGAATGACAGCGACTTTTCCTTTGCCATGCAAAGCGTCGATAATGCGCTCGCCGGCCAATCGCCCCCCCATTCGATTGTCGGTTCCGACAAAAGTCAATTTGTGTTGCCATTCAATGTCCGAATTGAAGATAACGACCGGAATCGACAGGGCGCGCGCCTTTTCAAGAACGGGTAAAATTTCAGCTGTGCCGCAGGGTGAGACAGCCAATGCAGAAACATGCTTTAATATTTGATCTTCAATAATATTTACCTGCTGATCGATATTGATTTCCCGTGCAGGCGCCAGCACCGATAATTTAACTTCCGGGAATTCTTTGGCAGCGTCTTCAGCGCCTAGTTTTACTTTTTGCCAAAATTCACTATCCATCGACTGGGTGACGACAGTAATGCGTATTTTCTGCTTCGATGCATCATGGCACGTCAACCACAGAAAGCAGGGCATTATGACGGTCATGAGAACCCTCTTGTAGCAGCGTCTCATACGGATGTCTTCCTTTCACATACCGACAACCTGTGCGCAATTCACTGTTGAATTCGATTGTTATCCGCTGAATAATACTCATCCACATTGGATTTGTTGATGAGGGCAGTCCCGGTATCAATCCGTTTTTCCACCACTTTCCCTTTGGCAGCTTGATAAGCCGTCAAAAAGGCCAACCGTCCCATGTTATGGGGATTTTGAGCGACTTCCGCCGTGAGTCGTCCTTCCCGAATGGCTTGAATGGCTTCCCGGCCGCCATCGAACCCAACAGTGATTAATTTGCCGGTCAATCGATGGGCGTCTATTGCTTCCAGGGCGCCAAGCGCCATTTGATCACTGGTGATAAAGACGGCGTTTAATTCCGGGTGCGAGGTCAGGATATTCTCCATAACGGTCAAGGCTAATTCCCGCTCGCTGTTTGCCGGCTGCAACGCAACGATTTTGATGCCCGTAAAACCCTGAACAGCATCCAGAAATCCGCCAACCCGTTCTTCATGATCATGAATGCCTAAAATACCGCGAATGACAGCGACCTTCCCCTTCCCATTCAATACGTTGACAATGTAATGGCCGGCCAGTCGCCCTCCTAACCGATTATCGGTGCCGACATAACTCGATTTATGTTCCCACTCGATATCCGAGCCAAAACTTATCACAGGAATATTATTCACGTGCGCTTTGTTGAGCATGGGAATGATTTCAGCCGATCCACATGGAGCAATGGCGATGGCCGAAACCTGTTTCAATATCTGGTCTTCCAGAATGTTCACCTGCTGGTCGATATTGATCTCACGCGCCGGGGCAAGCACCGTCAACCTAACATCCGGCAACTGTGCGGCAGCATCCGTTGCCCCCTGTTTCACATTCTGCCAGAACTCACTGTCCATTGCTTTGGCCACCAGCGTCACGCGATACTCTTTTTTACCTGAACCGGGGCACATGAGTGAGACGAGTGCCGTCATCATGATTAGCAAACGAAAATAAATTTTTTGCCGGTGCATTTATCAATCCTTTCATCCAGGGAATCTTATTGATCACGTCTCTTCATCATCCGCAGCCGCACCACATCCATCCATACGGCCCAGACAATCACGGTCCCGATTACGACGGTCTGCCAATTTGCCGATACATCCAACAGATTTAATCCATTGCGCAACACTCCCATCAGCAGCGCACCGATCAGGGTTCCCCATACGGTGCCGACGCCGCCAAAAAAACTCGCGCCGCCAATGATCACCGCTGCAATGCTGTCCAGTTCAGCCCCCACACCTGCCAGCGGAAATCCGGAATTCATCCGTCCGGTAAGGATGACGGCCGCGAGTCCGGCTAAAACGCCGCTCAGCATGTACACCATCACCAGACGTCGATGGGTCGGAATCCCGGAATAATACGCGGCCGTCTTATTACCGCCAATGGCATAGATGTCACGACCGACAATGGTTTTAGTGAGAAAGATATGAAAAACGACATAGACAAGCAAAACGACAATCACAGGTATCGGAATAATACCGGCCGATGAGGCGCCCAAAATCCGATAACCGGCCGGCAAATCCGAGATCGGGAAACCGCCCGAAATGATCAGCGCCAATCCACGGGCGATATTCATGGTGGCAAGTGTGGAAATGAACGGATGCGGCAGTTTCAGTTTGGTGAGCATGGCGCCATTCAACCATCCGACCGCGGCGCCGACAACCAGACAACCCAGGATACTCACCATCACCGGCCAGCCTGCCTTTAAAAACATCGCCGCCATCACAGCACACAAACCGACAATCGACCCGACCGAAAGATCGATTCCGGCCGTGATAATAACCAAGAGTTGCCCCAACGCCAATAACGCGTTCACGGATGACTGCCTGAAAATGTTGAGAAGATTGTCAGCAGTAAAAAAATACGGTGATGACAGACTGAGCAGCACGATCATGACGAACAATGCCAGCAAAGGTCCGAGTTGTCGCAGCCATTTCATAACCTGGTTCCATTTTCAAATGATTGACCGGCTCCTAACGCCATATACATAATCTTTTCCTGGGTTGCTTCTGCCGATGCAAGTTCACCAGCGAGCCGACCCTGACACATGACTAAAATTCGATCCGATAATCCTAAAATTTCCTCCAGTTCGGAAGATACCAGAATGATCGCAGCCCCGTCATCCGCCAATTTACGCAACAGATGGTATATTTCGCGCTTGGCTGCGACATCGATGCCCCGGGTTGGCTCATCAAAAATCAGAATTGAGGAATCGCTGTTCAACGATTTGCCGATGGCGACTTTTTGCTGGTTTCCGCCGCTTAATCGCGCCACATGCCGGCTCAGGGAAGAGAGTTTGATGCGCAAATTCGCAACAAGATGCTTTGCGGCAGTCCTTTCGCGGTTTTGCAGGCGCCAGCCCCAACGCGTCGCATATTTTTGTCCGGTTGCCATGCTCAAATTAAAATCGACAGCCGCATCCGGAACCAGCCCCTTGACTTTGCGATCATCCGGAATCAATCCTATTCCGCTCTTTACGGCCTGCGCCGGCGAATGAATTTTAACGGCTCTTTTCCTGATCTCGATGTTCCCCCGGTCGAGTTTATGCACGCCAAAAATCGCTTCCACCAATTCCGTGCGGCCGGCGCCGACCAATCCTGCAAAGCCCAGTATTTCACCTTCCCGGGCAGAAAAGCTGATATCATAAAATTCATTCTTTCGAGTCGCCTGATCGACCTTAAGCGCAATATGCTTTGACACGTCTGCACGCATTTTCGTTCTCGGCGGAAATTGCTCCGCCAACTCCCGGCCAACCATATCCCGGACCATCGCAGCCATGTCCACCTCGTTAATCGGGCATGAACGGACCAGCTCACCATCGCGTAAAATGGAGATATGATGAGCGATGTGAAAAACCTCTTCCAACCGATGCGTGATATAAACAACGCTCACGCCTTTTTCCGCCAGAATTTTGATTCGGCTGAACAATCTGTTTGCATCCTGTTCGGTCAGCGGTGATGTCGGTTCATCAAGGATAATCAGCTCGGCATTCTGTGCCAGTGCCCGGGCAATCTCCACCATCTGCTTTTCAGCGACAGATAGTTCATCGACCATTTCCCCCGGGTCAATCGGAAATAAAAGTTCGTGAAATATCCGCTCCGCCTGCCGCTTCATCTCCGCCCAATTGACAAGTCGTGTACGGCCTGTCAGGAGCCGGCCCAGAAAAACATTTTCAACGACTGTGAGCGACGGGATCAATGACAGCTCCTGATAAACCATGGCAATGCCGGCCTCGCGAGCTTTGCTCGGGTGTTGCCATCGTTTGTTTTCACCATCGATCACGATATCCCCGCTGTCCGCCTGCTCCACGCCAAGCAGAATTTTCATCAGCGTCGATTTCCCGGCGCCGTTTTCACCAATCAGCGCATGGATTTGCCCTTGGTCCACGGTCATGCATACCCGGTTCAACACGCGGTTCCCGGAGTATGATTTGGAAATATGTTTTAGACTGACATGCATGCGGTCGATCCGTTCGTCACAGAATCAGGTCCATGATATTTTTATGCTGTGTGATAAAATCGGCTGTACCTGCCGAATTTTAATAAGCCTCAAACAAAGTGTTTTGATGGCAGGCGCGCGGAGCGCGACGAAAACGTTTAAAAGGCACCAACAGGAAACACTGCAGCAATAAACACCCGGCCGAAGAGGACCCCGTTTGTTGCTTGTCGCGTTGCTGTTTCATTATTGATATATTGTTTATAGCCCAGGCCCAGAGAGAAAACATTGATCACATAGTACAGTTCAGGTTCAATGAATGAACCGCCGTTTATTGTGATTTCATCTTTATCGCAATCAATGCAATTCAATAGAAAGCTTGAAAGGAATACATACCGAAGGGTATGCCGTTTTTTTGCAAGGTTTTTTCCCGTTTGATTATCATCCTTTTGAGAGTTCTGTGACACCTCTGGGACGAGATTTTAAATTCCTGCTTTTTCCCGAAGTAAAACCTTTCGGGAGCGGTTTGGAAAACTTTTATATCGATCCGCAAGGATAACCCCGGAAACAGGGTAGCCATTTGGGATTTTGACTTCAAAAGGATATTTTTTTTCCTGAGAAGTTATTGTACAACAGATTAAAAGACCTGTTTTAGAATTATACTTTAACGAGGAAAGAACGATTGCAGGACGGCGACCTGCTTGTTCGTGACCGCTTTGAGGATTTAGCATTATCCAGATAATATCGCCACGATCAGGTTCATAGCTCATAACAATTCTTTTCCAACTGGTTTGCCAAAACTGATTTCACTGTGAACTGTGGATTCGTCGATTTGTTCTAACAAAGCATCAAGCAATTTAGCGCGATCTTTGACTGGAACGAGAATTATTTTCCCATCCTGTATCGAGATTTGGACATCCGAGCCATTCTCAATTCCAGTCTGTTCTGCAAATGCTTTTGGCAACCGTACAGCGAGACTATTTCCCCATTTTTGAATTTTTGTTTCCATTTCAGTCCCTATAATTACTATTGTATCTACATAGAAGATACATACGGTCTTGGCAGAATGCAAGTACTTTAGATACGAAATGGTTTAAGGCTGTTAACCAGTAATTGCAAAGGTCTAGTAATCTCTGAAATTTAACTTTTATACTTTCCGGTGTCAAGAAAATTGGTTGATTTTTT
Source organism: uncultured Cytophagia bacterium (assembly GCA_964387285.1). GTDB lineage: Bacteria > Zhuqueibacterota > Zhuqueibacteria > Residuimicrobiales > Residuimicrobiaceae > Anaerohabitans. The sequence continues at coordinate 57,240 of CAYLWO010000002.1, read as the reverse complement.
TTAGTATAATATGTCTACTATCCATATTATACAGAAGCTGTGAGATATTATGCAACCGTTTTCTGACAAAATTAAAAATCCTTATACCGCGTTCTTGCAGCAACAGCGCCTGCCCCATGACCAAATCAAGGCTTCACTGAAATGGCTGCAATTGTCAAAGCCTGAATTAATGAGGCTAACCGCGATGTCGACATAAAAAATAAAGGCGAGAGATCTCTCGCCTTTATTTTCAAACATCGTTAATTCAACAGGGAGATTATGCCAGCTTCATCTCCCATCCTTTTTGATACTCGCGTTTCCACAGTTTCATGGCCTTTTTGTTGTCTTTGATATAGCCGTTGCTGGGATCGCAATGCAAGGTGGTTCCGGTGCGCTGCGCAATGTTGGCCAGATGACAGAGCAGTACGCTCTTGTGTGCATCCGCTACCGGCGTGGTCGGTTGCGCATTGCCGCGTACGCTTTCCACGAAATTGGTAAAATGATACATATCGAGATTGCCCGTAGCACTGACCGTATTCGTGCCCTCTGTTTTTATCTTGCTGCCGCCCTCTTTGACCAGTTTATTGTTGTCGTCATAAATCTTGAAATCATCACCGCCGATATTGACCAACGTGCCTTTTTCTCCATAGATCACGAATCCGCGCGATCCGCCTTCAACCGGAAAGTGGTTGCAGCTGCGGCCTTCCCAGGTAATGCACTTTTGGTCGCCGAATTCATAAGCAACCACCTGAGTATCCGGGGTTTCCCAATCATCACGATAGGCATATCGTCCGCCGGCAGAGGTGACCTTGGTGGGATAATCCACGCCCAAAAACCAGCGACAGCAATCCAGTTCATGATTGCCGTTGTTGCAGGTTTCCGCAGTGCCCCAGTTCCAGAACCAGTGCCAGTTGTAATGCACCAGATTGTCCTGATAGGGCCGTCGCGGCGCCGGTCCCTGCCACAGTTCAAAATCCAAAGTGGCCGGCGCCGGAACTTTTTTACCAAAACCAATGGGCTTGCGGTTATTGGCGTACCACGCCTTGCCCATGTAGGGAGCGCCAATGATGCCTTCGCGCACCAATTTGACCGCCTCGATCAAAGCGGGCATGGAGCGGCGCTGGCTGCCGATCTGAATGATCTTTTTATATTTTTCCGAAGCCTGAATGAGGATTTCGCTCTCGCGTGGATTGTGGCCGCACGGCTTTTCCACATAAACATGTTTGCCATGGCTGACACCCAGCAGTGAGGCCGGAGCATGCCAGTGATCCGGCGCGGCAATGATCAGCGCGTCAAAATCGGTTTTTTCCACCAACTTGCGGATGTCTTTTTCAACCGTCGGTTTTTTTTCATCATTGGCAAAGGGCTTGAGACCTTTTTGGATGGCGGCCTCTTCCACGTCGCAGATATAAGCCACTTGCACGTTCTCTAGCTTTTTAAAACAGTCGGCCAGATAAGCGCCGCGGCTGTTGACGCCCATGACCGCGACCACCACTTTGTTGCTGGGTGCGTTTTTACCGAACACCGGAAAATTTAAAATCGTCAATCCGCCGGCTGTGGCCAGCGAGGTGTTTTTAATAAAGGTTCTGCGATCCATAGGAACTCCTTGTTTGATGGAAGAGGTACAGTTTGTGTATCACTAATAAAAAGGTTATTAAAAAGAATTAACCACGAATGGCGCGAATTTACACGAATGTTAAAGTCATGTTTTACTTTTTCCTTAATTGAGCGTTTTGTACTCGAAATACAACTTTGCGAAGGTTTTAAACCTTCGCAAGATCAGATTTATTTTTTATCCATGTTTTGCATTCGCACAATGATTTCCATCAACAACCGGCCCAGTTTATCTCCGGCTTTGTCGGCCGCCTCTGTTACTTCTTGATGCGATAACGGATCGGGGGAGATGCCTGTAGCGGCATTGGTAATAAGCGCAATGCCCAGAACCCGCATATGCCGCTGCCGCGCAGCAATCACTTCCGGCGCGGTGGACATGGAGACGGCATCGCCGCCCAATCTTTGCAGCATGCGCACTTCGGCCGCTGTTTCATAGGCCGGGCCGGTCATACAACAGAACACACCCCGATGCAAGGGGATGCCCATATCCGCAGCGGCGGCCAGGGCCAGTTGGATTAATCTTTTATCGTAACAGGTCGATAGATCAGGAAAACGCGGGCCGAGTAAATCGTCCGGCTTGCCGCGCAACGGATTGCCGGGTATGAATTTGATATGATCCGTAATGACCATCAAATCACCGCTGGAGTAATGAGGGTTCAAACCGCCGCTGGCGGTTGTTACCAGCAAGGTGTTGACGCCCAGGCCGGCTAATACATGAATGGGAAAGGCAACCTCTTGCAGAGAATATCCCTCATAATAATGCACCCGGCCCTGCAGGGCTATGATGGGCACATTACGAATTCTACCGATATACCAACGGCCGGCATGTCCAGGAACCGTGGAACGGGGATAATGTGGAATATCCGCAGTGGGAATGACAGTAGCATCCTCGATGGAATCAGCAAATCGACCCAAACCCGAGCCCAAAACCAAAGCTGTTTTCGGCGCCGGCGCATGCAGCCGAGCCTGGAGCACAGCCAGAGATTCCTTGATTTTTTCTTTAAGCAGCATTTTTTAAAACCATTCCGAGAGAAAGGAACAATCACCCTGGTCCTAACCTGGATAAACGGGAATTACCTGCGTTCGCAATGACATGGTTTTCGTGTTATTTGGATAATCATGGCATTTATGCCATTACTATTCTTGACTACTTGGCACAAAAGACAAAGCTACTCATACACTTCATGGCAAAACCGGCAGCGCGCTTCATAGATATCGGCGGCGCCCACCACCACGCGCTCTGCATCGCGACTCAATCTTTGCGTGCGATTGGCCGGATTGCCGCATTTCACACAGATGGCCAGTGTTTTATGGATGTCTTCCGCTACGGCCAACAACTGCGGAATGGGTTCAAAAGGTTTGCCGGTATAATCCTGGTCCAGTCCGGCGACAATGACGCGCTTGCCCATGTTAGCCAGCTTTTGACACACCTCTACCAAATCCAGACCAAAGAACTGCGCTTCGTCAATGCCGATGACCGCTGCATCGCCGGCCTGCGCCAGAATGTCCTGGGCCGAACTCACGGCAATGGAAGGCAGTTTCAACGCGTTGTGTGAAACAATATGTTCGACCGAGTAGCGATCATCAATCTTTGGTTTGAAAATAGCGGTTTTCAACTTGGCGATTTCCGCACGTTTCAATCTCCGGATCAACTCTTCGGTTTTTCCACTGAACATGCTGCCGCAGATTACCTCGATCCAACCGACGCCTTTGGGTACGACATTGAGCATAAAAACCTTTCCCGATTATTTGATCTGATGCAAGAGAGACGGATATCGTTTGCCAATCTCGGCGAGAATTTTTTTAACCAAAGAGCCGACTTCCTCCTCGCCGGAGACAATGATATCGGCGTTATGGCGACTGGGATAAACGTACTGCAAATACATGGGACGAACCGTGGCGGTATACTGATCGATGACCGATTGCATCGAACGGCCGCGTTCAGCCGTATCGCGCTGCAGCCTGCGGATAAAACAAATATCCTTGGCCGTATCGACGAATATTTTCACATCCAGCAGCGGCGCCAATTCCGCAACGGCCAACAACAGGATGCCGTCCAGCAGGATGATGTCTGCCGGTGCAACGGCTATGCATTCCGGACGGCGATTGTGTTGGCTAAAATCGTACAACGGATGCGTGATGCTTTTGCGCTCGCACAAATCCCGCAGTTGCGCGATTAAAAGAGAAAATTCTATGGCGTCCGGATGATCATAATTGATGGTCTGTCGTTGCGCTAAAGTCAGCTCCGAACGATCGCGATAATAATAGTCCTGTGAAAGCAACAAGGGATGATAATCAGCCAGAACCTTGGCCAACTCTTCCGTCAAATAGGTTTTGCCGGAACCAGAGCCGCCGGCAACGGCAATCACCAGAGGTTTATGCATCATAACAGAAACCGGTTATCAAAAGCAAACGGCAGCAACTCAGCCAGGGTCGTTGTTTGTTGTTCGTCTTCTGTCGCCATAATCACAACAATATTTTTCGTATAATCCCATAACAGCTGCCGACAGGCGCCGCAGGGCGGACACAAGGGCTTCTTCGGCGTGACAACGGCAATGGCGGTGAATTCGGTCACGCCTTCCGACAGAGCTTTAACCAAAGCCACCCGTTCTGCACAAATGGTGAGTCCATACGAACTGGATTCGACATTGCATCCGGTAAAGATGGTTCCGTCTTTAGCCAGCAATGCGGCGCCGACCGCAAAGCCGGAATAAATGGCCTGGGAAAATTTCAGAGAATGTCGCGCTTTGGCGGCAAGTTCTGAATACGCGTGCATTTCAATCTCCTGCAAAAAAAATCCAGGTCTGAAGGACCTGGATGTAAAGTAAGAAAATTGTCGGACAAAGTAAACGATTTTATCAGCCGACAGCCCCTAGAAGGGCAGATCATCTGCTTCGGCCGGCATGGGTGCGCTGAAATCCGCTTCAGCAGGATGCGGCGGCGGTTCTGCCGGCCCTGCCGGTTCTCGATCGGATTTGCCTTCCAGAAATTGCACGGAATCAGCAGTGATTTCGGTGGTGTAGCGTTTGTTGCCGTCCTTGTCGTTCCAGGAGCGGGTAGTGAGTTTGCCTTCCACATAAATACGGTGACCCTTTTTACAATATTGGCCGATGTTTTCAGCCGTCTTGCGCCAGGCCACCACGCGATTCCATTCCGTTTGCTCCTGCATTTTACCCTCCTGATCCTTATAGGAGGTGTTGGTTGCCACGCTCAGGGTGACCACTGCTGCGCCGGAGGGCGTGTATTTGACCTCCGGATCCTGGCCCAGTCGGCCGATCAACATGACCTTGTTCAGGGTGCCTTTACTATCATACGCCATGATACACCTCCTTATATGTTTTACGGATCATCTAAAATGGTACCTCGAAAGAATTCTACAAAATAAAAGCAATTTTGTCAAGGGACAATTTCCACACCCGGGAATGACAAAAACATTTTTTCTAAGCGAAAAGATACGTAAATTTAATGAAATATGAAACCGATTTCAGAGAGAAAGATGAGAAAATTCCAGTTTTTAAACCTCGAAACCGCGCTTATCAGCCAGGATGAAGAGTTTCGCATTTCGTTAGCTGCACCGGAGGAATCCTTGCGCGCCAGTCTGGCGACCCTGGGCATGCTGCAGCCGTTGCTGGTGCGTAAATTGCCGGATAACAGATATCAACCGGTAATGGGTTTTAAACGTCTGCAACTAGCGCGCGAATTGCTTTGGCCGCAGGTCCCGGTTTTATTGATTGCCGAACGCTGCCCGGAGGAAGAACTGTACACGTTAGCCCTGTCTGATCGGTCCAGTATGTTGAATCCTTTAGAGATTGCTACCGTGCTGTTCAAGTTGGAACAAAAAGCGGTTGCCCGCAATAGAATCGTGGAGCATTTTTTACCGTTATTGGGATTGGGGAAAAATGTAAAGTTGTTCGAGTTATATCGGCCGCTGTACGAATTGGACGACGTTAGCAAAGCCGAGCTTGCACAGGATTGGCTGTCGCTGGATTTGTTGCCGACACTGGTCGCGTTGTCGATTCCGGAACGTCATGGCCTGCTGCATCTTTTCAAGTCCCTCCGGTTGGGCAAAAACAGGCAGAAGGAATTTTGTCAATTGGCGTGCGATGTGAGTCGCATGTTAAACAGGGACCTCTGCACGTTATTACAGCAACCGGCTTTGACTGATGTTTTGTCGGAAACCACGCTCACGCCTTCGCAAAAAGTGGAACGCGTTAAAGCAGAACTGATTCGTTTGCGTTATCCGCAGTATAGTGTGGTGCAAAAAAAATTTAATGATTTGCTCAAAGCCGCGCACCTGCCACCAACGTGCCGATTGCAGGCGCCCTTGTTTTTTTCTCATGATGAGTTTTCCGTCTCTTTTACCTTCAAGGACAGCAGGGAATTTCAACAGCAGGTGCATGAATTGCAGCGCCTGGCCGATGACGGCATTATCGAAAACATGGTTGGATTGGCATGATCTCTTTTCCCTCACAGAAAAATTTTCAACCGCTGCGCATCTACATTGAAGAATCGGTAGCGAAAGAGCCGCTGACGCAACGGATCCTGTCTCGTTTGCCGCACACTCCGCTGGAAACGATTGCTGACGCGGAATCTTTGTGGTCGCGGACGAGTCCGTCAGGAACTTTGTTGTTGGCAAAACAGCGCGGGCCGTTTCTGCGCTATTGTCCCGGCACGCCCAAGCATATTTGCTGTTTATATCAAAACCTGGATGTGGCAGCCGGATGTGATCTGGGCTGCAGTTATTGCATTCTGCAGGGTTATCTCAATACGCCGTGCACCACTTTGTACGTGAATGCCGGTGATATGTTTTGCGAGTTGGCGGAAGCGTTGCAGCGTTCGGCCGACCGTTTTTTTCGCATCGGCACCGGCGAACTGTCGGACAGCATGACCTTTGATCATCTCACCGGATTGTCTGTGGACCTGGTGAACTGGTTCAGACCACAACACAATGCGGTCATTGAACTGAAATCGAAAAACGTACACATCGACAACTTGTTGACGCTTGATCATGGACGGCGGACCATAGTCTCCTGGTCGGTCAATGCAGAGCCGATCTGTCGCAGTGAAGAACCGGATGCGCCTACGTTGGCAGATCGCCTGGCTGCGGCCAAGGAGGTGCAAAAGGCGGGATACCGGTTGGGTTTTCATTTCGACCCCATGATCTATTTTGCGGGTTGGCAGGATTATTATCGAGAGACGGTTGACCGCATTTTTTCTTTTGCCCGGCCGGAAAACATCGCCTGGATCAGTCTGGGCGCCTTGCGTTATCCCTCAGCCATGGACGACATCATTCGTCAGGCCCATCCGCACTCGCAAATTGTTTTGGGCGAATTGTTGCCGGGTGTTGACAAAAAACTGCGCTATTTCAAACCGCAGCGCATCGAGATGTTCAGCAGGATGAAGCAATGGATCAATCGTTATGGATTCGACGATGGGTTGTATCTTTGCATGGAAAGCGACGAAGTCTGGCAACGGGCATTCGGCTGGTCGCCGGGCGCCAGTGCGGGATTGAAAAAAATTCTGGACAATCGCGTAAGATGACCCGCTCCCAACAGTCCTTGCATTTTGTAAAAAAAATTCGTATACTCGACCTCTTAAAAATTCGTTTTACAGGAAGCGATATTGTTCATTTAACGATGAGGTAGCATGATTACAGAGATTATTTCTCAATATGCCGTAAAAATTTTAGAAATGATGGGCTATTGGGGCGCGGGTTTGTTGATGGCGTTGGAGAGCATGATCGCTCCGGTGCCGAGCGAAGCGGTGATGCCGTTTGTGGGATTTTTGGTAGCTGACGGCAAATGGAATTTACCGGTTGCCGTTTTGGCAACCTCCCTTGGTTCCATTATCGGCTCGTTGATTTCCTATTATCTGGGATTGTACGGCGGCAAGCCGCTGGTGTTGCGCGTGGGGAAATATCTGTTGCTGGATAAACACGATCTGGAAATGACGGAAAAATTTTTTAACAAACGCAGCGGCGTCTGGACCCTGTTCATCAGCCGCTTTATTCCGGTGATCCGCCATTTTGTATCCATTCCGGCCGGCATGGGTAAAATGCCCATTGGCCCCTTTATCCTCGTCACCTTGCTGGGCGCCACGATCTGGAACAGTTTTTTGCTGTTTTTGGGAATCAAGTTGCGTGAAAATTGGCCGGTAGTGCAAAAGTATTCCCACCAGATCGATATCGGGGTGGTCGTGTTTCTTGTTGCATTGCTGGGGTGGTTTGTCTATTCACGCCTGCAAAAGCGCAAAAGTCAGGGCGCCATGGAGGCGTGAAATATCACAAGGCAGGGTTTTTTATCATAGAGAATCTTCTAAAGTGGAAAAAATGAGCTTTGCCGCCATAGATATAGGATAATCGGGCGTTTTCAATATCGTTGATCACCGAACGAAGGGAATGGCTTTTGTACCGGACGCCGAGCACGATATCGCCTATTGTCAACAAGACCATGTGGTAGCATCTTTTTAGAATATTATCACTGGCCAGCACTCGGGTCGTGACAAAACCGTCATGACTCAGGCTGTGTTTCCATTCGAGAAAAACCCTGACCATATCCCGGTCATTCAGGAAATTTAACAGTGCGTCTGTTTCGATATAGTTCATCGATTCGGACTTGAACGGGATATTGCGCGCGTCGTAAATAGTGGACCAGCGATTGAATAAACGGAGCTATTTCCGGGTTCTTTCCTGCATTTTACCGGGTCACAATGGTTGCCATATGATGCGCTGAGGCCATAACGTGTTTCAGTCCAATAGACCGGCAAATACACCGGTGAGGTCCTGCCGGATCTTATGGCAGGACTGTATCGCAACAAAGATGCTTAAAAGTTAAAACACACGCCTAATTGGATCAGCACCATATCCGTGGTCGATTCTTTGACGTCATAGGTTACTTTGCCTTTTTCGCGGTGAATGGAGCCTTTTTTCAGATAACGAGCTTCGCCGCCAGCGAGATATCGGGCGCGCAGATCCAGCGCCACCGTGTTTTTATGCACCAGCCATTGCAGTCCGCCGCCGGCGCCGTAATTGAAAGCGGTATCGTCAAAATTGGTGGTACTGAACGAGTCATTGTCCCAGTCATCATTCCAATCATCGGCGTCTTCGATTCTGGTTTGTGTAAAAAGATAGTTCAACCCCACGACCCCTTCAACATAAGGCCGAAACCGGCCCTCTCTGTTTTGAATGCGCAAGAGCAGGTGGGACAAGACCATTGAATTATCGGTAGTGACGTCTACATCGATATCCGGGAATTCGCTGCTTAACGGCTGGTGGCGCGTTTCCATGCCATAGATTAAAAAACCGATATCCACGCCGACGCTGAAAATGGAACGGGGGGGCGCATACAGAAATTCTCCGGTCAGACCATACCCATCATTGCCGGTGTTTTGCTTAAATTCTCCCTGCAATAATCCGGCTGCCAGATGTACGCCGGCCTGAAACCTGGTTTGAGCTTGTCCGCAACCGGCAAGCAACCCGATCAACAATACCACGGTAAAAAAAAGAGACTGCTTTTTCATGGTCATCTCCTTTTGGCTTTTGGTTATCCGCCGATCAATTTTGTTTTATAATTCAACTTTTGCAATAGCGCAACCACTTTGCTGCGATGATCTCCCTGAATTTCGATATGACCCTCTTTCACTGTGCCCCCAGCTCCCAGGTTTGTTTTTAATGTTTTGCATAAAGTTGCCATATGACTGGGGCATGCGGACAGACCGTCAATGATGGTCATTGATTTGCCTTGCCGGCCTTTACGATCCAACGAAATGCGCGCCGTTTGCGGTGATTTACCGCCGCCTGGCTGCGGCTGAGAAGCGATGGCATTGTGCTCCTGATCTGGTTGTGCTTTGGCGGTCGAGTAGACCAATTCAGAATATTTTTCCGTCATGATGGGCTCCCGGAGAGTTCTTTTGATTCAAAAAATAACGGATATTTTCTTTAAATTCAAGGGGTTTTTATAATAAGTATTACACAGGATTTAGGTGTCTTTAATATAAATTACACGGATACTGTGATCATTTTGTTTTGATTTGTGCGGAAAAATGAATAAAATAGTGATTGTAATTATCCATTACTCAGATAGGGAGGCGGCTATGCATCGCTTACGCCTGGCTATTCTCATAGTACTCTGTTTGCTTTTATCAACTCAATCCAGGAGTATGGAAGAGCGCATCATTCAACAAACCATTCAGGACCTGCAAACCCGTTACGGCGCAGGTAATCATTTGCGCATGGTTCAGGGCGTGCGCCAGGCCGCTGCATTATGGCGAACACAGGACGGGAATGAACAGGCTTTTCAGCATTTTTGTCTGGATCATTTCATCGCCTCGCCGCAGGATCTGCAAAATACCCTGGCAAGGACGGAGACCAATCTCGAGATCATCGGCGGGCATAACGTTGAGGTTGGACGTGATTTGTCGCGGCCGATGCAATTGGAGATGGGATCGATTTTACCTGTAGATTATCTGTTTGCTCAATATAATCCGTCTGCACATGTTACCGAAGATTTGTTTAAAACAAAAATTGCCTTTGTGGTGCTGCTTAATTTTGCCAATACCACGCTGGCGGAGCGGTTGCAGCAGGGGCTGCAATGGAGTCGCGAACAGTGGGCACAAGCGCGATTGGCGCAACGGTTCCTGGATCGCGTGCCTGCAGATGTGAACCAGGCTTTGTCCACAGCCTATGTTCAGGCTGATGATTATATTGCTAATTATAACATCCATATGCATCAGCTTGTTGATGATAGCGGTCAGCGGCTTTTTCCGGCAGGATTAAAACTGATCACCCACTGGGGATTGCGCGACGAGTTGAAAGCCCAGTACGCCAATGCCAACGGTCTGGCCCGGCAACGCATGATCCGCGCGGTGATGGAGCGAATCATTGCACAGGAAATTCCGCAAGCCGTGATCGATAACGACAGCCTGGTTTGGAATCCATTCAAGAATGCCCTTTTGCCGCCGGTTCCTTTCAAATCAGAGCCGGATACACGGTATCAATTTTTACTCAATATTTTTCACGCGGAACGACAGGCGGACGTCTATTTCCCGCAACTGCCGAGTAAACCAGCGCGTCGCTTTGAAAGAGATCGTGAAATTCCCGAAGCCCAGTTTGAACAACTGTTGATTTCGGTGCTTACGGATCCGGTGGCTAAACAAGTTAGCCGGCTTATCGCCAGGCGATTGGGTCGCAAACTGGAATCCTTTGATATTTGGTATAACGGTTTCAAGCCGGCCGCCCATTACAACGAAGAGGAACTGGATCGTCGGACAAAATCGCTTTATCCCACCACAGCGGCGTTTCAGGCGGATCTGATTAATATATTAACCAAGCTGGATTTTAACCGGGATACGTCGCAGTTTTTATCCGAAAAGATTGTCGTAGATCCTTCGCGCGGCGCCGGCCATGCGATGGGCGCGGGCCGTCGCGAAGATCAGGCGCATTTACGCACGCGCATCCCCGGCGACGGCATGCGTTATAAAGGCTATAATATTGCCATTCATGAATTGGGTCATTGCGTTGAGCAGGTGTTTTCCCTTAATCGCATCGATCATTCGCTTCTGGCCGGCGTGCCCAATACCGCTTTTACCGAAGCTTTTGCTTTCGTTTTCCAATCGCGTGATCTGGAACTCTTGGGCTTAGTGCAAAGCGATCCACAGGCGGAGCACCTGGCCGCACTGGATACCTACTGGGCTACTTGTGAAATCGCTTCGGTAGGATTGCTCGATATGAAGGTGTGGCATTGGATGTATGATCATCCGCAAGCAGGCCCGGCCGAGTTGAAAGCTGCGGTGCTGGAAATTTCCCGCGAACTGTGGAATAAATATTGGCAGCCTTTGTTGGGCGTCAAGGATACTTACTTGTTGGCCATCTATTCGCATATGATCGATTCCGGCTTGTATTTGCCCGATTACTCTCTCGGTCATATCATCATGTTCCAAATCGAGCAATATTTGCAGAACAAAAATCTCGGCGCCGAAATGGAACGCATGTGCAGGCTTGGCGCCATCACTCCAGACGCCTGGATGCGCCTGGCCGTTGGCAGCCCGGTATCGGCAGAACCGTTGTTGCAGGCGACGCGTCAGGCGGTGCTGGCAGTCAAACAATAATAAGAAGCAAATTTAACAGCTAACATTTTATAACTGGAATAGTTTTATGAAACGGGTTTTCTTCATCATTTTTTTCTTGTCGATGATTACTGTTTTGAGTGCAGAGACCACGATCTTTTTTGATCGGTTGTTTCGACCGGACAGTCTGAACAAGCCCGGAGAAATTTTGCTGAATGGCGCCTGGCAATATCGCGTTAGTTTGAAAGACAGCTGGCATCCGATTCAGGCGCCCCATGTGTTGCGCAGTCAGGGCGTATATACGTTCCGCCGGTATTTCGACCTGGATTCCATCCATTGCAGCCACGCATACAGATTGGTGTTTGAAAGTCTGGAAGGCTCCAGCGCCGTATATCTTAATAAAAAATTGTTAGGCAGCCGGCTGCGCACCTCAACACCGGTCGTGTTTGATATTGCAAAACAGGATCTGTTTTTTAATGAGCACAATGAGCTGGTAGTAGATTTAGATACACGGGTAAATTATAAAACCACGCTGCCGCATAGCGTGCGCAGTCGCGGCCTGCCCGCCGTGGTCGGCGGTTTGACGCGTCCCATCAAACTGCTGTATGTTCGCCCATGGGGCATAAAATCCATGACCGTTGATCCGGGCGTCGGCGTATTAAATATCCGTCTGGCGATGGCGAAATCTGCCGCTGATTCATTGGCGTTTTCCGATCAGAAGAAAATTCAATGCCGGATCACGGTCTTCGCTCCCAAAGATTCTCTACCGATGTACACGGCACAACAACCGGTTGCTGCGTTTACAGCTAGCGCGGCTGATATTCAAACCAGCGTGACGTTACCTGCGCCGGTCATTTGGCTGCCGCGCTCCCCGGCATTGTATCGCATCGAGGCAACGATTTTAAGGGCCGATTCTGTTGTGGATCGGGCTGAATTGCAATTCGGTTTTAACGAGTCACTCAAGACGGTTCGCTGGCGGGCGATCGAGTGGGTGGAAGATTATCGCTTGAAAGTGCTTTCCGAGAGCGAACTGAGGAGAAGCATTGATCAGGAGATGCAGGCGATTTTTAAATCCGGCGCCAATGCGGTTCGCGTTCTGGGCGGCGCCCCTCCGGAATATCTGCTTTCTGTTTGCGACCGATTGGGATTGGCCGTTTTTATTGAAGCGCCGTTGATCAATATCCCTTCGCGTCACCTGAATGCCGATCTGATAAAGTCCGGCCAAAGCATTTTAAAGGAATTGTTGCCTCTCGGTCAGCACCATCCTTGCATCGCCGGCTGGGGGCTGGGCAACGGTTATGACGCGTACGACGTAACAGCCCTATCTTTTCTCACCGAGATGCGGCACTGGATTGCAGAGACGGATTCACGTCCGGTTTATGCCGGCTTTCGCGGCGAAAGATTGTTGCCGGAAAATTTGCCGGTAGATTTGGCTATCTGGGAGACGCGGCCAGAGCGGATCGGTGATTTGACTTTGCCCCGAAATAAAAGTTATTATCCGATTATCTACCGCTTGACCATACCGATGCCCGCCATACAGGCATCTGAAACGAATCTGGAACAGTATCAGGCCTTTCAGATGAAGAAAGCCGTTGCCCTTGCTTTGAATTCAGAAAAATTGCAGGGCGTACTGATTGCACCATTACGCGATTATTGGTCCGACACCCCGCACCTCATGTGGGGAGACCGCAGCAATACCAATCTGTTCACTGCCGGGTTGCTCGACAGTCATGGTCAGCCGCGCAGCGCCTATCGCGTTATCACAAGTCTGTTTTCCGGAACCACCTTGCCGGAAGTGCTGCCCGGGGAGTTGTTTCCGCCGGAACCGTACATCTTTCAGGCTTTGGGAATCGTTTTGCTTTTGCTTGTTTTGTTTTTTATCAAACAGGATAAACGGATGAGTCATTATGTCCGCCGCGCATTTTTCTATCCACATGGATTCTACACGGATTTGGTTGAAAATCGTCAATTGGCGCCTTTTCTCACCGGATTGGTCGGCATGGCTTCGTTTTTAGCCATTGCCGCCGGATTGACCAGTTTAATCTATTATTACCGCTGCAACACATATATAGATGAGTGGTTGACTTGGCTTTTTCCCGGCGCTAAAATTAAATACTATGCCATATGGTTTATATGGCGTCCGACAGCTCTGATAGCCTTGCTGACGCTTTTTCTCGAGATGCTGGCCATCGCCCAGGCAATATTAATCAAGCTTAGTGTATTATGGCATCGCCGATATCTCCGTTTTACTCAGATACTGTCGTTTGTCCACTGGGTGCCGGCCAACTTTTTGTTTGCCATCCCGGTCGTGATTGTCCTTTATCGCAGTCTTGAGAAAAATTATTTGGTGCAACCGCTGCTATTCATCTTGCTCGTACTCGTCGGCTGGTTTCTCATACGCATGCTGCGCGGATTAAAGGTGATTCTGCAGACCGGTGCTGTCAAAGCCCTGCTGTATCTTGCCATGCTACTGGGAGTTACGGCGCTCGCTCTTATTTTATATTTTGAACCGAGTCGATCTTTATTGGCCTATATTTCATACTATTCTTCACTTTTAACGCGTTAAGTGTGTGAGAGAGCGATTATGAAAGCCTCTAGGGTGAAAAACCCCTTGTTTTTTACCGCTGGCTGTGTTATTTTCTACGCCCGGGTATTTATATTTTTTATTAACTAAAGAAGGAAACAGACCCATTCGTGTACCTTTCTGAACTTACAATCGTCGGGTTTAAATCGTTTGCGAAAAAGACCAACATCGTTCTTCATGACGGTATAACCGGTATTGTCGGCCCTAACGGCTGCGGCAAGAGCAACATCGTCGACTCGATCCGCTGGGTGATGGGAGAACAGCGCACCGGCGCCTTGCGCAGCGATCGCATGGAAAACGTTATCTTTAACGGTTCCGCCACGGCCAAGCCGGTAGGCATGGCTGAAGTCTCTTTGAAAATTGAGAACACTAAAAATATTTTGCCCATTGACTATTCTGAAGTGCTCATTACCCGCCGGTTGTTCCGCTCCGGCGAGAGCCAATATCTCATCAACGGCAACACCTGTCGATTGAAGGATATCCTGGATCTGTTTCTGGACACGGGCGCCGGACCGCACACCTATTCGGTCATCGAATTGGCGCAGGTAGAACGCATTCTCAACGGCAAAGAGGATGAAAGGCGAAAAATTTTTGAAGAAGCCGCGGGCATCACCAAATACAAATTGCGCCGTAAAGCCACTTTCCGCAAACTGGAATCCACGGAAAAGGATTTGATCCGCATCGAGGACATCATGTCTGAGGTGGAGAAAAATGTACGCACCCTGCGGCGACAGGTGGCCAAGGCGCAGCGATATCAGGAATTGGCGGAAGAGCTTAAAGCGCTGGAGATCAAACTGGCGGATCATGAGTTCAACAAGCTGTCGCTGGAATTGGAACCGCTGGAAACACATCTCGCATTGGCAAGAGACGAGCGCGAGGCCTCGTCCGGTGTTCTGGCCAATCGCGATGCGGATTATGAAACCACCCGTATGCGTTTGCTGGAAATCGAACGTCAGTTGTCCGAAAAGCAGCGCCTGGTTAATGACTATATGCGTGAAATGCAAAAGTTTGAAGAGCGCATTCTCGTCAACAGCGAACGCATCCGCTCGTTGGAAGAGTCGAATTTGCGTTATATACAGGAACGGGAATCGCTGGAAATCAAGTTGCAGGCGTTGCTGGAACAGCAACAGATCATCGATACTCGCAATGCTGAATCCGAGCGAGTGTTGAACGGAAATTTAACAGAGCAGATTCAGGCAACACGGGAATATGAAAATATCCGCCGTGAATATGAAGAAAAACGCGTGCGTTTCCGTGAATCCGAGTCGCAGGTGTTGATCATCACCGAAGAGTTAAGCCGCAAACAAAATGAAGGCGAACGTCTCAAGGCAACGGAAGAGAATCTGTCGCGTCGCATTGCGCAGATCAACGAAGAAGAAAAGACGATCAATGATCGGCTCTTGGAACTCACCGGCGTGCTGCAGGCTGCACGCAGCCGTGAGCTCGGCTTGTCGGCAAGTCTGGAACAGAAAAAGAAAAAAGTTGCGGAACTGACGCGCAGTGAAGAGGAGATGAAGCGGTCCTTTGAACAGATGCAGAAAGCGGAAAGCCAGGACCGCAACCGGGTCGAGGTGTTGACGCATCAGGCCGAGTTGGTCAAACGCCTTATTGACAATTATGAAGACTATCCTTCCGGCGTCCGTTATCTGGCCACAAACAAAGAGATCGGTTTCGCCAGTTTTGGTCCGCTGGCCAACATCATTCAGGTACAACCCAATTTTCGCACGGCGATTTCCGCCAGCCTCGGAGAGGCCGCGACCTGGTTGGTGGTGGAGGATGCCACAGCCGCTTTTAACGGCATCGGTTTGTTGAAAGAAGAGAAACGGGGCGTTGTTACGTTTGCTCCGCGTCATGACATCAAATGGAATGTGAACGGCCGGCCGGTGATCGGCGATCTCGGAGTGGTCGGTTATGCTGACGAACTGGTCAGTCACGAAGAGTCGTTCAATGAATTGATCCGTGCGGTTTTGGGTCATTACCTTGTCGTTCAAGACCTGCAAACGGCCAACCGCATCTATAATCAGGTTAAAGCGCAACAGATCAATGTGGTCACCTTGGCCGGCGAGGTGTTGGGTCATGCCGGGTACATTCGCGGCGGCGCTAATCATCGCAATCAGTCTGATTTTGTCGGACGCCAGGAACAGTTGCAGGCGCTGGTGCAGGAGATCGACAAGTTAAAGCTGGCCATTGACAGCCGACACACGCAGATGGCACAAAAGGAAGTGGATATTCAGCGCAGCAAAATCGACGTTGAAGTGCAAACGGCTGAAATCAAAAAAATGGAAGAAGACCTGGCCAATCTCAAAGTCGAGTTGGGCAGGATGTCTTTTGAAGAAGGCAGTCTGCAAGATACGCACAACAAGCAGATTTCAGAGCGACAACATCTGTTGGGCGAAGTTAGTCAATTGGGCCAGAATCTGGAAATGCAGGCGCTGGGCGCCGATGATTTGACCGCACGTCGTCAACAGTTGGGACAGCTGGCCAATCAATTGGGCGAGGAGATCAAGCAGGCGGAACAGACCATGGCGAAGGCATCTATTCGTCTGCAGGAGATCAATGTGCAGGTGGCCAAGCTGCAGAGTGATTTCGAAGCGCTTAAACGGGAGAGCGATTCGATTCTGCGCCAGGTGCAGGAGACCCAGGGTCTGATCCGCATGCGCACCGAGGAAACCGACCGGGCGCACAAGGAAATTTTGGAACTAAATGAGGCCAATCAGGAGTATAATAACCGGGTTCAGGAACTAGACGGCAAAAAGGAGATCTTGCAGACAGAGTTGACCCAGCTGGAGGAGCAGCAATTTCAAACCAACACCCATGTGGCAGAACAGGAAAAAGCCATTCGCACCGAGCGCGGCAAACTGGACGAACTGGCCGAGTCGGTGCACAAGATAGAACTCCGGGTGTCCGAGTTAAAGCTGCGGCTGGAGAACTTGAAATCGCGCATGCGCGAAGAGTTTGAATACACGCTGCAACGAGGAGCGGTGGACGAGGCTTTTAACGCGGAAGAAACCACGAAACTCATTGAAGAGATGCGCGAAAAAATCAAAGAGGTGGGACCGGTCAATCTGCTTTCGTTGAAAGAGTTTGAGCAGGAAAAGGAACGCATGGAGTTTTTGCAGGCGCAACGCGATGATTTGATCAAGGCGCGCAAGAATCTGACGGAAACCATCGACATCATCAATTCGACCGCACGGCAAAAATTCATGGAGACTTTTGAAAAGGTGCAGGTCAATTTTTCCCAGGTGTTCGGTACTTTTTTTGAAGGCGGCCGCGCCAGTCTGGCTTTGCAGGAAACGGCAGATCCGCTGGAGGCGGAGATTGATATTCTCGCCACCCCCGGCGGCAAAAAAATGACGGCCCTGACGTTGCTCTCCGGCGGGGAAAAATCATTGACCGCCATCTCGTTGTTGTTTGCCATTTATCTGTATAAACCGAGCCCGTTTTGCATATTTGATGAAGTGGACGCGCCGTTGGATGATCGTAATGTAACGCGTTTCACCAATGCCTTGAAAGAGTTTTCGAAAAACACGCAATTCATGGTGGTAACGCATAACAAGATGACCATGCGCGCTGCGGATCAACTTTACGGCATCACCATGGAAGAAAAGGGCGTGTCAAAGGTTGTGTCCGTTAAATTTGACGCAGCTCAAAACACAGCCGCAAACAATTAATCTTTTGGAAAAGGGCATCCTGGAAGGAGCCGTACTCATGCAATGCCGTGATAAAACCATTCTGGCTGTTATCCTGATGTTGGTTTGTTTGTCGGAAAAACCAGCCTGGACACAAGCGCAATCCGATTCTGCAAATGCAAACGAGCGGTTGCGCTTTGCCGTTGACTGCTCACGTTATCGTTATTCCGACAGTTTGATGTTTGTCGAATTTGCAGCTTCCCTTGACCGCTCACAGCTCAAGTACGTTGCAGATAAAGCAAAATTCAAAGGAGAGTTCCTGGTCACGGCCGATTTGTTGGAGCAAGATTCTGTCATCAACCGGAAAATGTGGAAAAACGTCAACCAGGTGGACAGTTTGGCGGAGCTTGGCGAAGGGCAAAGATTGTTTTGTCTGAACAGTTTTGTCGTGCCGCTGAAACCGCACAAAATCCGATTGACCTTGCAGGATCCTCATAATCCGGCCAGCGCCAGTGCGCTCGAGTGGCCAGTCAAGCCGCGAACCTTCGGCCCGGACTCGTTGCTGCTTTCGGATATTCAGATATCCAGCAACATTGAGCGCGATACGGTGCAAAGCGCTTTTAGTAAAAACGGCTTTCGCGTGACGCCTAATCCGACAGGGCTCTACGGCATTGGCGTGCCGATTCTCTATACTTATATGGAAGTTTATAATCTGGCGCCGGCAAGAACCGAAGCGGGCGGCAAGTATCGCATCGAGTACAGAGTACTGAACAGTGACGGCAAACTCGTCAAAAATATGGGCGTCCGCGAGCGCAAAAAACCCGGCTCATCCGCTGTTGAGGTCAATGCTGCCAATGTGGTGACGCTGCTTTCCGGCGCTTACCTGCTTGAGGTGGAAGTGACGGACCTGGAAACGAACAAGGCCGCGAAAGCGAATCATAAATTTTTCGTTTACCGGCAGGAAGATTATGCCGAAGGCGGTGAAAAATTTCAAAAGAAGGAAGACGTGCAAAACGTCGGCAGTGCGGGCACGGACGCCGAACGCTACAACAACATGACCGAGAAAGAGATCAACCAGGAATTCGAATATGTCCGCTATATCGCCACCAAGGAGGAGCGCGATACTTATAAAAAATTGAATCTGGACGGCAAACGGAACTATATCAAAGAGTTTTGGTCCCGTAGAGATCAAACACCGGGTACGCCGGAGAATGAATACAAACGCGGTTATCTCAATCGCGTGGAATATGCCAATCAACATTACCGCGGCACATTTCGCGACGGTTGGCGCACCGATCGGGGACGCGTGCTGTTGATTTATGGTCACCCCGATGAACCGGAACGCTTCCCGTTCAGCAATCAAAACCGTTCCTATGAGATTTGGCATTATTATCAGGTGCAGGGCGGCGTAGATTTTGTCTTTGTGGATAAACGAGAAATGAGCGATTACGAACTGGTGCACTCTACGGCGCGCGGAGAACTATACGATACGGAATGGACGCGCTGGATCGATCCGAACAGGGACGCTTCAAGCACCAGCACAACAACTTATTGATCTGTAACGTGGATTTTTAACCGCGTGAGAGAAAAAAACGACGCACCATTCCGGGCGTCGTTTTTTTATGGGGAGAAGTATCAGCAAATCGGAAATTTTTATTGCCGGTTTGCTTCTTCAACCATTGTCAGAAAATTTTTCGCAGGCACATAACTGGGCACCGAGTTGCCGGATCCGATCGCGTAACGGCCGCGGCTGCCGCACTGCTCGATGAGTTGTCTGGTCTTCTGCCGTACCTGTTCCGGCGTTCCGGCAGAGAGGATGTTGATGTCCACGCCGCCAAGTACCGCGATGTACTCGCCATACTGTTTTTGGAATTCTTGGACCGGAATGATGGAATCTTCAAAGGAATGTTTTCCGTCGATGTGCACGTCCTGAATCAGGCTGTCCATAATATCGGTAATGCGTCCGCACGAGTGCAGAAAATAGGGTCGGCCCTGATCGTGGGTCAATTGCGCTAATCGTTTATGCCAGGGTAAGAAATAGGTCTGCAAATCCGTTGGGCTGATAAGGGTGGCCGAATGAAAGCCCATGTCGTCGCCCTGAAAAATGGCCACCACGTTGTGCATTTGCAGGAGGACGCGATAATAAGCTTCCAGCAGACCGCCCACTTTATCAACCACGGCTTGCACCAGATCCGGTTGGTCCATCAGCGCATAGCACAAACCTTCATAAGAAAAAATTTTGCTGACATGCTCAAAAACGCCGGCAGCATGACAGGTTATCAGGCCCATACCTTCCGGCAAATGGGAATTGAGATATTCCATGGCGAATAAATCCACCTGTTCCACAGTCGGCCAGGAAAATGATTCGAAATCCTGCCATGTGGAGATGACGCCCTGATGCTGTTCATCCCACTGCCTGATTTTTTGCGGATCCGGCCCGATATCCGCGGCTTGCAGCACATTTGGTTGAAAGCACAGGCCTGTTTCATAACGCACGCAATCATAACCGAGGCGATGCCAAACACGGATAAAGTTGTCCAAATAGGCTTTTTGCGAGGCGCGATCAGCGCCAAAAGGATGCCAGACGCCGTCAAGCAAATCTGTGACAATGGGCCTGAGAACCACATCGTCGATAATGTATTCCACCAGGGGAACGTGCTGCCCCGGTTGTGCCTGCAGCAAAGCGTCGATAAAGGCCTGTTGGTCGGGTCGGGGTTGGCGCAAAGGCAACAATTTCATAACACTCCTTGTTTTTCTAAATGGTATAAATTTTTATCCTAATATTCAATCATTATTTAAAAGAATTTGCTGTTGCATTTTTTGGCCAAGAATCTTATATTTATGATTATGCTCGGATTACATCCATGAGAACCGGTGCTGCAACACTTAAAGGTTTATCGACCATTATCAGACCGATCAATGTCGTGATTTCGATGTTCTCGGCGGTGATTGCGGTGTTGATTTGTAATCCAACAACGGCCTGGCTGCGGTTGGTCCTGGCTGCCGGCATTACCGGCCTGGTGGCCGGCGGTGCAAATGCCATTAACGATTTTTTTGATGTTGAAATTGATCGCATCAACCGACCGGAACGGCCATTGCCTGCCGGATTATTGACTTCGAAACAGGCGATTACGATTTCCATCTGTTTTTTTTTACTGGCGTTGCTTTTTGCCGTCCAGATCAGTTTGGTGGTTTTTTTGATTGTTTTGGGCGCTCAGGGGCTCTTGGTGCTATATAGTGCGTTTTTAAAACAAACAGCGGTGTGGGGCAACATAACGGTAAGTTTTAGTACGGGGCTGACTTTTCTGTTCGGCGGTATGGTTGCCGGGCATGTGGCGCCCGCTGTTCTGCCGGCGATATTTGCCTTCTTGATCAATTGGGCCAGAGAAATCGTCAAGGACATTGAGGATATTCCCGGCGATAAAAAGTTGCAGGCGCGGACCTTGCCGATTGTATATGGCGTGCCGGTGGCCCGAATCATGATCGCCGCCATTCTCCTGGCGCTGATGGCGGTGACCATACTCGCGTTTGCGTTGGGTTTTTATGGTCCTGGCTATTTCGCTGTTGTGATGGTTTTAGTGAATCCATTGCTCTTTTGGTTGATAATAAAACTGTGGCCGATGCCCGATAGCCTCGGATTGCGGCGCACCAGCCTGTTGCTTAAAACCGCGATGGTTTTAGGTCTGGTGGCCATTGTTTTGGGATAAGAGTAAAATAAAGTACAAGCATGCGAGTTCTTTTACAACGGGTAAAAAAAGCATCTGTGACCGTTCACGGCAACCTCATCGGCAAGATTGATCTCGGATTGACCGTATTTTTAGGCGTGCGAGAAGGCGACGATGAAGCGGTCGCGCGTTATCTGGCCGACCGCGTCGTGAATTTAAGAATTTTTGAGGATGCAGGCGGCAAAACAAATCTTTCCCTTTTAGATGTTAAAGGCGCTGTTCTGGCTGTTTCTCAGTTCACCTTATATGCTGATTGTACACGGGGACGGCGACCGGGATTTTCCTATGCAGGCAAACCGGAAATGGCGGAAGCGCTCTATCACCGTTTTGTAGAGTTTTTACGATCCTATCAAATCGATGTTCAGGAAGGTGAATTCGGCGCCGACATGTTGGTAGAGTTGCACAACGCCGGCCCTTTTACAATCTGGTTGGACAGCGACGACAAACGACGGGAAGAGTGATGTATCATTCATTGCAACAGTACAATTATGTGCTGGCGTCGCAATCGCCGCGACGTCGTCAGCTGTTGTCCTTGTTGCAGTTGCCGTTTACCGTGCTGGTCAGCGGTCATGATGAAAATGGGGTGGATGAACCTGATCCGATCAATCACGTGCTGCGCCAATCTCTGGCCAAGGCGCAAGAAGTATCCGGATTGGTGAAAAAGGGGATCATAATCGGCGCTGATACGATCGTTGTGCTCGATGGGGAAATTCTCGGCAAGCCAGACAATCCGGAGCACGCTATAGAGATGTTGACCAGATTAAGCGGCCGCACGCACCATGTATTTACCGGGTTTTCCCTGATCGATCAGCCGTCCGGACGGTCGGTGTCGGATTACGAGGTTACCGCCGTGCATTTTCGGCCTTTGCAGGATTGGGAAATAAATAACTATGCAAGCAGCGACGGTCCGATGGATAAAGCCGGCGCCTACGGCATACAGGATCAGAGCGCGGTTTTCGCTGATCGCATCGAGGGGTGTTTTTATAACGTTGTGGGTTTTCCTTTAACCAAATTCTATCTTACGCTTTTGGAATTCTTAAAAAATCAGTTAGGAAGATTGTGACAGAAACAGCAAATTTTATCGCCCAGGAATTTATCCGTCAGCGCGAGTTGAAGGGGCTGACCATTGCCCAGTTGTCCGCAAAAACAAAAATTGCGGATCGTTTTATCGAGGCAATGGAAAACGGGGATTTTAAATTTTTGCCAAGCGTCTATGTGCGCGCTTTTATCCGTACTCTGTCAATGGAGCTGGGTCTGGATCCGGATGTAATGGTCCGTCAATTTCTGACTTTGGATGCCGCCAAACCGGTGGACAAGCCGGCCGAATCACCGCAGGTCGAAAGTAAAAAAGAAACGCCATTGCATTTGTCCGATGCTGATGTTAAAGAAATTCCTCTTGAATCCGTCAGTAAAAATGAGATCAGTGCCCATGACAATCCCCGGGATCAAAGGATTTTGCTTGTCGGCGTGTTTGCGGTTTTAGCGGTGTTCGTTGCCACCGTTTATTTTCTTTTCTTGCGATCCGCCGATGAAACGCCGTTGTTGGATACCGGCACCGTGGTGGAAAAAATTGAACCGGGCGTTCCGGCAGACACCAGCAACCTGATTCCCCTGAATGAATCGGTCCAGGTCGAACAGCGGCCGGCTGATGCGTTGAACCTGACCATCAAGGTTTCCGACAGCGCCTGGGTGCGCATCGTTTATCAAGATACGTTGGCGGATGAAGGCATGTTTTCCCCGGGAGATGGACGTTCCTGGACCTCGTTCACCCGTTTTTATTTAAAGATCGGCAATGCCGGCGGCGTGCGGTTGTATTTGAACAACCAGGATTTGGGCAATGCCGGTGATCGCGGTCGCGTGGCTAATCTGCTTGTTGATAAGCAGGGTGTGACCAAAGTAACAGATGCGGATTTTCCGGCACTGATGAAACAGATTACGGCCCCGTGATGAACAGGGATCTGCAGAAAGCGCACAAGATTTATTTTTTGGCCATCTGCGGCACGGCGATGGCCTCGCTCGCAGCCATGCTGAAACAGATGGGCTATGAAGTGTATGGTTCCGATTCCGGCGTTTATCCGCCCATGAGTACTTTTTTGGAGCAACAGGGCATTCCGGTTTTTGACGGTTTTCATCCGTCTCATTTGGACAGCGGTCCGGATTTGGTGGTGATCGGCAATGTCATTTCCCGCGGCAATGTCGAGATTGAAGAAATACTGGATCGGCATATACCCTATCTTTCTTTGCCCGATGCGTTGCGCGAGCTGTGCATCCGTGGGCGACGTTCCATTGTGATCACCGGCACGCACGGTAAAACGACCACCAGCGCCCTGCTGGCCTGGTTGTTCGAAACCGCAGGGAAAAACCCCAGTTTTCTCATCGGCGGCATTCCCAATAACTTTGGCCGTGGTTTCCAAATCGGCAGCGGCAACGACATCATCCTGGAAGGCGATGAATACGACTCGGCTTTCTTTGATAAAGCCGCCAAGTTCTTGCGCTATATGCCGGATATCGGCGTGATCAACCATGTAGAGTTTGATCATGCGGATATTTATTCCTCTCTGGATGAAATAAAATTGGCGTTTCGCCGGTTTGTCAATCTGATACCCCGGAACGGTCTTTTGGCTGCCTGCTATGACTTTCCCACGGTGCGGGAAGTGTGCGCCCGGGCATTTTGTCCGGTGCATTCTTTTGGTTTAACTATGGATAATTACTGGCGTGCGGATCGAATCGAACAATCCGCTGAGGGGCAAAATTTTGACATCCTGGCGGAAGAAAAGCGGATAACCCGCGTTTTTATTCCGATGTTCGGCGATCACAACATCCGCAACAGCCTGGCTGCGTTTGCCGTTGGCCGGCATGTCGGATTGGATGTGGAAACCATGCGCCACGGCTTGGCCACCTTTGCCAATGTCAAACGACGACTGGAACTCAAGGGCGAGGTCAACGGAATACATATTTTTGATGATTTTGGTCATCATCCAACAGCCATTCGCGAAACGTTGATCGGATTTCGCAGATTGCATCCGCAAAAGAAAATTTGGGCGTTGTTTGAACCGAGAACCGCCACCACGCGGCGCTCGGTATTTCAGAAAGAGATGGCCGAAGCGCTGCAATATGCCGACGGCATTTTAGTCTCAGCAGTGGATCGTCCGGATAAAGCGCCGGTCGGTCAGGTTTTTTCCTGCGAACAATTGATTAAAGATTTGCGGATTTTGAACAAAGAGGCGTTTTATGTTGAGACGGTTGACGCCATGGTTGATTTTTTGCAGCCGCGCCTGCATCCGGGCGATGTTGTGATAACCTTCAGCAATGGTTTTTTTGGCGGAATTCATGAAAAATTATTAAAAGCAGTGCGATAACAAAACATCTTTTCTGCAGAGGCGCGTTTAGCGCGCCCCTGACAGAAAAGATGATGAATTTACCCCTATGAGAGAGGTCGTTTTGTATGGAAAAAAGAACGCGCAGACGTTTTGATGAGAAAAGAGAGCGTGGCAAAGAGATGGACGGTAAAATGGTGCGATTGATCGCCAAAGTGCGTGAGGATTTGTGCGATTCCATTGTTCCCATTTCCCTGACCCTGCTGAATGCTTTTGAACGCAAACAGATTCATCGCGAGTTTGACAAAGACCCCAATGTGGCTACTAAAACCTATCGCATCGGCGAGGATCAGTACGAATTGCGTCTGTATCCGGTAGGTAATTTGCGCAGGTATGCCGAGAAAAAGGCCGAAGAGGCCATGCAGAGCGGACAAAAAGTGATCTTGCCGCACATGAGCAGTTATGAACGATTCATCATTCATGAGGCTCTGAAGGACAATGAAGCGATCAAAGCCATCTCTTACGGCGAAGGGGACGACCGGCATATTGAGCTCGAGCCGGAAATTTTCGGTCGCGGTTTGAAAAGAATCATGAAGAAAATCAAATTGTTTTAAGAGAAAGATAAACGGGATTGGTGAGGCATTGGTAGGAGCGACCATCCTTTTCAGTGAAAACCTGTAAACGCACATACCCTTGTTGCGGCAAAGACAGGTCGTTTATATTTCGCTCGAAATGCAGACATGCAGGAGGCGCGGCTATGGTCCGTTTGACCTCCTGTTTTTTTTGCTGGTCGCCGATATAAATATCCATGTGCTGCAGAAAACCAAAGTTGGGGGTTGAACTGGCGCGGAGTAACAGCGGCGGATTCTTTTCCTGCACCGTTTCCCCGCTGCTTTTTCCGGCAATCACGAGTTGGGCAAAAGGGCCGTTGCTGATGATGCAATGACCTTTTCGCAGTGCTTGCACAAATTGGTTCGTAGTTGTTGCCGTCCGGGTCAACAAGCCGGTGCGCACGCAGCCAAAAACATGGTGCGTACTTTCTAAAATTGACCAGAAGGGAATTTTGATGTGCCGTACGCGATTGAAATCGCCATGACTGTCATTGCCGCCGATGATGGTCAATGATCGGCCGTCGAGCAGCTGTCTAATCCAACTCGCCAAACCCTGCTCGAAACCGGCAGCCCCTTCGCCGTTCCAGATTTGCAGTCCATGTAATCCGGGCTGCGCACAATCCTGATCATGCCATTGATCGCGGCCCAACAACCAGCGTTGCGGCCAGGGCGGCAAAGCTTTGGGATGAGCGGCAAACGCCGCTGCCTGCGGAGACAGGTGCGCTAAGAGATATGGGATGAAGGTTTGCGGTTTCGTTTTCAGCCATTTTTCTCCTGAATCGCCCGTGCCGTGATAAAAATCCGGGTCGTTCAGAATCAACAGGTGTACATTGCGTTCTTTACAATTGCCGACAGAAAGCTCTTCTCCCGGAATCAATACAGGGCCGGGCGCCTGGTTCAGACGTTCAACCTCCTGTAGAAGCGCGTACCACTTTACTGTCTGCGGATCATTAATCAGATAATTATCCGGCAAATCGTCCAGATCATAAGAGTGGTCCGTGACCGCCGCAGCGCGCAGGCCAATGGCGTCGGACATGGCTTTGATCCCGGTCAGGGGCGGACCGAATTCCATCTGATCGTTCGTGTAGCAACTGTGGCAATGCATATCAGCCCAGCTGCAAAACTCTGATCCCGGCAAAGGTTGATCATCCAACGCTACTTGAAACGGCTTGTGACCGGCAGTATGAAAATTGTCATTGTGGACCAGGCAATGCCTTTGGTTGATGACGAGTTCGATTTTGGCGTTGACGCTTATTTCACCGGACAGGTTATTTCCCGGTTGGATATAATAAATTTTATGCCAAAACTTTTGTTGAATTTTTTGGTTTTCATTAAAGACAAATTCGCGGCCATCAATAAAAATATGCAGTTTCTCCAGCAAAACAGGGAATCGGTCGCTGTCTTTGATGATCAATAAAACCGGCACAGCACGCCCCTCTTGCACGCGATGCGGCACATCGATTAAAATTTCCGGTTCCCGTTTAAATAAACGGCTGGGAATCCCCGGAATGCGATAATGGGTTTCCGCGTATAACAGGAACGGAAAAACGATGTTGGCCGCGAGAGCGAAGGGATTCATGGTTTGTTGACCAGTTGAGAAAACAGTTTGCCCGCCGATTGCGTTGGTTTCTGATCCGGTTTCAGATATTTGAGCCAGGCGTAGCGTAATTTCGCTTGCATGCTTTCATAAAACAGTAAATCCGGAACATAAAGAAAAGATGGATCAAAATAACAGTTCAGCACACACCCCTGACAAGTCGGAAATTTTCCCTGTTGCCTTTTGATATCTTTAAACCACTTTTCGTCTTGCATGACCTTTAAATGGGAAATGGGGCGTCGCGTCTGATTGAAATGAAAACAGGGAACAGCCAGTTGATCATCCGGCAGAATGACGATCACCGCATCCATGACGCGACAACGGGGATGATCTGTTTGATTGCCGCCCCTTCTGCGCAAACGGTGAAAGGCTGGATTGATATAGACGTAAGGATGTTGTTTATACTGCTCGATATAGTTCAGAGCTTGCTCTGAAAGTGCCTCTTGACCAAATACCGGATTGACCACAAGCACCAGCGCAAGCGCTTCTGCAACTTGCGATAACAAGGCAAGTTGCGAGAGGTTCTCTTCATTAGCGGTAAAGGTGATATCAGGTCGTTCGCCCAGAGCTCGAGCAATATCCAGGCTCTCTACAACGGTGTCAAAAATGATAGCGCCGCGCAAGCGATTATGCATATCAGCCTCAGCAGCATCCAGGGAGAAATGCAAAAAATCCACCAAACCTGCCAACTCGCCGGCCCGTTGTGGATAAAGCGCTGCGTTGGTGGTGATGGTGGTTTTAAGGCCCAGCTCTTGGGCCGCTTTCAACATATCCGGCAGATCAGGATGCAGTAACGGTTCACCGCCGGTGAAATCCACAAAGCGGACGCCGAGCTGTTTGGCCTGCCGTAGGCGCAGCCGGACAACTGCCGGATCAGCTTCTGCGGGATCATTCATTTGCCAGATTTCGCAAAAACGACAGCGACAATTGCAACGATAAGTAATATAATAATGCAGCAAAAGCGGCGGCAAAAGCGACATGATCGATTCCGGCTTAAATACGCACTAGACAACCAGGTTGTTATCAGCGGACACTTTGATCCATTGAATGGTAGACCTTGTCCTTCCAGATGATTTTTTTATCGAATAAAAGAATCGGCGGCAGCAACAAGATTGCCAGGAAATAATACAATTGCAAGCTAGGCAGCCATTTCAACAGATCATGCCGGTTGATCGGTCCGGCAGCTGTGATCAGAATGGCTGCATCTGTTGCGAGGATGACGATAAATAGCAGCCATCCTGTTGTCTGGCTGCAAACCAACGCCAACCAAACCAGCATGTGGCTGATATAAAAAACCGACAACAAGCCTTTACCCAACAGGCGCACCGGTCGTACGCCCAGGGCCCAACGCCGACGCTGTCGATAAAGCCCGGTCACGGTTTTTTCAGCGCAGCTTAGCACCATGGCCGAGGCCTGGGTGTGTAAAACAACCCGCCACGGAGTCTGCCGGACCATCGCGTCCATCAGACTGAAATCTTCGATTAAATGGCTGGCCAGCGAACGATAGCCGCCCACCGCGTGATACGCTGTGCGACGAAAGGCCATGTTGTTGCCCATCCAACTCAGGGGTCTGCCGATACGGCCGGCCGCAAAGGCGACCGACAGCAGGAACAACCAATCCAGGGATTGGATACGCTGAAAAGCGCCATACTTGTGACGCGGTTGATCCAGCAAAGTCAGGCCGCCGACCAATCCCACCTCATCAGTAAAGAAGGAAAGGTGACTTAAAATCCAGTTTTGCGGAACTTGACAATCGGCATCCGTGACAAAGATAATTTCGCCCTTGCTGGATTCGATGGCCGGCAAAACCGCGCCGGCCTTGCCGGCCAATTCTTTCGCTTCCACAGAAAGGGAGATGACGCGTACAAACGGACGCTGTTGCGCAAACGCACGCAAAAGCGACAAGGAGTGATCGCGGGAGGCATCGTCAACCAGGATGATTTCCAATTTGTCCGTCGGATAATCCAAATTTGCCAAAGCGTCCAAACAGGCCGGCCAATGCGGCGCTTCATTGCGTCCGGCAATGATGACAGAGGCCAGAACCGGTTCCACAGACTTTTTTTGTGGCCAGCTTTTTTTCAGCAGCAACAGGATAGCGATGCCTACTAAAAGATAGAGGATGGCGCAAAATATATGGATGAGCGTGACCATGCATTACACCTTTTTACAGCTGTTCAATTTGAGCGTCACGGTCTGTTTGGCCTCGCCGATCTGTATCCATATTGGCAAATTCTCCGGCGCAGGCCCCAGCCGGATGAGCAACCGGCCGCTGCGGGCAATGCGATTGGTCAGCAAATCGGTTTTCCAGGGACGGGCAACAACCGCGCCGTGAGGGGAAAAAGTAAGCACCACATCGCGGACCTCGAGACGAGAAAAAGGTCCGGTGGTTTTTTCTCCCTGTCTGACTTTCCCGGCTACTTGCCACCACTGTGATTCAATTTCCAATAAACAGAAGACAGAATCATGTAAAGACAAATCCATGGCGCGCAAGTGATAGAGCATGGCAAAGAGGGTTTGCAGGGAATCGCGAATGGTGCGGCTGCCATCCGAATAACCGGTCGCCTGCTTTTGTTTATAATCAAAAACGACATGCATCTCCTGGCCAAGATTTTTTTGTTTGATTTTTTTATAGGTCTCTGCAGTGCGGCCGTCGCGGCGATCGAGAAAGGTCTGGTAAATATTGTGCACTGGGAAAACCAGATCAGCCCAGAATTTTGTCGATATGTCGGCTGAGATAAGCCAGCGGTCGATACCGAGGGTGTCGCAAAGCATGCGCGCCTTGGCTGCGCTGACCCCGCGCAAGGACAAGGAGAAATCCAGTTGTTCGCCAATAAATCGATTTAAATCAGCATGGCCGATGAATCGCACTTTTTCACCACTGCCGGCTACGCCGGCGATCAGTAAAAGAAATAAAAATTTTTTCACGCCGGCCGCTCCTGTTGATAACGACGCAGGTGGATCATCTTGACGATGTTGTCTCGTAATTCGGTCAGGGAGCGAGGACGCAAGAGCAACAGCCGTTGCGTGTAGCAGGTGGTCCAACAGCCGGCACAGCGGTCGTAAGCAGCCAGGCGGTCGGTATAAACGGAGCTGTGGAATATTTCCCGCAGGGAAGAGGAGAAAAGATTGCCGATGGGGCCGCCCCAACACAGATGCAGGTCGCCGTTTTCCATGATGGTGGTGCGCGTCATCCAGATGCGGCCGGCGACAAAGGGACAACGTGTCGTTTTCCCGCTGCGTAAAAACGGGCCGATGCCGCGAATGAATGAATTTAAATTCAAAATATCCGGATTGTGATCCAGAAAAGCCAGCAGTTGATCAAGTTGTTCATCCGGTGTAATACGCAACTCGTCGTCTCTGCGTGTGGTCTCGGTAAGGTTGTGATACAGGCCGATGGTGACGCGCCAACCCAGGCCGCGGCAGCGCCGGATCAGATCCGGAACCTGGTTGCGATTCAGGTTGTTGAGCACAATGTTTGCGTAGAGCAGCGATTGAGAATTTTTTTTCATGGCGCTGATTAAGGCCATATGCTCCAGCACGGTATCGCTAAAATTCTTGACGCCGCGCAAGTAATTACCCACAGGGCCGATGCCGTCCATGGAGGTCTGGATGTTGATATTGTTTGCCAGGCAAAACTCGGCCGCTTCCAATACCCGTTGACGTTGATGGTAAAGCCCTGTGACCAGGGTGGTGGCGCAGCGAAAGGTCTTTTTCGCCTCTGCCAGGATGGGCAACAGATCCGGCGCCAGCAACGCTTCGCCGCCGGAGATAAAGCCGAGCCAGGCACCGTATTCACGCAACCGCCGCCGGATCATTTGAAATTGTTCCAGACTCATGCTGGCCGGCTGGGTTTCCCGTTCGTAAACGCGACACTGCCGGCAGCGTTGCGTGCACAGGCGGGTCAGACGGATTTCCGTGCTCGAGTTGACCGGCCGGCGATGTAACAGATTGTTTAGCAGCTGTATCGGTGCGCTCATGCTCTTCCTCAAATCAGTGCAGAATTTACGGTTTTCAGACGGTTTTAGAAAGCATTTTGTTTCTATTCCTGATGTTGCTTCGTTTTTCTGAAACCCGAGCCGGCTCGCCCTTTTTATTTCCGGCAGCGTTAATTGCTCCAAATTTTACGACACCTCTTCCAAACCACTATTAAGGTATTCCATGGGCATAGGCGTCGAGAGTTTGCAAAAAAATACCTTTCGCTGGTCTATGGGATGGAAATTCTACTACGCGGAGCCAGAGTGGAAAATAGAACGGCATATTATAGCAACTGGTCACAGATTGTAAATGCGGATTGGGCTGAAGCTTATCTTGCTTTACCGGTTTTATTTTAGCGGCAGGATATAGATTTAACAAGATTGGCATCGAGATGCAGGTGCAAAAGAACTTCGCCGGTCGCATCAAACATCTGGGCGACTATGGGGGAATAGATCATAAATTTCTTACAGCATCATTGAACGTCATTTATTATTATAACGAAAAAAAATAAACAGCCTTTGGCTATGCCCGGATCCTTGTCGCGCCTTTGCGGCCCTTCCAGCGAAATAATCCCAAAGAACCCATGGCGCCGACCAGAACAATATAGGGAATCTGCAGTAGAAACCACAGAGGAAAATATTTCAGCAGATCAGATCGCTGAAAATATCTGCAACCGCTACAAGCCACACAAAATTCAAAAAATCCTTTGGCCAGAAAGCAGAGCGGCATGCCCCATCCGCCAAGAACACCGGCGCCGTAAAGTGAGAGGCCAAGCAGCAGCGCCAAATTATAGGAAAAGGTGAAAACCAGATAGCTAAAGAACAAGGGGCTCAACAGCAATTGATAGCCGCCATTAGAGGCCCAGCGGTTGCGTTGATTGATAAAAGCGGGCCAGGTGGGTTGCGGCGCTGACACAGCATACGTGCGCGGGTCCGAAGCGTATAAAATACGATAATCCGTGCGACGGCGAATCAATTGCATGAGTAGGACATCGTCGCCGGACATGCGATGGCTGATGGAACGATAGCCGTCCACCTGAATGAACGCGGCGCGACGATAGCCCAGATTTTGTCCCGAGGCTGCCATGGGAATGCGCAGATGCGTACTGGCCGCTGCCACAGCCATGAGCGTGACAAAATCGAACGCTTGAAACCGTTCCACCAGTTTTTGTTTTTGCCCCGGTCTGCCATATTGCGAAAAACCGATAACAAAACCCACCTCGGGCGCAAAATAAGCAACCATGCCGGAAATCCAGCCCGGTCCCACGCGACAATCTGCGTCCGTGGCCAGAATGATCTCGCCGGTTGATTTTTCCACTGCGCATTGTAAGGCATATTTTTTCGGACTGAATCCTGCCGGCGCCTCATCGATATTGAGTAGATGGATATTGGCAAAGCGGGTGCAAAACCCGTTGACCAGATGAGCCGTGCCATCGGTTGAACCGTCGTTGGCGATAATGATTTCATATTCAGCCGGATAATCCTGCTGCACCAAATCCTCCAGCAGCGCGGCAATGTTGGCTTCTTCGTTGCGCGCAGCAACAATGATGGAAACACGCGGCTGCAAAGGGCTGTTTGCCTTACTCGGAAAGCGTAGCGCAACAATAAAGACCAGAAGGATTATTCCGTAAACAATCGTCAACGCCAGGACGATGTAGGACAAGCCAATCATGAATGAACCCTGATCTCTTTCCAATTGAATTTCAGGAACGGTCCCAATGCGCCAATGACCACGACGTAACAAATATGCAAAAAAGCAGCCAACGGCCAAACGGTAAAATAGGATACTCTGTTCATTTTTGCTGCAAAACCCAGCAGGAGCGGTAATTCTGAAAAGGCTTTTACCAGGAAAAGCATAATGGCATATCCGCGCCACGGAGTTAACAGCAATCCCAACAACAAAAAATTGTACAACCAGGCGCCGGCCAGCACAGAGGTCATGCGCCAGCCATAGTGAAAACCTTTGGAAGCGTGGCGCAAACGTTGTTGAAAAAAATGCCGGCCATTTGTCAAAATTAGAGTCGGCACAACCGCGCGGCTGTCCAACGCGTATCTTACCCGATAGCGCGTGCGTTGCACGACCAGTTTTAAAAACAAATCGTCGTCGCCGGATACAAATTGCGCAATTTCCTTGAATCCGCCCAATTCATCATAAACTTTTCTGCGATAGGCGAGATTGCGACCGGTACAGGTGGCCGGCCGTCCCCATCCGGTTGTGCCGGCAGCCAGAGCTGCGAGGGATAGGGACTCTATGGCCAGCAATCGTTGCCCAATGCCCTGCAGCGAAGGCAATTCATACGGCGAGAAACCGATAACCATGCCAACATCTGGCGAGAAATATTGGACGATACTTGCGATCCAGTCCGGGCCTGGCCGACAATCGGCATCTGTAAAAAGCAGCACCTCTCCTGTAGAAAATGCAATCGCCTGACTCAGCGCATTTTTTTTGGGCGAAGCCGCCTGATCGCGGTTCTGCACGGAGATTTTTTTAATAGCAACACTGGGATTGGTCTTAAAAAAAGCGCTGATCCGTTGCCCTGTTTCGTCTGTAGAGGCGTCATTGGCCAGGACAATTTCAAAGCGCGTAGATGGGTAATTTTGCCGGGTCAAGGCATGCAACAGGGGTGTAATATTTTCCTGTTCATTGCGACAAGCTACAATTACAGAAACAAAGGGTTGTAATACACTTTTGTTCTGCCTGCGCAGCAATCCCAGGGAGAACAGTATGAGGCACAAGCCGTAAATGGCCGTCATTCCGCAGGTTATGTAGAAAATTATTATCAAGGCCGGATCAATAATTTAACCAGAATTCAAAGCGGGCCAGATGATCAAAGGAGGTTTTACCAGCCTGGCGATGCAGGTTGCGGGTATCACAGTAGGTATAACTGACTGAGGCAAACATATCGCGACGTATCTGTTCGACCAGTTTTAAACCGATCATTTTTTTCTTTTCCACCACGCCGCCCAAAAATTGCTTGGTCATGCCTTGTTCAGGTCTGGTGCGCGTGTCCGCGTTGCCGGCGCCGTTGCGCTGCTGTTCCCAAAAAAACTCGACGCGAAAATCGCGCAAAGGTTGCCAGCCGGCCTGTATGAAGAGACAGTCTGCATTAGGCCCCAACCAGTGGCCGATGATCTGGTCATAGTTGGTGTAGATGTTGATGGAATCCCAGTGTGTATAGACGTACGGCTCGACGTGCGAGTATTCGCAGCGAAGATCGGTATTGGCGATATGCAACGGATCGGTCCAAAGAATTCCGGTCAGAAAGGCGAATTTGTTGCCGTAGAATTTGGTCAAACTCTCACTGCTGGTCATGTCGTCGATGAAATATTCCAGATACAGTTTGCAGTTGCGGACCAGCGTGCAGGTCGCATCCAAACTCATGGTCTTGTTGTCCTTGTCGCCCAGATGGTGTTGCGCGACATGAATCGGCATGATGGGATTGAGATAGGCGAACTCGACGTCGCGTTGGCCATAAATAACCGTTTCCGATGCGCCGAAATAGAGGCCGGGTTTGACCATGTAATCCAGGCGATGACCGGCCAGATATTTAGGGCCGAGACTGCTGCGCAGAAAGGCGTGAATGTAGCTGAATTTAAAACGACGAAAGGAGGCGCTGAGGCGGATCATTTCTGTTGCCGGCATGTTGCCGGAGATGGAAAGACCGGCATGATATCCCGGTCCCCATTGCAATTCGTCACGGCCCATTTGCAGGCGCAGCCAGGCATTCTGCCAGGTCCAGTAAGCGAGCGCGCGATCCTGAAAAACGTTTGAACCGGAAATCACCACCGGCGAGCCCTGAGACGGATCGAAATTTTCTTCCAATATTTCATCCTTGCCGCGGGTGAGTGCATTGCGCGCATCCAGATAAAATCCGATGGTGTTGCTGAGCGAGCCGCGCAGGATGGCGCCGAGAGAGGTTTCAGAGATCAACTCGCTGGTTTCATATTGCTGGCCACGATTGGAGATGATGGACTGTTTGCCATACAGATCGATATGCAAACGGCTTTGCCCTTCTTTCCAACTGGTAAAATGGCGTTCGGGACCGCGCTCGGATGAGACAGGATGCAGTTCATCGTAAAAATCGCCCTGGAGCTGCTCGAGCAATTGCTGATCCGTTTTGCTCAGAATTGCGGCATTGCGCTGCAATTGTTCTGTCGTCTGCCGCAACAGTTCGGCAAAGATCGTACGCGAAACAGGGCGGGTACAAAGCTGGTAACTTTTCAACAGTCCCTTGGTTTCCATACGTTCCAGAAAACCATATCCCCAATAGTCATTCGGCACATTCACGGAACTGGGGGGGGCCGAAAAGAGCAGCGAATATGAAATGATGGTTATGGCAAGAATGTGTTTCATTCGATAATCCCAAAACGGGTGTCAAAATATTATTTACCAGAACTGAACGATTGTATTATCTTGGCGAAGGCTCTAAACCTTCGCAAGGTTGTTTTGCGGGCGCCTATCGTGCCATTCAGCTAAATATATCAAACAAGAGCTTTTTTTCAAACCCTTTTTTCTTCAACCAGCGTACCGCGATTATAAACACGATTTTTCCAGACAAAGCGGCCGCGCCACGCCAGCAAGCCGAGGATAACCGTGTAAATCATCTGTCCGATCTGGGCCAGCAGCATATCGAAGCAGTGAAATTTAAAATTGATGTTTTGCATCACCGTGCGAACCAATAGAGCATCGCTGACCAGTTTAACCAGAAGAAATAAAAACCAGAGCGGCGAGTTAATTTTTAAGACCAATACCAACCACAGGGAAGAATGGTAAATAAAAATAAATCCTTCCAAAAGAATAACGGATAGCGGATAACGATGGCTCTTGGAAGCCCAGCGCAGGCGCTGCATGAAAAAGCCGGACCAGGACGTGCAGCTTTTGGTGATAAGGCGCGTGCTTGATTCGTTGCTGAAGGCTGCGCGCCATTTGCCGTTTTGCGCCATTTTTTGCAGTAACAGATCATCGTCGCCGGAGGCCAATGATTCGATGCCGCTAAAGCCGTTGACCTCAGCATAAAGCTCGCGTCTGTACCCCCAATTGGCGCCGTTAGCCAAAAAAGGTTTTCCGTGTCCGATGGCCGCAGCGCCAATCATTTGATACGAAAGCGTATCCAGAGCTTCTAAACGCGCCAGCAAGGAGCCTGTTTCGGCAATCCCAACCCACGAAGCCACAACGCCGACATCGGCCGTGAAATGACGGATCATGGATTCGATCCATTCCCGCGGCGCACGGCAATCCGCATCGGTGGTTAGAATAATTTCTGCATTGCTGTTGCGGATCGCCAGGGCCAGGGCGGCCTTTTTGGGCGACCAGCCCTTGGGAATAACATCCAGAGTCAGGCAGCGAACGCCCTGCTCTTTTGCTATCCTGCCTGTTTCATCAACAGAGCCGTCATCGACGACGATGATTTCGTAACGATGTGCCGGATAACTCTGTTGCTTTAAATGCGTTAGACATTCGGCAAGATTTGCGGCTTCATTGCGCGCTGGAACGATGACATTGACAATCGGTTGTTGAAAATTTACCTTTTGTTCATTTAACTGCTGAATCCCCTTGTATATCCAGGCGATAAATAAAATGTATACTAGAGAAATAACGAGATAATATATCAGCACCGTGACCTCATGGTTTTACCGGGCCCATTTTGCAAGATTCGACTCTGCAGCAATACCACAAAGCCGATAATGGCCGGCAGTAAAATATTGATGGCGAACAAGAGTAAGGCGCTGTCAAACGCAACGGCTGCGGGCGTATGCAATTTGCCGAGGAAATAAACGGCTGCGCTTTCACGCACGCCCAGATCGCCTAGAGAAATGGGCAGCAGGGTTTTACTCCACATGATCGCCGCGACGGCTGCCAAGCCCCGCAAGAGCGGCAAGGGGGTAAATGCTCTCACGAGAAGGTAGAATTGTCCGAAATAAACGAGGACCTGTATCAGGGTATAAAGCAAAAGCTGGAGGGACAATTTTGGCGTCAAGGCATTGATGCCGGCAAAGACCTGATGCAGTCGTTTTCTTTTTCTCGCTTTGTCGAAGCGTTTGAGAATATAATTTAAAAATCCCGGATGCAACACCAGGCTGATGCCGGCCAAAATCATAATCAGTCCGGTCAGCACGGCCGGGATCCACAGTTCCAGTTTAAACGCGGTCGACAGGATGGGAATGATGCCTAATAAGCCGAACCAGTAAATGATCAGCAGGCTATACCATTTTTCCACCAACATCAAACCGACCAATCCAAGCCAATTGGCCTGTGGAATAAAAATCGTTCGCCCCAGATCGCCGATGCGGCCGGGCGTGATAAAACCGAGAGTGATGCCGGCAAAAAGAGAACGCGCCACCACCGGATTCGACGTATCCGGATGGAGCTGTCGGGTGATGAGTTGCCAGCGTTTAAACTGACAAAAAATATTGGGAATCAATAAAAGGGCCGCTGCGATAATCCATTCTGCCTGCGCCTGATATACAGCCTCCAGCAGAGCGCGCCAACTGATGCGCCGCACCAAAAGTGCGAGAACGCAAACGGCAATCACGCCTTTGATCCAAAAGATGACGGTTTTTTTATTTGTAAAGCGCCAGTCCATTTGTGCAATTTCTACATAAATTTGGTTTGGTTTTATTCAGCACAGCCGTACGCAATGCCTGTAAAGCGGAACCGTGCCAGAGTTGTGTAAACGGCGTCTCGGTCATGCGGCCGAGAACGAATTGATTGTCTTTGTCAAAGCAACAAGCCACCACGCTGCCGTCCTGATGTATGACGCTGCTGTACCACAAGCGGGGGCATATGCGGTTTCTTTTTTTTGTAACCAGTTGATTGTTCCGGGTTCGATACCGGCGATATTTTTCCTGCCGCGGCAGCCACTGTTCAGCATCAGCCGGTGTGCAAATCTGCATGCTTTTTATCAGCAGTAGATCAGCCCCCCAGTCGCGAACCGCTTCAGCCAGGTGCGGCAATTCGGTTTCATTATGTTTTGTAACCAGAAATTGAACGCAAATTCGCGGTGTTTTTGTTTTGAGAATGCTTCGAGCCTGTTGAACATTTTTGATTGCCTGGATTGCTTTAGACAGTTGCCCGCCTTTTCGATAGGTTTGGTACGTTTGTTCCGTCAAACCGTCGATGGAGATAATCAGGTTGTCCAGCCCGGAAGCGACCAGGCAACGGGCTATATCTTTATCGCCAAGCAATTGACCGTTGCTGCTGCAGGTGACGGCCATGTTTTTGGCTTTTGCTAATCGAATCATTTCGCAATAGTCCGTATGCAACAGCGGTTCGCCCTGATCGTATAGCAGTAAATAGCAGAGGGAACGATGCATCTGTT
Source organism: uncultured Cytophagia bacterium (assembly GCA_964387285.1). Lineage (GTDB taxonomy): Bacteria > Zhuqueibacterota > Zhuqueibacteria > Residuimicrobiales > Residuimicrobiaceae > Anaerohabitans. The sequence continues at coordinate 18,829 of CAYLWO010000002.1, read as the reverse complement.
CTAAAATGTCACGATAGAGATCCAGCGGCATTTGGCCGCGAGGGCGCGTCAAGACTCCGGCGCCGACCGCGCACTGTGGACAGGCCAGATTGCAGAGATTGGTTGGCTCTATCGTCACCACAAAAGGCTGGCCCCAAACAAATGGATAACCCAGCAATTTTGAAAAAATAAAGCCGGCGCTCAGTTTTAACGCATTATTCAGGCGATACCGTGTGATGCTTTTCAATATTGCTCTGATCGGAAGTTCTTTCACCGTTTACTCGCCAGCACATAAAAGGTCGGTAAAAGCCTTTGGTTAAGCAAGCCCGGTTTTTTCGGCGCCGCAGAGAGAACGATGCGCGACAGACGCATGTTCATTATCAGGTGAATCAATCGTAAATGCCAAGGCCGGTTCCATATGCTGGCCGGATTCTGTAGAGCCAGTTCTGAGACCTCTTTAACCACCCAGTCATAATTAAAACCGGCGCCATGTAAAAGGGCGTGTAATTCACGCCAGGAAATTAATTGTGCAATATCTGTTTTCTCCGGTGCAAACCAATGCAAGCGTTGCACGACGATTTTATAGACACGGGTGCGTTTGCAGCAAGCTATACCGGGCAAACTATAGTGCGGATCGCAGAGCAGATTGAGCGGTGACCATTTATTCGGCGTAGCCAAAAGTAAAAATCCTTTCGGTTTGAGAAATCGTCGGATATGCTGCAACAGCAGTAAGGGATGGGCAATATGTTCCAGTACATCCCACAGCACAACAGCATCCACAGGAGTTTGCGGCTGCCAGGTTTCTATGTCGGCAGCATGAACGGTAACGGTCAGTTTTTTCTTTTGCGCCATCTCCTGGAGTTGCGCTGCCGTATCTGCTCGACGATCGACTGCGGCCACAACTGCCCCTCGTTCGGCTAGTTGCAGCGATGCGCCGCCATGGCCGCATCCCAAATCCGCTATTCGGGCGCCGGCTAAATCGAGTCGTTTTTCTAAAATTTCGGCAATTAACCAGCCGCGATGCAGCATCGCAGCCTGATATTCGGACCACAGTATTTCGTTAATTTTTTTTCTCACGGTCCATCTGCCTGCCAGGTGGGCGGAGGTCGAAATCGCTGCCAGCCTGCCCGGATGTTATAAAATACAAAAATTCCCTGCCAAATCAAAAAAGGCAGGCAGCGTATTTTCTGCTGCAACCGTTTTGCCAGGTCCTGGAGAACATAAAAGTCGAGCACCCATTTGCACAAAAGAGGATAAAATAGCCAGTGATTCCATAGACCGAAGAAAAAGAGCGGCCAGAGCAGCAAGTTTGTACTGTGATAAGCGCTATAAGCAATTTTAGCCGGCAGTGGATAAAATTGCCCGCTGGAAAGATGGCGCTGTTTTTGCCACAAAAATTCACGCAGGTCAGACGGTCCTTGTGCCGGGACGACCGCTTCCGGGGACAGACAATACTGTACGCGACCGTGCCGACTTAATTCCTGAATGATAAAATCATCATCCCCGGACAAGGTATCCGGCAAGGCGTCAAATCCGGAAATTTTGTTCCAAGCTGAGCGACGATAGGCTAGGTTGCGGCCAACGCCGGTAACGCCGTATTGTCGGCCAATGGTCGCTGCAGATACCAGTGCCGCGGATAGACTATCGATAAGCAGTACGTTGCTCCACCCGCTTTTTCCGGCGCTGACTTGCGGAGAAAATCCTGCCACCAAAACCGTCTCTGCTGAAAAATACCCGCTCAAGCCGGACAACCATGTGACTGGGGGAATACAATCCGCATCCGTAAAGACTAGCCATTCGCCTTCTGCTTGTAGAATAGCTTGATGTAAAGCGGCTCTTTTCGAACTGGCGCATGCGGATGAAGACTCGGCATGAATGATTCGCCAGTCTGAATGGTGTTGGAGAAACTGTTCTGTGATTTCAAACGTACCGTCTGTCGAATGATCGTCTACGATAATAACGTTGTAAGGGCGGTCATATTCCTGATTGGCCAAGGCTTGCAGACAGCGCAGCAATTCTTCGCGGCGATTGCGCACGGCAATGATAACAGTTATTTTTTCTTTCTGCACAGGCGCCTGTGGTTGACGACGCTCCAGGCCAAAGTACAGCCAGAGCAATATGCCGGCATAGAGTAGTAAAGCAATAAAAGATGCAAGGATCATTAACGCTTCCATTCAACCTTGCAAAGTATTTAAAATATCCATAACAAGCAAGGTTTTTGTGGATGGTAAACAAATGGGAAATTGATTGATAGAATCACGGCAATTTTGTATTTTTATGGCAGCAGTTCAATTTTTATGGGAGCGTAAAATGCTATTCAATGAAGAAAAATTCATGCATTATCTGCGCCATGCCATCTGGGTGTTGTCGGCGTTGGCGTTGTTAATTATTGTCGCAGTCGGCATCAAATATACCTATAACAATCGCTATCTGAAAAAGATTACCGAATTGGAAGAGGTGATTAAAGGCCAACGCGCCTCGATGAATATCGAGAGTTTGCGACAGTTTAATATTGCGCGGATTAGCGCCCTCATTTCGCAGTATAACCAAACAATGCCCGGCCCGTTAAAGTACGACGTGGCGCGTGAAATATATGACGCCAGCTTGCAATACACCAGCCTGGACGTACATTTGGTCTGCGCCATCATCACCTTTGAAACCAACGGGACCTGGAATCCGGAGATGATCTCGCGAGAAGGCGCCATGGGTCTCATGCAGGTAATGCCGATTACCGGGTCCTACATTGCACGTAATATGAATTTGAACTGGGTGACTCCGGACGAGATTTTGTTGAATCCCATCCTTAATATTCGTATTGGTACGCGATATTTGGCAGCTCTTATCGATATTTATGGCGTGGATGGCGCTTTGGCTGCACGTCGCGTCGGCGAGTGGCGGGCCAGTCAATGGATCAAGGAAGGACGCCCTAACGGCATTTTGCCGGATGATGTGCCGACCTATATGGGTGAAATATTAAAACAGTACGAAAAGATGAAACAGTTCAAGGGTTGAGCTGACAAAGGAGGAGTGGATTGGACGAGTCACAAATGATAACACTCATCGCAGAAGAACTTGGCCTGCGATGGCATCAAGTTAAAAATACAATAGAGTTGTTGGATGGCGACAATACTGTGCCGTTTATCGCGCGTTATCGGAAGGAGGTCACCGGCAGTCTGGATGAGGAGCAGATCCGCGCTGTTGAAGAACGCAGCAAATACCTGCGCACCCTCGAAGAGCGCAAACAAGCCGTGCTCAAAAGCATTGAAGAACAAGGCAAGCTGACTCTGGAACTGGCCGCGCAAATTAATGCTGCGATCAAGTTGCAGGAGGTGGAGGATCTCTATCTGCCATACAAGCCCAAGCGGCGCACGCGCGCTATGATTGCCCGCGAAAAGGGACTTGAACCGTTAGCACAAATTATTTTGCAGCAGGAACAGGAACTGGGCGACCCCCTGGAGATCGCCGCGTTATACATAAATGAGGAGAAGGGCGTTTTATCGGCAAAAGAGGCTCTGGCCGGCGGCCGGGACATTGTAGCGGAAATCGTTTCGGACGACGCCAACATCCGCCGCATGATTCGTGAAAACTCATTTGCCCAGGGTGTGTTGCGATCTGAAGCGAAGGACGAAGAAAATCCCGGCAATTACGAGTTGTACAAAGCTTTTTCCGAACCGGTGAAAACGATCCCGCCGCATCGGATTCTCGCCGTTAATCGCGGCGAGCGGGAAGATTTTCTCAAAGTCTGGATCGATGTCGCAGAATCGGAAATGGTGCTGGCGATAGAACAACAATATATCACCAATAGCAGATCAATCTTTACCGATGAGTTGCGCGTTGCCATCGCTGATGCTTATCATCGCCTGATTGCACCGGCCATTGAACGGGAAATTCGCAGCGAAATGCGCGAACGGGCGGATGCACATGCTATACGGGTATTTGGCGCCAACCTGCGCGCCTTGTTGATGGGTCCCCCCATGCGCGGGAAAAAAATCATGGGCATTGATCCGGGTTTTCGCACCGGCTGCAAGGTGGCGGTTATTGATGAAACCGGCAAATATCTGGAAGGCGATACCATTTTTCCGCATGAACCGCAAAAACGCTGGCAGGAAGCCATTGAAATTCTTTTCGAGCTGATTCAGGATTATCGGTTGGAAATCATCGCCATCGGCAACGGCACAGCCAGCCGAGAGACTGAAAAACTGGTCGCAGAAGTGATAACAAAATTTAAAAATGTCAGTTATACGATCGTCAATGAGGCGGGTGCATCGGTCTACTCTGCTTCGCCGATAGCGAAAAAAGAGTTTCCGGAATTGGAAGCTTCACAACGCGGCAACATCTCCATTGCCCGGCGGTTGCTGGATCCGTTATCCGAATTGGTCAAGATCGATCCTAAATCCATCGGCGTAGGCCTGTATCAGCACGATGTGGATCAGGTCAACCTGGCGAAATCTCTGGATCAGGCCGTAGAATCTTGCGTGAACCAGGTAGGCGTCAATCTCAACACCGCTTCCGCTTCCCTGTTGAAATACGTATCCGGCATCAACAGCCGCGTGGCTGAGAACATTGTTACGTATCGCGAAGAGAACGGTGCGTTTCAAAGGCGTGAACAGCTGCACGAGATTAAAGGACTGGGCGAGAATGCGTTTGTACAGTCGGCGGGATTTTTACGCATACCGGATGCAGTGGAATTTCTAGATTCGACGGCTGTTCACCCAGAATCCTATGAAGCTGCCAGGAGGTTGTTAACCGAGTTGGAATTGGATATGGCCGGCGTTAAGGACGATGGCCGGCTGATCAGTCGACAGCTGCAGAAAAGCAAAATAACAATTGATCAGCTGAGCGACAAATGCGGCTGCGGTCGCGAAACGCTGATGGACATCATCTCCTGCCTGGAAAAACCGGATCGCGATCCGCGCGATGAAATGCCGAAACCGATTTTACGCAGCGATGTGCTTTCCATAGATGATTTGGCCGTGGGCATGATCTTGAAAGGCACGGTGCGCAATGTGGTGGATTTTGGCGCGTTTGTGGACATTGGCGTCAAGGAGGATGGCCTGGTGCATCTCAGTCGCATGGCAAAGAAATATGTGAAAAATCCGCTGGAGGTGGTGTCGGTTGGCGATGTGATCGAGGTCAGGGTGATCAACATTGACAAGGAGCGGCATCGCATCGGCTTGAGCATGGTGCTGAATGAATGAGCCGTTTGTTCTCTCTGCGTCGACCTAATTGATCAGTATCTTTTGCACAGTTCCAGTAAAAGAAAAAATGAACGCAGATAAAACGAGCCGATAAGCAACTTGGTTATTATCCACGCTGGAAATTCAAAAGGGTCCATTTCAAAAAAGGGGATTTTGATCCGAATAGTGTTTTAAAAAGGCACCGTGTTCTCTCTGAGTTCATTTTCCACCCGCAGCACTTCAATCACCACATATTTGCTCATGCCGCGCCACGGCAGGGTGTGCAGATACTCTTTGTAGCGCAATTCGACGAATTGGCCGCCGGCACGTTCCAATTTTAGCGCCAGGCTGTCGTTGACCATGCTGAAATCGAATTCGTTGCTTTGCATGGCGCCGGGCGCCGGTGTTTTAAACCCGGTCTGGATCAGGCGGCCTTCCCAGGTTTTAAACACATACCCCTTTTTTACCAAAAAATTTAAATTGCCCGCTTTAATACCTTCGCCGAATACGAAATAGTAACGCCACCATAAAAAGACGGCCAGTGCCGCCAGGATGATTACGCTGCCTGTGATCAAAAATTTTTTCAATTTTGCCTCTCCCTGGAAAAATGTTCGGTAAAAATTACTTAATCGCTGGCGAATAATCAAGGAGAATCTCGGAGTAGTTCATTTAATGAGTCCTGTCTAAAAACATTTTGGTGTACTAGGGGTTTGCTTCACTCCAGCGCAGATATTCCCCTTTGTAAGCAACCGCGCCCAAGCTCGCAATGACACGATTTTCATTGTCATTTTGGTAATCATGGCATTTGTGCCATTATTTACTCGGAAAGACACTGTAAAAAGCGCTTGAAAATATATTTGTGGACAAAACGTGATTGAAAAAGCGTAATTGATGTAAAAATTATTTATATTGGGTGCATAGAACATCCAAAATAAATAAAGCTTTGTTTTGGAGGCATAGATGGTACGAATACTATTTACCTGCCTAGTAGTCTGTTTGGCGCACAATACAGTATTGCCCGCAACCATGGAATTATACGGCAATTTTCACACCCTGGGCGTCATAGTAACCATCGCCAGCAGCGATGATCCGGATCGTGATGCGGTCGCGATACCGGAGTGTCGTTTGACCGGCGCGAGTTATCGAACCGGCTTTCCCTTGACGCGCGTCAGCGATACTCGTTTTGTCGGCAGTATTTTTTATCTGCAACCCGGACAAACCTATGAAGTTCGCGTCTCCTTCAGCGACAGTGATTCGGATCCTTTGGACGGCGTGATCGTTAGCGGTTCGCAAACTACCCGGGCAGAAATTGTCATTCCTGCGCCGCTGCATTCCTACTATGTCAGCACAACCGGACTCGATGCCAATCCAGGCTCAATTGAGGAACCGTTTGCCACATTGGCTCATGCGGCCCAGGTCGCCCAGGCCGGCGATGAAATCGTTTTACGCGGCGGCGTATATCGTCAAGGCGAGATCGCCTGGCCGCGTTCCGGCAGCAGCACGGCGCCGATCGTCATCAGAGGTTATGATGACGAGATTGCGATTATGGACGGCAGCGATCCTGCCGTGTACGCTTGGACGGCGGCTGGCGGCGGCGTCTATCGTACAACGGTCTCAGTCAGCGATGTTTTGTTTATTGCGGCCAATGGAAAAAGACTCATGCCGTATAAGAACCTGACTGATCTACAAAATCTGAAATGGGGCATCCCCGGCTCTTTTACCGATGGCACGACGATCTATGTCCGCTTGGCCGACATGCAGGATCCCAATCTGGCGACAATGATACTTTCCCGTTACAATCATGCCTTGCTGATTGAGGCACGGAATTATGTTTGTGTGCAAGATATCACCTTTAGATTTTATGGCAGCGGCGGCACGCCCAAGGCCGTTTATCTGAACAATGCGGACTATTGTTTGATCAAAAACTGCACGTTTGCGATGAACAATATCGGCGTTGGCATCAAGCGCAATTCCGACCGCAATGTCATTGAAGACAATGAATTCTATGATGACGTTTATGACTGGCCCTGGGAATACTTTTATGACGATTCGCCGTTGAGCATCGGCAATATCACTACGTTTGATCCGGTCACTGGAAGAGGCACGGTCATTCGCAATAATGTGTTTCATGATTGCTTTGACGGATTTTCCGCCTGTCCTGAAAGCGAAACGACAACGACCAATGAAACCGATGTGTATGGCAATACCATGTACCGATGCGGCGACGACGGCATGGAAGCAGACGGCATGGCCAGCAACGTGCGCATCTGGGACAACACCATCCATGAAGTGTTGGTCGGTATTTCCGTGGCGCCCGTTTATGTCGGTCCGATCTATCTGTTGCGCAATCTGATTTATCGAACAGGCGAGGGCAGCAATTCCTACGAAGGCACGCCGTTTAAATTCAACAGCGGTTACTCTCGCTCCGGCGTTATCTATATTTTCCACAACACCTGTGATGTTGCCGAGTCCGGCAACCATGGCCTGCATATCAAACAACCGGGAGAGTGGGAAATGATTTATGCCAGAAACAATATCTGGTCGGGCACCAGTTATGCATTGTACGATTATAACATCAGTCAACCGATCGATTTTGATTATAACGGCTATTGGACGCCTGCAGTCGGGACATTGGTGCGTTGGTATCCGGCTATTTATACGGATTTGCTTTCGTTCACAGCCGCCACTGGACATGAAGTGCATGGCGTTCACGCGCAACCCGGGTTTGCTAACCCTGCTGCCGGCGATTATGGATTACTCAATTCGAGCGCCATGCTCAACAAAGGCGAGTACATTCCCGGCATTAATGACGGCTATTCCGGTTCAGCCCCGGAACTGGGTGCGTTTGAATATCAGGAAACTGCGACCTGTTCACTCTTTCTTAAATTGTATTTGCAGGGACCATATGTTGGGCCGGAAATGCGCGTCAATCCGGCATTGCCCGGCACACCACCGGCGGATTGTGTTGACAGCCTGCAAGTGCAATTGTATATGGCAGACCGTTCAAGTCTGGCCGGTTACTATGATCTTTATCTTCGCCAGGACGGTCAGGTTATGGATAAAAATGGCAATACTGCCATTGCATTGACCGGCCTGACAACTGGGGTATATTACATCTCTGTTGCAACCAGAAATCACCTAAAAATTATAAGCAGCGCCATGCTTTCCTTTACCCCAGGAACCGTTGTCTCTTATGATTTTTCCACAAATCCGGACCGCTATTTTGGCGCCCATTCGGCGGTTGAGGTAAGCACCGGGGTATGGGCCTCTGTAGCCGGAGACATTAATCAGGATGGTTATGTAACTACCAGCGATTATGTGTTATGGTTCAACACGGCGCGTACCACACCGACCGGATATCAAGACGCTGATCTAAATGCCGATGCGCTTATCGATCTCGATGATTACGTGTTGATTTTGAGCAATGCGCAGTCCGGCGCCAGAACCGGATTTTAATGTTTAGATTTTTTGACGTCACACCTTTGAACCATTGCCATAAGCACCCTCTGCTAAACCGCTTGTATAATACTCTGCCATTTTTTATATTATCCTAAATTGAGCGAGATGTGCTCGAAAAATAACCTTTAGGTGTCCAAAAAGTTAGATTTTCGCAGTTTTGATTTGGCAAGCGGCCTTGTAGAAAAATTCGTAACTGACGTAATAACAGTTCGCTGATAGATTCCTCACCCGCGAAAGCGGGTTCGGAATGAAACGCTTCCGATACTTTTTGGACCTTGGCGAGGGCAATGATCGCTCCATTCAGGATTATCTGCAATCTCCATTAAACAAAAACACGGGTCCATGAAAGTTTGCATTTTTACCTCTGTACACAAGCCCGATGATGTCCGGGTTTTTCACCGCGAAGCAGTCACATTGGCGGCAGCCGGCCATGATGTGACTTTACTGGCGCCGGCCGATTTCAATTTGGATAAAAAAAACGGCGTCATCATCAAGGGCATTCCCCGGCCTAAAAGCCGTTTTGAGCGGATCACCGGTTTGCTCAGATTCTATCAACTCTGTAAAAACGAACAATGCGATGTCTACCATTTTCATGACTTTGAATTATTGCTCATTGGCTGGTTGTTGAAGAAGCGATTACAAAAGTCGGTAATTTATGATTGTCATGAGAATTATCCGGAAACCGCCTATGAGCGTGTGTGGTTGCCGGCCTGGATTCGTCCCCTGTTTTCCCGTTTTATTGCCTGGTTGGAACCGACATTGGCGCGCACGTTGGATGCCGTTGTCTGTGTGGTGCCTGATCAGCAGGCGCGATTGCAGCAAGCCGGATGCAATACGGTTTTAATCCGTAATCTTCCGCGTTTGGAAGTTTTTGAGAAAGCGTGGCAGTCGCGTTCAACACCGTTGCCGCAAATCATCTACCTGGGTGGTTTAAGCGAGGTGCGCGGCGCTTTTACATTGGTCGATATCATGGTTGAATTAAAGAAAACCCATCCGCATATTCGCTTGCTCTGTCTGGGTTCCTTTAATGAGCCAACAGTAGAAGCGGCGGTGAAGCAATATGCGCAGAGATGCCTGGTTGCGGATGTCATTGAATATCGACCACCCATTCCTCATGAACAGGTGGCAAAAGTCCTGACAGCTTCCCGCATCGGATTAATTCCGTGGCAACCCAGTTTGCAGACCACCAAAATGGTTTACCCGAACAAGGTGTTTGAATATATGGCCTGCGGTTTGCCGGTGGTTGCCAGTGATTTGCCCAGTCTGATCTATATCATAGAAAAAGCACAGGCCGGCCTGGTCGTAGCTGCTCAGGATAGCCAGGCGCACTGTGAGGCTATTCGTTGTTTGCTGGATCGGCCGGAGGAAGCGAAACGGCTTGGTGAAAACGGCAGGCGATTTGTTTTTGAACAACACAACTGGCAATCAGAGGCTATGAAATTGACTGCACTTTATGACAGTCTGGCAAACAAGAGTGTGCATTGACATGTTGCTGACCGTGCTGCAACCATCCTATTTTTTCCCGCAAAGTGACTTTGCCAAAGCACTGCAGGCCGATGTCGTGGTGTGGGCCGATAATTTTCATTTTCGTCGGCATGGCACCATAAACCGTGCTGCCATTAAGAGCGCACAGGGCATGCAATGGTTAACGGTTCCGGTTATCAGCCACGGCAAAAGCGGTCAAAGTATAGCGCAAACGAAAATTTTGCAGCAGGAGAAGTGGCCGGCTACACATCGCAAAACCATAGAGATAAATTATCACATTACTCCGTATTATGATTTTTATCAGGATTCTTTAGACCGGGTATGGCAAAAAAATTGGTTTGAACTGAATCCGCTGCTGTTACAGGTGTTTGAAATTTTCGCACCTGCCCGTTTGCTGGCCATATTAAAAGCAGCCGGCGAATTAACCGTTTGCAGTGATCGAACGGAACGCATACGGACATGGATGCGTCAGCTTGATGCGGACAGTTATCTTTTGTGGCCGCACGAACTAGCATTGATCGATGTTTCCCGGTTGCAGGAAGCGGGCATCGCTTTATATTCGTTTGATTTTTATGCGCCAGAGTATCAGCAGTCTTTTGGGAAATTCATGCCAAACCTTTCTGTGCTGGATTTGATGTGTAATAATGGTCCTGCCAGCCATGGGCTGTTGCGCCAAGCCGGAAAAATTAAAAAATTATAGAGGAGAAGTTGTATGTCCTTAGAAAAATTGTATTCGCGCATCGAAGCATCAGCAGCTAGCGTCATTGCCTGGCAGCAGGCGCTGACCGCCATTCCGGCCATGGCGCCGGAAAGCGGCGGCGACGGTGAGAAAGAAAAAGCGGAATGGGTGAAAGGTTTATTACCGACCCTGGGGTGCGATGAATTAAAAGAGTTGCCGGCGCCGGATGCTCGGGTTTCTTGTGGATTCCGTCCCAATTTGCTCGCACGTTGGTACGGTCAGGATCGCAGCAAAACGGTGTGGGTTTTGGCGCATCTGGATGTGGTGCCGCCCGGTGATCTCAAATTATGGAGCAGTGATCCGTTTCAGCTTAAAGTCGACGGTGACCGCTTGATTGGTCGTGGCGTTGAGGACAATCATCAGGGATTGGTATCGGCATTGATTGTCATGGCCGCTTTAAAAGAGTTGTCGATGACGCCGGCTTTAAACGTCGGCCTGGCCATTGTGGCGGACGAAGAAACCGGCAGCCAATACGGTTTGCATTATCTGCTGCAGAAGCATCGCGCAGAATTCAGCGATCAGGATCTCATCATTGTTCCGGACGCCGGCGATGCCGTAGGTCAGACCATCGAAATCGCGGAAAAAAGCATTCTCTGGCTGCAGTTGCAAGTCCAGGGCAAACAGTGTCATGCGTCGACGCCGGCCCTGGGCATTAACGCGCACCGGGCGGCTGCGCACCTTGCCGTCAAGTTGGACAGTTTGTATGAACAGTTCAATCAAAGCGATGAGTTGTTTGATCCGCCCATCAGTACGTTTGAGCCGACTAAAAAAGAGAGCAATGTGCCCAACATCAACAGTATTCCGGGCGAGGATGTGTTTTATCTGGACAGCCGGGTGTTGCCGCAATACCCTTTGCATAAAGTGGAAGAAAAAATAGCGGAAATCAGCAAACAGGTGCAAGAACAATTCGGCGTTACGGTTTCCCTGTCATCCAGGCAGCGCGCTGAGGCTGCACCGCCGACAGCGGCGGAAGCGCCGGTGGTACAGGCACTGGTGCGCGCCATTAAAACGGTCAAAGGCCTTGAAGCAAAATTGATCGGTATCGGCGGCGGCACCGTAGCTGCGGTTTTTCGCGCAGCAGGATTGCCGGCGGCCGTGTGGTCTACCATCGAAGATACGGCCCATCAACCGGACGAATCATCGTTGATTTCCAATACGTTGACAGATAGCCGTGTGCTGGCGCACGTGTTTATGGGGCTGTAGCGGATATTATTCGGCAGCGCCGCGCAATTTGTCCAGGAAACTGAATTTTTTTCCTGTGGGTAACTCTAAAATGAGGCTCGAGTCGCTGAAAAAGAAAAGGTCGCCGACTTTGAGGCCGATCTCGTTGCGCAGCGGTTTCCAGTTTTCCCGATAGCACAGCTGGTCGATTTTGGTGCCGTTTTTATCCTTCATGACCAGGGTGACCCGGTCCGGATAATCGCGATTGATCATAAACGGTGAATGGGTCGTGTAAATGATCTGATTTTTTAAAGCCAGATCTTCTAGAACGCGCACCAGGTCTTTTTGTCCGGCCGGATGCAGGTGAATGCCGGGCTCATCGATCAGAAAGATGTATTCGTTGGCCTGACCTTCAAAAGTCTGGGCAAGAAAATTTACATAGAACGAGAGATACCAGCGGAATCCCAGACTGCGCGATTCCGGCGTATCGAAAACCGTGGTGCTGTCGCTGAAATCGATATAGAGCGATTTACCGTTCACATTCAATTTGACTTCAATGGTCGGTTCCTGGGACCATACGCGACGAATCTGTTCAGAGATGATGCGTCCCGCCTCTTCCAGCGTGCGCCTTCCACGAGCGCTGTCTTCAAAGATGAGATCGTAGGTTTCAACGCCGCCGATTTTAAGCAGGTTTTTTTCTGTAGCGAATTCGGCTTTGCCGGATGTAAGCTGATCCATGTCGACGCGATTTTTCAACAAACGGATTTCATCGAAATAGAGCACTTTGGGCATCACCTTAATCAATTTGTGCATATCTATGTTGTCGATCTGCTTATCGCCGATGAACAAACGGTAGTCCTTATACTCCATCCCGTCCCGGCAGACCTGAAAGGATTCAGCGTCTTTAAAGACATCGGAGATCTGCTGCAAGTATCGGCGATTTTCTTTGGACAGGCCGCTCCATTCGACAATAATTTCCGGCGGTTTGCCCATATAATAATGGTTGGAATACTGGCAAGTCAGGGTGGCGTCAAAGAGCGCATCATGGCGAAAGGCTTCGATGGATTTCAGAATGTTGGATTTGCCGCTCTCATTGGTGCCGATGAGGACATTGATTTTGGGATCCAGGTTCAGGGATAATTCATTCAGTGATTTAAAAGCGCGCACCATCACTTTTTTAATGATCATAGGAGCTCCTGTGATTCAATGGTTTTGGCCCATAACGTAGCTGTGCCGATTCTAAAAACCGTTTGTCTAGACATCGATGCGCTGTAATATGGTATCCAGAAGAAAATTTTCATTATCCGTTTTCGTGTAATCGGTGGTAAAGTGCAATCCCCGGCTCTCTTTGCGCAGCAAGGCGGATTGAATGATCAGTTGCGCGACCGTGGCCAGGTTGCGGAGTTCGATCAGCCCTTCGGTGATTTTGGTCCGGCGGTAAAAGTTTTCTATTTCCTGGCGGATCAGCCGGACCCGGCTCAGGGCGCGTTCCAGGCGCAGCGTCGAGCGCACAATGCCGACATAATCCCACATGATATTTTTAATTTCCATTTTGTCGTGGGAGATGAGCACCCACTCCTCGCTGTTGAATGTGGCGCTGTCATCCCAGCGCGGTATGGCCGGGAATTCATATTTGCGCGACTGGACAAGTTGCGCAGCGCCAACACCGGCGATGTGACCGAAAACAACGGCTTCCAGCAACGAGTTGGAAGCCAGACGATTGGCGCCGTGCACGCCGGTGCATGCGACCTCTCCGGCGGCAAACAATCCGCCTATGCTGGTGCGCGCCTGCAGGTCGGTGGCCACGCCGCCGCAGGCGTAATGGGCGGCCGGAACCACCGGAATGGGTTCCCTGGTGATGTCGATTTTGTACTTTAGACAGTTTTCATAAATATGCGGGAAATGGCTCCTGATTTCCTGGCTGTCCTTGTGCGTGATGTCCAGATAAACACAGGGTTCACCGCTTTTTTTCATCTCGGTGTCAATGGCGCGGGCCACCACATCGCGCGGCGCCAGCGAGGCCATCTGATGATATTTTTCCATAAACGATTCGCCGGATTTAGTAATGAGAATGCCGCCAAAGCCGCGCACCGCTTCAGAGATGAGAAACGAGTTAGCTTCGCTGTGATACAGCGAGGTGGGATGGAACTGCATGAATTCCATGTTGGCGATACGGGCGCCGGCGCGATAACTCAAGGCCACGCCGTCGCCCGTGGCAATGGATGGATTGGTGGTGTGCAAATAAACCTGGCCGCAACCGCCTGTGGCCAGGATGGTTGCCTTGGCTAAAAAGCGCTCGATGCGATTGTCGTTGACATTCAGTACATAAGCGCCCCAGCAATGCAGGTCCACCTGCTGCGGATGCGGTGAAAAAATGTGATGCTCGGTTATGAGTTCCACCGCCACGTGATTTTCATATAACGATATCCTGGGATTCTGTTTGACGGCGGCCAGCAACGCCTGTTCTACATCGCGGCCGGTGTGGTCTTTGACGTGAACAATGCGGTTGCCGTGGTGACCGCCTTCGCGACCCAGGTCAAATTGACCGTTTGCTTTTTGCGTAAATTGCACACCGAGATCAAACAACTCGCGCACACGACCGGGTCCCTGCTCCACAATCAGACGCACCGCGTCCTCATGACACAAGCCGGCGCCGGCCTGCAGCGTGTCCTGTACATGACGCTCGAACGAATCGGATTCGTCAAAGACGGCCGCTATGCCGCCCTGAGCATAGTTGGTGTTGGTTTCATTGGGTTGTTTTTTGGTGATAATGGACACGCTGCCGTGTTGCGCAGCCTGCAAGGCTGTGGTGAGACCGGCAATGCCGGTGCCAATCACCAAAAAATCGCTCTGAATGCTCATATTACGCTCATTTACTAATCAACAGTGATTTGTTCAACGAATTCCAGATAATAACTTTTGCCTTTGGTCGCGCTGGTGCGCAAGCGCACGCCAAAACTTTTCATTAAAGATAAGCGGGTTGAAAGAGTTTTTTCCAAAGCCTCGGGATAATAGTAATACACCGGCGTTATCTGCGGTATGAATTTTTCCAGATAAAAAGCACGCGCACGATAAGACAACAGCCACCATAGATCAATTTCCATCAAGTCGAGAGAAAATCCGAGAATATGAACCTGATGGGTAAAAAAAAGATTGAGCCAGCTTGCACCCGGCAAGGGTTGATTTTTTTGTATCGCTCGAATCAGGGGGGTATATTTTTTTTTATAGGTGTCGCCGGTGCCGGTGGCGATATACCCGCGCATACGCTGCAATTGCCCGCTATACTGCTCGTAGCCTAATGTGATGGATTGAAAGGCGTCCGCGTCGCCATGAATATGCCAGATGTTGCTGTGCGCCGTTTGATTGAGACGAAAAATATTGTACTTGCGTTCAACCTGCTCATTGCAGTTCCAGGTTATTTTATCCAGACCAATCGTTTTTTCCAGAGTATGATCATAATTGGTGGTGATGATTTGCGGAAACGCTTTGTCGACGACTTTTTGATGCACGTCGTTCGGCGCCATTTCGGTCATCTCTTTGGCAATGAACTGCTTGATCTGATCCTCTGTTTTAGCGCCCTTGGCGGCACTGGCCAGTACGATTTCTTCATACAGCAATGGAAACGGTTTATCGCTTTTATCCACCTCTTTGTTCACATCGGCATATTGCATCAAGTTGTCAATAAGCGTTTTCCATTCGATCTTTTTTTCAACACAATTAATTCCGTTGCCCAAAAATAAAGCTACGGGATAGATCGGATTTTTTCTTGTCGGCATTGATCCGCTTCCGGTTATTAGCGACCGCCCCAATCTCGATAATACAGTTCCCTGGCCTCAACGGTCATACCAGGATTGTGCCCTTGAATGGCAAACCGGCCCTTTTTATATTCCTTATCCTGATGTTCGGTCACCAGTTGATCATTAACCCAGATCTGGATATGCTTGCCAATGGCTTTGACGCGCAGACTGAACCATTCGTTGTCTTGCGTCAGTAATTCCTTTGCTGCAGCTGTCGGTTCACCGGGTTTCCACAACCAGCCGGTAAACGCTTTTTGATGATTGTCGATTTGCGCCTCATAGCCGCGGGGAAATCCTTGCGGATTCTTTTTGGACGGATTGGCGCGAAAATATAGACCACTGTTGCCGTTGTCGCTTACGCGAAACAGGCCTTTTACTTCCAAATCACGCAGTTCGGGATCCGCATAGATATGCCCGACGCCGCCAACGCCCACCAGCACGCCATCGCGCACCTGCCACGCCGCTTGGCCGCGACTGGTCCAGCCGTCCAGATTTCTGCCGTTGAACAGCGATTTCCATTCCGGCGCAGGACCGGTCTTGACAGCCGGCGTTTGACAAGACAAAAGACCGGCAAGCAGACAGATTATTCGTTTCATACCGTCTCCCATAAAGCTACTTTGCGATAACTTACGTTTTTTCAAAGCAAGAGTCAAATAAAAAAGTCTGTATTGTTGGCCGTACAAGTAGTATATTCACCAAGCGCTTTCTTATCGAGGTCGTTTCAGCATATTCTTAAAAGGGCAAACAGTATGAATAGAACGCTTCGTATTCTGTTATGTTGTCTCGTATTGATAATCCCGGAGTCAGCCTCTTTTGCGCAAATGCGTCAGCAGCGTTATAGCCGGCGTTCATCTGCACAAGCGGTACAATGGCAAAAGGAATTGCGCCGAGAGTTATTTGGCCTGCTGCAATTACAGGACTTGCTGAATGGTCGCGCTCAATCAGCGCTAAATCCACAGATTATGAGTACGCGAGACAGCAGCGCTTTTCAGATGGTGGAATTGACAATACAGTCTACAACAGGTCGACGCATTCCGCTGTTGTTGACCAAACCGCGAGGCGGAGACGGGCCGTTTCCCGCCGTTGTTTGCGTGCACGGGCATGGCGGAAACCGGTGGATTGTCTATGACTCCGCTACCATTTACAAAGGATTCGCCAACCGCCTGGCTGCTATGGGTTACGTGACCATTGCTGCAGACGTCGGTCAACATCAAGTCTTTGAACCTGGCCGCATCTTGATGGGTGAACGGTTGTGGGATTTAATTCGTTGTGTGGATTATTTGTGCACGCTTGACTTTGTCGATGACCAGCGGATCGGCTGTGCCGGATTGTCTCTGGGCGGTGAAATGACCATGTGGCTGGGTGCAATGGATGAACGCATTCAGGCGACGGTGAGTGCAGGCTTTTTGACCAAAATGGATCAGATGGAAAAGAATCACTGTCCGTGTTGGAAGTTTGCCGGATTGCGGGAACGGGTCGATTATGCGGATATTTATTCCCTCATCGCACCGCGCGCCCTGATGTGCCAGAACGGTTTGAAGGAACCAGAGCAGGATTTCACGGTCGCCTTGGCGCGGCAGGCCATGGACGAGATTCAATTGATTTACCAGGATCTCGAGCAACCACAAGCGGCGGTATTGCAGGTGCACCCGGGTGCGCATGAAATCGATCTGCCGTCATTGCTGAACTTTTTTGCACAGAAATTGTAGTTATCGCCTTGAGGTGTCCAAAAAGTAACGGAAGCGTGCCATTCCGAACCCGCTTTAGCGGGTGAGGAATCTATCAGTGAACTGTTTTTACGTCAGTTACGAATTTTTCTACAAGGCCGCCTGCCAAATCAAGATTGAGAAACTAACTTTTTAGACAACAGCAAGGTTGTTTTTCGTGCACCTATCTCTTTATTTAGGCACTAAACAGATGCTATTTGCACATTTCCGGCAAGAAAGGTCCGACACCTCAAGAAATTGTCGCAAAAGGCGGAACAACCCTGCGGTTGCGTTTTCTGCGACCCAGGGTGTTTTCTAACATGAGTCGAAAGACACCCGGAGTGGCCGCAAAAACGCGGCCACATCCGGGGTCTGGGGTTTTGCGACAGTCGCCAAAGGTATCGGACCTTTGGCTCCGGTTTATCCGGGTTGGGATGAGAAAATGCGAACACGGATTGAACAGATAAAACGGATAAAAAAATCCATTTGTATCCGTCTAATCCGTTTTCGCTTTTAATGGTTTGGTGTTATCATGAGAATATTTTTGTAATGCAGCCAGTCCTTCGTGCAACTCTGCACGGTTCAATTTGCCTGCAGTTAATTCAGCCTCTGATTTCGCCGCAAGCCGTTGATAAAAAGCAAGACCTTGGTCGAGGATGTCGGGTTCTCTGTTTTCGAGCAGTCGAAACAGCAAGTTTTCTGCCTGGGCGAATTCACCGATCGTTTCAAAATATCGGAATAAAACTCGGGAAGCGCCGAATTGGTATTGTAGATCATTCGCCAGTTTTTCTGACAGTAGTTTCATTTTGTCGTGAATTTCTGCATGTTGGAAGTGCTGGTCTACCGCAAGTGTTTCGAGATAGAAAAAGAGACTCCGTTCATAATTTTGCCTGGCCAGGAATTGGTTTTTATGGCCCAATTCCGATATTTCGCCATCCTGGCGTAATAATTCGGCCAGCACGTAACATTTTTCAGAAAAATCTCCTGCAGATTCCCTCAGCATTTGCAGCAGCCGGTCCACGGGCAGAGATAATGCATCTGCATGCGTCAATCCCAGCAGTCCGTTGAGTGCTTTATCGATCTCGACAAAAGCCTGGTCGTAATTTTGAATTTTCTTATTAAAGATGATTTTAGCAAGTACAGCGGTAAACTGCTGAATCAATCGCAACAGGTAATCTTTTTCTATCATGTGATTGCCTGAAAGTTAATGGATACGCCGAAAATCCCTGATCCGGTAAAAGAGCATGTAATTAGAGTCATGACAATTGGGTGGTGCGCCTCTGCCGTCGTCCAGAGCGGTGCGGATGACGGCGATGAGGTCCTTAC
>CAYLWO010000001.1:311521-337975 GCA_964387285.1 uncultured Cytophagia bacterium | reverse complement strand
GAGAAAGAAATGCAGAACCTATGATCGAAATTGCCATTGTTGAAGATAATCCTATCATCCGCGAGGGTCTGGAAGCACTCATAAACGGCACAGAAGGTTATTGCTGTTCCGCAGTGTTCACCGACTGTGAATCATTATTGAGCAAACTATCGGCCCTGGCGCCGGACATTATTCTTATGGATATTGTCTTGCCCGGCATGAACGGCATCGAAGGAGTGCGCCAGGTTAAACAAAAATGCCCTGATGTGGAAGTATTGATGCTGACCGTCTACGAAGACAGCGATCGCATTTTTGAGGCATTGTGCGCCGGCGCTTCCGGTTATCTCAGCAAAAAGACCCCGCCGGCCCGACTCTTGGAGGCGCTGCGCGAGGTGTATGAAGGCGGTTCACCTATGAGTTCCCAGATCGCTCGTAAAGTGGTGCACCTCTTCCGGCAAAAGGCGATCCGTAAAAATTTTGTCAACAGCGACAGCGCTCTAACCAGCCGGGAGCGTGAAATATTGCAGGGATTGGCTGACGGCAATACGTATCAGGCTATGGCGTTAAATTTGCACATCAGCATAGACACCGTGCGTTTCCACATCCGCAATATTTATCGTAAACTTCAGGCTCATTCTGAATCAGAAGCAGTTGCCAAAGCGCTGCGTAGCGGATATCTATAATCTGCGATGCATTGTTATTCATAGACTTGCTCTCTGCCTTTATCCCGGAACGCTATTCTTTTCCTTTTGTCTTTGCTTTTTATTTATTATAATAATATATAATGAATAAGAAAGCAAACATACTTGCCGCTCTGGCCATTGTCCTGGCGACACTGGCCGTCTATTGCCCTTTGGCCAATTTTGCGTATCTTGAATATGATGACACAACCTATGTTTTCGATAATCCCCATGTGTTGAGTGGATTAACGGCAAGGAGCGTGTTGTGGGCTCTGACCAGCAGTCATGCTGCCAATTGGCATCCTGTCACCTGGATATCACATCAGCTCGATGTATCCCTCTGGGGCGTCCATCCCGGCCTGCATCACATTATGAATCTGTTCTATCATATTCTTGCTGCGCTTTGCTGGTATGCGGCCTGGTGTTCATTAACGCAAAAACCGCGCATGTCCTTTATCCTGGCTCTGGTTTTTGCCATACATCCTCTACATGTTGAATCCGTTGCCTGGATTGCGGAACGCAAAGATGTCCTGTCCTCTTTGTTCGCTGCTGCGACTTTATGGAGTTATGCCCGGTTCATTCGTGAAAAACGGCAGATTTTTTATTTTTACTCTTTGGCATTTTTTCTTTTGGGCCTGGCATCCAAACCCATGCTGGTAACCTTGCCTTTTGTGATGATATTATTGGATTGGTGGCCTTTGCAGCAGGTTTGGAACAGTAAAAAAATATTGCTGCAAAAGACACCTTTTTTTGCTTTATCAATCGCATCCTGTTTCATTACATTTATTGTGCAAAAAGCCGGTGGCGCGGTGGCAGGCGTCATACAAATTCCGCCGGCCTATCGGTTGTCTAATGCGATCATTTCCTATGGCCGTTATGTAGTCAAAAGTATATTCCCACACGACCTGGCGTTGATTTACCCGCATCCCGGGACACAGGTGTCCTGGTCCCTATTGTTGTTGAGCGGGATCTGTCTATCCCTGATCACCTGGATCGTTTGGCGTTATCGATTAAAGTTCCCGGCTGTTTTACTGGGTTGGTTGTGGTTTCTTGGCATGTTGGTGCCGGTCATTGGACTCGTGCAGGTCGGCTCTCAGGCAATGGCTGATCGTTACATGTATTTGCCTCTTTTTGGCTTGACGCTCATGATAACGGCATTAATCAGGCCGGATGAATGGACCGACCAATCTTTGCGTAAAGGTTATCTCGTCCTGCTTTTTATCGCTGTGCCCTATATCTTTCTCAGTCACAAGCAGGTCACCTATTGGCGCGATGAGATTTCGATTTTTCAGCATACCTTGGATGTTACAGAAGCAAATCATATGGCGCACAACGGCCTTGGCCTTGCACTGGCAAAGCAGGGACGTTTTGCAGAATCGGTTTTGCATTTTGAACAGGTATTGAAATTAGCGCCAGGTTTTCCTGTGTTTCACAGCAATTACAGCAATACTCTGCTCAAGATGGGTGAATTTGTCAAGGCGGAAGAACAGAGTCGCCTGGCTATCGCCCTGGAGCCGCGCATGTCCATTGCGTTTTTGTCGTTAGGCTACAGTCTGTATGGACAGAATAGGTTGGCGGAAGCTGTGGAACAGTTTCAGCACGCCCTTTGCATCGATCCGGAATTGTCCGAGGCTTACAATAATTTGGGGTACCTATATACCGCTACGGGACGGTATGAGGACGCCGTGCAACAATTACAGCAAGCCTTAAAACGCCGGCCGTATTCGGCTGAATCTTGGAACAATTTGGGGGATGCCTATGCAAAAATGGGCAAAATTCCGGAAGCGGTTCGCTGTTTTAAACAGGCGATTAATTTAAATCCGGAATTAGCTGACGTCTATATGAACTGGGCGAAATGCTATGAAAGCATTGGGCGGCCGGACTCGATGCAAATTTTACAGGATCAGGCTGCAAGGATTAAACAACAAAAAGGATTTTAATGATGTCGATGTGGGGGTAACGAACCTCGTTGCCTCGAATTCGGCGTTAAAAGAGAAATGTCGGCATAAATGCCGCGAAACACTCTGACTGTTTTTAAGGAGGGAGTTGAGATGAGAACTCTGGTTGCATGGTTTTGCATGATCGTGGCGGTCGCTTTTTGCTCAGCACAGGAGGCTAATACGCAAGTCAAAGTGACGGTGGATGGATACGCCTACATGGGCGACACCGACACCATTCAAGCGGCCAAAGAGCGTGCTATGAAAGACGCTGAACGTAAGGCCATTGAGCAGGGCACCAGTCTTTATATTGAATCCTACAGCAAGGTGCATAATTACATGACGGTTGAGGATGATATAAAAAGCATGGCTACCGGATACCTCATCAATAAAAAAGTACTGATCGATGCTCTTGAATCCAATCCGCCCCGATATCATGTACAAATTGAGGCAGAGGTCAAGTGCGGCGATCTGGAGCAATTGACCAAGGCGGATAAGGAAGAAACACAGTCACCTTCTAAACCGTTTAGTCTCGATTTTACCGTTTTGTACCAAGCCAAAAACGCCGAAGGCGCCTATATACAGAAAGAGCTCACAGATGAAAGCGTGGTTCATGTCGGTGATCGAATGAGCCTGCAACTGCAACCGACGACAAACTGCAACATTATTGCTGTGCTGGGCGGCAATAAAAAGGCGATAAAACGGCTACTGCCGCAATCCGGCACTGAGGCTTATCAGGCACAGGCGAACAAAAAAATAACCGTACCGCTGCAGCAACCATGGGTGACTTTTGACAGCACCGACATCGGCACTATCACCCTGCTTTTATTTGCATCGCAGCACTCCTTAAAACAGGCGCAGTGGTTGTTGGAAAAATTGGAAAACGCCGACACAGAAATGAATGCTCAGGCCTTTAAAAATTTTGTGCAAAATGTGCAAAAACGACAGCTCGTCAGCCGTCGGCCTGTTTTAAGCAATCGTTCCAGCCGGCGTAGCAATCGCGCGACCGAGACGCTTAACGGCCAGGGGGTATTGCTGAAAAGCATGCGATTACAGGTGCAACCGTGAAAGAAACCAATCGAAGAGATTTTATTAAAACGGCATTGGCTGCCGGTTCCGTGGTACTCGGCTGTGATAGAAACGAATTCGATCTGCTGATAACCAATGGACGGGTATATGACGGTCTGGGACATGAACCCCTGTCTGCCGATATGGGCGTTCGTAATGAGCGGATTGTGGCTATCGGATCCTTACGCGGTCGCTCAGCCCATCGTACGATTGACGCCGCCGGTCTGGCTGTAGCGCCCGGATTTATCGATGTGCATACACATAGCGACGTAACGTTGTTGGCAAACGCCAAAGCGGAGAGCAAAATCCGTCAGGGTGTTACGACAGAAATTTGCGGGAATTGCGGCGATTCTCCATTTCCCTGGGATGAAGAAAAATCACGCGAAGCGATTCAGGAAATATCGAAAGAGTATCAAATAGCGGTAAATTGGCGAACCCTGGCCGGCTACCGGCAACGCCTGGAGGAAAACGGCCTGGCTGTCAACGCAGCCACCCTGGTTGGCCATAGCGCTCTGCGCCAGGCAGTGATGGGACCGGATGATCGCATACCGACCATAGCGGAAATGCAAAAGATGAAATCCCTTTTGTCGGAATGCCTGCAGCAGGGAGCCCTGGGTATGTCCACTGGTCTGGAATACAAGCCAGGCATGTACGCTGCCACACAAGAGTTGATTGAACTGGCTGCTATGGTCGCTGAAGCCAATGGCGTTTATGCCACCCATATGCGCAATGAAGATGTCTCTGTTGAACAAGCTTTGACAGAAGCTTTGTCAGTTGCCGGCGCGACCGGATGCCGGCTGCAGATATCACACTTGAAAGCCTGCCAAAAACGCAATTGGTACAAAACACCTTTGCTATTGCAGGCCATAGAAACGGCAAGAAAAAACGGCCTTACGGTGTGCGCAGACCGTTATCCCTATACCGCATACAGCACGTCGATGAAACTGCTGTTTCCCCCCTGGAGCAGACAAGGAGAGAACCGGGATTTTGTCAAACGCCTGGAATCATGGGAACAGTGGCGAAAAATTAAACTGTTTTTAATGGATAAAATCAGTGCTCTGGGATCCTGGGAAAGCGTGCTGGTTACCAGGCTTGCTTCAGCTGAACGCAAAGCCTGTCAGGGTAAAACGGTCGCACAACTTGCCGGAAAACAGGATCCCTTTCAGTTTGTCCGAGAGTTGATGATTGCGGAAAAGGGAGATGTCGGCATGTGTGGTTTTGCCATGAGCGAACAAGATACGGACGCGGTTCTTGCTTTTGCCGGCGTCATGGTGGGATCTGATGGAAATGCGCTGGCGCCCTATGGCGTTTTATCGCAAGGTATGCCGCATCCGCGTAGCTATGGAACATTTCCCCGTTACCTGGGTCTTTATATTCGGGAGAAAAAAATAATTTCGCTTCCTGAAGCGATTGAACGCGTAACCTCGTTGCCTTGCCGTCATTTTTCCATTGTTGATCGCGGCGAGCTGTCGATCGATAAATTCGCAGATATGGTAATATTCAATCCACAAACCGTTATCGATCATGCGACCTTTGTGCAACCGCACCAGTACCCGGAGGGGATCAGTTATGTCATTGTTAATGGAAAGTTGGTCGTTGAAAACGGCCGACATTCCGGCCAATTGCCCGGAAAGGTTTTACGCAGAGGATGAATTTCTTTGCCAATCAATCGAAGCACTTTTATTTACATGAAAATTAAACACAGCCGGAAAGCGAGGCTTTAATGGGTACCATCATTTTTGTTATCATAATCGTCATTCTCTCAGCGCTGGTCATGCTTTTCAATAGACTGGTACGTCGACGTACAATTGTAAAAGAGGCCTGGAGCGGCGTTCAGGCGCAACTGAAATTACGCTATGACTTGACGCCCAAGTTGCTCGATATTGTAATAGGCTATCGTGATCACGAGAAAAGTCTTTTGACAACGATCACGGAAGCTCGCAACCGCTGTCTGAGCGCGCAAAGCATCAACGCCAAATCAGAGGCAGAGACGGATCTGAGTCGTGCCCTGAAAAATCTTTTTGCCGTGGCCGAAGCCTACCCTGATCTGAAAGCGAGCGCGAATTTTCTTGAACTGCAGAAAGAGATGGCTGACATCGAAGAACAACTTGTTTTATCCCGACGTTATTATAACGGTGCGGTGCGCGATTACAATATCAGCGTAAGCACGTTTCCGGGCCTTTTGGTCAGTCGAATGTTTGGGTTCCAGGAGGCTGATTTTTTCCAAGGCCGAGAAGAGGAATCTGAATCGCCGCAAACCAGATTTTAATTCAATTGCGGATTTATTTTTCACAGGTGTTGAGCACCCATGGCGCGCAATAGAACCATTTAAGGCGGTGTATCGTGCATATGAAAATTCGCCTATCTATGTTCATCCTGTTCTCGCTCGCTACGGCCCTTGTCGGTCAGGAGCAGGAAAGAATTCTTTCTTATCACAGCGACTTGCGCATATTTCTAAACGGTCGTATGCAAGTTACCGAAACCATCCGCGTACAAAGCAATCAGGAGCAGATACGTCACGGCATTTATCGCACTTTTCCTACCAAATATCATGACCACTATGGCAACCGCTATAGTGTGCCCCTTGAGGTAACATCCGCTTTTCGCGACGGCGGCACGGAAAAATTTCATATCGAGTCGGAGAGCAATGGCGTCAAGATCTATCTCGGCGATGCGGAAACGGTTCTTTCTCCGGACATCTATACCTTTGTACTGGTCTATGAAACGAACCGCCAGTTGGGATTTTTCAATGATCATGATGAACTGTATTGGAATGTGACCGGCAACGGTTGGGAATTTCCCATGGATTCTGTTTCAGCGACTGTGGAACTGCCTGGCCAGGCTGCTGCTGCATTGACCGGTTGGAGTGGATTTACCGGGGAGAGCGGCAGCACAGAAAAGAGCGTTGCCTTCCGACGTCTTGATGACGGACGTTTCTATTTTGCCGCTACGCGTCCATTTTCTGCCAGGGAAGGTCTTACCATACTGCTGACCTGGTCACGAAATATTGTACAGCGGCCCAGTCATTCGCAGATAATTCAGCATTATATTAAAGACAATGCCGGAATCTCGGTTAGCCTGTTAAGTTTCGCCATCGTCCTATTGTACTATTATCTGCAATGGCGACGCGTAGGTCGGGATCCGCAAAAAGGAGTGATCATTGCCCGATTCAGCCCTCCGGAACAATTAGCGCCGGAGACAATCCGTTTTCTCACCCGCATGGGATATGACAAGAAAACATTCACTGCCTTTCTATTGAATCTGGCTGTTCAAGGACAGATAATCATTCGCGAAGAGGATGGCGTTTATTTTATACGGCGGAATCAGACAACCACCACAATTTCCGCGGAACATTCCGCTATTTTAACGGCTTTATTTGCCGGCGGGCAAGAGGTCGAGCTGAAAAATACCAAACATGCACAAATACAAGCGGCAGTCGACCAACTGCAAAAACTATTAAACAATTCCCCCTATGCGAAATATTTCAAAACCAATCGCAAAGCATTTTGGCCGGGAGTAGCGTTGACTGTTGCGGCCCTGACCTGTTCTACGTTAGCGTTCGCCGCTTCAGAAGCCATCTTTATGATCATCTGGCTTATGTTTTGGAGCATGGGCGTCATCGCATTGGTCTACACCTGCATCAAATTGTGGCGCAATGCCGTATCAGCGTCTCACACGAAATACGCTTCTGTGGCCAGCGCCATTTTTATGAGTTTGTTCAGCATCCCTTTTATCGCCGGTGAACTGTTCGGATTGTATGCGCTCTCCTTAACAGCCAGTTTGGCTGCGGCGCCATTGTTTGCCGGCATCATTTTTGTCAATTATCTGTTTCATCATCTGCTGAAAGCGCCCACGCCACAGGGTAGAAAAATCATGGATCAGATCGACGGATTCAAAATGTATCTTGCGGCAGCAGAAAAAGAACGGTGGCATGCGCTTTACCCGCCGGACAAAACTCCGCAGCTTTATGAGAAATATCTTCCTTATGCGTTGGCCCTGGGCGTCGAGCAGGAATGGTCTGATCAGTTTGCCGCCGTATTGCAGGATGCCCAATACCTGAGCAATAATGTATCCTGGTATCAATCAAACCGTTCGACAGTCATCGGCCTGGCTGATTTTGGCTCTGCCTTTGGTAATTCTTTTGCTTCTGCCATTTCCTCTTCTTCGACAGCGCCAGGCTCCAGTTCCGGCAGCAGTGGCGGATCTTCCGGCGGTGGTGGCGGAGGAGGCGGTGGCGGCGGCTGGTAAGACAATTTTTAGCCCGATGACGAGTGACATGAGGCAGAAGAATTCCCATTCGTGTAAAATCACTTGTTAAGAAAATGAACTTTTTTCAAATGGATATTCAACCAATATTTGTTTTGCAGAAGCGATATAGATCAATTTTGGAGGCTCTCGTGTATTTTAGGTTTTTCGCTCCTTTTGTCTACTTTCCTTTATTAATCGCTGCACAAGAAAAGACCTGTTTTCAGACAGCCGGACCCTGGCGGCCTGAAGTCGATTTTCATGCCGACGTTGCCATTGTCTATGGCGTGAATGCTTCTTTTGATGAAAGAGCTGACGGTTGGCGACAGCGTGGCTATGGTCTGCATTTCATGACCGGCGTTGCCTGGGGCAATTACGCAGATTACTTCCAGGGACGCTTTGACGGCAACACCCATCTGGAAGACGGTCAGGTCGATAGTAAAGGCAACATCATTTGGCATGACAAGGGTGTCGTGCCCTATATCGTGCCTTCTCTGACCTATGTGGAATATCTGAAAGGTCTGGTAAAAACAGCCATTGATCAGGGAGTAGATGCCGTTCATCTGGAGGAACCAGAGTTCTGGGCGCGCGCCGGCTATAGCGAAGGTTTTAAAAAAGAGTGGCAGGCCTATTACCAGGAACCCTGGCAAGCGCCTCACACCAGCGCTGATGCTGCGTGGCGTTCATCCAGGCTGAAATACCATCTTTATCAGCGGGCGTTGAACGAACTATTTGCTTTCGTCAAGTCCTATGGCGCCGGCAAAGGGAAAAAGATTTCAACCTACGTACCCACCCATTCCCTGATCAATTATGCCAAATGGGGCATTGTCAGCCCGGAAGCGAGTTTGGCCGGTTTGAGTAACATGGATGGCTATATCGCACAGGTATGGACAGGTACCGCACGCAGTCCCATACATTATGAAGGCAGCCGAGCAGAACGCACTTTTGAAACCGCTTTCCTGGAGTACGGTTCCATGACCGCCATGACGCAGCCTACCGGACGTCGTGTTTATTTTCTGACGGATCCTATTGAAGATGATCCGGAGCACACCTGGCAGGATTACAAACACAATTATGAATGCACGTTTACCGCACAACTGCTCTATCCCGGCGTTGCCCATTATGAAGTCATGCCCTGGCCTGATCGTATCTTTTTCGGTTCCTATCAAACAGCTGACGATACGGCGCGTACCGCTATTCCAGCGGATTATGCCACACAGATCATGGTCATGATTAATGTGCTGAACAACATGCCGGTAGCAGAATCGCAAATTGACGGCAACCATGATATCGGCGTGTTGTTGTCCGATGCCATGATGTTTCAACGTTATCCGGAATTTCCGGATTATAGCGATCCTGATTTGTCCGATTTTTTTGGCATGGCTCTGCCGTTGCTGAAACTGGGCGTTCCGGTCAAAATGGTGCAAATGGAAAATTTGCCCTATCCGGAAACCTTAAAAAATATTAAAGTGTTGTTGATGACCTACAGCAATATGAAGCCGCTTGCTGAAAAATATCATTCGATTCTGACGAAATGGGTGAAGGCCGGCGGCGCTCTGATCTACCTGGGTCGAGATCAGGATTCATTTCAACGTGTGCGCGCGTGGTGGAATCAAAACGATAAAAATTTTGCCTCGCCGTCGGCGCACTTGTTCGAATCGCTCGGTTTTGATCCGAAATCGGGTTTTGCAAGAATTGGTCGAGGATGTGTCAGCGTGTTGCGACAAGATCCTAAAGAATTAGCGATGCAGAAAAACGGCGCAAAAGTCGTGCAGCGTCTGGTCAGCCGCGCACTGGCAGAGAAGAATTTGCCGGCGATTCAGCCAAAGAACTGGTTGCGTTTGCAGCGTGACGTTTATGATATCATTGCGGTTATGCAAGAGAGCGTCTCTGACTCGGCCTATAGTGTGCCTGGCCCCGTGATCGATTTGTATGATCCGCAGTTGCCGGTTTTAGCGCATAAACGAGTGGCGCCCGGTGAGACGGCCTTGTTGTTCAATTTGACGCGGTTTACCGCCGCCAAACCAGCAGTGCTGGCTGCTGCTTCCCGCAGCTATAATGAAAAGCATGATACTCATCTCTTCGAGTGTACGCTCAAGGGCCCGGCTAAGATAAAAGGAGTGGCACGTATCTATCTGTCGTATAATCCAACATCCGTTATGATGCGCAAAGCAAATGGAACAAAAGTGGATTTTAAACAGGAATGGCATCAAGCCAGCAGCACCTTGCGTCTCGAATATGATAACGAACCCGACGGAATTCAGGTGACAATCGATTAGGCTTGAAACAGATGCTTTTTGCATATTTCCGGCAAGAAGCACCGCCGTTTTTTGGCGGGGCGAAGAATCTATCAATGTAGTATTTTCAGGACAAATACGAATTTTTACAATTTGCATGAACATCATGGTTTTCGCATGGTCGGCATTCGCGAAAAATTGGGGCTGATGGAATTTGGCCCCGTGCAAGGCCGGTGGCGCGACCTGGCATTTCTGGAGCAACGCAGTCGTGTGGTAGGGTAAATGGCGCCTTTGGAGTGCGGCGCCTCGGCGCCGCTTTGTTCATGCCAAATTTCTGTTTGCTTTCGGATAACATTACTTGACTTGATTAATTTATTCTTTTTATATTCCAATTATGATTGTCTACCATCTAACCCACAAAGAGAATGTCCGGCGTTACCTGGGTGCAGGTCTGTCCCGCACGGAAAAACGGTTTTATGTTTTTAACCGCTGGGATATCATCGAAATCATTCTCGAGGCCTTGATCCTTGATTCACTGAAACCGGATACTTCTTATGAGGATTACCGTGTCCTGGTTCTGAATGTTGATGCGGATATTTTGGTTCCCGGCCCCATTCCTCATTCCCACCTGCCATCCGGCATTACCGAATCGGGGCAGCGGTTGCTGCAAGATCACTCTTTTTATCTGGAGACGGATCTTTTGCCGAATCGAATTCAGGCGGTCAAGGATGCGCTGGGCAATATGTTTGATTATTCAGATGTGAAAAAAAAGCGCTACAGCTCCATCTTGCGATTTCTAGCTTATGCCAAACCGCACTGGCATCATTATCTGGTCGCCACCATAGCCGGTATTGCCAAATTTCTCAGTCCTCTGGTTTTTCCTTATATTTTACGTCTGGTGCTGGATGAGGTGATTCCCGGCAAGGCCATGGGCATCAAGGCACAGTACAGCGAGATCACGCGACTGTTGTTCATCCTGCTCGGCGTCAACCTGTTCTGGATGAGCATGTGTTATATTCGCTCCATTTTTACCGCCAAAGCCGGTCATCGTATGATTCGGGATTTGCGCGTGGCTCTGTTCAATCATGTCCAGCGGTTGTCGCATCAGTTTTTTGCCAAACGCCAGACCGGCGCCATTGTGTCGCGTATGGTCAATGATATCGCACAGGCGCAAAATTTTGTCGGCGCCGCTCTGACGAATGTATGGATGGACGGATTTCTTTTGATTGCGTTAT
Source organism: uncultured Cytophagia bacterium (assembly GCA_964387285.1). Lineage (GTDB taxonomy): Bacteria > Zhuqueibacterota > Zhuqueibacteria > Residuimicrobiales > Residuimicrobiaceae > Anaerohabitans. The sequence goes on along the minus strand of CAYLWO010000001.1, from coordinate 326,594 downwards.
TGGTCATTCTTTTTAAAATGCATCTCGCTTTAACCTTGACCGCTCTGATTTTGATGCCGCTGTTTCTCTTCTCCATCAAGATGATCGGTACGCGTATTCGACGCGCCAGTCGGGAGGTGCAGCAGCGGGTTGAAGTGATTTCCGGAGGATTGCAAGAATCCATCGCCGGTGTGACCATTGTCAAAGGATTCACCCGCGAGCCGGAAGAGTCGATAAAATTTGCCTCGCAATCCGACAAGTTATACAGCCGGGTGCTGCGCTCGGCGCAATACTCGGCTATAAACGAAATGCTGGTCGGATTTGTCGTCTTGACCGCTCCCGGCCTGGTCCTCTGGTATGGCAGCCGGTTGATTCTTCAGGCTAGCTTGTCCATCGGTGAACTGACGCAATTTTTGCTATATTTGACCATGTTTTATGCGCCGATTCAACGATTATCCGATCTGAATGTGCTGCTTTCCAATTCGTTGGCTGCCATTGAGAGAATCTTTGAGTATTTTGATCTGCAACCACAGGTTGTGGAAAAAGCGGATGCCAAAAGTGTGCAGAACGTCGCCGGCAGATTGGAATTTGTCAATGTGATCTTTAGTTATGAAAACGGCGCTCCGATTCTGCGCGACATTAACCTGCTGATCAAACCGGGCGAAACCGTGGCCTTTGTCGGCGCCAGTGGTTCCGGCAAATCCACACTGGCAAATCTGGTGCCGCGCTTTTATGATCCCGATGCCGGCGTGATCCGCCTGGACGGCCATGATCTGCGTGATATAAAACTAGCTGAGCTGCGCTCTCTGATCGGTATTGTCAACCAGGAGACCATATTATTTTCCGGCACCATACAGGAAAATCTCCTGCTGGCCAAGCCTGATGCAACCATGAGTGAATTGAAAAACGCACTTGTCGCCGCCAATGCGTGGGAATTTGTAAATGAGTTGTCGGAGGGATTGTGGACCGAAATCAGTGAACGGGGCAGCAATCTTTCCGGAGGCCAAAAACAGCGCCTGGCCATTGCCCGGGCTTTTTTAAAGGATCCGCGCATTTTAATTCTGGATGAAGCAACTTCGGCTCTGGACAGCAAATCCGAGCACCAGATCCAGGAAGCATTATCCCGACTGCTCAAAGACCGTTCTTCCATCGTCATCGCACATCGCTTGTCGACTGTAGTTAACGCTGACAAAATTGTTGTACTGGAAAGAGGCCGGATTGTAGAGCAGGGAACGCATCAGGAGCTGTTGCTTCAAAACGGGGCCTATGGTCAATTGTATCGCGAACAATTTTTCCATTTGGACAACAATAAATATCGGGAAAGTTCAATACATGAATGAAGCAGATCAAACACAAAAAGGGATCGTCGGTGTATTTAACCGTGCCGCAGCAACCTATGATCGCATCGGTCCGCAATTTTTTGCTTACTTTGGCGAACAGCTGGTGGAACGTACGCAACTTTTTCCACAAGCCAGAGTTTTGGATGTGGCTACGGGGCGGGGCGCAATACTTTTCCCTGCAGCACAAAAGGTAGGACCAGGAGGGATGGTGTGTGGTACTGATTTGGCCGTAGAAATGGTTCGCGAAACCTTGATGGATATTCAGAGCGCCGGGATATTGCATGCTACCGTGCAACAGATGGATGCAGAAAGATTGGAATTTACTCCTGCTTGCTTTGATTTTGTACTGTGTGGATTTGCCCTTTGGTTTTTTCCGCAACCATTTCGTGCATTGCAGGAATTCTTTCGCGTGCTTGTACCGGGTGGACGGGTTGGTTTGACCACCTGGGCGGAGGATTGCCAGTATTTGCACTGGTGCCGACGTGAACTGGCAGCCACGTTACCGTCATCTGCAACTCCATCCGGCAATCCTGCAACTCCCCGTTTCGACACTCCAGAGCGCTTGCACGAAGCTTTGCATAACGTTGGATTTGTTGATGTTCAGGTTTTCTTGGAGGACCAGGATTTTATTTATGCCCGGGAAGAAGAATGGTGGCAATCACTCTGGTCGCACGGCATGCGTGCTCTGTTTGAGCAACTGGATGAGCGCACGCTTGCACAGGTCAAATCTGCAATGCTGCAGAAGGTTAAGGTATTCAAACAAGCAGATGGAATTCATACCCGATTTCAAGCGCTTTGCGCTCTGGCGACAAAACCCCGGGTCTCGTGCAAAAATGATGGAGAAAACGATGTCCAAAATACAAATCCTTCTTAAAAAATGTGGGATGGATTTTGCCGGTTTTTTAATCGGTTTGCAAATTTTAATCAAAGCATGGGATAAATTACCCTATTTTGTTCACTATCCATTTCATGTTGGTTTTTTGCTGCTGGCTGGACTGTTTGTCGTGCTTGGGTCATTTTTTCATCATTTATTAGAGAAACGGGTTAAAAAGGTTCATGCATTTTTTCATCTTATGGAAGGCGCTGCTATAATCGTTTCCGCCTTGTTGCTCTTTGAAAAAGGAAAATTCCGCTTACCGGCTTTTATTCTTTTTGTCGGTTGTCTTTATCTAGTCCTTGGCGTGATTGGTTATAAAATTGATGCGGACAATTACCAGCAGTTGGGTCGTCGCCTTTTAAAATGGGTGGGTTTGGCTTTTATCGTCTTTGGATCACTATCGGTCATCTGGAATTGGAATTATGACAAGGATCCATGGGTTTTTATTATTTCTGGGATATTTCTGCTGTTCGGCATTTTTTATTTTATTTTTGCAGATTGGTTCATGAAAAGATTGGCAAAAGCGGAAACAGAGCAAAAAAATAATGCAAACAAAGCACATGAAAAAATGTAAATCTTTTTATTCAATTTAAAAGCGATTGCTGAACAGACAAAGTTGTTTATTATCACAAGGAGTGGAAATGAATAAAGATAAATCGTTTCACATGACTGCTGAGGATTTCCGACGTTACGGTCATGAGATGATTGATTGGATCGCACACTACTATGAAACGGTTGAGACTCTGCCCGTGTTGTCACAGGTCAAACCAGGCGCCATTCGCCACGCTTTGCCGGATCAGGCCCCGCAGCAGGGAGAGAGCTTTGCGGACATGATGCAGGATGTGGAAAAGATCATTATGCCCGGCATCACACACTGGCAGTCGCCCAACTTTTTCGCTTTTTTCCCCGCTAACACTTCTTATCCGGCCATACTCGGTGAATTGCTTTCTGCCGGCCTGGGTGTGCAGGGCATGCTCTGGGCCACCAGCCCGGCTTGCACGGAATTGGAAACCCATGTCATGGATTGGCTGGTGGACATCATGGCCTTGCCGGCTCATTTCAAATCCAATTCAACCGGCGGAGGAGTGATTCAGGACAGCGCATCCAGCGCGGTGCTTTGCGCCGTGCTGGCGGCACGGGAACAGGTTACCGGTTTGCAAAGCAATGCACATGGCTGTAATGGCCGGTTGGTCGCTTATACTTCCAGCCAGGCCCATTCTTCCATAGAAAAAGCCGTTAAAATGGCCGGCATCGGTCAAGCCAATCTACGCATCATTGATGTTGATGAAAAATGCGCCATGCGTCCTGATGTTCTGGCTAAAGCTATTCGACAGGATCGAGCCAATGGTTTGCAACCTTTTTTTGTTGCTGCAACTATTGGCACAACATCCGCAAATGGTGTGGATCCTTTGCCCGAAATCGGGCACGTGTGTCAAAAAGAAAATTTGTGGTTGCATGTCGATGCCGCCATGGCCGGCAGTGCAGCCGTATGCCCGGAGTATCGTGGTTTTTTTACCGGACTGGACCTGGCCGACAGTTATGCTTTTAATCCTCATAAATGGATGTTTACCAATTTTGATTGTGATTGTTTCTTTGTTCGAGATCGTAAAGCGCTCATACAGGCTTTGACCATTCTGCCTGAATATTTACGCAATAAAGCGACGGAATCCGGGGCAGTCATTGATTATCGCGATTGGCAGGTATCTTTGGGAAGACGATTTCGGGCATTGAAGTTGTGGTTTGTTATTCGTCATTATGGCGTAATCGGACTGCAGCACCATATTCGTCAGCATGTACAGTGGGCGCAGCAGTTCAGTGAATGGGTACGACAGGATTCTCATTTTGAACTGGTTTTGCCGCCGCCGCTGAATCTGGTCTGCTTTCGGTTAGCCGGCTCTGATGCGGATAACCAGTGTTTACTGGATCGACTGAATCAAAGCGGCCAACTCTATCTGACTCATACTAAAATTAATGATCGTATTGTTTTACGGTTATGCGTGGGCCAAACACATATGGAATTTCGGCATGTGCAAGCTGCATGGCAACTCATTGCGCAAATAGGGGGCGAGATAATGCGCAAATAGGATGAGCTCTTTTCGTTGATAAAAAAGAAAAACGAAAATTGAGCGATTGCCGTATCCTTGCGAAGGTTGCAAACCTTCGCAAGGTTTTTTTTTCGAGCACATATCGCTCGATCTAGCTTTATTTTGTTTTTAATTGGCAATATGGTTAAAAGGCCCGCAAAATGATAGTTGTAGAAAGGAAAATCACCATGCAAAATCGGAAAACCGGTTATTATCTGTTGCTGCTCTTTTTTGGCGGTGTGGCGATGGCGCAGGAAATAAAACCCACCTATACCCTGCGTGTGGACTATCACAACAGCAGCATCAATCCCTGGCTGTTCTATGAGACGCCGCTTAATAAAAGCGTGGGCATGCTGTGGGTTTTCCAGATGTCTTCGCTGGGCTTTGCCCAGATCGATGTCGGCCCCAATTTTCATTTTCAACAACTGCAAATTATTCCGCAAATCGGTTTTGAAATCAGCGAATCCTCTTCACGCGGGGCACGGCTTTCGCACCTGGTTTACGAGTTATATGCGATTTATTACAATAAAACTATTTCTTTTGAAAGCTGGAATCTTTATTTTAATAAGGCTTTCGAAGAACAGGAATCGTTCTATTATTACAGGGATTTCATTCTCTACCGCATTTTGAACAGCCTTTCCATCGGCCCTCAGGTTGAAGGGTATTCCTTCGCTGAAGGCATGACGATGAATTACCTGGGCGGTCAAATTTGTCTGGATACCGGAATCGGTTCCATCGGACTGTATACCGGACATGATAAAAAGCATAATCACAACGTATTTCGCATGACTTTTCAAAAAATATTCTGACACGACGCTACTTGAGGTGATTTAATGAAAAAGATCTTTTTCCTTATCCTGGTGATCGCCGGTTTTTGTTTCGCGCAAAAAATCCACGATATCAACCGCTATATCGAAAATCCGGCCATGACCGCTGAAAACCAGGAACCGCCCCATGTCCCGCTTATGCCCTTTGTCGATGGCGAACAGGCTAAAACATGCGATTGGCAACGTTCTCCTTTCTTGCAATCCCTGGACGGCACGTGGAAATTCAAATGGGTCCCTCGTCCGGAAGAAGTGCCGGATGGTTTCTTTAATCCGGATTTTTCAGTGGAAAAATGGGACAATATTAAAGTGCCCGGCACATGGCAAATGCAGGAATATGATCATATCATTTATCGCAATATCCCCATGGAATTTGATCCCTATAACCCGCCCTGCGTTCCTGATCTGTTCAATCCGACGGGCTGCTACCGTACGATTTTCAGCTTGCCGAAAGATTGGCAGGGACGACAAATCCTGTTGCATTTTGACGGTGTGCAATCAGCGTACTTTGTTTGGGTTAATGGTCACTATGTGGGTTATGATGAAGATGCCATGACCGCCGGCGAATTTAATATCACGCCCTTTCTCCGGAATGGTGAAAATGTATTAGCGGTGCAGGTGATGCGCTGGAGCGACGGCAGTTATCTGGAAGACCAGGATATGTGGCGTTTCAGCGGCATTTACCGGCAGGTTTATATCTATAGCGTGCCCCAGGTTCATCTGCGCGATTATTTTGTCAAGACCGATCTGGATGCGCAGTATTGCGATGCCACGCTCACCATAGACGCAGAAATCATGAATTACACAGACCGGATGGCTAATCCTTACAAAATTGAGGCGGATTTATATGATGCCGACGGACGCACTGTTGCTCAATTAACAACATCGGCCACGGTTAAAGCCAAAGATGCGGCACGTGTCAGATTGCTCAAGGTGATCAAGAATCCTAAAAAATGGTCCGATGAGAAACCGCATCGATATACCCTGGTGCTTTCGCTCTTAAACGGGCAAAACAGCGTGGTCGACGTTGTTAGTCAAAAAATGGGCTTTCGGGAAATCGAGGTGCGTAATGAGCAGATTCTCATTAACGGCCAGGCAGTGGATTTCAAAGGCGTCAATCGTCATGAGCATCATCCGGAATTGGGTAGGACCTTAACCGTTGATATGATGCGCAAGGATCTGGCGCTGATGAAACAGTTCAACGTCAATGCGGTTCGTCATTCACACTATCCCAATGATCCCCGTTGGTATGATCTCTGTGACGAGTACGGCATCTATATCTGTGACGAAGTCAACGCAGAATGCCATCAGGGAGAGAATTGGCTGGCTGATGTTCCGGGATGGGAGCCTTCTTTTATGCATCGCTTTGAACATATGGTGCAACGGGACAAGAATTTTGCCAGCGTCATTTTTTGGAGCACCGGCAATGAATGCGGATTGGGGCATGTCCATTATATGATGAACGAGTATGCCCGCAAGGTCGACCCAACCCGATTATTGTATCATCAATCCAATGTTCCGGACGGCGAAGCGCCTTATGCCGATGTCATTGGCCCACGATATCCTACGCCGGCGCGATTGCGCCAAATTGGCCGGGGGCCGGGCAAGCCGGTGGTGATGGGAGAGTATGCCCATGCCATGGAAAACAGTCTCGGACATTTTGATGAATTCTGGCAAACCATCTATGAATTGCCCCGTTTGCAAGGTGGCTTTGTCTGGGATTGGGTGGACCAGGGATTGCGACAAAAAATCATTTCAACTCCGGATGCTTCTCGATTTCATACACAGGCTGTTTTTCGCGGTCGTCCGCAAATAGTGGCCGGTAAATCGGGCCAGGCCGTCGCACTCAGCGGTGTCGATGATTGGGTGGAACTGTATGATGATCCCTGCCTGGATATCACCGGTGCGCAACTGACCGTGATGGTAACCGTATATCCGCGCGGTTTCTACTCAGCCAATCCCTTGTTGACCAAAGGCGATCATCAATTCGGCCTGGCGCAAATCGATCCCTCTAAATTGGAATTTTATATTCAGGATGATAATAAACACATCACCGTTCAAGCGCCGGTTCCGGGCGACTGGGATTATAATTGGCACACGGTTGCCGGCGTCTATAACGGCCAACAGCTTGTTCTGTATCTCGACGGCAAGCAGCTGGCTGTGAAAGAGCATAAGGGAAAAATTACTTCATGCCATTATCCGATCAATCTGGGACGCAATGCGGAAAGACACCTGGATAATGATCAGACCTGGATTTCCAATGCGATTTACGACCAGGCTGCTATATACAACAGGGCTTTATCAGCGGAAGAAATCGCCAATCCGGCCAAAGCACCGACCATGGGCGTCGTTCTGTGGCTTGATCTGGATGAATTTCAAAATGAAGGCGATTATATCGGCTATGGCAGCAGTAATTTTTTGATCAACGGCGTTATTTTTGCCGATCGCACGCCGCAGCCGGAACTCTGGCAAATGAAAAAAAGTCATGAACCGGTATGGGTGCGCGTCCTTGATGCGGGCAGAGCTAAATTCGAAATCAACAATCGCTATTTTTTCACCAATCTGGGCGAACTGGACGTGATCTGGCAACTGGCAGCTGACGGCAAAGAACTGCAAAACGGAAAAATAAAATTGGACGTTGCTCCGCAGAAAAATACCGTGATAACCATCCCTTATGAGATTACCGCACCCCAGCCGGGAGTGGAATATTGGTTGACGCTTTCCTTTCAACAATCTGCAGCAAGGCCCGGCATTCCTGTCGGACACGAGGTTGCCTTTGCACAATGCAAGTTGCCGGTAACAGCCAACAATCGCGCGATCGAGCGTTCAATCTCTACGCCGGCGGCTGTTGCTATTGAGGATGCTTCATCATTTATTATCAAAGGTAGTAATTTTGAGTATGCTTTTGATAAAAAGCAGGGCTGCCTTTCTGCCATGAAATACCAACAACAGGACTTGATCAGCAACGGTCCCCAGCTCAATGTATGGCGCGCCATGATTTCCAACGAATATGTGGAGTGGGGCAGAGCGGAAGGAAAAGAGTGGTGGCGTGCAGGTTTGGATCGAATGGTTGAAAACACTCTGTCCTACGGCATGGAAAATCTAAATGGCGGCGTTTTGCGTATTATTTTCACGACCCGTTGCCAGGCGCCGGACGTTCCGGAAGGATTCGACAACGTCTACACCTATGATATTTATCCCGCCGGTGATATTTTATTTAACCATCACATCACGCCGTTCGGCAATCTGATTATGGATTGGCTGCCGCACATGGGCATACAGCTGCAGATGCCGGAACGTTTCAAGCAATTAACCTGGTACGGACGTGGGCCCATTGAAACCTATCCTGATCGCAAGACCGGCGCCAAAATAGGCCTTTACTCCGGCAGCGTCGAGGAGCAATATGTTCCTTATGTCAGACCCATGGAACATGGTAATAAAACCGAGGTGCGTTGGGCTGCGTTGACCGATGAGCAGGGGCTTGGTTTGCTCTTTATAGCACAGCCGGAAATGAACGTCAGTGTCACGCCCTTTAACAATCTGCATCGCGCCTGTTATACCTTTCAGCTAAAAAGATCAGGAACGACCATCGTTAATCTGTTGCATCGCGTCACCGGGGTGGGGGATACGCCAAATCCTGTTTTACCTCAGTATCGAACCTTCCCCATTGCCGATGGTTATTCAATTCGCTTAAAGCCTTTTTTGAATAAAGAAATCGATCCGGCAGTGCTTGCCCGACAAGCGATAACGGATTAATAGGGTATTTATTGAAAGGAACCTCTATGCAATTACGCGATGCGATTGAACAGCGCGCCAGTGTACGCAAATTTACCTCTGCGCCGACGCCGGTTGCTGATCTGCGTGAAATGGTGCGACGCGCCGGTTTGGCGCCCAGTATCAACAATGAACAACCGTGGAAGTTTATCGCCATAACCAATAAAGCGTTGCTGCAAAAGCTGGCGCAGACCGTGCAACAACAGTTGGATGAGCTCTTTCCTGACAGCGACAATGCTCGTGATCAGGGCGTGAAAAACACCCTAGAGTATTACTCTACTTTTTTCAAGGACGCGCCGGCTTTGATTGCCGTGACGAGTAAAAATTATGAGGCCATGGTGGACAAATTGCTCATGTTCAAGGATATTCAACATAAAGATATTAACGCCATGCGCAATTTCCCGGACGTGCAGAGCATCGGCGCCGCTATTCAAAATTTATTGCTGACCGCCGTTGATCTCGGCTATGGCGCCTGCTGGCTCAGCGGTTTGATGATTGCCGGAAAAGAGTTGCAGGCCTTGTTACAGATCGAAGAGCCTTGGCATCTCGCTGCCTTTGTTGCGGTGGGCAAACCGGCAGCGCCGCCTCGATCACGTGACAAGAAACCGCTGGAAGAGATTTTTCAGGTTATCGATTAATACTAAAATTTAACTAGATCGAGGTTGTGCAAAATTCACTGATTGTTCTCAGCTGCGTACAAAAAGCAAGAGTATTAAAAACAAATATTTTTAAAGAGTATATAGTCCCGCCTACAGGCGGAAAAATTTTCGTAAAAACCGGCGCAACATGCGAATATCTTTTTTTGGACAACATCGGTCTTGATGCATAATTTGCCGAGGAGCAGAAATGAAACTTCACGAGTACCAGGCCAAGGAATTGCTGAAAAAATACGGCGTTCCGGTTCACAAAGGACGCGTCGCGTTTTCTGCTGAAGAGGCGCGTGATATTTACCGCGACATGCAGATGGCGAGCCTTGTCCTTAAGGCCCAGGTTCATGCCGGCGGACGCGGCAAAGCAGGCGGCATCATTGTGGCCCATTCTGAAGCCGAGACAATCGCTGCTGCACAAAAAATGTTCGGTATGAAACTGGTTACGCCGCAAACCGGCAGCGAGGGTAAAATCGTCACACGCGTTTTATTTACTCAAGTCGAAAAAATAAAAAAAGAGTTTTATGCCGGACTCGTGCTGGATCGCGCCAAAGCGCAATTGGTTTTTATGATCAGCACCGAAGGCGGCGTTGAAATTGAACAGGTTGCGGAAAAGCATCCGGAAAAAATCATCAAGGAGTATATAGATCGCAGCGTGGGTTTGCGCGCATTTCAGGCGCGGCGCATGGCTTTCAGCCTCGGCTTGCAGGGTGGTTTGCTTAAAGAGGCCGCGGCTTTGTTCAATTCCATGTATCAGGCTTTTCTGGATTGCGACTGTTCTTTGGTGGAAATCAATCCTCTCGTCATAACGGCGGATGATCATCTGATGGCCCTGGATGTTAAAGTGACCGTTGATGACAACGCTCTGGAACGTCATTCGGACATAGCTGCCATGCGCGATCTAGCCGAAGAAGCGCCGCTCGAGGTTGAGGCGTCGAAGTATAATTTAAATTACATCAAACTGGACGGCAACGTCGGCTGTATGGTGAACGGCGCCGGTCTGGCCATGGCCACTATGGACATCATCAAACTGGCCGGCGCTGAACCGGCGAATTTTCTCGATGTCGGCGGCGGCGCATCGGTCGAAACCGTCGCCAATGGTTTTAAAATTATTTTATCTGACCCCAAAGTCAGAGCCGTACTCATCAATATTTTCGGCGGCATTGTCCGCTGCGACCGTGTGGCCAGGGGAGTTATAGAAGCAGTGGGAAAAGTGGGCGTGCAGGCGCCGGTGGTAATTCGGTTGGCAGGCACCAACGCAACAGAAGCCGCCGTGATGCTGAAAGAGTCCGGATTAAAATTTCATGTCGCTAATAATTTGTCGGAAGCAGCGCATATGGTCGTCAAGGCATTGGCCCATTAATCGGGAGCAGGTATGAGCATTCTTGTAAATAAAAATACACGCGTGGTGGTGCAAGGCATTACCGGCGGCGAGGGTTCTTTTCATGCGCAACAAATGCTGGAATACGGCACGCAAATTGTCGCCGGCGTCACGCCGGGCAAAGGCGGTCAAATATTTGAAAATCGTGTACCGATTTTTGATACGGTCAGCGACGCTGTGCAGAAAACCGGCGCCAACGCCTCAGTCATTTTTGTTCCTGCAGGATTTGCAGCGGACGCGGTAATGGAAGCAGCTGAGGCCGGAATTGATTTAGTGGTTTGCATTACCGAAGGCATTCCTATCGTGGACATGCTGCAGGTAAAAGAATATTTACGATCACGCAAAACCAGAATGATCGGACCCAATTGTCCGGGCATCATCACGCCCGGTGAGTGCAAGATCGGCATCATGCCCGGTTTTATTCATCAACCTGGCCATGTCGGCGTTGTGTCGCGCAGTGGAACATTAACCTATGAAGCGGTCTATCAGATCTGTCAGGAGGGTTTGGGACAGAGCACCTGTATCGGCATTGGCGGCGATCCTGTTATCGGCACCACTTTTGTGGATGCACTAACCTTGTTCAATGACGATCCGCAGACGCACGCCGTCGTGATGATCGGCGAGATCGGTGGTACAGCTGAGGAGGAGGCTGCACAATTTATTTCCAGCCGGATGAATAAACCGGTGATCAGTTTCATCGCCGGCCAAACCGCGCCGCCCGGCCGCAGAATGGGCCATGCCGGCGCCATTATTGCCGGCGGCAAAGGCACGGCAGCGGAAAAGATGGCAGCGCTCCAAAATGCCGGCGTACATGTTTGTCTCAGTCCCGCAGAAATTGGCCGTACCGTGGCCAAAGCATTAAATTCATGATGACATCCATTACATTACCGGACGCTCTGGCCCTGAAATTGCATCAACCGTATTGGCGAAAAGCAGAGGTGGAAAATCTGCTTGCCCAAAATCCTCATCTGCTGTTTCAACATGCAGAGGTGTCCGTGTCGGAACGACGCGCTCGCGAATATGCCCTGGCTCTGCATAATAGGCGGGGTGAGATTGTACTCGGATTTCAAGATGAACAGGGCAGATTTCTTTTGCATACAAAATCATTTTACTATCCGGGTGTTTATCGACTGCTCACCGGCGGTATTCATGGGAACGAACCGGTTCTGGATGCGCTGCAGCGCGAAGCTTTGGAAGAGACCGGACTGATTCTTGAAACATATCAGCCTCTGACTGTGCTGTTTTACACATTCACATATGCGGAGGACCGGATTCCGTTTGTCTCTTATCTTTTTCACAGCCGTGTTGCCCATTTTACGCCAAAACCAGTGGATGAGACGGAAGCCATCTCTGGATTTCGCTGGGTTGATCGCCAGGGCCTGCAGCAAGCCACGGATTTTTTACTGGATTTGCCGTCATCCTGGCAGGACTGGGGACAGGTGCGCGCATTGCCGCATTTGCTGTTGTTGGCAAGCTGTATTGATCGCTTTTAAAAACGGTTTTAAAAATTCTCCCGCCAAGACGCCAAGGCGCAAAGAAAAACCCTTAAATTTTTTACTTGGCGATCTTCACGCCTTTGCGCCAGTCAACTTTTTCTTGACGTTCTCTGCATCTCGGAATGCAATATTTTTTCTTGATAGTTATTGTAAAAATTCATAAAATATAGTTTGTTAATCACAATTGAATTGAATAAGCGACTGTTGAGCGGTCGCTTTTTATTTTTGCTATTGAATAAGGAGTGGCGATACATGAAAGCTAAAGCGAAAAAAGCGGTGCTAGCCTATTCCGGCGGGTTGGACACCTCCATCATCATACCCTGGCTTCGGGAGAATTATGGTTGTGAAGTGATCGCCTTTGCCGCGGATTTGGGACAGGGAGAAGAACTGGACGGTTTGGAAGAAAAGGCCATCGCTACCGGCGCGAGCAAATGTTATGTAGAAGATTTGCGCAAGACTTTTGTCGAAGATTTTATCTGGCCAACGCTCAAAGCCGGCGCCATTTATGAAGGCCGCTATCTGTTAGGCACTTCGTTTGCGCGTCCGTTGATTGCCAAACGTCAGGTTGAAATTGCCATGGCTGAAGGAGCTGATGCGGTGGCACACGGCTGCACCGGCAAGGGCAACGATCAGGTGCGTTTCGAACTGACTTATAAAGCATTTAATCCCAAGCTGCAAATTATCGCGCCCTGGCGGGAGTGGAACATTCGTTCACGCGAAGATGCCATAGCCTATGCTGAAAAACGCAAAATTCCGATAAAAGCAAGCAAGGAAAAAATCTACAGCAATGACCGCAACATCTGGCATATCAGTCACGAAGGCGGCGACTTGGAAAATCCGTGGAATGAACCGAAAGAGAATATGTACGTGTTATCGGTTTCTCCACAAAAAGCGCCGGATAAAGCGAGCTTGATCGAAGTTCATTTTGAAGCCGGCGTGCCCGTAGGACTCAACGGCAAGCGTATGGCTGCAGTTCCGCTGGTACAGGAACTGAATAAAATCGCCGGCGCCAACGGCATCGGTCGCGCCGATATCGTTGAAAACCGTCTGGTCGGTATGAAGTCCCGCGGCGCTTATGAAACGCCGGCAGGCACCGTGCTCTATTTTGCCCACAAAGAACTGGAATCCCTGGTTCTGGATCGCGAGACCATGCATCAAAAAGAGATGCTGGCGCCGCGTTATGCCGAACTGGTTTACAACGGTCAATGGTACACGCCCCTGCGCGAGGCCTTGGATGCATTCGTCACCGTGACGCAAAAATACGTAACCGGCACGGTTCGTTTAAAACTCTATAAGGGCAACATCATCAGCGCCGGCCGCAAGTCGCCCTATACCCTTTACCGCGAAGATTTTGCCACTTTCAGTCAAGAGGATGTATACGACCAGAGCGACGCCAAGGGCTTTATCAACCTTTTTGGTTTGCCGCTGACCGTTCGCGCACTGGTGCAGGGGGAATGGGAGAAACACAGCGGTCAGGATGACGCCGGATTCAAATTCAAACGGGATTGATTATGAGTGAAAAAATCTGGTCCGGTCGATTCAGTAAACCCACTGAAGCGATTATGGAGCGTTTCAGTTATTCGCTCAGCTTTGATCAGAAATTGTTCGAGTACGACATTGCGGTTAATAAAGCATGGGCTTTTGCTCTGGTTGACGCAGGCATCTATGCGCAGGCAGAAGCGGATAAAGTAAACGCCGCTCTGGAGAATATTCGTGCTGATTTTGTCGCCGGCAGACTTGCATTTTCACCGTTGGATGAAGACATTCATTCTGCCAACGAGCGCTGGCTTACGGAACGGCTGGGCGATCTGGGCGCTCGCATCCACACCGGTCGCAGCCGCAACGATCAGGTGGCCACGGATTTGCGCCTCTATCTGTTGGATCATATCAGCCAATTGCAAGCTGCTGCCATGGAAGTGCTGACGCAGGTGATGTCCTTGGCTGAAAAACACATCTCCTCAGTGATGCCCGGCTATACCCATTTGCGTCAGGCGCAGCCGATTTCTTTCGGCCATTATCTCATGGCCCTGTTCTTTCAGTTGCAGCGCGATGCGGAAAGATTAACGCAGGCTGAAAAACGCTGCAACACCATGCCGTTAGGCTCCGGCGCTTTGGCCGGTGCAGCGTTTAACATTGATCGTCATAAATTGGCGCAACGGCTCGGCTTTGCGGCGCCGACGGAAAACAGCATCGATGCCACCTCGGATCGGGATTGCGGCTGTGAGATCAGCTACATCTGTTCGCAAATCATGCTGCATTTGAGCCGGATAGCAGAAGATTTTATTATCTGGTCTTCGGAAGGTTTCCGTTTTCTCAGCCTGGATGACGCCTATACCACCGGCAGCAGCATGATGCCGCAGAAAAAAAATCCCGATTCCCTGGAGCTGATCCGCGGAAAAACTGCCCGCATCATCGGCAATCAGGTCAAACTCATCACACTGATGAAGGGATTGCCCACAGCCTATGTGCGCGATTTGCAGGAGGACAAGGAGGCCCTGTTTGATTCCATAGAACAGACTGAACTGTCCTTGCATATTTTTGGCGGTGTGATCAAAACCACCGTGGTACATGCAGAAGTCATGGCCGCAGCACTGGATCCGATGCTGTATGCCACAGATATGGCCGATTATTTGGTGCGCAAAGGCCTGCCGTTTCGCAAAGCGCATGCTGT
>CAYLWO010000001.1:270086-311421 GCA_964387285.1 uncultured Cytophagia bacterium | reverse complement strand
TGCATGTAAAGAACAGAAACCAAATTAATTACCAGTTATAAGGCAACCCCAATGAGCATAAAATTTATCATATCGGGACTGGTGACGACAGTCGCTAACCTTTTGCTGCATTCTGCTGTATATTTTTTGTTTTTGAAGGACTTTTTTCGTTCTCATCCCGCCGGATCGGAAGAATTCGTCAATCAACTGCACCGCGGGCCCAATGAACTGATTATGTGGGCCATGGCTGTGACGTCATTGGCGATGGGATTTCTGATCACGACCATCATCAAATGGTCGGGTGCGACCACCTTTGCTTCAGGCTTGAAGTATGGATGCATAATCGGCCTTCTGTTTTGGGCCTCTGTCAACTTTGGACTTTATGCCTCATCGAACTTTTTTTCTCAAGCAAGTGTATTTGTCGATTATGCATGTAGTGCGGCGATAATGACAATTTCTGGAGCGGTTGCGGCATGGATGTTAGGACGAGGAAAGGTAGGATAGAGGACAAAAACACTCCACCGGACCCACGGCCGGTGCGGATGGCTGCTAAAGATGGGTTTTAATATTACCGCAGCCGCTGTAAAGCCGTCTTATAGGCGCCTGCAAGACATGTATGGTCTATCAATCTTGCTTTTTCAGAGATTTTTATTTATTATTTCATTTCAATGCCGGCGAGGATGCTTGTCTCCCGGTTTCGTGTAAGCCGTAGTCACAATCAGCCAAGTTATGAAGGTAATACCAGCTCACTTCCAAAGCCTGAAACTCTGATCATCGCGATTTCTCCACGATGATCCGGGCTTTGGCTTTCCCTTTTAAAAAATTTTCGTCTTTTGT
The DNA here is from genome assembly GCA_964387285.1 of uncultured Cytophagia bacterium. Classification (GTDB taxonomy): domain Bacteria; phylum Zhuqueibacterota; class Zhuqueibacteria; order Residuimicrobiales; family Residuimicrobiaceae; genus Anaerohabitans. The sequence continues at coordinate 310,605 of CAYLWO010000001.1, read as the reverse complement.
ATCCCATTTCATGCCGCCGAACTGCTGCTCAACGGATGAACAGCATTTTTTTCATCAATGTTGTACGATCAGTCGATATTTGATACAGATACATACCGCTCGGCAATATTTGATTTTGATCGTCTCTTCCATTCCATATCACGGAATGACTTCCGGCCGATTGACTTCCATCTATTAATGTGACGACCTTCTGTCCGGACAGATTATAAATTTCCAGCAGGATGTGCATATTTACCGGCAATTGAAATTCGATTCTGGTTTCAGGATTGAACGGATTCGGATAATTCTGAGACAGCATCATGAGCTCGGGATGTTTGATGTTGCTTGCCCAGACACTTGTATCGGTGATTTCCACGATTTTATGATACTGATTGATCGCCACATTCTTCAATACCTGAACATCTCCCAATGGCCAACGGATGACGACCGAATCGATGGTGGTGGCCACATCCAGGCCAAAGTGAACGAAAGGATTGTCTTGAATTTTCCAGGTTCTGGCTGCTTTGGTATAGCGCACGTACTTTTTACCCTCGGCGAACACGGTGACCCAGGTTCCCAGAGCATCCTTGTTCGATTTGGTCCCCCAGAGATCAAAACCCACCCAATTTCGAGGTGTGGCTGTTCCCAGATTGTGATAGACGATCGTGCCGTAATCCATCGATGAACTGACGACATCCAGTTTGCCATCCATATCGTAATCAATGATCGCGGCTCCTTTACGGTCTCCGACGACGGAAAATCCGGCGAATTGTGCGACATCGATGAAATTTCTGACTCCTCCTTCTTCGACATTCAACAGCAGCGCATCGATATCCTCATAGTTGCTCATCGAAAAAAAGCCATCCTCGTCACCATCGTTGTCGAAATCGCCGATGTTCAGTGAGACCTGGGTCGCTTTGGTGAACAGGTCAAGAGTCGTCTGGTGAGTGGCGTTCACGAAAGTGCCCCCCTCGTTCTGCCAGATTTCATCATTTGAGCTGCTCCCCTGGATGAAGAAATCCAGATCGCCATCTACATCGTAGTCGAACCAATCGCAGAAACGGATGCCCTGATAGGTCAGAAAACCGACTTGCCGGGAAACTTCTGTCAGAAATCCGCCCTCTTTTCTGAATAATTTATACCCGGCGGACAGATCCGCGTCGCCGTCATTATCCCAATCCACCCATTGGATTCGGGTGGTGTGATAGCCGCGGTCTGCATTGTTTCCCAGTACATTTTGTCCTTTGAGACCTACCTCCGCAGCAATGTCGACGAATTTATTGCCATCGTTCCGATAAAAGATATAATCCGGATTATTGGTCTGAACCATCAATACATCCAGATCGCCGTCTCCATCCCAGTCGGTCCAGGCGCTCATTTCATAGCCGTACACCGAGACGAAACCAGGCACCTTGCTCGCCATTCCCAGCTGTTCGGTAATGTCCACAAAGACATTGTCATCGTTCCGGAACATTTTATGCGTATAATCGAAACCGATCATCATATCCCGGTCACCGTCGTTATCAAAGTCGGCGAAAACCGGCGTGCGCACAGCGTATCCGTCTCTTTCAGCCTGTCCGAGCTGCGGAGAATTCATGAAAATATCCGTAAAAAAGCCGTTCTGATTCAAATAGAGTTGACTATCTAGCATCCCGCGCCATTTATAATTATAAATATCGGGCCACCCGTTGCGGTCGATATCAGCTGTCGTACATCCCCAGCGGTCCAACAGGACAGGAATCATGCCCAGAGATGTATTGTTGGCGACCTCAAATTGAGGGATATCCTGAGTGTAGGCAGCGCATGCCGGCAGGATCATGATGACAAGAATTTTTAGTAAGGATACCATGGCTTCCTCCGTTTTTGTTATCGGAGCAGCACCATTTTTTTCATCAGCCCCGGATTTTTCACCTGCATCTTATCGCCGGCGTATAGCGTGGTTCATCTTACCGGCGCATCTTTATTCGATTTTGTCCCCCATAAATCAAAACAGACCCAATGATTGGGCGTTTCGGTTCCGAGATTATGATACATGATGCTGCCGTGATCTTTAATTATGGGGAAACTGATAGGGAATTTGATTTTACTTGGGGTCAAAAAAATCGAGAAAATCGTCCTCTGTTAGGCGTATGATACCTAGCCATTTCCCCATATGCAGGGCGCAAAGCCATATCGGGCCCCCTTACCGCCTTTACTTGGCGGAAAATTAACCAATATAAACCTGAAAAACAAGCATATTTCCTTAAAAACATGTAATCAGGCGATATCGCTGCGGGATCAAACTGTGCAGAAATAAAAAGGGGATTGTTTAAATAGAGTCGTGTTTAAAATAGACGTAATCGCCTGATTGCATATTTTACAGCAATTTTACTTGCTTTTCAGATTTGTATTGGCTAATTTTTTTCAGATTTAAAGCAAAGATGCCTGATATGGCTTTGCACCCTGATAATGGGGAAATCGCCGGGTATTAAGCGTATGTCAAAGGATGCTTTCCTCAATTTTTTTTTGCCCCTGCAGAATCAAATTTTAAGTCAAATTTCCGTTTAGTATCTTTCTCCTTGTGGTCATTGCCATTTTCCGTCAGTCCCGGAGTTAATATTTTTGTGGAGGTTTATCCTGAAAAATGTACTGCTCAAGCCGTTGGTGGCAGGCGTTATCGCCCTTTTCTCCGCTCATCCTCTTTTTGCGCAGCGAATCGGCGTGGCCTGGGAATTCAACCAGGACGGGAATGCTCAGGGGTGGCAGGCGCAACGATCCATCGCCGGAATGACAATCGCCAACGGCAGGCTCTGCGTCGTTACCAACGGCTACAATGCCATTCTATCCGGCCCATCAGTCTCCATCGATGCGGCTGAATTCGGTTTTATCGATTTGCGTTTTAAATCTCCAGGGGCTTCCATCCTCCAGATCCACTGGGCCACTGAACAAAATAAAACCGGCTGGATTTCTATACCTATCCAGGGCGATACTCTTTTTCACGAGTATCAAATAGCTGTATTAACCCGGGAGAGCTGGCGCGGCCGCATCGTGTCGATCAGCAAATTTGTGCTCAATGCCCCTCCATCATCGTCCTTTTGCATCGATTATCTTCGCATCGTTGCCATCGGCGCCCGTTTTAACTTGAAAACCATTCCATTGCGCACCGTTCTTAAACAAAACGAACGGATTCCAGTCATTGCTGTTGTGAAAAACAGCGGCGACAGAGCATTTGACCGTTATCAGGTTGAGCTGGAACTGCCGGATCCTGTTGAGTTGGTCGAGGGGCTTCCAATTCAGTTGCGCAGCGGATTGGCCGCGCAGCAAGTGGATACTCTGCGTTGGAGCATGCGATCTGCTGTCACAGGAGAGTTCAATGTTCAAACACGGGTCTTTTCGGACACAACAGATAGTGCCACAGCCGGATTTCGGGCCAGGTTTGTCGACCGCTCGTGGACACAGGATCGTTTTATTCTCTCCGCCTGGGGTCCGCCTGAACAAAACGAAGCGGCGTATGCCGAATATTTGCATGCTCATTTCAATACCACCGCCACCGTCCACCCGTCGGCAGAGGCGGTGAATTTTATTGGCAGCCATAATCTGATTTCCTTTTTAGACGTGAGTCAGGAGATCAAGGGGGATATTCGTGCACCGGAGGATAGAATTCCACCAGAGATCACCGATGATGATCTATCAGGACTGGATCCGATTATCGATTCTTTCCAATCCTTTCGTCCTATTATCGGTTATCATATCACGGACGAACCCAATGCCAAAGCTTTTGCCAACCTGGCCAGGGTGGTCGATTATCTGCGACAGCGGGATCCACAGCGCGTGGCTTATATCAACCTTTTTCCTACCTATGCTAACGCGGAGCAATTGGGCGTTTCCGGAACTGATCCGCAGAGTCGTTATGATGAGCATGTGCGATTGTTTATGGAGATTGTCAAGCCCGAGCTGTTGTCCTATGACCATTACAATTTTTTTATCAACAATCGGGATGGCTACGACTATTTTATGAACCTGGAAGTCATTCGAAAATACGCGCTTTTATATGATGTGCCTTTTTGCATTATCATTCAAGCCATCGGCAGCCTGGCAGAGGGCGGTCAGGTATGGCGGACGCTGCATGAAGGCGAGTTCCGCTGGCTGGCTCATTCATCTTTAACCTATGGCGCCACTTGCCTGGTCTATTTTTCTTGGGGAAGCGGCCCGTTTGGTTTTATGAATTGCCCGGAGCGCCAGCAAGTCTATTCAGCTATTCGACAAATCAATTCAGAAATTATGGCCTACGCGCCAATCTTGATGCAACTCGAATCCACCGCAATTTATCATCTCAACAGCCGGCCGGAAGGCACCAAGGCCCTTCCGACGGGCGCCTTGGTGCGATCTGCCTCTCCGTCCGCTGATTTGCTGCTCGGCATGTTCCGCGACAGCAGCGGCGCTGATTATGTGATGCTGATGAACAAGGATTATAACGCAGGAAAGACGGTGCGCATTGAGGTCGATCCCTGTGTCAATGAAATATCGCTTTACGATCTTGAAAACCAGGCCTGGCAGCCTGTTCCGATCAATCCCAACGGCGGGCTTGCGGCTTTTGATGCGAAATTCCTTCCCGGTGGTGCGAATCTCTACCAAATTGGTCGATTAACCGACGTGGTGGAACAATGGGGTTTTAGGAGTCCAGAACATTTTAATCTCTTTGCCAATTACCCTAATCCTTTCAACCCCCGGACAACGATCTCTTTTTCACTTTCTGAGACTGCAAAAGTCAAATTGGCGGTGTACAACTCTCTGGGGCAGGAGGTTGCGGTTTTGGTAAACGGCCGGCGGCCGGCGGGTGAGCATCGTGTGGTCTGGAATGCGGCGGATGCACCAGGCGGCGTATATGTCATTCACTTACAGTGCAGAAATCGAGTAAAAATCGGCAAGATGTTGTTGATGAAATAAAAAGTGCTTGTATTCTTTTCTCAACAAATCCCAGATGCGATAATGCCCGGGCGCTTCGATCCAGGTTGTCCAAAAAGTAACCATGGCCGGTAGTGGCGGTTTTAGCCGGAAATTTTTCCAACAAGTAGGCGGAACAACATGCCAATAAAAAATATTGATTTAATTTTTTGTTTGTATATCAGCGTTCTTGTTGCATATTTAATGCCGCGAATGGGCCTCTATGCGGGATGCAGGACCGAGAGAGTCGGCGTCTTTGAACATCATTTCTCTGTACAGCTAAAATTCTGCGTGTACCGGTTCATGTTGGCGACGAGACCGGGCTTGAAAAGCCCCCAGAAAAATCCCATATTTACCTGCTCCCAGAATTTTTTTATGTACTCTTTGTTCAAGGGTTCGGTATAGAGGATAAAATCAGCTGTCACATCTCCTTCAGCGTCGCGGTTGATGTCATAGATCATTATCGGTGTTGCACAGGAAAAATCAAATTGACTCATATCTACGGTTTTGAGGCGGCGCGATTCCACGGTGTGAAAATACATCCGTTTTGCTTTGACGTCGTAAACTATGGACCATTTGTTGTTATCCCCTGAATCAAGCTGTTTGAGGATGCGAAAAGCATAATCTACGGGAGGATGTAACGTATCCGCCGAATAATCCTTCAGCATTTTGGCCGCCCAGACGAATCTTCTTTCGTATACCGAATCCGCAAAATCAACCTGCCGCCTACCGCCGAAATCCTGAAATAGATAGAGACTGTCCAACTCGCGGTTATAGGTCCGGTTGCAGAGAATGGGATAGGGCAAATCGTTGCCCGTGCGAATTAGCGTCTGGCCTTCAAGAAATTCAATGACGGCCGCGTCGCCTTTTTCATCGGCTGTAAAAAAGTGCCATTGACAATGCCCGTCAACATTTACCTTAGCCAGGTTGGCGAGCACCTCATTGACAGTTGAGTAATTATCCAGGAGGTATTGCATCCACTGATGATGATACATTTTGGGCGTTTTCTTGTCATTTGGATATTTGGCGCCGAACAAAGTCATTTCGCCCACGTACAGGCCCGCTTCATTCATGCCGCCATCGATAAATTCCTTGCCAATGGTGTTGTAGGTCACGGATCCGTATTTTGAGATCCATTTCAGCCCGGATTCGTCCTTGCCCCAAAAGGATTTCAGGTCTGACCAGGTGATATTTTCTTTGGCCACGCCCCGTTTGTTGATAAAGATCAGTCCGGGGGTTTTGATATAGTCATCCAGGTTGTGAGCGATCAGGTGGCAGTGATCTTCTTTCAGTACAAAAGTCGAACACGAGTCGGCGAGATGCGCAACCGGCCTAAACGATTTCGGATAAAACATGAAAAACACCAATGGTGATAAGAGAATAATAGTCTTGACTAGTCTGCTGTTATTCATACACTACTCCAAGAAATTAGTCTGCCAATGTACAGCCTTGAATAGGCGTCGGTTTTTTAACCTGCCAATAAATTAGCAAACATAAATCTGAAACGCAAGCAGATAGGCTGAATGCTCTTAAAGAAACGATGTCCCTGCGGGATTCTATTGTGCCGTCTCCGCTCTTGCCATCCAACGGAAACGGTATATGAATGAACAGGGTTGGCCAATTCCCGAGCAGGGACGATCTTTCTTTCCGCAATGTTACTGCCATTCCAAAGTTGCTATCCGATTCGTTTGCAGAAGCCGGACTAGTGCATCAGCTCATTTGGGGTATTTTAAGCAACGCGCCGCCCTGCAGCGCCGATTGATGGGCGACGATGCCGGGCACCGTATAGGCAAGCGCTTCCAGGACATCCACCGTTGGTTTACGGTTATGCACCAGCGCATCGACGAATTCATGCGTAATGAAGGAGTGTGAACCTTCATGTCCGCTGTTGTGACGCAGCGGCTCCGGCAATAACTCTGTAGCCCACCACTGCTTATCCTCAAATGTTTCCAGATAAGGTTTGCTTTGTGCAAAACCGGCATCATCCACTCCGGTAACGCCGCTTTTTTTTACCAGGGCCGCTTTGCTCCTGCCGTTGCTGGCATAAAAACTCATTTTAGATCCGATCCAGTTGGCGCGTTCGCCGCCCAGGTGAGCGCCCTTCCACCAGACATTGACGCGAAACGCATGGCCGCGATCTGTTTTAAAAAATGCACTTTCATTGTGAAATGGATTTTGGTAGACGTTGTCCTGCAAATACGGACTATCATCGCCCCAACCGAGACAGCTGACTTGTGTAAGCCGCTCGCCGGTCACGCCGACCAGGTGGGCCGTGCAATGAGTGGGATAATGCATGGGTGCAACGCCATAGCGCCAGGTTTTCTGGCCGTTTTCAATATACAACGATTCCAGACCATCGTGCTGATATTCGGATTCACAGTAAAACAGATCGCCGAAATCACCTTGCTGATACATGCGGCGCACCGACAGGGTGAACTGCTGGTAATAACTGGTCTCAGCCATCATATAGGTGAGCCCATGTTTCTTCACCGTGTGCAACAAATCCTCACCCTCTTCAAGCGTAGCCCAGCACGCCGGTACGGCGCACAGTACGTGTTTACCGTGTTCCATAATCAGTTTGGTATGGCGTACATGGTTTGGCGCTTCCGTGAACAAACCGATGGCATCGATGTTTTTATCCTTGACCATTTCTTCCAGGGACGGATAGGATTTGCTGCAACGATACACCTTCATCAATTTACTGCATCGTTCCGGGCGCAGATCGCTGACTGCCGCCACAATGCAGTCAGGGTGTTCGTGAAATTGAAAGCTGGAGCCGAAACCGCCGCCGACTATTCCGATTCTGATTTTTTTGTCCGCGTTCAAGTAACCGGCGGCGCGGCTTGCAGTCGTCATGCCGATTAGTCCGGCTATGCCGGACTGTTTAATAAACTCTCGTCGATTGACCGGCTGAAAGAGATTGGAGTGAAATTTACCCTCTTTGTTAATTTTATCGTACATAAAAGAATCCTCAGAGTTTTCGGGAAACAGTAAGTGTAAAATGGAATGGTCTTTTGCCTGGAACAAAAAAAGGTGCTTCGATTATAGCCGAAGCACCTTTTTTTATAAAGCGTGCGGTTATTTAATCAACAGCATTTTTTTAGTGATAGCGGATTTGTTCGTGCTCAGCATGTAGAAATAAAAGCCGGAGGGTAAATCCCGCGAATTGAAAGTGGCTTTGTAATTTCCGGCGCTTTGTACGTGATCCACCAGAGTTTCGACCAAACGCCCTGTCACATCATAGACTTTAAGTGTGACTTTGCCTGTCGTTGCAATGGAATACCCGATCGAGGTGGTTGGGTTGAACGGATTGGGATAATTCTGCTGCAATGAGAATTGATCGGGTACTTTATTGTTCACTTTTACGGATGTGATCGTTGAAGTCCAATTGATATCGCCAACCGGTTTCTTGTCCGATCCGACAAAAGCGATATTATCGGAGGTGTAGGCGCAATTGAACTCCTGATCCCAGTAGGCATTGGAACGTCGATCCAGATCCACGTCCGCGGTGGTGACAGCGCCCTGATACGGCTTGGCGGGATCGCCGGTGGTGTGGTACCACTTGACAATATCCAGGCCGCTCTTGGGTATGTTGGCCAGTGTAACCGAAGCTTCCACAACCGGGGTGCCCAGTCCGGCATCCAGTTTGCCGAGAATGCGTTGCGTGGTAAACGGCGCCTTGACCACATTAACCTGCTGCATGTACTGCACGACATCAGGTTCGTAACACACAACGTTATGATGCACCTCAAAGGTGGGCGTGACGGTTTCATTGGGTTCATCGTTCAGCATGGTCATGATGCCATGGCCGTTGGCGTCGAATTCACCGGGCAATTCGAACTCGAGCACGCGCCACGGATCATTCATATCCCAGCCCAGAATCATCGGATTGTACAACAGGTTGTTGGTCATGACCAGTTTGGAGCCCAGATCGCCGAGCATGAACATGCCAAAGGTGCCCAACCAGTTTACAAACGTGCAATGATTGATTTCAACATAACCGAGCATGTTGTTCTTTTTGTTGGCGTCGCGGTGGCGAATAACACGGTCGATGCCGTTGACAAAAGTAGAGTTGCGCAAAATCAGTGAATCCGTTACCGCATCGCGGAAGTCAAAGCAACGGCCGTTGCCCGGATCGTTGCTGGACAATTGGCCGGCATTGACCATAATGCAGTTGGTCATTTGAATTTTGCTGTTGCCGCTGCTGGAACGCATCAACACCTGGGCCGCGTTGTTCATAATACAACCGTCCAGAACAAACACTTTGCCCGGCGCATCGGCGCGAAGCAGTTGGCCGTTCATTTTGAAAAACGGATCCGGTTCGGTCGTATTCAAATCAGGCCCCATGCCGTCCAGAACCAGGTTGTAAACATAAACGTCATCACGTCCATAGATCACCTGATTGACGGCGCCGGTGCCGTCCGGCCAGACGCGGATAATGGGCAGCGGTCCATTGCCGGGTTCCGCTTTCAGGGTCATCTTCCAGCCGACGTTCTCGATTCTATAATTGGCAAAATAGGTGGCCCCGCGTCTAAAAACATAGGTCGTATTGTTCCTTACTTTGCCGGCCAGGGTATCGGCGGCGATGATTTCATTGACAAAACCTTCGGTCGGCTCGATGATGCGTTCTTTCAAAGCCGGAGCGGTGCTGGCCCAATTGCCATCGCCAACCGGCTTGCCGTCTGATCCGGCAAAAGCGATGTTATCGGTCGTGTAACCGCAATTGAACTCTTGATCCCAATAGGCATTGGAACGTCGATCCAGATCCACATCCGCGGTGGTGACAGCGCCCTGATACGGCTTGGCGGGATCGCCGGTGGTGTGGTACCACTTGACAATATCCAGGCCGCTCTTGGGTATGTTGGCCAGTGTAACCGAAGCTTCCACAACCGGGGTGCCCAGTCCGGCATCCAGTTTGCCGAGAATGCGTTGCGTGGTAAACGGCGCCTTGACCACATTAACCTGCTGCATGTACTGCACGACATCAGGTTCGTAACACACAACGTTATGATGCACCTCAAAGGTGGGCGTGACGGTTTCATTGGGTTCATCGTTCAGCATGGTCATGATGCCATGGCCGTTGGCGTCGAATTCACCGGGCAATTCGAACTCGAGCACGCGCCACGGATCATTCATATCCCAGCCCAGAATCATCGGATTGTACAACAGGTTGTTGGTCATGACCAGTTTGGAGCCCAGATCGCCGAGCATGAACATGCCAAAGGTGCCCAACCAGTTTACAAACGTGCAATGATTGATTTCAACATAACCGAGCATGTTGTTCTTTTTGTTGGCGTCGCGGTGGCGAATAACACGGTCGATGCCGTTGACAAAAGTAGAGTTGCGCAAAATCAGTGAATCCGTTACCGCATCGCGGAAGTCAAAGCAACGGCCGTTGCCCGGATCGTTGCTGGACAATTGGCCGGCATTGACCATAATGCAGTTGGTCATTTGAATTTTGCTGTTGCCGCTGCTGGAACGCATCAACACCTGGGCCGCGTTGTTCATAATACAACCGTCCAGAACAAACACTTTGCCCGGCGCATCGGCGCGAAGCAGTTGGCCGTTCATTTTGAAAAACGGATCCGGTTCGGTCGTATTCAAATCAGGCCCCATGCCGTCCAGAACCAGGTTGTAAACATAAACGTCATCACGTCCATAGATCACCTGATTGACGGCGCCGGTGCCGTCCGGCCAGACGCGGATAATGGGCAGCGGTCCATTGCCGGGTTCCGCTTTCAGGGTCATCTTCCAGCCGACGTTCTCGATTCTATAATTGGCAAAATAGGTGGCCCCGCGTCTAAAAACATAGGTCGTATTGTTCCTTACTTTGCCGGCCAGGGTATCGGCGGCGATGATTTCATTGACAAAACCTTCGGTCGGCTCGATTATTCTTTCCGCAAAAACTGAGGTTGCCAAAAGCGCCAGGACGCATATGGTAGCAACTTTGATAAAATTCATGTTGGCCTCCTAGTGATAAAATGCTCGGTCTTTAACAGACCACTTAAAAAAGTGCACATTTTGAGAAGGTATCCGGATTTATGGATGAACTTCTCATTGCCTAAAAACAGAATGTTCCATCGCCTCCTACCGATGGATTTGGTTATAACGTCAAACGAACGCCGAGATCTCCTATGATTCCAGTTCTTACTCCGCCTTGGTCCAAATGCCGAAAATCGTAGTAATTGCCTTCGATAATATTGGTAAGGTTGTTCACGTTCATAAAGACGGCAATTTTATTCGAGATCTGCTGCTTGAGCACCAGATCCCAACGACTGTAGCTCTTGCGATATACGTCTAGATAGTCAAATGTGCTGATTCCTTCCAGGAAAGGTCCCTGGAAATAGACGGACAGACGTCCGGAAAAACCGCCAAGGTCATAGCCGATCGCCACGTTGCCGACATAATCCACTTGCCCATAGAGCTCTCTTTTTGTAAAGTAATATTTCGGCGCAGAGGTTGGTGGGAATTTACCCGGAATTGTTACCAGCTTGAAGCGCGGGTAATAGGTTTCTGACCAGATTCTGGAATAATTGGCATTAATGATAATATTGCTCAAAGGGCCAGGCAGAAAACCCAGATGAGTCTGCAGATCGATTTCAAAACCCCATACTCGGGTGTCGTCCGTGTTCACAGGCTTGTCCATCACAAAGCCGCGATAGGGCCCGAATTTTCTCGGCAGTCCGAGGCTGTCCGCCTGTGACGTGTTCAATATGGTAATGTCGTTCAGCCAATAGAAAATATCTTCAATTTCTTTGTAAAATCCGGCAATGGTTAACAAGCCATATTTTGTGGAATAGAATGACATATTGGCGTCATAGTTCCAGGCTTGCGCTGTGTTAAGATTCGGATTGCGCTGCTCGATTTCCTGGTCATGATAGCTGACAACCAGCGCCGGCAACCGCATCTGATAGTCAGGACGGGAGAGGGTCTTGGTGGCGGCCAGACGCATATCCCACCAGCGCAAAGGTTTAAAACGCAAATGGAAATTGGGCAGCCATTGGCGATTGATAAAAGTGGCGGTCGTATCGATGATGTTGCAGAATTGGCTTTCCAAAAAGCCGTTGATGTTGGGGGCAAATTTGGCCTTGTATGTGTTATTCTCCTCTTCGTAGCGGACGCCGGCAATCACAGTAACAATCTGGCCGAAATTAAGTTTGGTCATCAGATAGCCGGCATTGACCATCTCATCTACCGTGTATTTATCGCGATTACAGGCGAGCTCATAAACATATTCATAATTGACTCTGGCCGCATTGACGCCGTTTTTATTCATTTTATACCACTCGCGCACCAGCTGTTCATCTATGAGCGGATAGAGCAGATAATCCTTATTAATGGTTTTTGAGGGATAGGGTGGACCCTTCAAGTAATCCATCAGGGTGCCGTTCCAGCCGTCTGACCAGAGTGAATTTGCCCAATCCTTGGCAACGAGTTCGCCATTGTCGTTTACCGTATATTGCTGTGTGTAACGAATCCAGTATGGCGCCCGCCAATAATCGCTGTCGCGATGACGGGTTTTATCACGAAATTTGTAGCCTGCTTTAACATGGCCGGCAATGAAACGGCCAAGGTTAAAAGGCCGTTCGACATCCAATTTGGCTACCAGGTTGCGCTCATCGCTTTCATCTCTTTCAAAAACGGCATCATATAATCCGGCCATGGAAAAATTATTCCAGGCATAGGGGATGAGATACTTGCCGGGCATTTTTAAGGTATCGATGCTGCCGATAGGTTTCATACCCGATTTTGTTGAACCGGTTTCATCAAAGTGGATTACATGGTTAAAAGGCACTTCGTTCCTCGTATAGGAATGTGCCAGAGCCCAGCCTATTTTAAATCCCTTTACATTGTTTTGCCCGATGATTGAATTATTAAAGGTGTAGATTGTGTTGTCGATAGCCTGGGGATCGTATTCCACCATGCTTCCCGAAGCCGCAAATGATTTATTGCTGGTAAACAGGTTGCGCGAGGTTTGACTGAAGATGTTGATCACTTTGATACTGCCCTTATCCGGCGTATCCAGGTCAAAGGACAGCTCCCCGCCGTATCTCTTCCTCTTCTCAGACGTATAGCCAAGCCTGAGGCCGGCAATTCGAAAATCTTTATTGGCCGGAATGGACCAGCTATCGACAAACGATTCGCGGCTGCGATCCCGTTTTTCCGCATAAGCAGATGTCTGAAACCCCAGTTTTTTGTTAAAAAAACGGTTGCTGTATCTGCCGACCAAATTATATTGATCATAGGACTGGGTTAACCCGTTATAAGAACCGATAAAATCCATACGGATCTTACGTTCCTCGCGCGCTTTGCCGCTCACAAGGTTTACAGTACCGGCAATCGCATCGCCATCCAAATCCGAAGTCAGCGCCTTGTACAATTCGATGCCTGACAAAGCATCTTGTGAGATAACACTGAGATCAACCTCCCGGTTCTCACTGTTGGTTGCCGGAATCTCTATACCGTTGAGCGTAATGGTGGCAAATTTTGCATCCAAACCGCGGATGAAAACTTTTTGCGCTTCGCCGCCGTCCCGTCGCAGGGCAACGCCCGGCAGCCGGGCTACGGACTCGGCTGCATTCGCATCAGGCAACTCTTGAATCTTTTCTTCTGCAACCACGTTGACGATTTGATCAGCAGATATCTGCTGGTTGATGGCTGCTACCTGTCCTTCGCGCTGGGCGGTAATGTTGACCTCTCGCATGGAGACCATGCTGTAAACCAGCTTGATGTCTTCACGCAAGTGGCGTTCACCGATGGTGACGTTTTTCTCATACCGGGCATAACCAATATAGGTCGCTGCTAAAATAAAATCACCTGGCGGTGCATTGGCTATGGCGTATTTGCCTTCCAAATCCGTAACAGTGCCTATGGCCGTGCCTTTTAGAAAAACATTGGCGCCCACCAACGGCGCGCCGGTCGACGCATCAGTTACCTTGCCTTCGATCTGCTCCGCGTATGCAACTATGGCCGTGAAGACAATAGCACAGAAGAGGACGACCCAGGATAGTTTCAATTTGATTGTCATTAAAACTCCTTTGTCCTTTGTGATAATGGCGAATTATGTGAACGGTTGCCAGTGGGAAGTGCTTTAGAGAATAAACATTTAGCAAGTAATGATACTCATTGTATTTATGCCAATCAAGTAAATTAACAGTTAATATACTTTTCTGCTTATCTGTAATTATTAAAAAATTACTCTTGTTGTTTTTAAATAATTTATTTAACTTATTTAACAGACGTTAAAAATGTTATACGGGGGTAAAAAAGAATCATCGGCGCCAAAGTGGATAGTAGCACCGATCTTGAAATGCATGAATAAAGACGGTAACTGTAATGATCAAGCTCAATAAAAATTTGTATAAAGAAATCGAATCCACTTTACTGGAAAGTGAAGCTTTCAAGAATTCCAAGCACAGCAAGGCCTTGTTGACCTTTTTGCTCAACTGTTCCATGGAAGGAATTACGCCAAAAGAGATGACCATTGCCGCCCAGGTGTTTAACAAAGATCAACATTTTAATCCGGGCGATGATCCGTTGGTAAGGGTGCATATCCATAATTTGCGCAAAAAACTGGATGACTATTATCAAACAGAAGGCAAAGCGGACCGCTATCACGTGGAAATTCCCAAAGGGCAGTATCTCGTTCATGTGATCGATGTTGCCGAAAGGAAAAAATGGTCGGTCTGGATACGTGAAAAGGTGAAAAAACTGAAATTATATCCGGTTTTGCTGCTGCTGCTATCCTTTGCATGCTTGTTTCTGCTTGTACAAAATTTGCGCTTTAATCAAAAAATCGGCAAATATCAAATTGTTGATGAACAAGATCCGATCTGGGGTGGGTTTTTTAACAATAAAAATGAAACCATGATCGTCTGCGGCGATCATTTTTTCTATACCGTAACCATTCCCTTTGATAAACGATCTGTGCATATAAGAGATACCTGGATAAATACGGAAGCAGACATGCGCTATCTGGTCTACGCACAGAACGACCCTACTGTCAAACCGTCCGGACAAACCTATTTCCCCTATGCGTGCATGTGGTCGTTGCCCGGCATCATTAAAGTGCTTAATTCATCGCCCAGACCGTTGATGATGCGCAGTTCGTCCCAATTAACCGCTACCGCCATAGAAGAACAGAACATGGTCTTTATCGGCAATATGAAATCACTGGGACTGTTGTCGCATTATGTCGAATTGGCCAATTTGCGTTACGACCTGCGTGAAAGGATCCTGTTCCATCTGGTCGGTCCGGATACGGTCAGCTATGCTTCGCTGTCCAACGAGGACGCTTATCATAAAGACTATGCCATCATTATAAAGTGGCAGGGTCCGCGCGGCAATTCGATTTTATTGATCGCCAGTTTCTTCACCATCGGCGTCAAGGAAGCCTGCCGATATCTTACTGAACACGATTTGTTAGCCCATTTGCAACAGCATCTTGTTGCCACGTGCAAATGCGTTCCGAATAATTTCCTAGTTATTGTTGAAGTCTCCGGCATTCGTCAGGCCATCACCGAATCAAAATTTGTCCTGTCCGAGTCCCTCGATGCCTATGGCTGGCAGGGCGCTGTAAATGGACAGAGAGCCGCCTCTCCGCAAAACCATTAATTCTTATCGCTGTTTTTCAATCTCATGCGATATTTTTAAGAAAAAATTAGTAATTTTCCCAAAATGCTCATAAATTGGGTGAATCGTGGAAATTATTTGGATTTTTTATGAAAGCCTATCGCTATCGTTCTTTAATTCTGTCCTTTTTGCTTGTGCAGATTGTTCATGCGCAAACCGGCACCCTGACACAAGGGCTTTTTTGCAGGTTGCCGGATCATTATCGCCGGTCCGTTGTCGGCGTTGATCCCATTGAAGAAAAATTGTTGTTCAACCAACGTCTGCATCCGCAAGCCGGCCAGACGGTAACCTTTTCAGACGGCGCTACCAGCCAATGGGAGCTGATGACGTGTGATAGCACCGGTTGGTTTGACCATGACAAACTGCGACTCGGTTATATCCATTTCAAGTGCCACACAGCCAACGACACGGTTCTGCTGCTTTATGCCATGGGTCATGAAATGGCGTATGTGAACGGCGTCCCGCGTACCGGAAATCGTTATCAGGATTCGGAAACATTCGAGGCGTGGAGTCCGCGATTTGATTATTGCCGGCTGCCGGTTAAATTGAGCCGGGGCGAAAACGAGCTGCTTTTTTTATGCGGCAGGACCGCCAGGTTTAAGGTTGCTTTGTTGCCAACAACACAGAACATTTTTTTCAATGAACGCGATGTGACTTTGCCTGACCTGATTGCCCGCAGCAGCTATGACGCTCATGCGGCCATTGTCGTGGTTAATGCAAGTGACCGTCCGTCATCTGATCTTTTGCTCGTGAGCAGAGTGGATGGCGACCCGTCGGTAACCACCCCGGCGCCTATTATTCAGCCCATGAGTGTTCGAAAAATCGGTTTTAGGCTGCAAGGGCCGGCGCCGCAACAATCCGGTGATGCTAAAATCAGTTTAAAATTGATGCAGACCAGTAATCCCGGCGTTGTCCTGGATGAAATCGTGTTACCGATTTCCATCCGCAAGCCGGAGGAGACGCGTAAAATTACCTTTTTAAGCGATATCGACGGCAGCGTACAGTATTATGCGGTCAATCCGGCACAGAACGCGTCCCGGCCTGCGGCACTCGTGCTGTCGGTACATGGCGCCGGCGTCGAAGCCATTAACCAGGCTAACGCCTATGGAAAAAAAGACTGGGCTCACATTGTCTGTCCCACCAATCGCCGCCCTTACGGATTCAATTGGGAGGATTGGGGGCGACTGGATGCCTTGGAGGTGCTGCAGCAGGCTCGGCATTCCTTGAATATCGATTCAAACCGGATTTATCTGACCGGTCATTCCATGGGTGGTCATGGCGTCTGGATTCTTGGTGCTCTGTACCCGGATCAATTTGCCGCATTGGGGCCCAGCGCCGGTTGGCTCAGCTTTTGGACCTATCGTATACATGAAGAGATCGCCGAGGATACGGAAATCCAGAGGTTGATGAAACGAATAAATATCACCAGCAGAACTTTTGACCTGATAGAAAATTACCAAAATTTGGGCGTCTATGTCCTGCACGGTACAGACGATGATAACGTATTGGTCGGTCAATCTCGGCAAATGGTCGAAAAATTGCAGGCCTTCCATAAAGACCATATCTATCATGAACAGCCGAAGGCCGGCCATTGGTGGGATTTCTCCGATGAACCGGGCGCCGATTGTGTAGATTGGCCGCCGCTGTTTGATTTTTTCAGCAGACATTGTCGTCCGTTGTCTGACAGACTTCGCCAGGTTGTTTTTCTTACGCCCAATCCCGGCCTCTCTGCGCAATATTATTGGCTCAACATAGATAATCAAGAAAAGCAATTATGTAAAAGTACGGCCAACATTCGCTTTGATCCCGGACAGAATCGATTTGTCGGTTTTACCGACAATATTTCCCGTTTGTCGTTCGACCTTGCCGATCTGACTGACCCGCCTTCGGTGTCTGTGGATCTAGATAGTCAAAAATTACCCAACCTGGAAGTGACCGGTCATAAAATTTATCTGGAAAAACGGGATGGCAAATGGACCAGCATACAAAAGCCTTCTCTCGCGGATAAAGGATCCCATCGTTACGGCATGTTTAAGGATTTGTTTCGTCATAACATGGTCTTAGTTTTCGGCTCCCACGGCACGGCAGCGGAAAATCAATGGGCATTTGATAAGGCGCGTTATGATGCGGAACAGTTCTGGTACCAGGGCAATGGTTCTATCGATGTCATACGCGATGATGATTTTAGCGCGACGCAATTTCCGGAGCGCAATATTATTTTATACGGCAACAATAAGACCAATTCGGCCTGGTCGCAGTTGTTGAAAACCAGTCCGGTGCAGGTCGGCAACGGCTGGGTGCGGGTCGGCGACAAAAAATTAACAGGAAAGCGGTATGCCTGCCTGTTCCTGCGTCCGCGAACAGACAGCGATAGGGCCTGTGTTGGCGCAGTGAGTGGTTCCGGTTTGATCGGCATGCGATTAACCAACGCCAGGCCCTATCTTTTTCCCGGTTATGCCTTCCCCGATCTTTTGCTTTTTGATGAGCGTGTTGTGCAACAGGGCACCGCCGGCATTGCCGCGGCCGGATTCTTTGGCACAAATTGGTCAGTCGAAACCGGCGAGATTGCCTGGAATGCAAAATTGTAATGACGCTAAACGCTGCTAGTAAATTAAGGATTCGTTATCATGGCTTCAACTTGTCGTGAACTGGTGCTGCAATGTCTTGAATTCAAAAATCCAGCACGCATGCCGCGCGATATGTGGCTTTTGCCCTGGGCGACGCTCCATTATCCTGATCAGGTCGCCGATTTGCAAAAACAATATCCCAATGACATCATCGAAGCGCCTAATGTGTATGCGCCTTCCACGGTGTTGCGCGGAGATCCCTATGTCGTCGGCGAATATGTCGATGATTGGGGTTGTGTTTTTTTCAATATCCAGGCGGGCGTTCACGGTGAAGTTCGCACGCCCATCCTGGCCGATATTGCAGATTGGCGGAACGTGAAACCGCCCAATGAAATGCTGCCGGCCGGAGCCCGCGTAAAGCAGGCGGTAAACACGGTTAACCGTTTTTGCGAAAAATCCGGTCATTTTATTCTGGCTGCCATGTGCCCGCGTCCCTGGGAACGATATCAATTCCTGCGCGGCAGCGAAAACACCTACCTGGACATCATGACCCCTGATTGCGGCGTGCTCGACCTGTTGCGCGTTATTCATGAGTACTATATGCGCGAAATGGAATTCTGGATGAAAACCAATGTGGACGGCATCCGTTTTATGGACGATTGGGGCAGCCAAAACCAACTGTTGATACCGCCGCGCATCTGGCGCGAACTCTTTCGTCCTCTTTATAAGGATTATTGCGATCTGGCGAAAGCGCATGGGAAAAAAGTATTCATGCATTCGGACGGATATATTCAAGAGATCTATCCGGATCTGATTGACATCGGCGTGGATGCGATAAACTCGCAACTCTTTTGCATGGATTTGGACAATCTGGCCGCTCATGCTCGAGGACGCATAACCTTTTGGGGAGAAATTGATCGACAACACGTTCTACCTTCGCCGGATCCGGAAAAAGGGCGGGAGGCTGTGCGTCAGCTGGCCGGTAAACTTTATGACTCGGCCGGCGGCATCATGGTGCAATTCGAATTGGGCGCCGGCGCCAATCCGGAAACAGCCCGGGCGATATATGAAGAGTGGGACGCCTGGCAGGCTCAACACAATCCGGTTAAAACCTGAATCGACTGATGCAAATGAAAAAATATAATATTGCATACTCTGTTTTCATCGCACTGCCGTGCAGCTTGCTTTTTACCTGCCGCCAGCCTGCACATGACAAATTACGTTTTACCCACGTGTGGGATTCCATGGCCGGCAGTCAGGGCGCACTCAGCGTGCAGTGGGTGAACAACAGGGTGGACGCTTTAAAAGTATTACACCCCGAAATGAGCGTTGAACTCGAACAATCCAAATGGGACGCCATCGACACCAAGGTGATGACCGATTATCGCGCCGGCATTGCCCATGATGTGGTCATTACCTCGCCGCAGTTGCTCGCCAAACACCTGCTGGTTGGCGATTTGCTCGATCTGTCACCCTATATGAACTGGGATGAAAGGCAGTTAGAAGAGTTTTCCTGGACCGGCGCCTGGCAGGATATTATCCTTAAGGACAAACGACTGGGTCTGCCTTTGGGCTGGCATAGCCGGCTGTGCGCTTATAATAAGGAAATGTTCCGTCAGGTGGGCCTGGATCCGGAAAGACCGCCGCAAACACTGGACGAAGTGGTCAGCTATGCGCAAAAACTAACCCGCGATCTCGATGGCGACGGCAAGATTGATGTCTGGGGATTGGGCATCTATATCGGCCCATCCCGGGCAACTCTGGAAATTACTTTTTCTCCTTTGATCTGGCATTTTGGTGGAAATCTTTGGGATGAAAAGAGCAAACAGGCCGTATTCGCGTCAGAGGCCGGCATCAAGGCTGCAGAATTTCTTCGTGATTTGATCTGCAAATACCAGGTTACGCCGCGTTGGGTTTTGAGCGGCACGACCGATGATACCATCCTGCGTACCTTTCTCAACGGCAAAATAGCCATGGCCTGGGGATGGGGAAGTTACTGGACCCAACCGCTGGAACAGGCCGGCTGGCTGTCCGGTTGTTATCCGCCTACTCCGGATTGTCAGATGAGCAAAGCGGGATTTTTTGTAACCCCGACCAATCCACAAGCGCAATTCACCAATACCTGGACCGTTTCCATGCATACTCTGACGAAATGGCCGAAAATCAGTTACGATTTTATTCAGTTGTTGATCGATCCTGTCTCGTTGACCATGTCTCCTGACGCCGGCTTGCCGGCACAGCTTTCGATTTGGCAAAAAACCGAATATCAGACGCCCTATTACAAGATTTGGTTCAAAGCTGTTAAAAAAGGCAAGGGCATGCCAGCCACCGGCCATTTTGAAGAATTGGTCAACACCATCAGCGCCGCCTTGCAGGAGATCATGGTAAAAAATGCCGAGGTGGCGTCGACGCTGCTGAGGTTTCAGGAAGAGTATAATAAGCGTTATGCCGGGGAATAATGAAAAAAAGAGCATCCTCACAATTTCGCAACGAAAACCTGGCGTATGTCTATCTGGCGCCGACCGTGATCATTATTTTCTTTTTCTTGTTATCGCCCATGTTGTCCGGGCTGATCATGAGTTTTTACAAGACCAGTCTTTCCGGCAACACCGCGTTTGAGGGATTGAACAATTATTATTTTTTACTCAGCGAAGGCCGGTTTTTGACAAATTTTCGACTATCCATGATCTATGTCATCGCTACCCTTTTTTTTTCATTGCCCCTGGCTTACATCATGGCCTTGTTGATTACTCGGAAAAGCCGGGGAACGACCTTTTTTCGCAGCATTTTTTTGCTGCCCTGGATTGTGGCGCCGGTGGTCAGCGTATTGCTTTTTCGCTCTTTGGTAGAACCGAACTTTGGTCCGTTAAGCTGGCTGCTGGAAAAAATCAGCGGCACTTCTCATGTCATTCTAACGGAACCATTTTGGGCCATGGCAACCATTGTCTATCATAGCGTCTGGCGTTCCTTGCCGTTCATGACCCTGTTTCTGGCTGCCGGCATTTCCATGATTCCCAAAGAATTCTATGAGGCGGCCAAGGTGGACGGCGCCGGCGCCTGGAAACAATTTTTCACTTTGACTTTGCCCCTGACCAAAATTCACCTGCTCATTGTCCTGTTAACCATCACCCTGTGGACCTTGCAGGATGCGGAAACCATCTATGCGTTGACGCAGGGCGGTCCCGGATACAGCACCGAGGTTATGGCGGTCCGCCTTTTTAAAGAATCGTTCATCAATTTTGATCTCAATCGCGGCGCCACCTTGGGCATCCTGCTTTTGTTGGTAGGACTTGTTTTTATGTTTTTCTATATGCGCGTCACCGGCAAGGAGGTGGAATAGCATGGCGTTGTTGAAGAGAATTTCGCTGTGGTTTCTCTATTGCTTTTTTGCCCTGTTTGTTCTCTATCCTTTTCTCTGGGGAATTCGAACATCCCTGGCCGAGCAATTCGATGTCAGCTTTATTCCACATCGACTGACATTGTTTCATTATGAATCGTTGTTGTCCCGACCCGAGTTTTTTGTTTATGTGCGCAACAGTCTGGCTGTTTCAGCTGCTTCCATCTTGATTACACTGATCGTCGGCGTGTTTGGCGGCTATGCGTTGGCGCGCATGCGGTTTCGCGGCAAAGGCCTGGGCATTCTTTTGTTGGTTTTACCGTTACTGCCGCCTGTTGCCATTCTGGTTCCTTTGGTGGCTTATTTTCAAAAATTGGGCATCTACAATACCTTATCCGCCATGATCTTTGCCAATGTGGTTTTCAGTCTGCCGCTGGTGGTCTGGATGTTGCGCAATTTCATCCTCAATAATCCGGTGGAAATTGAAGAGGCGGCGCGCCTCGATGGGTGTACCCGTTGCGGCAGTCTGTTCCGTATTGTTTTGCCGATGATGGGTCCTGGACTCGTAGCTGTGGCACTGTTCATTTTTATCAACTCCTGGAACAACTATCTGTATGCCTTTGCGCTGACCAGTTCACAATCCTTGCGGGTGTTGCCGCAGGGAATCCTGTCCTTTCTCGGCATCTGGGGCACCTATTGGGGTGGACTATGCGCTGCCGGCATTCTGGTGCTCATTCCGCCGGTAGCTTTATTTCTTGTTTTTCAAAAATGGTTCATTGCCGGCATGTTTGGGCAACAATTAAAATAAAATCTCCATTGCTTTGTGTTCCAATGAAAACGGATTGAAAATGTGCAAAATTCCCTTGCAATTCGTCAGCGGATTAGCTAAATTACACACGTGAGCGATTATATAACCAATTTTTATAAGTTGTTTTTTAACAGCATAATGTGAGGATCTTATGCCGAACAAAGCCGGAATCGAACATCGATACCAAGCAGCGAAAGAATACTATGCCGAGTTAGGCGTTAACACAGAGGAAGCTTTGGCGCGGCTTGCCAAAATTGCTGTGTCCATTCATTGCTGGCAGGGCGATGATGTTGTTGGTTTTGAAAAAAGCGATGCACTTTTCGGCGGCGGCATTCAGGCGACCGGCAACTATCCGGGACGCGCGAGAACGGCTGATGAATTGCGTCTGGATTTTGAAAAAGCCAAAAGTTTAATCCCGGGCAATCATCGTTTCAGTTTGCATGCCATTTACGCAGAAACCCAGGGAAAAAAAGTGGAACGTGATGAAATCACACCCGACTATTTCAAGAATTGGGTGAGCTGGGCCAAGGAACAGAAACTGAAGCTCGATTTCAATCCGACCTTTTTTGCTCATCCCAAAGCGGACAGCGGTTTTACTCTGGCGCATCAGGATAAAGAAATCCGTAAATTTTGGATTCGTCACGGCATCGCCTGTCGAAAAATAGGCGCCTTTTTTGGCAAAGAGTTGGCATCGCCTGCAGTGACCAATGTCTGGATACCGGATGGACATAAAGATATTCCTGTCGACCGCAAAGGTCCGCGTGAAATTCTGGTGGAATCTTTGAATGAACTGTTTAGCGAGACCATCGATCCACGCTACAATCTGGACGCTGTTGAATCAAAGCTTTTCGGCATCGGTTCGGAGAATTATGTGGTTGGTTCGCACGAGTTTTATCTCGGTTATGCCATACAGAAAAAAGTTTTATTGACGCTGGATGCCGGTCATTTTCATCCCACCGAAGTTATATCTGATAAACTATCTTCAGTGCTGACGTTTTTGGATGAGGTGTTGTTGCATGTCAGTCGCGGTGTGCGCTGGGACAGTGATCATATCGTTATCGTCAACGACGAATTGCTGGCCATTGCCCAGGAGATTGTACGCGGCAACTATTTACAGCGTGTACACATCGGTCTTGATTTTTTTGACGCCAGTGTCAATCGTGTATGCGCCTGGGTTATCGGGACGCGCAGTATGATCAAGGCATTGCTGCATGCCTTATTGGAGCCCATTGCCAGGATGCGACAATTGGAAAACGAAGGAAATTTCTCTGCACGTCTGGCGCTGTTGGAAGAGCAAAAGAGTTTGCCTTTTGGCAGTGTGTGGGATTATTATCTCTTGCAGAATGACATCCCGGTCGGCATGAGTTGGCTTGATGAAGTTAAAAAATATGAGAGTGATGTTTTAGCCAAACGCGGATGAGTTTTTAGAAATCCCGGCATTCTCCGTAAACACGGGTTCGCAATGACCGGGTAAATGGATTTACGGGACCGTCTCCAGGCGGTTCCATTTTAGGGTGCCGAGAAATGGAATTAGCCGTTGTACAAGGTTCGGTAGTAGCCACGATAAAAACAGAGCGTTTAACCGGACGCAAACTGTTGATTCTCAATATTACCGGTCCGGATGCCAAACCCACCAATAATTTTCTAGTGGCGGTCGATACGGTCGGCGCCGGCGATGGCGAAATGGTGTTGATCGCACGCGGTTCATCTGCCCGGCAGGCTGCTGATTTGGCCACTGTGCCGACCGATGCCGGCATTATTGCCGTCGTGGATTCCATTGTGTGGAACGGCAAAACGGTTTTTCAAAAAGAAAAGAAAAATCCTGCATGAAATTAGGACGCGTTATCGGCCGAGTTTGGGCCACGGCGAAAGACGAAAAATTGACCGGCGTGCAGCTGTCCATCATTCAACCGGTTGATGAAAAATTGGCTGCCATGGGCCCGCCTTTAATTGCCGCGGATATAATCAATTCTCGTGAAAACGACTTGATTTATTGGGTCGGCGGCGCGGAAGCGACTTTTCCACTGCCGGACCGGCAAATACCCAGCGACGTCAGCATTGTCGGACTGGTCGATAGAATGGATGTTGAGAAATCATGATTCTGGCCAAAGTAATCGGCAGCCTGGTATCCACGGTCAAACACGACAGCTATCAGAGCCGCAAAATCATGTTGGTTAAACCGATCAATCCGGACGGTAAACTTAAATCCGGCATTACCGTTGCCGTCGACACAGTCGGGTGCGGTGTCGGCGAAACCGTTCTGGTGGCCTCTGAAGGCCGTTCGGCCATGGAAATTATGGGGCTGTCCAAACGTATTCCCATTCGCAGCATCATCACCGCAATTGTGGAGCGTGTGGATTTCAAACCGGTTGATCCAAACAACGGTAGACGGTAAGACCATCCATGCAGCCGGAAGAAAAAGAACAACTCATACAGGTGATCACGCGCGAGATTGTGGCGCGTCTGCAATCCACAAGTAGCCAGTCGGATCCTGCCAGTCTTGTCATGAACAAGCATCTGATTACGCTGCTCGATGTTTTGCCGATAAGACCTGGGAGCGTACAGTCCGTACTGGTAGCTGAAAAGGCCATTGTGACCGCAGCAGCTCAGGATCATCTTAAAAACCTGCGTGTCGATTTACAGCGGGAATCGTCGTCAATATTTACGGCAGACCAATCCGGCTCGAAATGCATAGCCATTCTGGCGCCGCGATTGTTACGTTTGCAATGGCAGGCCATTCAACAGGCTATGGATGGCAAGCGGTATTATCTTGATAAACTGACATGCAACCGAAGTAAAATTGTTGATGCTCTGCCAAATATCATACAGGGCCTGCAGACCAATCGTTATTCTGCAGCGATCGTTATCGATGATCTGGCCATTTCTTTTTTACCTGAATTGAAAAGACAGAATAACGTGCTGCCTGTAGCCGGTTGGGATTTAAGCAGCGTTAAACGGAGGCCTGCGCCTTTGACGGCTAATCTCTTGCTGCTTTCGCAGCACTCCTCGAGTGCGAAAAAATTAGCTGAAATGATCGCGACCTGGTTATCAGAGATAAAATAAAAATGACCTTTAAGGATAAAGTTAAAGCTGCCGGCGTTGTCGGCGCCGGCGGCGCCGGATTTCCCACACACGTGAAACTGCAGGCACAGGTAGAGTTTTATCTTGTCAATGGCGCCGAATGCGAGCCGCTTATGCACAAGGATCGCGAACTGATGTGCCGTTTTAGCAACGAGGTGGTTCGCGGGCTGCAACTCGCTGCTGACTCTGTGCACGCCGATAAAATGGTTTTTGGCATTAAATCGAAAAACCAGCAGGCCATTCAATCCATCCGGTCTGCCATCGGCTCTGCACCGATAACCGTTCATGAGTTTGGCGATTTTTATCCGGCCGGCGACGAATACGAATTGGTTTATGGCATTACCGGGCGACTGATTCCTCCACAGGGTTTGCCTTTGGATATCGGCGTGGTTGTGAATAATGTCGAGACACTATACAACCTGTATCTTGCAGATCAGGGATTGCCGGTTACCCATACCTTTTTAACCATCACCGGAGCTGTTCAACATCCATTGACCACGCGTGTACCAATTGGCATGAAAGTCGCCGATGTCTTGCGGTTGGCCGGAGGCCCTACTGTTACATCATATCGAATAATGGAAAGCGGCTTAATGATGGGAAAATTGCTGGCCGATGATCAGGGGCCGGTTACCAAAACCACCGGCGGACTGATTGTTCTACCCACGGAACACCCTTTGATTGCCAGATACAACAAGCCGCAAAAAATAATGGATCGAATCGGCCACTCGGCCTGTGATCAATGCAGCTATTGCACGGAACTGTGTCCGCGCTATCTGCTGGGTTATGATGTGCAACCGCATCTCGTTATGCGCACGCTTGGTTTTACCGTCATGGGCAGCGGACTGTGGAATCGGCACGCTTTGCTTTGCAGTCAATGCGGATTGTGCACCTTGTACTCCTGTCCGGAGAGTCTTTACCCGCGCGAAGCTTGCGGCCGGGGAATTCGAGAACTGCGCGAAAAAGGACAAGGCAAATGGGATGGAGCTAAAACAGTGCAGGTGCACACTATGAAGGACAGCCGGCGCATCCCGGTCAAGCAATTAATCAGTCGATTGGGCGTTGCAGAATACGATGATCATGCCGAATATGAAGAAGTGACGGTCGAGCCGTCGCAGGTGTGTATCCCGTTAAAACAACATGTGGGCATTGCGGCTGACGTTGTGGTGAACAAGGGGGATAAGGTAGATTTGGGACAACTCCTGGGTCGCGTTCAAGAGGGAAAGCTCGGCGCTTGTGTCCATGCCAGCATAAAAGGTCAGGTCACTCATGTTTCCAATGAGACCATTACTATTCAGAGATAGAAATATCAGGAAATTTATTTTATGTCCAGTCTGGGCTTGATAGAACTAAACAGCATTGCCGCCGGCATTGCCATAACCGATACCTTGTTGAAAACCGCTCAGGTTGATCTGCATGTCAACCGCACCATCTGTTCCGGAAAATATATGGTGATCATCAGCGGCTCTGTTTCTGCCGTACAGTCCAGCATACAGGCCGGCAGACAGGAGTGGCCGGAAGCGGTGATCGATTCCATGGTGATTGCCAATGTGCACCCTGCAGTATTGCCGGCATTGGCTGGAACCAATGTGGTTAATCCGACGGCCAGTCTGGGAGTGATTGAATCTTTTTCCGTGGCCTCTTTGCTGGAAGCAGCTGATGCTGCTGCCAAAGCGGCGAATGTCGAGCTCCTGGAAATTCGTTTAGCCATGGCGCTGGGCGGCAAGGCTTTCGTGACTTTAACCGGTCAGGTTTCTGCCGTGCGCGCAGCAGTGGATGCGGGAGCGGCCCTGGTGGCGGAAAAAGGATTGCTGGTAAATAAAGTGGTCATTCCGGCGCCGAGTAAAGAACTGTATCAGAATTATATTTAGCCTGGACCTTGCGGAGGTTTAAAACCTTCGAAAGGATGTTTTTTGAAAACCAATCTCTCATTATAGGTTAAAGCATGTTTGTAGCTCCGGTTTCAACCGGAAAAAATAACCGCATGAATGCGGAACTACAAACACCTAGTAAAAATGATATTCTTAGAAAGAATTGTTCATGAATCAGGAAGAATTAGCCAAACAGGTCGAAGCGATCGTTCGCGAGGTGGTGAATTCTGTTTTGCAGCAACAGGATCCGATGCGGATTCCCATAGGCATTTCCGCGCGCCATCTGCACATTACGCAAGCCCATCTGGAGACCTTATTCGGCGCCGGCGCAAAATTGACCAAGCTGAAAGATTTGCCGCAACCGGGCGAATTCGCTGCCAATGAAACGGTGACCATCGTCGGTCCCAATCGCCGTGTTTTTGAAAAAGTGCGCATTCTCGGCGATATTCGCAAAGCAACCCAGTTGGAACTGGCCTGGTCCGACGGCATTTATTTAGGTATGAAGCTGCCGCATCGTATGTCCGGAAACACCACCGGCTCTGCGCCTTTCACTGTAATCGGTCCCAAAGGTGCGCTGTATCTTCCCGAAGGCGCCATCCGCGCTATGCGTCACATTCATATGGATCCGGCAACTGCGCAAAAATTCGGCGTACAGCACGGCCAGAAGGTAAGCGTGCAAGTTACAGGTGAGACGAGCGTGACCTATAACAACGTGGCGATCCGTGTCGGAGAAAAATTAAACCTGTACATGCATGTTGATACCGATGAAGCCAATGCCGCCGGCTTGAGTGGAGATAATGTATACGGCATTTTGGTTAAAGGATGATGTTTTGAACAAAGTTCGTCCTGGCTCGGTTGCAGCAGCAAGGAGTGACCGGGAAATTTTGCCCGCTGTCAGGGTACTGTATTTTTCAAGAAATGTAATCAAATCGGATAAATAACCAACATCAACATCAAGCTTTTGAAAGGAGTACCATCATGGCACAAGAAGCATTAGGCATGATTGAAACCAAGGGATTTGTCGGCTCTGTGGAAGCGGCTGACGCAATGGTTAAAGCGGCAAACGTCAAATTAATGGGCAAAGTGGCTGTTGGCGGCGGTTTGGTAACCGTGATCGTGCGCGGGGATGTCGGCGCGGTCAAAGCCGCCACCGATGCAGGCGCTGCGGCTGCGGAAAAAGTGGGTGAACTGGTTTCTGTCCATGTCATTCCGAGACCACACACAGATGTGGAAATGCTGTTGCCCGGCAAGGCAGAAAAGTAGGACGGAGGTTGAATCGTGCCAAGCTCTATTCAAGCTTTAAAACGGGATATCATAGAGATCGGTCGCCGCGTATATCAGCGCGGCTATGTCGCCTCCAATGACGGCAACATCAGCACGCGCGTTGATGATAAGCGGGTGCTGATTACCCCTACGGGTGTAAGCAAAGGTTTTATGAAAATCGAGGATATCATCCTGGTAGACATGGAAGGCAATGTGGTCGGTGGAAATAAAAAGCCTTCGTCTGAAGTTTTCATGCACCTGCGCATGTACAAAGAACGTCCGGACGTGAACAGCGTTTGTCATGCGCATCCGGTGCATGCCACCGGTTTTGCCGTTGCCGGCATTCCGTTGGATCAGTGTGTATTGCCGGAAGTCGTCGTGGCTCTGGGCAGCATCCCGTTAGTCGCTTACGGCACGCCGGGAACAGCGGAATTTTTCGAACCCATTTTGCCGTTTGTCAAGAATCATGATGCTTTTTTATTGGCCAACCATGGCGCGCTGACCATCGGTAAAGACCTGTACAACGCCTACCACAAAATGGAAACATTGGAACATTTTGCTCATATCGCTTTTGTCGCCATGCAGGTGGGCACCATCCAGGTGCTGAATCCGCAGCAGGTGGAAAAGCTGTATGATCTGCGCAAGCGCTTCGGCATAACAACGGCCGGCGATTGCAAGACGTGCAGCGACTCTGGTTCCTGCAACTTGCCCAAGCCGGCACAGACTGCGCCGGTGGTAAAGCTCTCATCGGATAAAGAGGCCATGATTGAAGAGGTTACCAGAGCGGTTCTAAAACAATTAAAATAGTCTGTTGCTCATGATCGTTTCACTGTTTATTCCTTGCCTTTCGCAACATCTGTTTCCCGGCGCTGCGATGTCCATGGTTAAAATCCTGCATCATCTCGGCGTGGATATCGACTACGTTGAGGATCAGACCTGTTGCGGTCAGCCGGCTTTCAACTCCGGCTATCGCCAACTAACCATTCCCATGGCAGAACGGTTAATACGGCTTTTTCAAGACAAAGAGGCGGTTATTGCACCCTCCGGCTCGTGCACGGCCATGGTGCGTGTTTTTTATAAAGAGCTGGATATCGATCATTCTTTGCGCTCCCCACTGGCATCGTTGAGCAAAAGGATATTCGAATTTACTGAATTTCTGGTCAATGAATTAAAGGTGACGGATTTGGGCGGCGAATTTTCTCATCGTGTTACCTATCACGATTCCTGTCATCTGTCGCGGGAATTGGGTATTCGTGAGCAGCCTCGGCAGTTGATTCGAGCGATTCGTAAAATTGATTTTGTTGAAATGCCGCACGCTGATGCGTGTTGTGGGTTTGGCGGTACGTTTTCATATAAAATGGCCGATATTTCCCTGGCAATGGTGCAGCGAAAATGTGAAAATATTCTCGCCAGCGGCGCCGAGTACTGTATCGGCGCCGATTCAAGTTGCCTGATGAACATCGACGGCTACTTGTCCCGGCATCGCCTGCAGGCAAAAACCATGCACATCGCTGATCTGCTGGCCACCAGTTTGAATCTGTAATTCTGCAGAGATCGCCATGATGTCTCTTTCTCCATTGAAAATAAAATCCTACGTCAAACAGGCGCTTCGCGATCAACCGTTGCGTCAGGCGGTGCGTAAAGCGACCGAATCCACCATGGTATCGCGGCAAAAATTGCTGGATGAGATTCCCGAATGGGAGCAGGCGCGCGATCAGGCGCATCGCATCAAGCGTCAGGTGATGAATCGCCTGGATCATTATTTGACGGTTTTTGAGGACCATTGCCGGCAAAAGGGCATCCAGGTGCACTGGGCCGCGGATGCGCAACAAGCTCGAGAAATCGTGCTGGATATCATTCGCGCAAATCAGGTGCGTCATATTGTTAAATCCAAATCACTGACAACGGAAGAAATTCATCTCAATGCGTATCTGCAACAGCAGGGCTGGCAGCCGCTGGAGACCGATCTGGGTGAATATATCATACAATTGAATGAACAGACCCCGTCTCATCTCATTATCCCTGCAATACATCTTAGCCGTGAACAGATCGGCGCCTTGTTCCAACAGAAACTGAATGTCCCTTATACCGCTGATCCGGTGGAATTGTTGACCATCGCCCGCGGCCGTTTGCGTACCGAGTTTCTGCAGGCAGATATGGGCATCTCGGGCGTCAATTTCGCCGTGGCTGATCCGGGCGTGCTCTGCGTTGTCGAAAATGAAGCCAACGCCCATTTGACCACTCATCTGCCTAAAATTCATGTGGCCGTCATGGGGATTGAAAAAGTTATTCCCGACTTTTCTGCTCTTTCGGTGTTTTTAAAACTGCTGGCGCCCAGCGCCACCAGTCAAAAAGCATCGACCTATGTCAACCTGATCGCCGGACCGACAGCGACAACCTGCGGCGAAGGACCAGAACAGGTCCATGTCATTCTTTTG
Source organism: uncultured Cytophagia bacterium (assembly GCA_964387285.1). Classification (GTDB taxonomy): domain Bacteria; phylum Zhuqueibacterota; class Zhuqueibacteria; order Residuimicrobiales; family Residuimicrobiaceae; genus Anaerohabitans. Next base: position 279,709 of record CAYLWO010000001.1, on the reverse strand, counting down.
GATAACGGCCGTTCCGCCATGTTAGCTGACCCGCAATTACGGGAAACGCTGTTTTGCATTCGTTGCGGATCTTGCCTGAATCACTGTCCGGTTTATCAGCATATAGGCGGTCATGCGTACGGCTGGATTTATATGGGACCTATTGGCAGCACGCTTATGCCCCAGTATCTGGGAGAGTCTGTCGGTCGTCATGCCCCTTTTCTTTCCAGTTTATGCGGCGCCTGTGCAGAGGTTTGTCCGGTAAAAATAAATATTCCGCATCATTTGCTGAAGTTACGCGGTCGTGTTGTACAAGCTCGCAAAACCCTGTTGCTTGAGCGCTGGGGCATGTACTGGTTCTCCTGGCTGGTGACCAAACCCAGATTATATCGCCTGCTTACCTGGTTCCCGGCCAAACTGCAACAGCTTTTGCCGCAGAGCCGTTCTTTTTTGTTGCCCGGTTATGGCAAGGAACGGGCCTTCGCGCGTTTCGATAACCGGGGATTTCGCAACCAATTTTACGAATGGAAAACGAAATCGTTAAAGGAGCCTGGAAAAAAATGAGTCGCTCCAGAGAAAATATTCTTGGCGCTGTACACAACGCTGTGCAGATCCCTTTTTATGAACCGGAGGACGGCAGCCAATCCGCACCGGTGCGGAACGCGTGCGTCAATCTGTCTCGGCAAGAGTTGTGGCAGCGTTTTGCTTCTGAATTATCCAGAGTAGCCGGAGAATTCCACTTTTGTGATGATCTGGCAGCAGTACGGTCGTTGCTTGCCGCCCTGGTGGAGGAAGAAAAATTATCCGCCGTCGCTTTTTGCGATGAACCATTGGCAAATCAGCTGCAACTGACGCAAAAGATCGAAACCGTATTAGCAAACCAGATTCCCGCTGAGGATAAGAAAAAAAGACTGTCAGTCATACCCGCAGCGGTCTCTCGGGCAACCTTGGCCGTAGCTGAGACCGGCTCCCTTCTCATTCGTTATGATCAAATTCCGGAAACCATGCCGCTCTTCCTGGCTGATTGCGTCATTTTTATTCTTTGTCAGGATCAGGTGGTTGCTGATCTCCATCAGGCTTTTAGCGCCATTCCGGCACAAACCGGCAACATGGTGCTGATCACCGGTCCAAGCAGAACAGCTGATATCGAAAAGGTTTTGGTTTTAGGCGCTCATGGGCCGCGCCGGTTGATAGTGTGCTGCATCTCTAAGAATGTATAGAGTCGCCTGTTGTTTCTATTTTTTTTTATCCGTGAAAATCTATCCCATCCGTCAAAGTTTCCGGCCGCTTTTTGACAGCGGCGTCTGTGTCTGGAGCGTACAAGAAAAATAGGTGAGGACTGAATATGGCAGGTGCAAAATTTTTAGCACTGGATTACGGCGCCGGCAGTGGCCGGGCTATTTTGGCGCAGCTGGATCAAACCATTTCCTTACAGGAATTACACCGTTTTCAAAATCCTCAGATAAAAATGCTCAAGCATTATTATTGGGATATGCCTTTTCTTTTTAATGAATTGAAAAAAGGTCTGGCTGCAGCCGGCCGGCAAGGGCATCGCGATCTTTTGGCCATTGGCGTGGACACCTGGGGCGTCGATTTCGGATTGATCGGCAAACGCCATACGCTGCTGGCCAATCCGATTACCTATCGTGACAGCCGTACCGAAGGCATGATGGAGGCGGCTTTTAAAGTAGTGCCTCAGGAGGATATTTATCGCCATACAGGCATTCAGTTCATGAGTTTCAATACCATCTATCAGCTGTTCAGCATGGTCAGAGAACAAAATCCGTTGTTGATGGCTGCCCAGCGAATGTTGTTCATGCCCGATCTTTTCACCTATTTGATGACCGGTGAATTGACCTGCGAATATTCGGTTGCCTCGACTTCCCAGTTGCTCAATGCGCGCACCAGACAATGGGAGTTCTCTCTTATAAAGAAATTGGATATCCCTGATCACCTCTTTTTGCCGGTTACGGAACCGGGAACAATTATCGGGCAGCTTTTGCCGGAGTTGGCTGCGGAAAGCGATTTGCCGGCAATCGATGTCATAGCCTCGGCGAGCCATGACACCGCCAGCGCCGTTGCGGCAGTGCCGGCGACAAGCAAGAATTGGGCGTATCTGAGTTCCGGCACCTGGTCCTTGATCGGTATTGAAAGCAAAGAACCGATTATCAATGATAACTCGTTTGCCGCCGGTTTTACAAATGAAGGGGGTGTGCAAAATACGATTCGGTTTTTACGCAACGTCATGGGCATGTGGCTGTTCGAACAATGCCGCGTTAAATGGGAAAAAGAGGGCAAACAATCCTATGAACAACTGATCAGTATGGCTCAATCGGCCAGGCCCTTTGTGGCCGTCATTAATCCCGATGATGGCCGGTTTCTGAATCCGCCGGATATGCCGGCAGCGATCCAATCGTTTTGTCGCGACACCCGGCAACCCACGCCGCAGGATAAAGGTGAAATGATCCGGATCATCTTTGAAGGTTTGGCGCTGAAATATCGCCATGTACTGGAACAAATTCAAAAAATGCAGAATGTAAAACTCGATACCCTGCATATCGTCGGCGGTGGTTCGCAAAACGATTTATTGAATCAATTCACTGCAAATGCCACCGGACTTAACGTTGTAGCCGGTCCTATCGAAGCAACCGCTCTGGGAAACGTGATTGTTCAGGCTATGGCAAAAAAAGTGATTGACTCTTTACAGGAAGGCCGTGAATTGATCAGGCGCTCCTTCCAGGTAAAGGTGTTTGAACCGCAAGAGGTTGCGTTATGGAACGAAAAATACCAGGCGAATAAGGAGATTTTCAGCAAATCGACATTTTAGCATTTGCACCCTTGTGCACAGACAGAGCTTTTATTCCAATGCTCTTTTAAATCCTGATCCTTTTCTCTTGTGGAGATTATGACATGCGTTTTCTTTTTTACTTTTCTGCACCTGCTGCATGCCGGCCGGATCAGCTGACAAGCACATTATCATTTCCTGCACTGCTTCCACAAAATTCTTTTTCTCGATTTCTTGCACAAATCTGTTCTGTATGTTTTATCCTGATTCTTTTAGGAGGATGTAATACGAAAGAGACAACGCGCAAGGTTATTTCCATGCAATCCGACTCGCGTCCGGTTACGTCGCCGGTCATGGATTCCGTCTATCAGGAGCTGCAAACACCTTACAAATACGGCGTTGTTCTGAAAGCGGAGAATGAGCATATGGTCGATTGCCCGGGTGTTTTTCGCCATAACGACCGCTGGTATATGATTTACATCATTTTTGACGGCCAGGGATATGAAACGGCCCTGGCCGTGAGCGACGATTTGTTGCATTGGCAATCCATGGGCAAAGTGCTTCCTTTTCGTCCTGGCTATTGGGATGCTTTGCAGGCTGCCGGCTCTGTAGCTTTGCAGGATTTTAACTGGCAAGGGAGCTATCAGCTCTCCTCCTGGGAAAAACATTATTGGTTCTCCTATCTGGGCGGCGCATTGCGAGGCTATGAAACCGATCCACTGGCCATCGGTATGGCCTGGACCGATATGCCGCACGTGGCTGAAGAATGGCAGCGGCTTGATGCACCGGTGCTCTCCTGCGATCAAGTCGATGTGCGCGAGTTTGAAAAGAAAACTCTTTATCGCAGTCATGTCATTTACGACGCAACCGAATCTTTAGGATTCCCTTTTGTCATGTTTTACAACGGTAAATTACGCGATGGGTATGAACGCATCGGCATGGCCGTGTCTAAGGATATGCACAATTGGTCGAGATATGGAGTTGAACCGGTCATCGATAATGGCGTCGGCATCTCCGGTGATCCACAAATCATCCGCATGGGTGATCTTTGGGTCATGGTTTACTTTGGCGCCTTTTGGCAGCCCAAAGCCTTTGACACTTTTGCCTGCTCTTATGATCTGAAGCACTGGACGAAATGGGCGGGACCTCATTTGGTTTCCCCTTCTGAGCCCTGGGATGAACAGTATGCCCATAAACCCTGGATGATTAAATATAAGGATGTTGTTTATCATTACTATTGTGCTGTCGGCAACCAGGGACGTGTCATCGCTCTGGCTACCTCAAAACCTATGCAAAAAAAGTTGTAGGAGGAAAAAAATGAAAAAGATAATGGCGCTTATTTTGATGACCATCTGGTTGTGCAATTGCGCCCAGGAGCAGCCTATGGGCCAATTAGTGGATAAGCAGCTCTCTTTAGCGGTAAAGCAGTACGATGCCATGGCCGCGTTTGCCAAGGATAATGAAAAATTGCCGCGTTCCTTCAGCAAGGAAGGAAAACACATATTCGCTCCCTCAGAATGGTGGACCAGCGGATTCATCCCCGGTTCACTGTGGTACTTGTATGAATACCAACCCACTCCGGAACGTCTGGCTATGGCCAGGTTGTTCACGGCCAAGGTCGAAAAAGAGCAGCATAACAAAGGCACTCACGATTTAGGTTTTATGCTCTATTGCAGCTATGGCAACGGTTATCGTATTGATGCGAACGAAGCTTATAAGAACGTCATGTTAACCGGTGCGCAATCGTTGATTTCTCGATACAATCCGAAAATCGGTTGCATCCAGTCGTGGGGCGCTAATGCGAAATGGCAATATCCGGTCATCATCGATAATATGATGAATCTTGAATTTCTCATGTGGGCTTTTAAGCAGACCCAGGATTCCACTTTTGCCAAAATTTGCATCACACACGCAGACAACACGATCAAGAATCATTTTAGACCGGATTACAGTAGCTGGCATGTTGTTTCTTACGACACCACAACCGGTCAGGTGCAGGTAAAAAATACCCATCAGGGCGCCTTTGATGAATCAGCGTGGGCGCGCGGCCAGGTGTGGGGCTTGTACGGATTTACCATGTTATACCGAGAGACCGGTTTAACACGCTATTTTGAGCAGGCGCGTAAAATAGCCGATTTCCTCATCAATCATCCCAACATGCCCCAAGATGGCATTCCATATTGGGATTTCAATGCGCCCGGAATCCCCAACGAAGAGCGCGACTCTTCCGCCGGCGCTATTATGGCCTCGGCTTTGCTCGAATTGAGCACTAGGGTGGAGCCTGCGGCCGGAAAAGTCTACCGGGACTTTGCCGAAAAGCAGGTGCGCACGTTATCCAAATCAGAGTATTTTGCCGAATCCGGCACCAATGGATATTTTCTGCTCAAGCACGGCGTTGGCCACAAACCGGGCAAGAGCGAAATCGATGTTCCCCTGACCTATGGAGATTATTATTATATCGAAGCGCTGTTGCGATTGAAAAAGATGATGAAATAGGCCAGGTTGCAGGGCTCCGGGTTGCGCGGCCTTGAAGCCGTTCTTTCTCGTTCATGTTATTGATATAGATTTGATCGCCTGGTGCTTTGCGATTAATTCGACCATGGACTCGGTCATTGAGGGAGATGCCGTGAAACTAATTTTCCTGATTATTCTGTTGGGTTGCTGTATGTTTGCGTTTGCACAGCCGTCTAAAAACAAACAAATTACCGTCGCCTGCTACTATTTCCCCAATTATCACCCCGGCGACGAGCGCAACGTAAAATTAAAAGGAGAAGATTGGAGCGAATGGGATCTGGTCAGAAAAGCGGTTCCACGTTTTCCAGGGCATCTCAAACCGGATGTTCCGCTCTGGGGATATGAAGACGAATCTGATCCGAAAAATATGCAGAAAAAAATCGATGCAGCCGCGGATCATAACCTGGATGCCTTTATTTTTGACTGGTATTACTATAATGACGGTCCTTTTTTAAACCGCTGTCTGGACAAAGGTTTTTTACAAGCAGAAAACAGACAACGCCTGCAATTTGCCCTGATGTGGGCGAATCATGACTGGGTGGATATTCATCCTTATAAACGGGGCTCGGCGCAATCATTGTTATACCCGGGCCCGGTTACACCTGCTGTTTTTGAAAAGATGTGTCAGCATGTTATACAGGACTATTTCCTGCAACCGAACTATTGGAAAATCGACGGCAAACCTTACTTTTCCATATACGAGTTGTCGAAATTATTAGCCTGTTTTGGCTCTATCGCAGAGACCAGAAAAGCTTTAGAGCGCTTTCGCAGCTATGCCGGCCAAGCCGGTCTGGCCGGATTGCATCTGAATGCCGTGGTCTGGGGCCGGCCTGTATTGCCCGGTGAAAAAACACCTGTTGATGCAAAAAGTTTGGTCCAGGAACTCGGTTTTGATTCCATCACGTCCTATGTCTGGGTTCACCATGTAGCACTGCCGCAAATGCAAACACCCTATAATTGGTGCCGGGATCAGTACTTTCGCTATTGGGAAAAAACTGAAAAAGAGTTCCAGCTTTCCTATTTCCCTAATGTATCCATGGGCTGGGACCCCAGTCCGCGCACCGTCACAGAAGACCAGTACGGGAATCATGGCTATCCTTATACCAATACAATCTCTGAAAACACACCTGAGAATTTTAAGCAAGCGTTGACCATGGTGCGTGATAAATTGCTGACGTCGCATGAGCGCATTATGAACATTAATGCCTGGAACGAATGGACTGAAAGCAGTTATCTGGAACCGGATACGAGACATGGCTATCAATATCTCGAGGCTGTTAAAGAGGTGTTCCAATAAGCAGAAATGGAATTTTTTGATGCAAAATGTGTTTTGTAAATTGCTCCTTCTCACCCTTTTGAGTTTTATTTTTTCCTGCCACATTACGAATGTCGGCGACCTGTACCCTGATCTTCTGGTTATTGAATACCAAAAACAGCCTCTTGCTTTACAGGAAGAAAGACCTCGGTTCAGCTGGCAATGCAAGCCAATACGAGAAAACCATAGCTTGCGCAACCTGCGACAATCCGCCTTTCACATTCTCGCGGCAACATCCCCGGAATTGCTGGCAAAATCCACAGGTGATTTATGGGATAGCGGCAAGATTGCCTCTGACAGCAGTATCTTGATCAGTTATAAAGGAAAACCGTTTGCATCCCGGCAGCAGGTTTTTTGGCAGGTGCGCATTTGGGATCAAAACAACAAACCCTCTGCCTGGAGCCAACCTGCTCGGTTCCGCATGGGTTTGCTGTCGGCAAATGATTGGACTGCCAAGTGGATAAAAAGTCGAGATCTCCCAGCCCCGGACTTGCGGCGCAGCAAATGGATATGGTTCAACCTACCTGATAAAGCCGGGCATTATCCTCCTGGCGCCGGGTATTTTTTTCACCCTCTATTGATCCCGGCAAATACAACCATAGAATCTGCGCATGTTTGCATGACTTGCGACGATCAATTCGAGCTTTTCGTGAACGGTTTTTCGGTCTTGCGTGGCGCTGATTCCGGCGCAGCGCTGCAAACCGACATCAAGGACTATCTTAAAAGCGGTAAAAATGAACTGCAAGTACGGGCGGTCAATAAAGGAAGCAAACCCTCCAGCGCCGGCCTCCTCGGCAGTTTGCAGGTCCTATTCGCGAATGGCACGCAAACATCACTGCTCACCGATGGTTCCTGGTTATGCTCTGTGGATTCCTCAACCCATCCCCATCTGAATCCTGTCACAGTTTTAGGGCCCTATGGAATGCACCCCTGGCAACAGGTGCAACAATTGGCTGAGGCCCTGCCCATTTTCCGTCGTGATTTTAAAATTGATGCAAAAATTCGTCAGGCCCGGGCCTATATCTGCGGTCTGGGTCAATATGAAATGTACATGAATGGGCAGCGAATCGGCCAACATGTGATGACGCCCGTCTGGAGCCAATATACCAAGACATGCTATTATGACTGTTATGATGTGACGCCTGTTTTAAAGTCCGGCGGCAATGCCGTGGCGGTCATGCTGGGCAACGGCATGTACCATGTTCCTGGCGGTCGTTACATCAAATTCAGGGGCTCTCTGGGGCTGCCGAAATTAATTGTGCAAATAGAAATTGATTATGAAAATGGCCAACAAGCGACCGTTATCTCAGATGAGAATTGGCGAACCATCCCGGGTCCCATCACCTTTTCCTGCATTTTTGGCGGTGAAGATTTTAATGGCCGCCGATGGCCGAAAGGCTGGGATCGTTTTGGATTCAATGATGATCACTGGCAATACGCAGAGATTACCTCAGGACCTGGAGGCGTCTTGAGAGCAACCCCCATGCCTGGTATAACGGTGCAGAAAACTCTGCCTACGATCAGAATCATGCAACCCAGGGCAGGCGTATATGTTTATGATTTAGGACAAAATTTTTCCGGCTGGCCCAGAATTACCGTGCGCGGTAACTCAGGCAGAACTATCCGTCTGATTCCCGGTGAATTGTTGGACCATAACGGCCTGGTTACCCAGCGCCATAGCGGAGAACCCATGTGGTTTAGCTATACCCTGCGTGGTAGCGAAACCGAAATCTGGCGGCCTCGTTTTTCTTATTATGGTTTTCGCTATGTACAAGTGGAAGGCGCCATCCCGCAAAGCCTGGCGCGTAATGACCAGACGCAACCGGTGCTGATCGACATGCAAGGTGAATTCTTTTACAACAGTTCAGCGGTTAGCGGCAGTTTCTCCTGCTCGGACACATTGATTAACGACATCCACAACCTGATTCTCAATGCCATACGCAGCAATTTTCAAAGTGTGTTGACTGATTGCCCGCATCGTGAAAAATTAGGATGGCTCGAAGTGTCGCATTTGCTTAGCCGCGGCATTATGTACAATTTTCATGTTCCGCCGTTTTATGCAAAGATTTCACAGGACATGTCAGAAAGCCAGTTGAGCAACGGACTGGTTCCTGATATCGCTCCGGAATTCACGGTGTTCAGCCAGGGGTTCCGCGATTCGCCGGAATGGGGAAGTGCAGTCGTATTCAATCCGGCGCATGTGTTGCAAATGTACGGGGATGATCGATTATTATCTCGACATTATCCCGTGATGAGCCGTTATGTGGATTATCTGACCGCGACTGCGCACGATCACATTATTTCCCATGGTCTTGGCGACTGGTATGATATCGGGCCGGCAGGTCCGGGCTTTTCACAACTCACTTCAACCGGTTTGACGGCAACAGCCATCTACTACGGCGACTTGCAGATTGTGGCAGAAACGGCGTACCGGCTCGGGAAGCAGCAAGAAGCGGTTTATTACACAGACCTGGCAACACAGGTTCAAAAAAGCTTTAATAACCGCTTTTTCCATGCTGATTCCCTATATTATGATCGTGCCGGTCAGACTGCACAAGCCATGCCCCTGGTTCTTGGACTGGTGGAACCGGATAAGCGTTCTTACGTTCTGCAAGGCCTGGTTGATGTGGTCCGAAAAAATCAAAATCGGGTCACAGCTGGCGATGTCGGTTTTAGATATTTAATAAAAAGTCTTTCCGACGCCGGTCGTGATGATGTGATATATGATTTGGTTACGCAAAAGGAGGGACCAGGGTATGCTGATCAATTGCGCAAAGGCGCCACCTCATTGACGGAAGCCTGGGACGCCAATCCTTTCTCATCGCAAAATCATTGTATGTTGGGTCATGTCGAAGAGTGGTTCTATGCCGGATTGGCAGGTATTCAACCTGATTCGGCTAAACCGGGATTTAAAAACTGTATTATTCGACCCGCATTTCTGCGTTCAGTGCAATGGGTAAAGTCAGCCTACGAAACGCCCTATGGCCTTCTCAGCATCCATTGGAAGCGTGCTCATGGCAGGATTTTGAT
>CAYLWO010000001.1:238426-269986 GCA_964387285.1 uncultured Cytophagia bacterium | reverse complement strand
TTTCAAATCGGACAACGCTGGATCAGCGAAATGGAACCCGGGCTGGGTCTCGGCATCGTCGAGCTGGTGGCCAAAAGACATGTAGACATCCGTTTCCCGGCCAGTCGCAGCCAACGACGCTACGCCATAGAAACAGCGCCATTGCGACGTGTAGAATTCAAACCGGGCGACATGATTAAATCGAAGAGTGGATTCCTTGGCAGAATCACCGCCGTCGCTCAGGAGTACGATCTCTTTATATATGATTGTATTGACGCGCAAGTGGCTGAAAACGATTTGGATGATCATCTCAGCTTTACCACGCCGCAGACCCGCATGCAAAGCGGCTTTGTGGACAGAAATCGTGATTTCAATCTTCGATATCGCACACTGATTCTGCAACATAACAGTTTGAAATCTCCGGTGCGCGGTTTTCTTGGTGGACGCATCGATTTGATTCCACATCAATTGTATATTGCCCGTCAGGTGGTGAATCAAATTACCCCTCGCGTGTTATTGTCCGATGAGACCGGTTTGGGCAAGACCATCGAGGCGTGTTTGATTCTTCATCATCTATTATTGAACGGGAGAATTGGGCGTGCCCTGATTCTGGTTCCTGAAACTCTGGTTCATCAATGGTTCATCGAGTTGTATCGCAAATTCAATTTGTTCTTTCGTATTATTGATGAACCGTACTGTCGTGCTCTGCAGGAGGCGGACCCGGACTTTAATCCGTTTTTAGACGATCAGTTGATTATTTGCAGTCAGAGTTTTTTAGTGAACAATGCAGATCGAGCTGAACAAGCCCTGGCGGCCGGTTGGGATATCCTGGTTATCGATGAAGCGCATCATCTGACCCAAGGCAGCGCGGATTATGGTTTGGCCGTCCGGTTGAGCGCCATTTGTCCTTTTCTTATCCTGTTAACCGCAACGCCGGAACAACTGGGGCATTCAAGCCATTTTGCCCGACTGGCCCTCCTGGATCCGGCGCGTTATTCTGATTATCAAACTTTTGAGCAGGAGGAAAAACAATATCTAAAGATATCGCAGTTGGTGGATAAAATTTTTCATTCGGCCAAACTGACTGCAACCGATAAGCAAGCACTTGCCGGATTGCTTTCAGTAATGCCTGAAGATAAAAACGAATGTATCCAAATGCTCGTGGACCGTCATGGCACGGGTCGTTCTGTTTTTCGCAATACCCGTCAATCTGTAACCGGTTTTCCATCTCGTAACGTCTGTTTGTTTCCTCTGCCGGCAGGCAAAAAGGATTTGGAACAACTCACAGCCGAGTTTGCCGCTTTTCACCTCCACGGCGATGAAACGACGCTGCACCTGGATTACCAACATGATCCACGGTTACTGTGGTTAGTTTCGTTCTTGCGAAAACATCGGGGAGAAAAGCTGCTGCTGATTTGTCGCTCCTTGCTGCAAGTCCGCGCTGTTGAAGAAGCCTTGCGCAAACATATGAAGGTCGAGATAGCGCTCTTCCACGAAGGACTCTCTTTGCTGCAAAGAGACCGTTATGCCGCCTGGTTTGCGAAAAAAGAGGGTGCGCAAATTTGTCTCTGTTCTGAGATCGGCAGTGAAGGAAGGAATTTTCAATTTGCGCATCACCTGGTTCTCTTTGATCTCCCTTTGGATCCGGAACTGCTGGAACAGCGGATAGGTCGATTGGACCGAATTGGGCAAACGCAGACCATCCATGTGCATATCCCTTATCTCATCGGCGGCGAATATGAAATATTGGCGCTCTGGTACCATGAAGGCCTCGGCGCTTTCAGCGCGCATGTTCCGGGCGTCTATCAAATTTATGTCAAGCTTGCGGACAAGATAAAAAGAATCAGCTCTGCAAGACGGTTGCAAGCAGTGCAGCAGATTAATCTTGAAACCAGAAAATTAGTGGCATCCATTTCAAAAAAAGTTGCTGCTGGACGGGACCGATTGCTGGAGCTGAACTCTTTTCAGCCGGAGATCGCCGAGCCTTTGCAGAGACTGATCATGGATAACGATGCCAAGCCCACCCTTGAAAAGTACATGCTCGACGTTTTTGAACTGTATGATCTGCGTTTGCAGGAGCAGGGGTATCGGACCTGGCATGTGGATGCTCTGCTGCTGTCAAATCCCGAGTTTCCCTTGCCAATGGCAAAGGATGAGGAATTCTCCCTAACCTTTGATCGCACGGCTGCTTGCAAACGCGAGGATATTGAATTCATTACCTGGGATCATCCCATGGTGTCCGGCGTATTTGACATGATTCTTGCTTCCGAGAAGGGCAACTGCGCATACGCTGTCTGGGATAATGCGGGAAAGGAGGATTTAATCATGGAGGCCATTTTTATCCTCGAAAGCGTAGCTGACCGGTCTCTTACTATCGAGCGCTTTTTACCGCCGAGGCCTGTACGAATCTTTATTGATTCGAGTTTTCAAGAGTGTGCGCCGGAATTTTCCGGAAAAAGTTTGCATGATCCGGATGACAACGAACTGAGTTTTTTTTACGCTCTCGAAAAGAATGCCATATCTCACATGTTGGATAACTGTGAAAAAATTGCTAAAGCTAAAGTCGGCTCTATCCTGGACTCTGTTACAGCTTCCATCCGGGATAAATTGGATCACGAACAGACGCGGTTGACAGAATTGGCAAAGGTCAACAAGCATATCAAAACCGAAGAAATTGCGCGCATTCGGAAACAAAAAGAAGCAATGATAGAGGCTGTACAGTCGGCAAGAATCAGACTGGATTCTTTGCGCTTGATCCAGTGTATTCCCTTTAAAAGTTCTGTTGACCATGTGCATTGAGAGGTCCGACAGTTAATTACAGTTCAGCTGGATTAGGATATTTTTATCGATGTTTAGATACACTTGGACTTTTTTTTCAATATTACCATTCGTCTTTGGCGGAGCAGTTTGCGATCTAGGGTCAGCTGATCGCCTGGGGCGTCCCGTGGGGCAGGATGAAGGCAGCGTTCATGTCATGGGCAACGGCGACATGTGCGTTTATGAACGAGGTCCTCACGTCATTACAGTTTACAGCAATCCTTATTCATCACCTGCTTTTTTTCAGCTGCTTATGCCGGAAAATTCGGAACTGTCTACCATCTCTGTTCGAGAACCGGGCATGGCCGTCTGGACCCATCGGCTGATGCAAGATCAGCAATGCAAGGGCGAGATGGTAGATTTTGTGGCAGCCTCTTTTCCCGGTTTTATGCGTCGCATCAAAACAGATCGACCGTTTGTGCTGGAAATGACTTGGCTGCCTTGTGTGCAGGTCCTGAACAACACGGATCTGCTGGCCGGCGATCCATCGACATCTGCTCTCTTGCTGACGATTCCTTCGGGCACTGCAATCTATCAAACCTACACCTATCCCCGTGTACTGTATAACCAATTCATTTGTCAGGGCCATATACGTTTAGAACCGGGCAATACTCCCAATAAGATGCATTTGGTTTGTACGCCGGGTGAAAGCAGATTGTTTCTTTTGGGTGGTCCGGAGTATCCGGACGCCATTAACAATGCCGAACATGCATTGCGTGTCGGCCTCGCAGAATGCTTGCAGCAAACACGACTGTTCTGGCGCCAGTATACCGGGGCACGCATTGATTTTGCTAAACTCTTTACCCCGCATCTACCGCTGCGCGAAAAATTACTGCAAACCATCGATGATGTCGACGTGATGCTCAAGTCACAACAAAGCAGACAGGGCGCGGTATTGGCTGGTTATCCCTATCCTCTGGGATATGTTCGAGATCAGTATGGCGTATCCCGTGGTTTACTGGCCTTGGGTCATTATCCGGAAGCAAAGCAAATTTTAAATTTTTACTGGCAGATATGGAAAAAGCATGGCGTTATCCATAATGCACAGGCTATAGGATTGGAAGCGGTCTTTCACATTCATGAAAACGACGAAGTAGAGAGTCCCGGCTGTCTGATCATGCAGGCTTTTGATCTATTCAACGCCACGAACGATAGCACTTTTTTACATGAAATATTTCCCATGTTGGAATGGGCTTTTTTCGCTCAAGAGAAACATTTGCTCAACGATATGTTGCCATTTAATGGAGATGAGACCTATATTGCCGGCGGGATTTTACCGCGTTCTGTATTGAACGACGGTTCATGCGAAGCCACTCTGCTGTTCATCGAGAGTGGCGACCGGTTGCTGTCCTGGATTGCTGCTCAAAAGCTGTGGCCGGATACAACGCTGGCAACCAATCGCCGAGTACTGGAAAAAACTCGACAGGCGTTTAAAAAAAATTTTGTACATGACGGGAAATTATGGACTAATAATCCACAACGCATGCTATCTCATGAACTGCCGCGGTTTCGTCATGGCGTATGTGAAAAAGCCGGACCTCATTGTTCGATGCGATCACTGCACGGCATTATCTGGACAGAGCGCAATAAGAACGGCAGATATCTATGCCCTAACTGTCTGGCCGAAGGCGATTTTCCGGCGGCGCCGCCTCAGTCCTATCGGTTGCTTTCTGTAAGTTTAACGCCCTTGTACTATCATTCGCACTTACAGAGTCGTCAGGCGCTTTTATCTGATATTCTGCAGCTTTTGGAGCAATATACCCAGCATGGCACATTACATCAGGACAACGGTCGGTCGAGAATGGTAGGGTATGATTATGGTTTTCTCCTTGAGGCACTGACCTTCTATGATCATCCGCAAGCCGAATCGATCTATAAAAAAGCTCTCGCCCTCGTGGATCCAGTCGGCGCCTGGGCGGAGTATTATGTTGACGATACACCAAATGGCACTCGCTGTCGGCCCTGGGAGAGTGCCATTAATTTAGAGGCTTGTTTGCACTGGGCCGAAACCTATAAAAAGTAGGTGTGCTATGAGGATCATATATACGGCCATCGTGTGTTTATTCATTTGTTTTTTGCAGTCGACAAAACTGGCGGCAGCTGTACCTTGCGGTGCGCCGGATTCATCCCTCTTACATACCGCACGAATAAATTCATCACTCTCCGCTGAAGCATTTAAAAGATGTCAGCGCTATGTAGAGGGCTGGTTGGCTCATGCCGATCCAAAGACCGGTCTCATACCCCGCAATCTCACGCGTGATGTCGATCTATGGAATGGCCGTGATTCTGCAGCGGACAATTACCCCTATATGGTGTTGACCACATCCATCACGGATCACACTCTGTTCAGCGGCCGTATGCGGGATATTCTTAAAACGGAAATCAAATTGACCAGACGGGTTGACCGTTTAGGCGATCACTATAGCTTTGCAAAATCCGGATTCATGCACGATAACATCGATATGGAACGGATTGTTTTTGATAACAGCGAATATGTCAAGGACGGTTTAGTACCCATCACCGAGTGGCTGGGCGAATCGGCCTGGTCGGATCGCGCCATTGCTTTGCTGGAGGATATTTGGCGCAACGCCTCCATTGCAACGCCTTTTGGGAAAATAGCCACTACCAATTTCGAAGTGAACGGCGATTTGTTGCAGGCCTGTTCCCGTTTCTACTGGTTCACCGGCGATGTCAAATTTTTGAATTGGGCCATCCGCCTGGGCGATTATTATTTGCTCGGCGATAATCATCCCACGCGCAACCGGGAAGAGTTGCGGTTAAAGGATCACGGCTGTGAGATGATCAACGGGCTTTCGGAATTATATGCCGCCGTGGCTCGGGCTCGTCCGGACAAAAAAGCGGCCTACCAAAAACCGTTGTATGAGATCTTTGACAGCATTCTACAATATGGCCGAAATCAAGATGGCTTGTTGTATACCGTTTATAATCCGCATACCGGCGCGCATGCCGAAACTTTGGGAGATAATTGGGGTTACGTTTATGATGGTTTCTACACTTTGTACCTGGTAGACGGCAGGGACGATTATCGTGATGCCGTACAACAGACGCTGAACAGTTTGGATGAGAGATATTACGGCGCTTTTTGGGATGAAAAGAATGCGGACGGTTTTGCCGATTCTATTGAAGGCGCCATCAATTTATTGAATCGGCTGCCGACGCCGCAGGGGGAACTCTGGGTTGACCGGCAAATCCCTCTCATGTGGAAAATACAAAGAGACGATGGCGTGATTGAGGGTTGGCATGGCGACGGAAATTTTGCCCGGACCTCGCTTATGTATGCACTGTGGAAAACGCAAGGCTTGCGCCCCTTTCCCTGGCGTAGCGATGTTAAAATGGGCGCGGTACTGAAGGAAGGCAATCTTTATGTTCTCATAGCGAGTGAAAAACCATGGCACGGTCGCATTCTCTTTGATCAGGCAAGACACAAGACGCAAATGCATATGCCGATGGATTATCCCCGCATCAATCAGTTTCCGGAATGGTGCACGGTTGCGCGTCAAGAAAAGTATCATGTTTCTTTTACTAATGGTAATTATGAAAAAGTATTTCGTGGGGAGCAGTTGTTGAAAGGCATTCCCATAAAGTTGAAGGGTGGAACAGAAGAGTGGTTGTGTTGCAGCAAGATTGTTAACATAAAATAAAATATCGCTGGATAAAAAGAGTTTTTATGAATGGAAGAAATATGAGCAAAACAAACGTGACCATAAAGGATATTGCGAGAAAATTAAAGTTGCATCATACAACCGTTTCGCGCGCTTTGCGCAATCATCCGGACGTTAATCCCAAAACCCGCAAGTTGATCATCGAGACCGCACAGGAACTGTCCTATCACCCCAACAGTTTTGCCGCCAATTTGCGCAACCGCAAAAGCAACGTGATCGGCGTCATCGTTCCTGAACTGCATCATGATTTTTTTTCCTCGATCATCAGCGAAGTGACCAATGAGGCGGATTTGCACGGTTATCAGGTGATGATCTGCCAGTCCAATGAAAACGTCGAGCAGGAGAAAAAAAATATCTCGGCTCTGATTCGAAACCGGGTGGCCGGCGTTCTCGCTTCCATTTCGCAATTTACCGTATCGGACGCCCCCTATCGCACCATTATGGACGCCGGTATCCCGCTGGTGTTTTTTGACCGCGTTTGCCCTAATTTGCAGACCGGTAAAGTGGTTGTAGATTTTTTTCAAGGCGCCTGTGAAGTGATTGAACACTTGGTGGAAAGAGGGTATCGTCGCATTGCGCATATCACCGGCCCTCTGGATGTGGAGGGCGCTTGCCAGCGGTTGCGCGGTTATCGTGAGACCTGTCGCAAACACGGGTTGAGCGTGGATGAGGAACTGGTTATAACCGGAGGATTTCTGCCTGAAAACGGCGTCCTGGCCGTGGAACGATTATTAGCTCTCAACGACCGGCCTGATGCTATTTTTGCCGTCAATGATGAAGTGGCCATCGGCGCCATGATCCGGTTAAAAGAGGAGGGATTAGCGATTCCCAACCATATGGCCATTGCCGGTTTTGATAACGATAAAATCACGGCCTATACCGATCCTCCATTAACCACGGTCGATGTGCAACGAGCTGAAATCGGTAAAAAAGCCATACAGATGCTGTTAGCGTACCTCGATTCAAGAGGTGAATCGGTTCGCAGCGTCGAAGAAAAAATTCCCACCAAACTTATTATCAGAGCATCTACAAACCGTAATCGTTTTTAATATCGATTTATATCATACTATTTGGAGAAACATCCATGAAAAATTCAAGCATGAAACTCTGTTTTGTCTGCCTGCTATTTGTGATTTTTTCTTCCGTTTTTCCGATGTCCAATTCTCTGGAAAAAGAGTTTCAATCACCGTCGTCTTCAGCCAGACCCTGGGTTTACTGGTATTTCATGGACGGCAATATGACGCGTGCAGGTCTAACAGCTGATTTGGAAGCGATGAAAAAGGCCGGCATTGGCGGCGCCATTTTTTTAGAAGTCAACATCGGCATACCGGCAGGACCTGTAGAATTTATGAGTCCGGCCTGGCAGGAATTGTTCAAACACGCCGTAAAAGAGGCGGAACGTTTGGGTATAGAGATCGCTCTGGGTTCAGGTCCGGGTTGGTGCGGCACCGGCGGTCCATGGGTTAAACCTGAACAATCCATGCAACATCTGGTGGCCAGTGAAACGCACACAAGTGGTCCTGGACGGTTCAACGAAATACTGGAGCGTGCCAAGCCGCGTGTACCCTTTTTCGGAAAAGGCACGCTTACCCCAGAGCTTGAGAAAGAGTGGCAAAATTATTACCGTGATGTGGCGGTCCTGGCGTTTCCAACGCCCAAAGGCATGAAGCGAATTGCCGATATTGACGAAAAAGCGCTTTATCAAAGAGCGCCCTATTCGTCACAGCCGAACGTGCGCCCCTATTTTACCATGATCGACAGCGGCAAAACATGGCTCAAAGAGAACTGTATAGATAAAAATCATATCATAAATCTTTCTGCACAGTTTTCTGCAGACGGCCGCTTACAATGGGATGTGCCGGCAGGCGATTGGACCATTTTGCGTTTTGGCGCTACCATCACCGGTCAGACCACCAGACCGGCGCCTAATCCCGGATTAGGCTTTGAAAGCGATAAATTCAGCGCAGCGGCCGTAGCCAGCCATCTTGACGACTATGTGGGCACCCTGATCAAGACCTGCGATTTCAAAAAGAGAAGCAGCGCAGGATTGACCACCTTGCATTTTGACAGCTGGGAGATGAGTTCACAGAATTGGTCGCAAGACTTTCGCCAGGAATTTGCCAATAGACGCGGTTATGATTTGTTCCAGTATCTGCCCGTTATAACCGGGTTAGCTGTCGATGATCCGGATATTTCAGAGAGATTTCTCTGGGACCTGCGTCAAACAGCGCAAGAACTGGTGGCAGACAATCACGTATCCCGACTGGCTGAATACGGAAGACGATACGGACTGGAATTTTCAACAGAACCCTATGACATGAGTCCCTGTGCTGATCTGGAACTCGGCAAACTTGCCGATGTGCCCATGTGCGAATTCTGGTCCAAAGGATACGGTTTCGAAACCAGCTATAGCTGTTTTGAAGCGGCTTCCACCAGTCATACGGTCGGACAAACCATTGTGGCTGCGGAAGCTTTTACAGCCTGGGATGCTGAACAGTGGCGCATGTATCCGGGCAATATGAAAGCGCAGGGGGATTGGGCGTTTTGTACCGGCATCAACCGCATTGCGTTTCATCGGTATCAGCATCAACCCTGGCCCGGGCGGCTGCCGGGTATGACCATGGGGCCCTATGGCGTGCATTGGGAAGCGACACAGACGTGGTGGAATATGGTTCCGGCTTATCATTTGTATCTGACCCGATGTCAAGCGATGTTGCGCCGCGGTTTACCAGTATCAGATATCCTATACCTTGCCGCTGAAGGCGCTCCACATGTTTTTCGCGCGCCGCGTTCAGCGCTCGTTGGTGGTCTGCCGGATCATCGCGGTTATAATTTTGATGCCTGCGCTCCCGGCGTTCTTATGACCAGGGCTGTTGTCAAGGACGGATTGGTCTGTTTTCCCGGCGGCGCCAGTTATCGTATTTTGGTATTGCCGCAATTTGATACCATGACGCCGGCCTTGTTGAAGAAAATTCATGAACTGGTATTGGCCGGTGCAACTATCCTGGGCGCCCCTCCGAGCAAATCGCCCAGTCTGGTCCATTACCCGCAATGCGATCAAGAGGTGCGAGAAACCGCCGCCTTACTGTGGGGCTCGCATGGTGCAACGCACGACCGACGTGTCGGCAAGGGCCGGGTGATTTTTGATCCCTCGCCTCTCAATCCGGTCGTTTTGTCCAAGGATAGTCCGGATATTTATCCGGATTATAACGTTACTGCCGGCATTCTGGCAGAGATGAACCTGGCGCCGGATTTCGATGCGGATGACAGCGTGCGTTTTATTCATCGGCGTGAGAAGAATACTGAAATTTATTTTATCGCTAATAAGAAAAATCAGTCGATTACTACAACCTGTCGTTTTCGTGTTAAAGGCATGCAGCCGGAATTGTGGGATCCTTTGACAGGTGAGATTCGCTTGTTGACCGATTATCAGGAACAGAACGGCGTCACTTCCGTAGCCATGCCGTTCGCCGCTTTTACCAGTTATTTTGTCATCTTTAGAACCCCTGCGCAACAGGCCAAGCATGCGCCCAATTTCCCAATATGCCGGGATATTCTGGAAATCACCTCTCCCTGGCAGGTATCTTTCGATGAATTTTGGGGAGCTCCGAAAAAGGTTGTTTTTGAAACCCTGCAAGACTGGAGTGCGCGACCGGAATCGTCCATACGTTATTACTCTGGCGAGGCGATCTATCACAACCGTTTTAATTGCAGCTCGACAAAAGAATCCTTGATTCTTTCTCTTGGCAAAGTGCAGTGCATGGCTTCTGTCCAAGTGAATGGCAAACCGGTTGGTGTTGTGTGGTGTGAACCTTTTGAAATTGACATTCCAAATGACATTTTGCGCAAGGGGGAAAATGATCTTGATATCACTGTAGCCAATTTGTGGCCGAATCGTCTGATAGGGGATGCAGGATTGCCGGCGGAAGAAAGAAAAACCTGGACCACCTGGAATCCGTTTAAAAAAGACGATGCGTTGTTGCCTTCCGGTTTGTTGGGTCCGGTCAAATTGATGGAGCGGGAGAAATAGAGTTTGTGTCAAGCTGTAGCACAAGCATCTTGGCTTGTGATGCGCAAGCCGGGCGTCTTGCGCCACGAGTAAAAAGATAAAATCAAAAAGGAGGATTATGATGTCTACTCTTTCTCCTGAGCACTATTATCGACGCAACCTGCCGCACATACAGCCGGCCGGCGTTACTTTTTTTATTACCTGTCGATTATTCGGTTCCTTGCCCGCACATGTTATTGCAGAATTGCATGCAGAATTTCAACGCCAAAAACTGGAATTGCAAAAAATTCCCGACTCTTTTGAACGCGACAAACAAATCTACCTTACGGAACGGTTATTTTTTGGCAAATATGATGCTGCTCTGGATGCCGGGCATGGTCCGCATTATCTAAGAACACCGGCGGTCGCTGAACTAGTAGGTGAGAGTATACGCCATTTTGATAAACAACGCTATCACTTGATTGGCTTTTGCATCATGCCCAATCATATGCATTATCTACTTACGCCAATGCAAAAGAATGAACTGGAATATTTTTCTTTAGCACAAATCAATCACTCATTTAAGGGCTTTAATGCGACGCAAGCCAATGAATTGCTTAATAGAAATGGACAATTTTGGCAGCATGAAAGTTTTGATCATATTGTTCGTGATGATCAAGAATTGCATAGAATTAAAAGGTATATTTTGAATAATCCGGTTAAAGCAAATCTGGTTCAAACATGGCAGGAGTGGCCGTTTAGCTATTGCAAGGATGGCGATATTTGGTAATCCTATAATCAAGGTATAATTAATCGTACACGCCGTGAGACGCAAGCCAGGAGGCTTGCGCTACGAGTGGAATGCGCAAAATGGATGTTTATGTAGCACAAGCCTCCTGGCTTGTGGCGCGCAAGCCGGGAGGCTTGCGCCACGAAAGACGCAGAAATGGATGTTTACGTAGCACAAGCCTCCAGGCTTGTGAAGCGCAAGCCCGGAGGCTTGCGCTACGGATAAACTTGAAATTTCAGGTTAAAAAATTACAATAGTCATCGCTATTTAAGGTTATTCTATTTTTTTCTCCTTGCTTATCAAAAAATATTTGGTTACTTTTTTCCTCACGTGAGCAATAAGCAGGATATTCTGTAGTTTTTACTATCAGTTACAGGTAAAGGAGCTTTTCATGAATGCAAATCCTATTCTGGGCGTTTTTTTTCATTGGCTTGGCGGCCTTGCCTCTGGCAGTTTTTATGTGCCTTACCGCGGCGTTAAAAAATGGGCGTGGGAAGTTTACTGGTTGGCCGGTGGTGTCTTTAGCTGGATAGTCATGCCCTGGCTTATGGCCGGCATCATGATCCCCAATCTGCTGCAAATTCTATCAGAGCAATCGTTACCTACTTTTGCCTGGACCTTTTTTTGGGGCATGATGTGGGGCGCAGGCGGTTTGACCTTTGGTTTGACCATGCGCTATCTTGGCATGTCGTTGGGCATGGCCGTCGCACTTGGCTATTGCGCTGTTTTTGGCACTTTAATGCCGCCCATTTTTGACGGCAGTATAGGCGCAAAAATGCATACCATTCCAGGGCAGATTATTTTAATCGGCATTGCCATGTGTTTGCAGGGCATTGTCATCGCCGGATGTGCAGGCATTTCCAAAGAACGGGAAATGACCGAAGAACAGAAGAAAGAATCCATCAAAGAGTTCGATTTTTGGAAAGGCATTCTGGTTGCCACTTTTTCCGGCATCATGAGTTCCTGCATGGCTTATGGTTTATCCGCCGGCGAACCCATTTCTGTCAGCGCCTTGAAATACGGCGCCAATCCGATCTGGACCGGTTTGCCGAAGCTAATCGTTGTACTGGCCGGCGGCTTTACTACCAATTTTATCTGGTGTCTGTATTTGTTGTTGAAGAATAAAACTCTGCATCAATACACCAGCAGCCATGAATGCGATACAACGGGTAAAAAGCGCGAACGAGTGCCGCTGCTCGCCAATTTCTTTTTCAGCGCACTGGCCGGATCGACCTGGTATATGCAATTCTTCTTTTATACCATGGGCGAAACGCAAATGGGCAATTATAAATTTTCCAGCTGGACGTTGCACATGGCCAGCATTATCATCTTTAGCACTATGTGGGGCATTTTTTTGAAAGAATGGAAAAATACCAGCGGTCTGACCAAGTTTCTGGTGGGACTCGCCCTGGTTACTCTGATCAGTTCAACCGTCGTGGTCGGTTACGCAAATTATCTCGGCACACTGGCCCAATAATATGGCACTCTTCATGCGCGGGAGAACAATATGAAACGAAAAGCATTCAAGATGAAGCTTTTGCCTGGTTGCGAAGCGGAATACAAACGCCGGCATGATGAAATCTGGCCAGAGTTGGTGCGTTTATTGGAAGAATCGGGAATTTCCGATTATTCCATTTATTTGGATCAAGAGACCGGCATTCTCTTTGCCAGCCAGAAATTGACCGACCATCACAACAGCGGGCAATTGCCCGGTCATCCTGTTATGCGCAAATGGTGGGATTATATGAAGGATATTATGGAATGTCATCAGGATAAAAGTCCAATCGAAACACCACTGCCGGAAATGTTTCATATGGATTAATTGATTGCCGGCAGCCGAATTAAACCTTGATTTTTTACCTGGTTCTTCAGAACACCTGGGGTTAAAAAATTGTAAAAAAACCTTGACTTTTGCCTGAGAATATGGTATAATTGTCTATACAAAAATCAGGTAAAATGTCCTATGATGATTGATCGTAACAGCCCGATTCCGCAGTATTTTCAGTTGCAGACTTGGCTTGTTGAGCAAATCGAACAAGGTATATTCAAGCCTGACGACAAGATTCCGACCGAAGAAGAGATCGTCCAACAAACCGGACTGGCACGCGCTACGATCAGGCAGGCCATCCAGAATCTGGTCAATTCCGGCTATCTCGTGCGGAAAAGACGGCTGGGCACTTTTGTACTCAAACCTGCGGTCAATACATTAAAAAACAATATTGTCGCAGTTCTGGTACATGATATTCGCAGCGGCTATGCTTCCGAGCTCTTGCGCGGCGTTGGCGATGAGGCGGCAAAAAACGGATTCAGCGTCATGTTGTGCAACACCGATGATTTACATGTGCAGGCGGATTTTCATGCCAATCAGATCATCAACTATGGCATTTCCGGTCTAATCTATATGCCGACCGCCGCATCGGCAGAGAAAAATATTTCGATTGTCGAACGATTTCAGCGACGTGATATACCGGTGATTCTCATCGATCGGGAAATCCCGGATGCCACCATGGATCTGGTGACCACCGATAATTTTCGCGGAGCCTATGATTTAACCTGTTTTTTGATCAACAAAGGACATCGAAAAATTGCCATTTCCCTGAGCACCTTATTCAGCAGTGAAAATGCACGACTGGCCGGCTATCGTCAGGCATTATTGGATCATCAAATCGAAATCGATCCGTCGATTATTTTTACCTTTAAAGAACGCCTCATCGAATCGCAGTTTGAACAATATGTCAAAATGATGCTGTCGCATCGGGATAAATACAGCGTCATTTTTGCCGGCAATGATCACATTGCTTATATTATTTATCGCATCTGCAGTGAATTGAAAATTGCCATTCCTGATCAACTTTCTCTGGTTGGTTATGACGATTTGCCGGTTGCTAATCCCCACCTGACCGCGTTGACCACCATCCATCAACCCATTTACGAGATGGGGCAGGAGGCATTTAAATTGTTGTTGCGGCGCATGAATGGCGATGTCGATCACCCGACGCGCATCGAATTGAACTCCCATCTGGTTGATCGCGGTTCTGTACAGATTCGCACCTGATTTGATTACACAATTTATCGCAAAGGACAAAGAGTGAAGAAAAGAATTAATGTCGGCCTCATCGGCGTGGGTCGTTTGGGAAAAATGTACGCCGAATTTTTAGCTTACCGGGTTCCGCAAGCCAATTTATATGCTGTTGCAGATTTGATTCCGGAACGAGCTTCTACCTGTGCGCAAAATTACAATCTGCCAAAATGGTATGATAATCATTTGGACCTGTGCAACGATGCGGCTATTGACGCCGTCATTTGCACGGCCACGACCGTTAATCATAAACAAATCATCATAGATGCCTGTCATTGCGGCAAGTCCATTTTCTCGGAAAAACCACTGACGTTGACCCTGAAAGACGCGCGTGAGATCCAGGCCGCTATTGTTAAGACCGGTGTGTTTTTTCAACAAGGATTTCAACGCAGATTTGACAAAGGATTCCTGGCAGCCAAAAATAAAATTGAACAGGGCGTAATCGGCAAACCGGTCATTTTTCGCGGTTCCTCCCGCGATCCTTATCTGCCCAGCATCGATTATTTGCGGCCGGAGAACAGCGGCGGCCAGATCATTGACATGGCCATCCACGACATCGATGTCGCCAGATGGTACATGGGCGATATCAAAACCGTATACGCTGTCGGCGGAGTTTTAGCCTATCCGGAAGTCAAAGATGTCCATGATACCGATAATGTGGTCATGGTTTTCACTTTTGACAGCGGCGCCCTGGGTGAGATTGATATCAGCCGAAACGGCATCTATGGTTACGATATCAGAGCAGAAGTGCAAGGAACCAAAGGCGCGTTGCAAGCCGGCTATCTGCGCGAGACGCCCATTCTGGTGTTAACCGAGCAGGGTGTAACCCATGATACGGTTCCCTATTTCCCGGAGAGATTCGGCGATGCCTATGTCAGCCAACTGAACAATTATCTGGATAACCTGACGTTTCAAAAAGAACCGCTGGTTAAAATTACTGATGGAATTATTGCTTTGCAAACAGCAGCTGCGGCAACACACTCCTTATTAACCAACACCATTGTCAATGTAAAGGACTTTTAAAGACCATAGCATTTAAACGAAACTGGAAGTAACAGCCGCATTTTTAAATGCGGCTGATAATTTCATTATGTTTCAGTAAAATTTCTTAATTGAGAATTGTATATTCAATTATATAAATAATCGAAAGGACTGTCATGAAAAGCGTGACTTTATTTGCTGATTGGGACCCAAAGCCCGGATTTACCTTGGGAAACAAGGATATCGAAGGCAAACTTACCTATTTGGGCAGCAAAGTCTGGCGTTATCCGCACATCGAAATGGTTGACAAAAAAGTGCCGACGCCCGGCCCCACGGATGTATTGATCGAAGTCAAAGCATGCGGCATCTGCGGCAGCGATGTGCATATGCTGCAATCTGATCAGGACGGCTATATCTACTATCCCGGTCTGACGGCATTTCCATGCACCTTAGGTCATGAATTTTCCGGAATCGTGGCTGAAGCCGGTGCAAACGCCATCAATAAACGAACCGGTAAAAAGTATGAAATGGGTGAAGCGGTTTGCTCTGAAGAAATGATGTGGTGTTCTTATTGTCGTCCCTGTGCCGACGGTTATCCGAATCAGTGTGAACAATTGCAAGAGATCGGATTTTCCATTGACGGCGCTTATGCTAAATATATCAAAGTGGACAGCCGCTATCTATGGAGTATAGAATCACTGCGTAAATTCGGCGAAGAAAACATGTTTTTGATGGGCAGTCTGGTCGAGCCGACTTCGGTTGCTTATAATGCGGTCATCGTATGCGGCGGCGGCATAAAGGCAGGTGAAAATGTCCTGATTATGGGCAGCGGACCGGTCGGCATTGCTGCGTGTGCGGTGTTACGGCGTTCCGGCGCTGCCAAAGTGATTATCTCCGAGCCGTCCAAATCGAGAAGAGAAATGGCCTTGTCCATGGGCGCGACTCATGCCATTGATCCTTCTCAAGTCAATGTCGCACAAGCGGTGTTGGATTTGACCGAAGGTGTGGGCGTTAAATTGATTTTGGAAGCCACCGGCTTACCCAGCACAGTCTGGCCGGATATTGAAAAAATCATTTGGGAAGGCCGTCAGTTGAATGCAACGGTCGTATTGGTGGCGCGCGCCGATGATCGCATCCAGATGAACGGCGAGGTTTTTCAGGTGCGCCGCGCCAATGTAGTGGGTGCACAGGGCCATTCCGGTTACGGCACCTTCCCGAACGTCATCAGCAGCATGTCTGCCGGCATGAATGTGTTGCCGATCATTACCAAAAAAATTGGCCTGGATGAAGCAGAAGCAAACATCCGCTTGCTGCAAACCGATCGTAATGAAGTAAAAATAACCGTATTACCGTAATCCCGACAAACCGGAACCAAATGTCGGACACCTTCGAGGTGTCCGACATTTTTCACTATTTTGCGCGAAATACAACTCTTAATACAATAAATGGATCACTATTTTTTTGAAAGGGAATTCTCATGGCAAACTGGCTTAATACCAATCGACCTGATCTTTTTTTTGAAGACACTTCGGTGGGTCGTTTGAAAAAGAAAATTTGGGAAGCTTCGGAACAGGAAATCGACAAGATATTGCTGGATTTTGGCATTCCTGCTCCATCGGAATTGGGCAAGCCCGGTTCCTATATACAAAACACCATTCGGCATCAGGTAGTGGAAAATCGTAAAAAGAACGACATCGTTTTTATACCTATCGGCTGCACGGAACAACACGGAGATCACACCGTGACGGCTCTGGACACGTTTATGGTTACGCAAATATTGGAAGGCGTGCGCCGCTATACGGCGAAAAGCGGCAAACCGTGCAATCTGGCTTTTTCACCTCTGAACTACGGCGGCCATCCGCATCATCATATCGGCATGCCGGGCACTATACACTTGGAAGACGAAGTGCTGAAAAAAGTTCTCATCAATGTGATGGTCGGTTTGTGGAACGATGGTTTTCGCAAACAGATTCTCATCAATAATCACGGTCATTCCTGGCTCCTGGAAGCGGCCATTCAGGAACTGCAAAAAACCTGGAATCTACCGGGCATTTTTCGCACGCTGGACTGGCATCGCTCAGTGCGTGAGTTTTTCCGTACCAAGTCCCGCGGCGGCGACTGGGATGACGATTTTGTTCATGCGGATGAGGCGGAAACATCGGTCATGTTATTATTGGAACCGCAATTTGTAGAGATGAAACATGCCCAGGAAACCAAAGTCGAAGGATTCCTGCCGGACGGCCATTTCGACAAAGCAGTGGATCCGTTTGGTCGACCGAGCCGCTGGTCAGAGGGTCAGGGGCATTCGCCCATAGAACTGGCTTCTGTGCCTGAAGGCGTGGTGGGTCGACCTACTATCGGCACGGCAAAAAAGGCAAAACGCGTTATCGCTGCCATCTGTTCGTACCTGGCATTGATCAATGATGAAATTATCACCGCCTTTCCATCCGGCACTGTGCCGCCCATTGAAAAAACCACCATGCGCACGGCCAAAGAGATGGAACCCTATCTTAAAGAACCCTTTACCGAAGGGTGGCGGCCTATTTACGCTATCCCCAAAATGGGTCTCTAAGAGAGAAAGCTAATACAATTGAAATTAAGTATAGTACTTTCCACTCAGCCGGCCTCTTTTTCCGCATTAGCCTATCGCGGAGCGCTGGCTGAGAATATGGCCAAGATAGGCCGCTTGGGCTATGATGGCGTCGAATTGGCGGTGCGCGATCCGCGTCTTTTAGATGTAGATGAACTGACATCGCTGCTGTACAGTAACCAGCTGTCGGTTCCGGCTATCGGAACCGGTCAGGCGTTTGGCGAAGAAGGGCTATCGCTCAGCCACGAAGATAAAAATATTCGCAGCCAGGCTATCGAACGGTTGCAGCTGCAATTGGATTTAGCTGATCGATTACAGGCCGTAGTGATTGTTGGACTTTTACGCGGCACCTGTCGCCCTGCAGAACGTGATGTCTATGAACAGCGGTTTCTGGATGCTTTATTACAGGCTCTGGCGGAGCATCCGCAAACACGCCTGGTCATTGAGCCGATCAATCGTTATGAGACGCAATTGTTGAATTCCGTAACAGAGGCGTTGCGTTTTCTGGATCGATTGAAATTGGATCAGGTGGGATTATTGCTGGACACCTTTCACATGAATATTGAAGAGCCGTCCATACTGCAAAGCATTGTTGCCGCCAAGGACCGGCTTTTCCATTTTCATCTGGCTGATTCCAACCGGTGGCATCCGGGCGCCGGGCATCTGGATTTCAGTGCGGTTGTGGAGGTGTTAGCCAGGATCGGCTATCGAAACTGGCTTTCGGCGGAGATCTTGCCCATGCCGGATCCGGATACCGCAGCGGCAAATACCATCCAGCATATGCGCTTTCTTTTAGCAAAATTTGGCGCAAGATAGTTTCATAGATTTGCTATTTGCTGCGATGGAATAAACAAGACAATATTTTTAGGAGCAAGATATGGAAAAAATGAAAGCGCTGGTGTTTAAAAAAATCGGCAAGATCGAACTGGAAGAGCTGCCGGTTCCGACAGTGCAAGAAACGACGGACGTCGTCATTAAAGTCGCTGCCTGCGGCATCTGTGGTTCAGATATTAAAATCCTCGAGGGCAAGCATGCGTTCAGGGAAAATACGGTCCTGGGACATGAACTGTGCGGCACGGTAGCCGCTATCGGCCCAGGCGTAACTACGCTGAAAATCGGCGATCGCGTCGCCATCGACAACAATCCCCGTTGCGGCGTGTGTGATTATTGCCGCATGGGCTTTAGCAGCCAGTGTGAGTGGCTCAAAGAATGGACCATCGGCATTTTCAAAAACGGCGGTTATGCCGAATATACCAAAGCGCCGGAATCGGTGTGCTACAAACTTCCCGATGACATGGATGACGTCACGGCCACGCAGGTGGAAACTTTGGCCACCGTGCTAAACGGCATGAACGTCGTGCAGATGCAATGCTATGACTCGGTCTTGATTCTTGGCTGTGGACCTATCGGGTTCCTGTTTTCCGCTCTGGCTAAAAATATAGCCGCCAATGTAATGGTCACGGAAATCGATCCTTATCGGCTGAGCATGGCGCAACGGCTGAATGTGCCGGCTTTCAATCCGGAGCTAACGGATATTGAGCAGGAAATTAAAAACCGTACACGCGGCAAAGGGGCTGATATTGTTATTGACGCCGTCGGCACACAACTGGGCAACGCTTTAAAATATGTGACGGCCGGCGGAAAAATTTTAGCATTCGGCATGGATGACAGTGCGCAGATAACCGTAGCGCCTTATCAAATTACCCGGCGCGCGATTAAAATTTTAGGCAGCTACATCGGTCAAAACACAATGTTGCCCTCTATCAAGATTCTCCAGTCCGGTAAACTGGATCTAAAGCCGTTTTTTACCGAAACGGTTAAATTGCAGCAAGGCGTGGAAGCTTTTCCTAAATTGGGTCTTGACCTGAAGACAATGCAGCATATTCCTAAAAAGGCGGTAAAAATCGTTTTAAAGCCGTGACCAGGGGGTCGGCGCCAGAGAAGGACCGATCGCACCATCCTCTGTCAACTCTATCCGGCGTGGCTTGCTCTCTTTGGCCTTTTGCAGGCGCTTATCTGCTCAAATTTCTCTGCGAATCTTTTCGTCCTGATTTGAGCGAACTGTGCTCTAAAATCAACCTTGCGAAGGTTGCTAACCTTCGCAAGGTTGATCCAATGTCATGGCGTTTTCAGCAAACTATCCACATTCGTTCTGGTAATGATATCCACTCCTGTTGCATAAACCGTATGCTCGGGCAGTTTTTTATTTTGCTGTATGTCATGGAGCATCTCTATGCACCGTTGCCCCATTTCAAAAGGCCGTTGACCGATCAACGCCTGCACCAGACCTTGTTTTACCAATAGCAGTTCCTCTTGAACCGTATCGAATGCGATGATGACAATATCTTTTCGTTGATTGACAGCGTTAAACAGCGTGGCGTGCGGCACCACGGTGGCCCAACAACCGGTAATGAACCATGCGGACAGCTGCGGTGTCGCCCGGGTCAGTTCTTCCATCTGGTCCATGGCGCGGTCAGTCGTTTCTTCACAACTCAGGAGATTTATCTCAGTCAGGTTGACGCCCTGTTCCCTGATTTCATCACGAAATCCGCGAATACGCTCATTGAGATTATAGGCGCCGAGAGCGCCGGTGAGAATGGCGTAGCTGCTGCCGGGCTTGATATACTGCAGCAACTGCTTGCCTGCCACACGACCAGCGGTATAGTTATCCGTACCGATATAGCAAAGCCTTTTGCTTTTAGGAGCATCAGAATCAAAAGTCACCACCGGTATGCCGTTTTGTATAGCATGATCGATGACAGAGGTGACGCCGTCCGGATCATTAGGTGAAACGGCGATGCCGGATACTCTTTTGGCAATAAGCGATTCCATGATCTGTACCTGTGCCGACACATCAGCAGCCTGGGCAGGACCGATCATCTCGACCTTGACGCCTAATTTTTGTCCGGCTGCTTTCATGCCTTCTTCAACCTGAAACCAGTAGGGATTGGTCAACGCTTTTGGCACAACAACGTATCGCGTTTCGGTTTTGCGGGAACAACCGGCCAAGAGCCAGAGTAGGGAAAAAAAGATGAAAAGTTTTTTCATAGAATGTCCTATTTTTTAAAAGCAATGTCAGTTTTTATGGCTGCTCCGTAGCACAAGCCTCCTGGCTTGTGATGCGCAAGCCGGGAGGCTTGCGCTACGAATTAAGATTTTCGCAATTGGTCCACGGCCACCGCAATGATGATGATCGCGCCTAATGCGAATTGTTGCCAGAAAGCGGAAAGCCCCAGCAGAATTAATCCGTTGCGCAAGACGCCCATAATGGCAGCGCCAACCAGTATGCCGACAATGGTGCCTTTGCCGCCCATTAAACTGGCGCCGCCAATGACCACAGCAGCAATGGCATCCAATTCATAACCTATGCCGGATGTCGGTTGCGCAACGCCTAACCGGGCAACAAGCAAGAGACCGGCCAGGGCGGAAAATAAACCGGAAAAGGTGTACACAATCACCTTGATACGAGGGACCGGTAAACCGGATAAAGCCGCTGCCGTTTCATTACTGCCGACGGCAAAAAGATAACGGCCTGTTGCAGTATGATTAAGAAAGAATCCGGCTAACAGTGCAGCGCCGGCCATAAAAAAAACCGGCAGCGGCACCACCCACACATAATTCTGTCCAAGGGTCAAAAACGGGGCTGGTAATTTGGAAACAGGCCAACCGCGCGTGATAACATAGGTCAAACCTCTTGCCATGCTGTACATACCCAGGGTTACGATGAAGGGCGGCAACTTTAATCTTGTAATCATTTGACCGTTGCAAAAACCGAGAAAGGCGCCTGTGAACAAACCGACGCACACAGCTGCCAGCCAAGGCCAACCGTTTTGCATGGCTAAAGCGCTGAGACATCCGCAAAATCCCAATAAAGAACCGACAGAGAGATCAATACCACCGGTAATAATGGCAAACATTTCACCCATGGCAATAATGGCAACGAAAGAGAAACCACGAATAACACTGAAAATATTTTCTGTGCTGATAAAGTGTGGCGAAGCGATAGCAAATAAAAAACAGAGTACGATTAAAGCAACAAAAACACCCTGAGCTTGAAATCCGATCTTTATTTTCATTTATCATTACCGAATTTTAGCACGAATGGCAAACAGCTAAAATAATCTGAATTATCGCTAATATATTGACTTTTGTAGCGATATGCAAGGAAAAATAAGCCGATTGCAAAAGTAAAAAATTCATAAACATTCATAAAATGCTTGCAATGTAGACTTTGTTTATGTACATTTGTTCATACAATTAAAGTAATCGCAGAGATGTTATGATCATTTTTCGAAAAGAAATAGATCACCATTTTCGAAGTTTACTAAACCGGTTAATAAATAATCGTTCGATGCATCCTCACAAATGCAAAAGAAACGATTCTCTTTGGTCACCGCAATTGTATTATTTCTTCAATCCACTCCGCGTAATTCTACCCTGCTTTTGTGAGCAGAATCAAATCACAATCATACATAATCAGCTGCAAAAATTATCAATAAACCAGGAGAGAGGATGAAAAGAAAATTTAACCTTTTCATCGCTATATGGCTCAGCGCCGCCACCATGGCCATGTCCGGCACTACGGGAAAAATTTCCGGACGCATTACGGACAAAGAAAACGGCGGTCCGATTCCAGGCGCAAATATTATCTTGGAAGGAACTGCACTCGGCGCATTAGCGACTATTGATGGTTATTTTCACATTATCAATATTCCACCAGGCAAGTATGCCGTGATTGTCCGCGCCATGGGCTTTAGCATGATGAAGTATGAAAATGTCCGGGTCAGCGTGGACGTTACGACCAATTTGTCGGCGGCACTAAGCGCAACGGTGTTGGAAGGACAGGAGATGACGGTGGTCGCCTCCAAACCGATGGTGCAAAAAGATTTGACTTCCACTTCGGCGCGCGTGAACGGCGACCAGATGGAAATGCTGCCGGTAGAGAGCGTCAACCAGGTCGTGGAACTGCAGGCGGGCGTAGTCAACGGCCATTTTCGCGGCGGACGATTGGGTGAAGTTGCTTTCCTCATTGATGGCCTGGCGGTGAACGACGCCTACAGCGGAGGGCAGATGATCGCTTTACAGGCCAATTCCGTTGCGGAAGTGGAGGTCATCAGCGGCACCTTTAATGCCGAATA
The DNA here is from genome assembly GCA_964387285.1 of uncultured Cytophagia bacterium. Taxonomy (GTDB): domain Bacteria; phylum Zhuqueibacterota; class Zhuqueibacteria; order Residuimicrobiales; family Residuimicrobiaceae; genus Anaerohabitans. The sequence goes on along the minus strand of CAYLWO010000001.1, from coordinate 246,941 downwards.
CGGGCAGGCCATGTCCGGCGTCGTCAATGTCGTATCCAAGGAACCTGAAGGACATATCACCGGCCAGCTCGCCAGTTATATCGGCGCTTACCTGAGCGGCCAAACCATGCCTTTTGTCGCCAAGAGCGGTGCTGGTTTAAAACGGGAGGATTATCATCAAGAGATGAAATCTTATCTCGATCTGGCGTCACCGACAGATTCCTACAACCTGGAAGGGAATTTGGCCGGCCCCATTTGGAAGAATCGGCTGTTCTTCTTTTCTTCATTTCGTTATAATAAGGACGATGGTTATTTTTATGGCCGCCGAATTTTCAATCCATCCGACTCTTCCTACCTGCCCAATATACAGAACAACTGGCGCATCGATGCCAGCGGTGACGGCGCGTTCGTGCCCATGGGTTGGAACAAGCATTTTACCGGTCATGGCAAGCTGATTCTGAAACCCTGGGGTTCACACAAGCTCACTTATGAGTACATTCGAGAAGAGGGATCCGGTCAGTCCTATTCGCACAAGTACAAATACAATCCGGACGGCCGTCCGACCAACTACAGCAACAGCAATTCGCACATGCTGCATTTTGATTACATCATCAACAAAAACGGCTTCATCAACTTCAAAGCGGCGCGCCTGGAAAAGAGCTGGGAAGCCTATTTATATGAGAGCCCATATGATCTGCGCTACCAGCCGATCTCCCGTCTGTCCATCGGCAGTGGACCGGCGTTTTACATGGCCGGCACTGACATGAGCCATAGTTTTCGCACCACCCGTTCTGATATCGTTAAAGCGGATCTCACGTATCAGGTTGATCGATATAATCAGATCAAGAGCGGCGTCGAAACCCGTTTGCACGATCTCTATGTTTTTGATTACGCCATTCGCCTTGATCGGCAAACGGACTGGAAACCGCAACCTGTTGAGAGCGACAACGTCGCCTATAACCGTTTCACGAAAAATCCGGTTGAATTCAGTTTTTATTTGCAGGATCGCATTGAATGGTCTTATTTTATCATGAATTTCGGCCTGCGTTACGACTGGTTTAAACCCGAAGGCGTTTATCCCACGGATCTGATGAAACCGGTGACCAGTGAAAAAAAAGCAGCCACGAACAAGCATCAATGGAGTCCGCGTTTCGGCATCGCTTTACCGGTCAGTGAAACCAGCGTACTGCATTTATCCTACGGCCTGTTTTTTCAGATACCGTCGTTTGCCTATCTTTACCTGAATCCGCTCTTCAAGATTCCGGTGGGCAGTTTTTCCACCATCGGCAACACTAATTTGGAACCGCAGAAAACCGCCACCTATGAAATCGGTTTGCAGCAGGCAGTCGGCGCCAATTTAGGCGTTACCCTGACTGCCTATTATAAAGATATTCGCAATCTGCTGGGCATGGAGGTGTATACGATTCTGCCCAGTTTCGACAAATATGCCCGTTATGTCAATCGTGATTATGGCCAGGTTTTTGGCTTTACCGTATCGATAGAGCAGCGCGGCAATCAATATTTGACAACCTCCGTAGATTATACCTATCAAATTGCGGAAGGCAATTCCTCTGACCCCAACGATGTATATACCAAAAGCACGACCAACCCGCCTACGGAAATAACCAAACAGCTTATATTCCTGGATTGGGATCGGACGCACAGCCTGAACCTGACAGCCACGGTGCACAACAAGGACATCTGGAATATCGGTCTGATTGGTAAACTGGGTTCCGGTTTTCCCTATACGCCTGAACTGGAGGGTTATTATCCCAGCCAGGAGAACAACGAGCGCCGACCGCCCAATTACAACTTTGATCTGAATATGGCGTATACGCTGAAATTCAAGCGATTCAAGACAACGATATTCACCAATATTTATAATATTTTTGATATGCGCAATGCAGTTGATATTTACAAGGATACCGGCAGCGCTGATTATTCCATTGATGAACATTTCTATACCGACGACATGGTGCGATGTATTAATACGGTGCGCGATTATTATTACCGGCCGCAATACTTTGGTTCTCCACGACGCGTCGTACTAGGTACAAAAATCGAGTTCTAAATGCGATTCATTCCGAATTCGGAGGATTTGATGCAGTGCATTGATCGTTATACAAATCGTTCTTTGTTGTTCCTGTTGCTGACCGTTTCTGTTTGTCTGGCTCAGCGGCCGCAAGATGGCAATCTGTTATACCGTAAAGGCGGGGTGTTGGATGCCAATCTTTGCCGCACGCCGTTCTATAATGCGGGTCGGGTCGGCGGTTTTTTAAGCTATACCGTCGAATATCCCATTGGCAGTGGTCATCAACAACTGGATGCTGTGGCGCCGTTGATTGTCACGCGCATTACAGATCGCAAAGGGGTAAAACATGCCTGTTGTGAAACCGCCTATGGCAACGTGCCTTCCGACAAATCCCCTGACGGCACGCCGTGGATTTATGAGCCTTTGCCCGGCTATGCCAATGAAAATCAGATCGAAGCAGCCATAAGCGATGATCCGTACACCTGGCCTGAATTCTGGCCGGATAAAATGATCGATACGTACGACCCGGGTTGGCCTGGCTATTGGAACGGCTATTTCGGCAAGGGAGTCAAAAACGCGGATTTGGAGACCTATTTTGTCATCGACGACAATCCGGATATTGAATTTGATTATCAACCGGACGCTAATGATCCTTTGCGGCACGGGCTGGGAACGCAGATGTACATACGCGGGCTACAGTGGAATAATGTTTTGACGGAAAGCCATAACTTTTGGATATATGAGATCGAGAACGAAGGCACAGTCCATTACGATTCCATGTATTTTGCCTTGTTCGCGGATTTTAAAATCGGCGGTGAAGATGAAGACGTGGCCGGTTATAATACCAAACTGGACATTGCCTATTGTTATGATTTCGACAACACCGGCTATCCCGGCGCCTACGGCCCTGTGCCGGCTTTGTGTTGGGCCTATCTCGAGAGCCCCACTTCCGGTTATGACGCTAAGGACAATGATGATGACGGTCTGATTGACGAACGCCGTGACGACGGAATCGACAATAACGGCAACTGGGTACCCTTTACGGATTCCAATAAAAACGGAAGATGGGACATCGGTGAACCGTTGAACGACGATCTTGGCGCAGATGGCATCGGCCCCTACGATGAAAGCTACAGCGGCGCTGATGCCGGCGAAGGAGACGGTTTGCCTACCCACGGCGAGCCCAATTTCGATGAAAAAGACATAGAAGAAGGCGATATGATCGGCCTGACTGGTTTCTGGTCCGGCAATTATGGCGACCGCCGCGATCATGACGACGATGAATTGGTGCTGCAATGGTGCCATCAGACTGTTGGCAAACAGGCGGATGAATACTATTTCGCCTCCAACCTGGGCGCCTGGTGGCATTCAGGACCGAGCGTGCATCCGGCGAAAACTTTTCAGCGTTTTTCATTCAGCATGTATTATGCGGAAGGCACCACGACCACGGCCCAGGTTGAAGACGCTGCGCGTAAAAAAGACACCGTGCAACGCATCTACAATGCCAACTACCGTTTCGCACAGCCGCCCAAAACACCCAAATTAACGGCCATCCCGGGCGACGGCAAAGTCTATCTCTATTGGGACGACAGCGCCGAATCCAGTTACGACCGCTTCTTTCAAATCTATGATTTCGAAGGATACTCGTTATATCGCTCCACGGATCCCAAGTTTCGCGACTGCCGCGTCATTACCGACGGTTTCGGCACGCTGTCTTTGAAAAAACCCATTTTCCGTTGCGACAAGATCGACGAATATTCCGGCTTTTTCCCGGGAACCTATAACGGCGTTCAGTTTTATATCGGCGCCAACACCGGGCTGGTGCATAGTTATATCGACGATGAGGTGATAAACGGACAAACTTATTATTATGCTCTTTGTTCGTTCGATTTCGGTTTTATTCCCGCCAACGTTTCTACCATTGCCGATCTGCAACAGTACAGCGTTTTGCCCAGCGAATGTCCGGTCAACATTAATATCGATGTGCTGAACAACGTCAGTTCTGTGGGTTCGAACTGCGCCGTGGTCATGCCCTCTGCGCCGTCTGCCGGCTATACTCCGCCTGACCTGCAGGCAGGCGTGCAGCATCTCGGTCCGCAATCCACCACAGATATCGAGTATCGAATTTTTAATCCCAACGATTTGCGGGAAAACGGCCGCTATGAATTGAAATTCAACTATCCCGATTCAGGTTGGCGCTCCCGTCCCTATTACCAATTGACCGACAAGAGCAACAGCGCGGCTGAAAAGATTCTGCAGCCGTGGACCAAAATTGAGAACACCAGCCTCGATACCCGTTATTTTGACGGTCTGATCGTTCATCTTGACATGGACACCAGTCTGACGCCTATCTCGCAGAGCTGGACAAAAACGAGTCAAAGCAATATGGATGTGTTGTTTTCGTACGATGCCAACCTTCCCGGTGCGGTAAACTGGAGTTTTCAACTGGTTTTTACCGACGGCATCGGCGACACGTCCATGTCTGTGAACCGCTACAGCTTTGCCTTTCCGGTTCCATTCTATATTAAATGCCTGAACACCGGGGAAAAGATGGAATTTACCATCGCCGACAACAAAGCTAATAAAAAATGGGATTTGGAAGATGACATTCGCATTGTTCTAGGACCCAAACGGGGTAAAAAACCGGCGCGCGGCAGCGGCCTTTATTTGAATTCCTGGCGCTTTCATTTTGTTATTCCCGAGGACGACACGACGGGCATGATACGACCTAAACCCGGCGACGTTTTTGAGGTCATCATGAATGTCCCGCCACAACCGGGGGAGAGTTACGAGTTCTCAACAGATAAGATCAAAGTTGACCAGAATAAAGCAAAGCAGGATCTGAACAACATCACGGTTGTTCCAAATCCCTATGTGGTCACGGAACGGTGGGAGCCTTCCAGTCCGTACCTGGCCGGCCGCGGCGCCATGTCCATTCACTTCACTCATCTGCCGAAAGACTGCGTGATCAAGATTTTTACCGTCCAGGGATATCTGGTGGATACCATCGAACATCACAGCGAAGCTTACGAAGGCACGGCGGAATGGGATGTGATTTCCAAAGACAACATGCAAATAGCGCCCGGCAATTATATTTACCATGTGGAAGCTCCGGGCATCGGTCAAAAGATCGGCCGTTTTATGGTGATCAAGTAAAGCTAAACTGATAAAGGTTTTGCTATGAAATTATACAAACTCTGTCTGATCTGTGCGGTAGGGCTCTTCGCCGGTGCGGCGTCGGCGCAGTATTTTGTCAGTTCGTTCATCAGCGACGTCAGCAAAGTTGGCACCACTGCCTGTCCTTTTCTAACGATCGGCGTAGGCGCCCGCGCCAATGCCATGGGCGGCGCTTTTACTTCGGTGGCGAACGACGTCACGGCTTTGTATTGGAATCCGGCCGGTTTGGCGCGTATGTCGTCGAGTCAGCTGGCGTTGATTCACAGCAAATGGATTGCGGACTTGAATCATGATTATCTCGGCATGGCGTTCTCGGTGGGCGCTTTAGGCGTAATCGGCGTGAGTCTGAATGCGTTGACCATGGACGACATTATCGTGCGTACACCGGAACTGCCGGAAGGCACCGGCGAACGCGCCGGCTCTTATGATCTGGCGTTGGGCCTGTCCTTTGCGCGCGCTCTCACCGATCGCTTAAGCCTGGGCGGCAGTGCGAAATACGTTACCAGCCGGCTCTGGCACATGTCGTCATCGACCATTGCGTTTGATTGCGGCGTCATGTTCAGCGACATTTTCGATCTCTTTCAGCTGGGCGCGGCCATCAGCAACGTCGGCGGCAAAATGCATTATCAGGGCCGCGACACCTTTGTGTATCACGATATTGTCCAGAATGAATACGGCAATAACGAAAAAATAGATGCGGATTTGAAAACCGGCAGTTTTAATTTGCCGGTGACTTTTCGCGCCGGCCTCTCAACGGTCATAAACAAGCGCAGCCGCATGCCATTGTTGATGGCTGTCGAGTTTTATGAACCGTCCGACAATGTTCGCAGCATCAATGTGGGCGGTGAATGGGCCTTTTACGACAAAATATTTGTCCGTGGCGGCTACAACGGCATCTTCGAGGACGACACCCAAAGAGGGTTGACGCTCGGCGGTGGCCTCAAATTGACGGTTCCCCGGTCGTCGTTGCGTCTCCTGCTGGATTACAGTTTTGAAGATTTCGGCATTTTTGACAATACGCAAAAATTCGCTCTGGCCCTTTCGTTTTGAGAGAAAAAGTGGTCCAAACGGAAAATTTTCCGGCTAAGGCATTCATGACTCGCTCAGGTTGCTTTTTGGACAACCTCGATAGCTGCTGAAAATTAAATTCCATTTTGATTCAAAATTAAAACTGTTATATTGAATGTATCCACTCCGTTACACTGAAAAATGTTTATACTATCATGCGCAGGAAAATGCATACCATCACAATGATCATCAAGCGGATATCAACAGCGGAACAATTCAGTTCATTCATTACAGGCGGTCCAATGGCGAAAAAAATTAACTCCACTATTGTTTGCTTAATTCTTTTGCTAGTCTGTTTTGCAGCTTGCCGCAAAACCGTTCAAGACTCGAATCGCATTGTGGCCGGCATCAATGATTTTAAAATAACCGAAAAAGATTTAGCCGATCAATTCAGACGTATGCATGGCGAAGCAGCGTTTGCGCAAGCCGACAACGCCGCTAAACGCGCCGTTCTGGACAATATGATCAATGAACAGGTGAAACTCCTGGAAGCGTATCGCCTGGGCCTGGATCGGGATGAAAAAATCGCCGCTGTGATCAGGGAAAAGGAACGGGAAATTGCCGGCAAGGCTTTGCGGCAAAGAGAAACACAAGACAAATACATCAACGAAGAGCTGCTGCAGCGCTATTATCAATGGTCTGATCGGGCATTCGAACTCTTGTATATGAAATTTTTTGCCGGCACTACGCCGCAAGGCCGTGAGCGGGCTGAGCAAAAAGCAGAAAAAATCTATCAACAGGTTTCCTCCGGCGCCTCTTTTAAAGCGTTGGCAGCCCAATTTTCCGAACACGATGCGGCGAAAACCGATAGCGGTAAAGCGGGGCTTGTTGATTGCTGGTATCCGCACAGCGCTTTGTTCAACCAGGCCTGGCCGCTGAAACAAGGGGACGTCAGCAAGCCGTTTTTTGACGATCGTTCCGTATGGTTGATTCAAGTGGAAAAAATTCGCCCTCTGGAACGTCAACCCTACGAACGGGTCAGGGCGGAACTCCTGGAGGATGTTCAAGATAAATTCAGGGAACAAATCGTTAAAAGCAACAGAGCATTTGAAGAAACGGTGCGCGCCGAATATCATTATACCGTTAATTCCGGCAACGTCGATTTCTTTTGTCAACGCTGCAAGAAGCTGAAAACGGTCGCTGATTCGGCCGGTTTGTTTTCCGTACAGGAAAAATCTAAAGCGTTAAGCGTTTCTGATGTTGAAACCACCACCATTGGCGCGTTTCTGGCCAAAACGTTTGCCTATTACTGGAACTCTCTGGATAAAAAATTTGTTGTGGAAATGCTGCTCGCAGAATTGAACACCAACCGGCTTGTCAAGCATAAAGCCATGCAAATGCGCGTGAACGAATGGCCGGACGTGAAAAAGGACTTTCAGGAATGGCAGGTTTATTACCTGAAGAGAAATATCATCCAGAAACAGGTCATCGACAAGATGGAAATTCCGGAAGCTACTTTGCGCGCTATCTATGAACAAAATAAAAACAGGCTGGTTGTCTCAAGTCAGGCTACGGTGCGTGAGATATTTTGTATAGAGAAAGCCGATATCGACCGTGTTTACCGGTTAGCCGTAAAGGGAGAAGATTTTGCTGCATTGCAAAAAAAATATTGTCAGAACAAGGAAAACAAAAACGACGGCATGGTCGGACCTTTTCCGTCCAACATGAACGGAAAAATGGGCGAGTTGGCATTTTCCGGCATGAAGATCGGCGAAATCAGCAAGCCTTTCAAGTATCGCGGCGGGTATTCCATTATTCAGCTTTTACAATTAACGCCGGAAAAAATCAAGACCTTTGCTGAAGCCAGGGAGGAAATCAGGACTGAGCATGCCAAGATTCAATGGGAAAAAGCAACGACTGCATGGCTGGAACAGGCAAAGAAGAACTATAAAATCCGTATCGACCTGTAAGGTCATAACACGACCGGCTAACATCAAAAATCAGGGGAGGTGATGGTACATTACTGTTTTCCAAAGAAAATTAAAACAAAGGAGGTGATGGCATTCCGTGTAGTTGAGATAGTGAGACAAGATCCATCAAATCGTAAAGAGTCGGTAACCTCTAAAAGCATGGAGGTAATGATGCGTTGGCAAAGTTTATTTTTCATGTGTCTGATGATCCTTCTGGTCTGTGCATTGGCAACTTTTGCTAATCCGACCAACCTTGACAAAAACAATCTGCGCTGGCACAAGGCCTGGACCAGCCCGGACAGCGGCGAAGTGGAAGAGGACATTCCGGTTCCGCGACGCGGTCATTGCG
>CAYLWO010000001.1:52160-238326 GCA_964387285.1 uncultured Cytophagia bacterium | reverse complement strand
AGACACTGGAAGAGATGATCGGCATGGAACCGACCAAGTACACCACCGGCGCCAGCGAATTGGTTTCCGGCGATGTGGACGCCGATTGCCTGCCTGATGTTTATTTCGGCATGGGCGAGACAGCCTTGCCAAGCCGCTTGATGGACTGTGAGTTTGTCGGCGTCGATTACACCGATCCGGCGCAATGGCGATTCTACACCATTATCGAAGCGCCCAAAGATGCAGGCCTGACCGATCTGACCGTTCCCATCCGCGGCACCAAGTTCGTATTGGCTGACGGCGACAAGGACGGCAAAGCGGATATTTTCCACAACAACTATCGCGGCAATTCCAAATCGGTTCGTCCCGGCGCGTATGTGTGGGAATTCAAGATCGCAACGCTGCCAACCGGCGTGGGATCAAATCCGATTGAAACCGGTTCATTAACCCCGGCCACTTTTGAACTGCTGCAAAATTATCCCAACCCGTTCAACCCGACGACCACCATCAACTTTACCATGACCAAACCCGGCCAGGTCGAATTGAGCGTATATGACATAACCGGACGCCTGGTAAAGAAACTGGTCGATGAAAACAGACCGGCAGGCAAACATCAGGTTATTTGGAATGGTCGGGATATGAGCGACAATACGGTGGCGACCGGAGTTTATTTCTACTCCATTTCCGATCAAACCACCCGATTGGTGCGCAAGATGATGTTGATCAAATAGAATATTGTTGTTTTTCGACGGCTGAGCCGGGATTTTCTCGCGCTCATCCATCGTAAGGTATCACCAACCCTACGAAGGTTCACCACCTTCGTAGGGTTTATACTGAATTCAAGTTTGGCATAAAATTTTTTGGAGGGCATTCATGACATCTCGCATAAACCGGAACTGGTTATTCCTGCTCGTGATGTTCGCTCTTTCGGTTCAGGCATTTTCCGGCACCACAGGGAAAATCGCCGGCCGAGTGATCGATCAAGCCACAGGAGAAGGATTGCCGGGCGCTAATGTCGTTTTGGTCGGAACGAGCACCGGCGCTGTTACGGATATGGATGGATATTACACCGTCATCAATGTCCCGCCAGGGAAATATTCCCTCACCATCTCTTTGATGGGATACGGCAAATTGACCATTACCGACGTCAAGGTGAACACGGATCGCACCAACACGCAAAATGCCAAATTGACCTCTGAGGTCATTGAAGGCAAGAGCGTAACCATTGTAGCCGAGCGCCCGATCATGGAACGGGATCTAACCAGCACCGCATCCTATACCGATGCAGAGACCATACAGGATTTACCCGTAACGAACGTCTCGGAAGTGATCAAGTTACAGGCCGGTGTGGTTACCGGCGCCGGTGGTGAAATGCATTTCCGCGGCGGTCGTGAACGAGAAGTCGCGTACATGATCGACGGCGTGCCGGTGAGCAGCGCCTATGCACAATCAGGCGGCATGACTGTGTCGGTGGAAAATTCCATGATTAAAGAGCTGCAGGTCATCAGCGGCACCTTTAATGCTGAATACGGTTCTGCGCAGTCAGGCATCGTCAATATCGTTACCAAGGATCCGGAGGACAAATTTCACGGCACGGTGCAGTTATACTCCGGCGATTATGCCAGCGCTAACACCGATGTGTTTATTGGCGTAAACCGATTCAGTCCCGTTGCCGAAGGCGATGTGCAAGCCACCTTGAACGGACCGATTTTAAAAAACAAGCTTCGATTTTTAGCCACTGCCCGCTATAATAACAATGAAAGTCTATATTGGTACGAACGCCGGTTTCGACCAGCGGACGGCTGGATCATCAACGCTTATAAGCGGTGGTACAATGAGCATTATGCGTCCGAAATAGCGCAAACCGGAGAAATACACATTCCGGATTCTTTGCGCACCGGCGACGGCCATATGGGCCCATTGACTAGTGGCTATGGACTCACCGGCAGCGGCAAGTTGATCTATACGCCTTCTGCAAACTTTTCTATCAGCTACTCACTTTTCGCCTCTGCTTCAAAAAGCAGCGGCGGTTCACTTGGTCGGCGTTATGCACCGGATGAAACAGCCACGTATTGGGGACGATCGGATAACCATATCATCAATCTGCGACACATGCTGCGTCCGAATTTATTCTATAATTTGAATTTTTCTTATCAGCATAATCACAGCTGGGGATATTATCGGGAGGATAATAAGGTCGCAAATTACCCGGGCGACACGGGCATACAACCCATAACCACAACTTCCAACGGTTTTTCGCTTGGCGCCACCGACGGCGGCACTTACAGCAAGGACGGTAAAAATTATACCAAGATATATACGGCCAACGGCAATATCAATTGGCAGGTGGATCGTCATAATTTTCTCAAGATGGGTTTTGAAATCAAGCAGCACGAATATAACACCTATTCCTATTCGTTAGTCGAAACGGAAGAATGGCAAAAATACAAATACACTACGGCTATTCGCGGCGCCGATTTAAACTGGAACGACTATCTGACGCAGATGATCGACTATTGGAAAAACTGGGATCAGACCTACGCTACGACCAAATGGCGCTTCCCCCGGGCCGACGAGGTCACCCGCTACCGCGATTATACCATTCGCCCTCTGGAAGCCGCAGTATATTTGCAGGACAAGGTAGAAATGGGCGAAATCGTTTTAAACGCCGGTCTGCGTCTGGATATGTTCAAACCCAACGAGAAATATATCATCAATGAACGCATCGAATCCTATTTGTTAGGCAGCGATAAAAATTTAAAAGAGGCCGGGATACAATATCAGCTTTCACCACGACTCGGTTTTTCATTCCCGATTTCGGACAAGGGCGCCTTTCACGTCGCGTATGGTCATTTTTTTCAAATGCCGAGCTTTTCGACGATGTACAGCGAGCCGCTGCGCGTGTTGACCTCGCTGCAATTGCAGGATCAGCTGCTTGGCAATTGCACCCTAAAGCCCGAACGCACCATCGCTTATGAAGTCGGTTTGCAGCAGGGCCTCACCAGCGATGTGGCGGCTGATCTGACGCTTTTTTATAAAGACTTTCGCAACCAACTGGGCATCGAATACCTCACCACAGTCGACGCCATCGGCTATTCCCGATACGTCAATCGCGATTACGGCAACGTCAAGGGTTTTACTCTGGCCCTGGAGAAAAAACGCACCGGTATTTTTTCCGGCGGCATCGATTATACTTTTCAGTACGCCGAGGGCAGCGCCTCGGATCCCACGTTTATTCGCCTGGTGCAGGTATCTTCCCGGCTGGGCGGCGATCCGGTGCAATTTGTCGAACGGCAAATCGTTCCGTTGGACTGGGATCAGCGTCATACGGTTAACCTCACGGCGATTTTATCTGTGCCGAGCAATTGGAGCGCCAGCGTCATCGCCACGCTCGGCAGCGGACTACCCTACACGCCTACATCGGTTGGAGAAGCGCTCTTTCCGGATATCGAATTCAACAATGCGGCGCGCAAACCCATGTTTTGGAATGTCGATCTCAAAGCGAAAAAACAATTCAAACTGGGCGGTTATACCCTTGGTATTTTCTGCAACGTTGACAATCTCTTTGACCATCTTAATCAACGATATGTATACGCCACCAGCGGATTGGCCGGCGTCAATGCCATGCTGCCGGAACTGCGTGAAATCCGCAATGTTAAATTGGCGCAGGAAGGCATCTTTACGCCGCACGAAATCGACAATAGACCTCAGTACTATTCCGCACCACGACATGTTCAGATGGGTCTGGAAGTATTATTCTAGCAGGAAGAATTATTCAGGAGAAAGATCATGATGCAAAAAAAATCTCTTGTTCTCTTGCTGCTCATGAGCCTGGCTGTCTGGGCGGAACAGGATAAGGAAAAATCAACTGCAGGCGGTGTGCAACCAAAGAGCTATTTAAACAGCCGGGGTTATTCCCCTGCCTTTCTGCAAAAAGCTTCAGCTGCGCAAGGATGGGCCAAATACATACGCTATTGCAAACACGACGGCAACCTGGTGGTAACCGGCATGGTCAACCAGGGCCAAATGGCCGGCGGCTACACCAGCGGCGGTGTGACGGGTATGAGATGGCCCAAGGGATCCAATGAGCGCAGCTATGGTTATGTTTTCGTCTACTATGTTGCCGGCGAAGTGAAAAATATACGCGGCAATACCATTCATATCGTATCCGACCGTTTCAATCGCAACTCGGCAGAAACCTCGCCGGATGCGACTCATACCTATTTCTTTCAACCCTTACCGCGCTATTATAACAATCATCACCCCAATTCAGTGGATTGGGATATGGGCGGCATATCCGAAGACGTGGGTGAGGACGGCGTACCCAACACCCATGACCCCGGCGAAGGCGACGGCAAACTGCAGTCCATAGAAGATTTCAACTCTAACGGCGTTCTCGATGTCAGCATGCTCAACGAGGTGGAATGGTTCGCCATGAGTCATCGCAAAGAAACCTGGCCGTCGGATTGGCCGCCGCAAAGCTATGCCGGCGACTGGCGCGTGCCGGGAGTCGATGATTTTAAAAATGGACCCAGTGCCGGTAAATGGAACGGCGAGTATGGTTATTACATCCGCGCGGACCAGGAATCCTATTATATCATGGATGACCATGAAAACGACGAGTTCGAATACTATCCGGAAAATTTGCCGGGCACCGATCAACCGGATATGCGCCCCTGGCCCGATGGCCGGCGTGGATTGGGTGTGACTGTCAAGGTACGCAATTATCAATGGAACGCCAGGCTGGCTGAAGATATTTTATTATCGCTCTATGATGTTGCCAATTATGGGAAACGCATCGATAAATCGGTCATCGGCATGTACTGCGATATCGACATCGGCGGTCATGGCGCTGATCTGGCTGATTTTGACGAGATCGACGACATTACCTATGTCTGGGACAGCCGCGAAACCTGGCGCGTCGAAGGCAAGGCGCCGACCGGGTACTTTGGCTATGCGTTTTTGGAAAGTCCAGGTTTGCCGAACGACGGCAAAGATAACGACGGAGACGGCATGGTCGACGAAAGTCAGTACGACAAAATAGACAACGATCATGACTGGCTTCCCTGGCAGGATGTCAATGCTAACGGCAAATGGGATACCGAAGATGTGAATTACAACAGCGTTCTGGACGAGGGTGAGGATCTGGATGGCGACGGCATTTTGGACTATGAGCCGGTTAATAGCGATGTGGGTTCAGACGGCATTGGTCCGGATCAGGACGATTGGCCCGGGCCGGATGCCAACGGCACGGAGTGTAACAGTAAACCGGACTGGGGAGAACCCCTGTTCGATTATACCGATAACGATGAATCTGATCAGGTCGGATTGACCTCGTTTTATCTGAAATCGGTGGACAATCGCATGTCCAACGATGAGGATTTTTGGAGCATCGAATTGAGACCCGGCACCTTTGCCATTCAGCCGGGTTACGAAGGCGATGCCGCTTTTACTTATGGCTGCGGTTATGTGCCGCTGGAGCCCGGCAAAGAGGGCACGCAACGATATGCCATTGCCTGTCTGTTCGGCAATGACCTCGACGACATCATGCGCAATAAGAGAACCATGCAAAAGATTTATGATGCTGATTATAATTTCACCAAACCGCCGCGCAAACCGGATGTTGCTGTGAATGCCGGCGACGGCCGCGTGGTTTTGACATGGGATAATCGCGCAGAAACATCCAAAGATCCCATTTACGGCGTTGATTTTGAAGGTTACAAGATTTATAAAAGCACAGACCCCAACTTTGCCGACATCAAGACCATCAGCGACGCTTATAACAATCCCCTGCTGTATGCGCCGGTCGCACAATTCGATCTGGCAAACGGTTTGATTGGCCCTCATCCGATTACATTGGGCCGTGAGGGAGGAGCGGAAAGCGACCTGGGCGTGGCCATGAATATGGGTTCTGACTCCGGCCTGAAACATTTTTGGGTCGACACCACGGTTACCAACGGCCGCACCTATTATTATGCCGTGGTTTCCTATGATCGCGGCTATGATCAGGATTTTTTCTCGCGCGGTCTGAATGAAAAAGCCAATTTGCTTTCCATCTCTCCGACAGAATGTTCATTCACCATCCAGACCGATGAAATCGGCCGGACCATTTCTTTTGATCAAAACTGCGTAAAGGCCATACCTCAGGAAAGTTCTGCAGGATATCTGGATCCCAAGCCTGAGGCCGGCATTGAGCATATAGCCGGTGCAGCCACCGGTCAGGTGAGTTTGCAGGTGGTTGTTCCCACGGCCGTACAAAACGGTCATCGGTATCAGCTTTCCTTTGTCGATGACAGTTCCATGGCCGCCATGAACGGTACGGGCGAAGCCATATACACCGGCGTGACCAAGGGCATGTCCTTTGTCAACCTGACCAGCGGCGCCACATTGCTGACGCCTGATAAACCATTTTCTACAGAGGCTCTCGGCGATCAGATTTTTGACGGTTTTGTTCTTAACATCAAGAACGTAGAGGACGTCGTCATGCTGGACGCTGCCTGGAAAAACAGCACGACCAATCTGCAGGCGACCATGAACAGCACCGGCGGCAAGGCTGTGGCGCGCGATTATGAAGTGCGCATTCTCGATATCGGCGCCGATACGTCTTTGAGCACCAATGCGATCACCAATTTCCAGGTGTGGGATGTTACCGATCCGAATCATGCTTTTAAAACCCGGTATCGCATGACTACTAATCGCACCGAGCCGGAATCGTTAAAATCGAAACTGAGTGCGGGCGATGATTTCTGGATTTATATTAAAAAATCCGTATCCAACTCCGGCCAGGTTACTTTCACACAACGAGCCTGGCATGTCTTTATCGTCATGCCCGCTGATGCAGCGGATGGCGCTGTGCAAGTCGTTCCACAAAAGGGATCTATATTGCGTCTGGCCACAACAAAACCTTTTGACCGAAATGATGTGTATGAATTCAGCATGACCGGCAATATCGTCACCACGCAATCGGTCAAAAACGAATTGGATGACATAAGTGTGGTGCCCAACCCTTATATCGCCACCAGCACGCTGGAGCGGAAAATTATAAATACCGACTTTGGCAGAGGAGACCGGCGCATCGATTTTGTCAATCTGCCGGCTCAATGCACGATCAACATTTTTACTGTTGCCGGCCGTCTGGTGCGCACGATCCGTCATTCCTCCGATATAGATAAAGGACGCGAAATCTGGGATTTGCGCACTAAAGACGGACTCGAGATAGCATCCGGATACTATTTTTATTATGTCGACGCCCCTGGCATCGGCGGTAAAAAGGGCAAATTAGCGGTAATCAAATGAACCCAATGAAAGACCGATTCATGCGACGAAACTCTATGCACATCTCTATTTTACTTTTATTCCTTCTCAGCAGTATCAGGGCTGCGGAAAAGGATGATGATAAAAAATATAATCCATCGGTTGAAAAAAGTGCGGGCTATTTAAACAGCCGAGCTTATGCACCTCTGTCGAAAACAACGGCCAAGGTCGGTTGGTCGAAATACATCCGATTTGCCAAACACGATGGCAATCTGGTTGAAGCTGGTTTTGTCAACCAGGGCCAGCTTGCCAACGGCTATAACGGTGGCTTTTGCGGCATGAATTGGCCTAAAGGAGCAAGTCAGCGACCCTACGGTTATGCATTCGTCTATTATGTCGCCGGCGAGGTTAAGGATAAATATAACCACACCATTCATATTGTCTCCGACCGCTTCAACCGAACCGGCTTGTTGGAACTGTCCCCGGATCAATCACACCACTACCATTTTATGCCTCTGCCTCGTTACTATAATAACCACCATCCCAGTTCCGCTGATTGGGACATGGGCGGCGTAAGCGAAGATGTGGGCGTGGATGGTTTGCCTGATACGCACGACGTTGGCGAGGGCGATGGCGATCTGCAAAATGCAGAGGATTTTAATAAAAACGGCATTTTGGATTTAAGTATGATCAACGAGGCCGAGTGGTCGGCGATGAGTCATCGCCGTGAAACCTGGCCTGCAGACTGGCCGCCGCAAAGCTATGCCGGCGACTGGCGCGTGCCCGGAGTTGATGATTTTAAACCCGGACCTTGCGCAGGAAAATGGAATGGCGAGTACGGTTATTATGTACGCGCTGATCAGGAATCCTATTACATTATGGATGATCACGAGAACGATGAATTCGAATATTATCCGGAAAATCTGCCGGGCACTACCGAACCGGACACCCGCGCCTGGCCCGATTCCCGCCGGGGATTAGGCATTACCGTCAAGGTGCGTAACTATCAATGGAGCGCCCGGTTAGCTGAAGATATTCTACTATCGCTTTATGATGTGACCAACTTTGGCAAACGCATTGACAAATCCATTATCGGCATGTACTGCGATGTGGATGTGGGCAGCAACCAGGCAGGCAACAAATCCGCCTCTGATACAGAAGACGATATCACTTATGTTTGGGATGCTCTGGAAACCTGGCGCACAGCCAAGCTGGCGCCCACCGGCTATTTCGGCTATGCTTTTTTAGAAAGTCCGGGCTTGCCGGCTGACGCTAAAGATAACGACCATGATGGCATCATCGACGAGTCCCAGTACGACAAAATCGACAACGACGGAGATTGGAAAAGCTGGGTGGACCAAAACGGCAATGGTGTACGGGATAATGAAGATCTCAATTATAGCGGCCTTTTGGACGAAGGTGAAGATGTCAATGAAAATGGCCTGCTTGATTATGAGCCGCTGCGCGACGATGTGGGTTCTGACGGCATCGGGCCCGACGATGATGATTACACCGGTCCGGACGCCAATGGCACTGAAGCAAACGGCAAGCCTGACTGGGGTGAACCAAATTTTGATTACACGGATAACGATGAATCGGATCAGGTGGGTTTGACCTCCTGGTATCTCAAAGCCGTTAACAATCGCCAGGCTGACGATGAGGCTTTTTGGTACACTGAAATTCAACCGGGAAATTTTAACATCGAAGCGGGTTATGAATCCGATATCTGCGTTACCTATGGCTGCGGTTTTGTGCCGTTAGAACCGGGCAAAGAAGGCACCCAACGCTACGCCATCGCCTGTTTGTTTGGCAATGATATGGATGATATCTTTCGCAACAAGCGCACCATGCAAACCATTTACGACAATGATTATAATTTCACCAAACCGCCGCGCAAACCGGTGCTGGTGGCGGTTGCCGGCGATCACCGTGTAGTGCTCACCTGGGACAGCCGTGCCGAGTTCTCCAAAGATCCGGTTTACGGCAATGATTTTGAAGGATATAAAATTTATAAAAGCACGGACCCGACCTTTAGCGACATCAAAACCATTCGTGATGCTTTTGATAATCCTCTTTTATATGAGGCGCTGGCGCAATACGATTTAAAGAACGGCCTGGTCGGTCCTCACCCCATTACCATTGGCCGCGAAGGCGGAGCCGAATCCGACCTGGGCATCGGTTTTATCATGGGCCAGGATACGGGCCTTCGTCATTTTTATGTCGATACAGCCGTCACCAACGGACGCACCTATCACTATGCCGTTGTCTCCTATGACAAGGGATATTACACGGATTTTTATGAACGCAAATTATCCGATCGGCTCAATCTGCAGCCGGTTTCGCCTACCGAGTGCTCGGCCATCATTCAAATCAACGCGCTGGGCAGTGTTATCTATGTGGATCAAAATTGCGCCAAAGTGATTCCCATGGAACCAGCAGCCGGATATGTCAGACCGCAACTGCAGGACGGTGTTCAGCACGTTTCCGGTAATGGCTCAGGCAAAGTCAGACTGGATATCATCTCGCCCTATGAGGTCAAAAGCGGTCACGTATACCGCTTGTCGTTCGTAGACGATAATTCTCTCTATGACCTGAACGGCGTATGGGAGTCATTGTTGACCGGCTTGACCTCCGGCGCCTGGTTTATCGATCAGACCAGCCACGACACACTGCTGATTCCTACAGCCGATTACTCTGTCAAAGGACTGGGCGACAAAATTTTCGATGGATTCGTGTTGAGCATTAGCAACGATTCCACGATCTCTTTTAAAAACGCGCAATGGGTAAAGAGCAACACCAACCTGGTGGCGACCATGAACAGCATCAGCGGCAAACCTGTGCCGCGGGATTACGAGGTGCGCATTCTGGATGTCGGCGCAGACACCTCCATGGGCAACAACGTCGTCACCAATTTCCAGATATGGGACGTGACCGAGGCGGACAATCCGTTTCGCGTCCGTTACCGAACTACCATCAATCGCACGGAACCAGAGTCCTTGAAAACCAAATTGAGCAACGGCGACGATCTCTGGATTTACGTCAAACCGGTGCTGCAGGCGAACGGACAGATTGTTTATCAGCAAAGAGCCTGGCATTTATTTTTAAGCATGCCGGCCAGTGCGCCGGCAGACATGCGGCAAATAGTCCCGCAGCGCGGCGACATTCTGCGCTTAACCACCACCAAACCATTTGATCGCAATGATGTATTCGAATTTACGATCACCGGCAATACCACAGAAAAAGCGACGCTGCAGCAGGATTTAAATGATATTTATGTTGTACCTAATCCCTATGTCGCTGCCAGCAGTCTGGAACAAAAAATGCTCAGCACCGACATGGGACGCGGCAATCGCCGAATTGATTTTGTCAACCTGCCGATGGAATGTACGGTATCGATTTTTACAGTTGCCGGAAGGCTTGTCCGTGAGATTCGGCATTCTGCTACGGCAGATAAAGGACGTGAGTCGTGGGACCTGCGCACCAACGATGGTTTGGAAGTTGCTTCCGGATATTATTTCTTTTATGTGGACACTCACGGTAGCGGTTCGAAAAAAGGCAAATTCGCGATTATAAAATAATTGAGGTTGCTTATGAAAGCAGGGTCGATTAAGACGTATTTCTGTACACTTGTTATAATTCTTTTAATGGTCTGGACAAAGCCGAGCTGGTCTCAGACCGATAAAGAAGGAGGCGTCGAGTTTGTCGCCGACGTTTCCGGCGTCGGGACTGGCGCCGCCGCCTTTCTGGAAATTGGCGTTGGCGCACGTGCCATGGCCATGGGCGGAGCATATACCTCGATTGCCAACGACGCCACTGCCTTGTACTGGAATCCGGCAGGCATTGCCTGGATCAACGGCGTGCAATGCGAACTGGCACACAACAAATGGTTGGTGGGCACCTATCACGATTTTGCCGGTCTTGTTGTCCCAGTTCCGAGCCTGCGATCCACATTCGGATTGAGTTATAACGCTCTCGACTACGGAGATGAACCGGTTCGCACCGTGGAACGTCCGGAAGGCACAGGAGAAATGTTTTCCGGTCGCGATATCAGCGTGGCACTCACGTATGCCATTGCCTTTACGGATCGCTTTTCTTTCGGCATGAGCGGTAAATATGTTTCGCAACGCATCTGGAGCGAAACCGGCAGCGCCATGGCCGTGGATGTCGGCATTTTTTACAATACGGTAGTAAAGGGATTGCGGTTGGGCGCATCGGTTAACAACTTTGGCACCAAAATAGAGATGCGCGGCCGCCATATCCGCACCATCGTCGACCCTGATGAAGGCGTGGAAAACTATGATCGCGTGCCGGTGAATTACAAAACCGGCGAATACTCTTTACCGTTGCTTTTCCGGGTCGGCATTTCCTACGAACGCAACCTGGGCGCCTTCGGCAAAGCGTTGATTGCCATGGATGTCTGTCACCCCAGTTTTGCCACGGAAAGCGTCAATCTCGGTGTGGAATACGGTTTTGCCAATATGTTTTATGTGCGCGGCGGCTATGAGAGTCTATTTGAACGCGACGCGATTAACGGCCTGACCTTTGGCGGTGGCATTGATCTGTATCGGCGGGGCATGATGGGTATTCGCATTGATTATTGCTGGGCTGATTGGGGCGTATTGGAAAATGCACAACGATTTTCAATGGGATTGGTATTTTAACACGCGTGACGTGCTGTTTATCAGAGATAATGTTTACCTGTGTTTTTGATTGAGCAATCAGTGCTGTAGCGATAAGCCATGCTTTCATGGATCATACTATTCAATTTTATTACAAGATGAATCTTTTCCGCAATCGATACTTGATTATAATTTGTTTTTTAATAGCCTTTTTACCGCTTACCCATCGTTGTACGGATGTAAAGGAAAAAGAAACGGTTGTAGCTCGCGTCGATGGCCGGCCAATTTTTATTTCCACTTTTTCCCGCGCGCTCATGGACCGGTTGCAGTACAGTACCGTGCAGACGCAAGACACTCCGGAATTGCGCAAGCAGGTAATCCGGGATCTGGCCACACGGTTATTTCTATCCGACCTGGCGAGAAATGCGAAACTTGCAGAACGGCCCGAATTCTGCAAAGCCATGACCGCCGAATCTACCGTGGTCATTCTGCACGGGCTGTGGCAGGAAGAGATCGGCAACACCTACAAACCAGAGGATATTCCTGAACAGGAGCTGCAAACCGCTTATAAAAAAATGGCCGTAAAGTTTCATGTCCGCCACCTCTTTGCCGCTTCACGCCCGGGAATCGATTCGCTCTATCGGCAATTGCAAAAAGGCGCAAATTTTTCACAGCTTGCCCGCGCCTGCTTTCGCGACTCTTCCTTAAAGAAGAACAGCGGTGATCTGGGATTCCTGTCCTGGGGTGATTTCGATGATTTGAATCTGGAAAACGCCGTCTTTGACATGCAGGTGGGGCAATACTCAAAACCGGTCGAATCGAAATACGGTTGGCATATCCTTTATCTGGAAAATCTCACTTACAATCCGATATTGACGGAGCAGAATTATCTGATTCATCGAACTTCCATTGCCAATCGCCTTTGGCGGCGTCAAATCAAACAAAAGAGCGATGAGCGCATTAAAGAAATAATGCAAGCCAAAGAGGTGCGGATGAATGTACCGCTGATTATCGAATTAGAAAAGGAACAGCGCCGGCTGCCCAATAATGGTCTCATCCAATTCAGCGATTTTGGCCTTGTCGGCGATTCGCCGTTAGAAAATTTGCTGTCTACCCGGAGGGATGCGGTGATCGCCTCATACACGGGCGGTCGCTGGACTGTGGGCGATTTTCGGCAACATTTGTCCACTGTATCGCCGGAGGCCCTGAGTCATGGATTATATCGGGCTGTGGCCATGAGCCTGCGCAACTATTTTCTACTGCAACTGGCTCGTGAAAAGCGCATCGCCGAGATAGAAAACGTGCGCAGCGAAATAGAGGATAAACGAACTCATTTACTTTCCGCTTTTTATACCAGTGAATATGCCGACACATGCACTTTTAACGATGACGATTATCGCAGATACTATGCGGAACATAAAAATCAATTTCTGCGCGATCGCCAGATGCATGTTTTGGAGATTTTGTTGAAATCGGAGAAAGAAGCTTATCGTATCCGATCTCTCATTAACAATGAGAGCGAGTTTCGTCAAATGGCCAAACGCCATACCCGGCGTCCGGGATTTCAAGAGAAAGAGGGTGATCTGGGATTTCTGTTCAGGGGCGATTATGGAGAGATAGGCCATTTTGCGTTTCAACTGCAGGCCGGCGTTGCACGCACCCCGGTTGTCCGCCACAAGGATGGTTACTCTCTGCTCATGGTTGTTGAAAGCCGGAATGTTTATGTGCCTTTTGAGACGGCCAAAGGTGAAATCGCGATCGTTATGCAGCAACAGAAAAAGAGCTTTGCCTGGGAAAAATTGCAGGCAACCTATGTGGATACGCAAAAAATAACCGTCCATGATTCGTTGTTGAACCGTTGTTTTTTCCCCTGGAGAAAAAAAACCAGTGCAACTAACACGCACCTGAATTAAGCGGTTGCAGCTTGAAGCATTATCCTTGCGAAGGTTTTAAACCTTCGCAAGGTTGTTTTTGGGAGCCTGTCGACCTATTTAGGTTTCAGCAAGCAAACATAGTAACCATTAAATACTGGAATACCCATGCATGCCCGTAATTGTTTTTATCGTCTTTTATCCGCTTTTTGTTTATTCCTCCTGCCATTCTTGCATCCCCTATGGAGCGAAGAAAAAATTTTAGACCATCAGGTCGTCCTTGATGAGCAGGGTCGTTTGCTCCCCTGGACCAGCTATGACCATATTATTCAGTGGAGCGTCAATTTCATCAACCACTGCCCAACCCGGCAAACCAAGTTCGGCGAGGATCCCTGGTATCTGGTTACCGCCAAATTTGATGAGAACGGCGAATATCTGAAAAAACAAAACAATCAGGGCAGCAACATCTATTTTGCCATGGAGACCGCAAAAAAATATTATGCCTATAGCGGCGATCCATCCCTTTTTAAAGTTGTACGATTGCTTATGGATCGGGTGCTGCTGTATTGCACGCCCGCTGATTGGTCATGGCCGCATGTACCCAGAACTCAGGACGACACGCCGGACGGCGAATACACGGATGAATGGGGCGAACCGGACAAAATGTGTCTGGTAGCGATCGGCTGTTTGGATTTTTATAAATATTCCGGTGAAAAGAAATACCTCGAAGCGGCACTGCGAATTGCGCGCACAGTAAACAAACACATCCTGCCTGGAGACGAACAACATTCTCCTCTGCCTTTTCGCGTTCACTTGCAAACCGGTCGTGTTGTGGATACATACGACGCCGGCTTGATTTCCGTGGTCAAATGCTTTAGCAGTCTGTTGCCTTTTTGTTCCTCGACTGAGCAGGAGGACTTGCAGAAGAACAGCAATGTGGTTTGGCAATGGCTGTTGAAATATCCCATGACCAACTATCGTTGGTCCGGATACTATGAGGACGTGGTTTCCAACCATGATAATTTGAATCAGCACACGCCCCTGGAAACGGCACGGTACATTTTACAGCATCCGGAAATTGATCCCGATTATCAACGACACGTTCCGGATTTATTGCGTTGGGTGGAAAATCGTTTCGGCAAAACCAAACGGTACGGCGCTACCAGCATTTGCGAACAGGACTCCTGTTTTATGGAAATGAGCAGCCACACAGCGCGTTACGCTTCGGTTGTCGCCTTGTGGTACGGCGTCAGCGGGCTGGAAAAGGATTATGAAGAGGCGCGCGCGGCGTTCGCTCTGGCAACCTATTCCGCTTATAATAAATATTCCAAAGACGGAAAAGCCATTAATTATGTCGGCATCGGTTATTCCGATCCCTGGTTCTCCGATTCCTACTTTGATTACTTGACGCACATCTTTGATGGTCTGGCGGAAATACCCGCCATGATGATGCAGCAAAGAGATCGCATGTTGAAATCAACTGCCATCGTGCAAAGCATAAAATACGGCGATAAAAAAATATCCTACCGGACCTATGAACCGGATGGCGATGAGCTGTTGCATCTGACTTTTACTCCCAGGGTTTATGGCGACGGCCGGCCTCTGCCCGCTTCAGCCTGGCAATTCGGCGAATATCGGAGGGCGCAAAATATCTTGCGCATCCATCGAGCCGGTGTACGCCATATTCGTATCGAAAGAGAAAAATAGAATGCCTCCCTCATAATGTGGCACAGTAAGGAACATAGTATTCATGTTGGATTTTTTGAAACAGGCGCCTGCAACACCCAGATTGTCCGCTGAGGAAATAAGACAGCTGTACCCCAAGCGACGCTGGCAGGTCTTTTATTCCGTCTACCTGGGTTATGCGGCTTTTTATGTGGTGCGCAAAAACATCTCTGCGGCCCTGCCGGCACTGATGAAGCATTTGGAAATTTCCAAATCGCAAATGGGTATCATCCTTTCGTTGTTCAATGCCATGTATGCTCTGGCTAAACTGATCAACGGTCCCTGGTGCGATCGCTCCAATCCGCGCTATTTCATGGCTGTCGGGTTGTTGGGCGCCGCGCTGATGAATATTTTCTTCGGCCTAAGCTCCAGTATTGTATTTTTTGGCCTGTTCTGGCTGATGAATGGATTTTTTCAATCCATGGGCAGTCCGGTTGGACCGAAAACCATGGCCAACTGGTTTTCCGGTCGTGAACGAGGCCGCTATTACGGCATGTGGAACACCTGTCACAATCTCGGTTCTTTTTTTATTTTGTTGACCGGTGGTTTTATTATTGAAGCCTGGGGTTGGCGGGCCGGATTTTTTATCCCCGGCTGCATCGCGGCTGCTGCCACCGCACTGGTTGTCTGGAAGATGCTGGATCGACCCGAATCGGTCGGGTTGCCGCCAATTCAGGAATATCATGGCGAGGTGGCGCCCAATACCATGAAAGAAAGCGACGAGAGCGGCGCACAATTGTTCCGGAAATATGTTTTAAGCAATCCGCGCATATGGATTCTCAGCCTTTTGTGTATGCTGGTGTACATTGTCCGTTATGGCGTCGGCGATTGGGCGGTCACCTATCTCAGTGAAGTCAAAGGTTCTTCTGTCGGCTGGGCAAGTCTGAAATCCAGTTTTCTGGAATTGATGGGTATTCCCGGCACATTGCTGGCCGGCTACCTGGCGGACAAATTGTTCAAAGGCAAAAGCATGCGCGTGACCATTCTCTATTTGTTGCTCATGTGCGCGAGTATTTTTTTGATCTACATTATTCCACCGGGACACGGCGCTCTGGATGCCATTTGCTTCGGCGCTGCCGGCTTTTTTATTTACGGCGTGCAGATGATCAGCACCGGATTGGCGCCGCTGGAAATGGTGCCGCGTAAAGCCGTGGCCTCGGCAGTGGGTTTGACCGGCGCCATGAGTTATTTGGGCGCGGTGCTCACTTCAACGGCTACCGGATTTTTATCCGATCATTATGGTTGGCGCGGCGCATTTTCCTTTTGGATCGGCTGCGGCGTCGTGAGTATTGTGATCGCGATCATCCTGTTAACCGTTAAACCGAAAACCATTGAGTGATTTTTTCTGATATGCATTTTATTAATAAATATCTATTAGGTCTGTTTTTTCTTTTACCTCTGCAGGCCTATGCCCAAACCGACGGTTTTCTCGATATAGCGCCTTTCGGCGTCCTGACCACCTGGTCGGTTGAAAACCCGGCTCTCGGCACACCTGTCGCATCGACAGATTTGATAAATACGGATAATCCGGACCAGGAGTGGAACGTCGGTGTGCTCTGGCGTGAGCCGCGTGACGTGCAAAGCATTCAGCTGATTCAGCAAACGCCCCTCTCCGGGGATGTGGTTAAAAAAATAAAAATTCAGTATTGGTCCTCTTCCTGGCCCGATGAACCGCCTCACTTGCCGAGTGTGGAGGATCAGGAAGACGACCCCTGGCAGGGCCAGTGGCTCACCGCACAAACCTGTTGCGACAGAAAATCAGATACGCTGTTGTTTACATTTTTGCCGATGACGGTGCAAGAAAACCTGCGCACCCCGTTTTTACCTCAGGCTGTGAATTATCGTCGGACGCTCAAAGTTCGCCTGGTTTATCCTTTTAAATCTCCTCCGCCAAAAGCCATTAAAGTCTTTTCGGCAACAGCCATTAAAAAAACAGATCTTTTAATTCGACTCGGCTGTCAGCTTACCGCATCCCAAATGATCCAGTACGACATAAGGATCGTTAACGGCGAGTTGTTGAAATTATCGCCCTGGCGCTGGCAAGCACAGGATCACTTTAGCAGCACCAGTTCATTTGTCTGCGAAACCGGACAAGGCGATAAAGGTGTTCTGGTCGAACTGGTCACAGCGGATCCCATGTTGCCGGGTTCTGCAGACCATACCATCGTAACGGTGCAACTGCCGAATGCTGCTTTTTCTTTTTATTCGAAAGACCTTATTAACGGCCCAATCCGTATCCCGGCCTTTGATGCTGATATTACTTTAGCTGCAGATTCCGCCAACCTCTTCACAAGCGCCATTAAGAATGGCTTTACCGTACGAGAAAAATTAAAGTCAGAAGCGGAACAGACTCTGGCACGCAGCCGTGCAGAGATTCCCGCACTGAATCCTGTGCACCGTGACAAACGAGGCATCGGCGATCGGCTTTATCTGCCGCTGTGCGCTGAAGCTCACTGGCAAAAATTCGGTCTGGAGTGGGGCGGTAACTTTTTCATGAACAAAAAATATGTACGCGCCAAGGCCAAAGAACTGGCGCGTTGTCAATGGCCAGGCGACACACTGCATTGGCAGATCGGCACAGGGGCGCGTCCGGACTTTTACCGCACGCCCGTCAACTGCCAAATGTCGATTTTGAATAACTATTTGCCTGTTGTGACCAGCCGTTGGACTCATGAAGGCCTTACTTTCGAAGAAGAAGCCTTTGCCACTTTGCTGGATGCTCCGTTAGCGCCTGAAGGCGCCGGCCGAGATGAACAGGCAACAGCCCTACTCATGGTCAGATTACGTATTGGCAATCCTGTCAATAAAAAACAGACTGCAGACATTTGGATTAAAAGCGATCCATTGGGGCAGCTCTCTTTTAAACATGGCGCGATGCTACAAAAAATCCAGGATCAGCAATATATCCGCATGTACATCGCTGATCATGGCGATGGTGCTCCCGTAGTAACCGATCTGCCGGATGATCCGCTCCATCCGCAAGTATTACATTTTCAGATGCCAATCCCGGCGAATGAACAACGCGAACTGGTACTCGTAACACCCTTTGTCAGTGATCTGCAAAGCCATATGGTGCATCGCCTGGGTGAATTGAATTATGAAAATGAAAGAACGCGTATTATAGACTATTGGCGTGAACGGATCGCACCGCATGTGGCCTTTACTGTTCCGGAAGAAAAATTCAACGAGCTCGCACGGGCGATATTGATACACCTTTATATGACGGTGTGGAAAGAGCCCGGCAGTGGTTTGTATTTGCTGCCCGCTGCGGCCTTGCGCTATCAAATTTATGCCAACGAGTCCTGTTTCCAGATGATGCTGCTCGATTTATTGGGTGCGCATAAAAATGTTGCCGAATATCTCGAAACGTTCATTACATTGCAGGGCAGCAAACCGTTGCCCGGCGCCTTTGTCGGCTCCCAGAATGCCGTATATTTTGGCGCCCGGATCGATGATGATCACGATTATACGGCCACCGGTTATAATCTTCACCATGGCACGGTGCTATGGACTATGGCGCGGCATTATTTGCTGACGCGGGATGATTCCTGGTTGCGCCACGCAGCGCCTTCCATGCTGGCCGCTGCAGAGTGGATTATCGCTCAACGTAAAAACAGTGCTCCCGATTATGCAAAAGGTCTGTTGCCGGCCGGAAGACTGGAAGACAACAAAGAATGGAATTATTGGTTCAGCGTTAACGCCTATGCCTGGTTGGGATTGAAAACTACAGCGCAGGCTTTTTCGTTGGCCGGCATGGCGGAAGCAGAACAGCTGCAAAAGGAAGCGGCTGATTATTACAAAGATCTGCGTCAAGCTGTAGAATCAGCAACTCAATACTGCCCGGTAGTGCGGTTACGCAACAATACCTTTGTGCCATTCGTGCCAACTGCCGCTGGTCGACGGTTTCGCGGTTTCGATCTTAAATCCGATTATTATCGTCGTTATGATCCTTCTATTAAACCCATGTTGCGGTTATCCGCAACAAGAGAAATTCTCTATGGCCCGATGATCCTGCTCAATAGCGGTGTGATCGGCGCCCAGGAATCGCTGGCGGATTGGATATTGGACGATTGGGAAGATAATCTCACTTTATCCAGTTCCCTGGGGTTGTCCGTACACGGCTGGGTGGAAGATGAAAGATGGTTCAGTCAGGGCGGAATGGTTTTTCAGGCTAATCTGCAAAATCCGATTCAAGCCTATCTGCTGCGACGAGAGACGCCTGCGGCTTTGCGCAGTTTGTATAATAATATGACGGCTTGTCTGCATCCGGACGTCAATGTGTTTACCGAGGAGTATCGTACGTGGATTCATGGCAGCGGCCCGTTTTACAAAACTCCTGATGAGGCGCGCTTTCTCAATCGGGTGTGCGATCTTTTAGTTCTGGAAAATGACAAACAATTATGGTTGGCTTGCGGCACGCCCAGACGTTGGCTCGAACCGGGCCATAGAATAGAATTAAATACGGTGGCCACTGTTTTCGGAAAAGTGAGCTATCAGATGCATGCCGGAGATGGACCGAATACCGTTGTTGCGCAAGTAAAGGGTGAATTTTGGCAACAGCCGGAAAGACTTGCTTTGTATGTCCGAGCCCCTTTCACGAAAAAGATCAATCGTGTGTTGCTAAATCAAAAAGAGTGGAATAAATGGAATGCCGATCAGGAAGTAATTTTCCTGGATGCCGCTTTACCGCAACAAACTGTGCAAGTGTTCTATTAAGGTTGAAACATTTATATGGAGGATTCTCATGAAAAGTAAGTCCGTTATTTTTGCTATTTTTATGATGTTGTTCGATCTGCCCGCTATAGCTAACGATTGGGTTTCTGCAAAAAAGAATTTTATGCTCATTGCGCACCGCGGCGGCGTGGTAGACGAAAATCGTTCGGAAAACAGCCTCGCTGCCCTGGAGGAAGCGATTCGCCGCGGCTATACGCATGTAGAGGTGGACGCCCGCTGCACCAAGGACGGCAAGGTGGTTTGTTTTCATCTCGCGGATATGAAAAGCGAAACCGGCTTGGACGCCAGCATCAGTGACTTGACGCTCGAGGAGGTGAAAAAAGTCGTACTGCTGAAGAGCAAGGAGCACATTCCCACGTTTGACGAATATTGCAGCCGATGCAAGGGACGCATCGGTCTCATGGTCGATATCAAAGGCGTTCCGGACAGGTGGATTGAGGAATATACCAAGGAGATAGACGCCACGCTCATCAAATACGGCATGGTGGAAAACACTCTGTTTTTGATTAATCGATTCCCGGTCGCCAACCAGGATAAAGTGGTTGCCTGGTTTCTAGGTCGCTCCCGTATTTCCTGGCGTGTAACCTGGCTGCGGGCGTTGCTGCTTCAGCCGCACCTTCCGGATGTAACCAAGTACAACTATATCTTTAATTCGCCGGTGGATTTCACTCTGGAGGATATTCGTGGATTTCATAAAATGGGCTTAAAGGTTGTTGCCAGTATTAATTATGATCATTACCGGAGAACCGGCAACGCCGATACGCAAGGACCGGCAGACATAAAAAAAATGTTGGAATGGGGGGTGGACGGTCTGCAGATTGATTCCTGTTATGATCCCCAGGTTTTTGAATGGTTGCATAAAAAATAAACGTGACAAATTATAGCAGAATGCTAAAGTTTAAATCACCCACCTTGAGGAAAAGTTCATGTTCGGATTAACCACTCTTGACCTGGTCATGATTGTTGTTTACTTTGCCGCCATTATCGCCATCGGCATGTACTCGATGCGCCGCATTAAAAACAAGGAAGATTATTTCCTGGGTGGTCGTCGATTCGGCAAACTCATTCAAACTTTTGCCGCTTTTGGCCAGGCCACCTCGACAGAAAATGTCGTTGGCGTCACCACCACCACGTTTCATAACGGCGCCAGCGGCATTTGGAGCGCCATGGTCATGCTTTTCGCCACACCGATGTACTGGATCACCTCTCCCTGGTTTCGTAGATTGCGCTTGTTGACCATGGGCGATTTTTTCGAAGAACGTTATCAATCCCAACGCATGGCGGCCTTGTACGCCATAATCGGTTGCATCTGCATGATGGCTAATATCGCCATCGGTCTCAGCGCCATGACCAAGACGATTGTGGCCACGCTGCCGAAAACCATAGAGCAGTTTACACCTCAAGAAAAGCTGGAGTATGAACGGGCCATGGTTTTGGAACGGTTGGAAAAAGCCGACTATGCTTCTCTGTCTGCCGTTGATAAAGATCAACTGCGTGAATTGCGCATTGAAAAACCGCAAAAGTTCTTTTCGCATATCAGCGAAAGTTTAATCATCTGGGTGGTGTGTCTGGTGGTGGTCATTTATGCCGTATCCGGAGGCCTGGAGGCGGCTTTTCTCACTGATCTGTTGCAAGGCATGTTGATCATCGTTCTATCGCTTCTCCTGTTGCCGTTCGCTTATATTAAAATCAATTCCATTTATGGCGGCGCCAGCATTTCCGACGCACTACATACGATTCATCAGCAACTGCCCGAGTCGTTTTTCGTCATCTTTGGCTCGCCGGCGTCCATTGATTTTACCTGGTATTACATCGCCGCCATTGCCGTCATGACCACCATCAACGTGGTGATTGCGCCCAATATGCTGGTGGCCACGGGTTCAGCCAAGGATGAATATACGGCGCGATTCGGTTTCACCAGCGGCAATTACATGAAGCGACTTTGCACCATTTTTTGGGGCATGTTCGGCCTGGCCGCCGTGCTGCTTTATCGTGACACGCTCAGCAATTCGGATATGCTCTGGGGATTCGCGACAGTGGATCTCATCGGCTCGCTTAATCTGGGTTTGGTGGGCTTGATGATCGCCTGCCTCATGGCCGCGCTCATGTCAACCGCCACCTGCCTGATGATAACAGCTTCCAGTTTGATTCTGCATAATATCTACCGGCCGTTTTTCAGGAGCTATAAACCGTCTCATGATATTTTTGTCGGCCGATTAACCGGTTTTGTTATTATCGTGGGCGGCGCTCTTATCGCAACGCAGTTCGACAATATTTTGCAGATGCTCAAGTTCACGTGGGAATTTAACGTTGTTTTGGCCGCCAGCTTTTGGCTTGGGATCAAGTGGCGCAGAGCGAATCGTATCGGCGCCTGGTCTTCTATTCTTTCTACCATGCTGATTTTCAGTCTGGCGCCTATTTTCACGCCTGTTCTGCTGCCAGGCCTGCGCACGAATTCCTATTTGCTAAAAATGACCAATCCGGCGCCGCTGGTACGTACGTTTACCGCGCATGAAATGGATGTTAAAGCGCGCAATGAAGAGATAATCAAATGGGAGAAATTGGCTGCGCAGGGTCTGGCGCAAAATCCCAAACCCCTGCCAATGCTCGC
This sequence comes from uncultured Cytophagia bacterium, assembly GCA_964387285.1. Lineage (GTDB taxonomy): Bacteria > Zhuqueibacterota > Zhuqueibacteria > Residuimicrobiales > Residuimicrobiaceae > Anaerohabitans. The sequence goes on along the minus strand of CAYLWO010000001.1, from coordinate 215,533 downwards.
CGGCGAACAGTTCAGCAAAACCGATGTGCTGCCGCAACGTTCCATCTTTTGGACGCAAGGCGTAAAAAAGTCCGCAGATGGTCAGACCTATGGATCAGGCATGTTGAATCTGGAATTGGTTCTGGTCGACCAGTGCATCACCGATCTCTCACAAAAGCCTTATGCCTGGAATGAATCCCTGCGAGTCCTCATTCGGACAATTTTCCCGTTTCTGGTTCTACTCATCGCTGCCTGGTTGAGCAAACCCTTGCCAAAAGATAAACTGGATCAATTTTTTGTAAAAATGAAAACTAAAGTGCATATCGATCCCCAGGAAGACGCAAAACAGATGGCGTTATCACGGGAAAATCCGGCAAGATTCGATCATTTAAAACTATTCCCGGCCTCTGATTGGGAAATCTATCGCTGGGGTAAAGAGGATTCCTGGGGCTTTATAGCTTCGGTTGGCATACTGGTTGTCATATTGGCGGCTCTGTTTTACTTCGTTGGACTAGGCGGATAGGCGTTTTTTAAAAGGAGCAATAATGAGTGATAGAAAACGATATGTTCAAGTCGGTCTCGGTTCGAGATCAGAAATGTACAGCAGTGCATTGGTTGTAGAATATGCGGATACCTGCGAATTGGTCGGATTGTGCGATAACAATCAGGGACGTCTGCTTGATCGTCAAAAGTGGGTTCTGGAACAGGGCGTTCACACGCCGGTTTATCCGGCCGAACAATTCGATCGTATGTTGGCGGAAACCAAACCCGATTGCGTGATTGTCACTACCGTGGACTGCACGCATGATGATTACATATGCCGCGCCATGAAAGCCGGTTGCGATGTGGTTACAGAAAAACCCATGACGACCGATGAGATCAAATGCGCACGCATATTGGAAACCCAAAGGAAAACCGGCAAAGAATGCCGCGTCACTTTCAATTATCGCTATTCCCCGCCGCGCACGCAGGTCAAAGAGTTGTTGCAATCCGGCATTATCGGCCAAATATTATCCGTCGATTTTCACTGGATGCTGGACACGTTTCATGGCGCCGACTATTTTCGACGCTGGCACAGCTATAAAAAGAATTCCGGCGGCCTCATGGTGCACAAGGCCACACATCATTTTGATCTGGTCAATTGGTGGCTGTCCACGGTTCCGGAATCGGTCCATGCCATCGGTCATCGGCGCTTTTATACGCCGCACATGGCCGATGCGTTTGATATGCCCAGGCGTGCAGAGCGATGCCTGGATTGTCCGGAAACCGGCCGATGTGCTTTCCGCCTGGATATACAAAATCTGCAAGGACTCCACGATCTGTATTTGCGCAACGAAAAATTCGACGGTTATATTCGCGACCGCTGCGTCTTTCGCCCGGATATCGAAATAGAGGATTGCGTAACGGCAACGGTCAGTTATGAAAACGGCGCTAAATTGAGTTATTCTCTGAATGCATTTGCCGCTTGGGAGGGTTATCAAGTGGTGTTCAACGGCAGCCGGGGCAGGCTGGAGCACAAATGTGAGGAGCAGGTCTATATCAGCGGCGATGGTTCTGTACCCGGCGCGTTGAACACCGAAGGCACCTGGATACGCATCTACCCGCTTAGAGCGCCCGCCTATGAAGTAAAACTGTGGGATGCTGAAGGCGGGCACGGCGGCGCCGATCCCATCATGCTGGCAGATATTTTCAAGCCGGACAAAAACCGTGATCGCCATATGCGTGCCGCTGATCAACGAGCCGGCGCCTGGTCCATTCTCTGCGGCATAGCTGCCAATAAATCCATGGCAACCGGACAAACGGTAAAAATATCGGATCTGATCGCGCGACCGCCTTATCCGGATTACCCGGCCATGCCGGCGGAAACAAAACCTGTAGAACTGCCGGACTCGACCAGAAAAACCTGGCTGTTCAGTTGATACTTGAAAAAAGGAATGCCATGACCGTCTTTTTTGATGTAGGGGATGTTCTCATCATCGATCGCATTGATGCCAAGTTTTCCGACCTGGCTGTAAAATACCGGCTGCATCCTGCCGAATTACTCGCTACGAGAAAAAAATATCGTCGACGGGCTGACCTTGGAGAAATCAGCGATCCGCAATTTTGGCAAATGTGCCTGGCGGATTGCGGCGTGCAAGCTCAGCCGGAGGATTGGAATTTCGATCCGTATTATGAAGAAATGCCCGGAACCCGCAAAATCGTCGAACAATTACTGCAGAAAGGCCATCGCCTCGCCATCATCACCGATGATTCTCATGAAATGGCCGCTCATCGCTGGCAACGATACGGGTATGATGGTCTTTTTGAAAAGGTGATTATTTCTTCAGATTACGGCATCGGTAAACCGGACCTAGAGATTTTTTTAATCGCTTTGCAGGAAATGGACTGTCAGCCCGAGACCAGCGTGTTTATTGATAATCTGGAAGGGAACCTGGTCGGAGCTCGGCAAGCGGGTATGCACACGATACAGTTTAAGAACGCCGTGCAACTAGACGCGGATCTAAACAAATTGCATTTGTTATAAGAGGAATTATTCTTATGGTTATCATGTTGCGCAAGATCACAGGTCTTCTTTGTTGTTTGTTGTTGCCCGTTTTTGCGGCCACGCCGAATAAAAAAGAAATGCAGGATTTCAATCAGTGGTTTAAATCTGCATTTATCGGCAACGGACCACCGCCGTTCTCTTTTGTATATGACGGCTCGTCTGTGAATTTGTCAGAGTGGAAAAAAACAGTTACATCGCAAATTATCGATCAAGATCGCATCAACTGGAAGATTTGTTATGAGCAACCGCGCGGCAAGCTGGCTGTGGCTTGTGAAGTGGTGCAGTACAAGGATTTTCCGGCTGTGGATTGGCTCGTTCATATTCAAAATCACGGTCAAACAGATACGCCGGTCTTGGAACAGATCCAGGCTCTGAATCTGCTCTGGCAACCCGTAAAGCCCGGCCAACTCGTTTTGCATTGTTCTCAGGGAGAATTCAACTCGGCTGAAAGCTTTCGACCGCTGGACAAGCCCATGCCAAAAGACTCGCTGTTCCTGTTTCAACCTATTGGCGGCCGTTCGTCCGACGGCTGGATGCCCTTTTTCAATTTAAGCAATCAGGAGCAAGGCCTGGTCGCGGCCATCGGTTGGAGTGGTCAATGGCAGGCCTCGTTTGTAAATGTATCCGGAAGCGGCGTGCGCAGCGTTGCCGGCATGGAATGGACCTGGCTGCGTCTTCATCCCGGCGAAACGATTCGAACGCCTAGCATGCTGCTGCTCTTCTGGCAGGGGAGTGATCATCTGCGCGGCAATAACCTGTTTCGTCAGTTGATGATCAAACATTACAATCCGCGACGCAACGGCGTACCGGTATTTGCTCCCATTTGCGGCAGTGTGGATGTGGTTGATCCGGATGGTTCTTATGAAGGGCCGCATATTCGCGTCATGCCGGTATTGGCTAAACGCGGTTTTGAAGTTTTTTGGTCGGATATGGATCCGCAACATTGGTATCCCAACGGTTTTTCGGACGGCACCGGTACCTGGTGGCCTGACCCGGTAAAATACCCGAAAGGCCTGGCGCCGATCGGCCAAGCCGCACGCCAGAACGGCCTCGATTATTTACTCTGGTTTGAGCCGGAACGGGTGGCGCCAGGCACCCATATCGACCAAATTCATCCTGAATGGGTCACCACGGTGCCTGGGCAACGTCATAAACTGTTCAAACTGCACGACCCGCAGGCCCGAGCCTGGTTAACAGATCACATTGACCAACAGATTACCCTGGCGGATCTGCAATGGCTGCGATGGGATTTCAACATTGAACCGTTAAAATTCTGGCAGAGATGCGATGCCGTAGATCGTCAGGGCATGACGGAAATCCGACATATAGAGGGGCTTTACGCCATGTGGGATGAATTGATGCGCCGGCATCCCGGAATGATCATCGACATGTGCGCCTCCGGCGGACGCCGGCTCGATATTGAAACTTATAAGCGCGGTCTTCCGCTGTGGCACAGCGACATGCAATGCGGCGGACCTAATCCGGATGCCGAGCAATTACAGAACGGCGGTTTATTCCGCTGGCTGCCCAATCACGGCTGCGGGAATTTCGGTTATGAACCGTCTTATGCGTTCCGCAGCGCCATGACCAGCGGCAATATTCTGGTCGGTCACAGCGCCGAATGGTTGGGTCGCAAACATCAAGAGGAAGAAATCGCATGGCAGGAAAAACTGGGATTGACCATGTCATCCTGGTTTGTCAGCGGTCCCTATGCCGACCCGGGCGGAGCTGTTTTCACTTTTCCATTTGCCCCGGAACGCGGTGTGGACCTGAACGAAAGAGATAGCCAGGGAGAGTTGATCTGGGCAAAACGCATCGATTGGTCATACCCATCGCCTCATTATTTTGATGAAAAAATTAGCGGCGCCCATTATTTGTATCGTACGATCCATTCTCCCCAGGAGCAGAATGTAAAGGTTTTTCTGGGCAGCGATGATGCGATTCATTGCTGGTTAAATGATCGACTTGCTTTTGTCCGCCGTATCGATCGTTCGGTAGATCATGGGCTGGATACAACACGTTTGTCTTTGCGTCGCGGTGAAAACAAGCTGTTGATTAAAATTACCAATTATGGCGGGCGATCCGGTTTTTATTTCAGCTTGACGCCTTTAGACCCGCGTTTTGGCAAATTAGATACCGCTTTTCCGGAAACAGAACAAGAGGTTAAAACCACAATCGCCTTGTATAAAAAAATTCGGCCTTACTTTTTGGGCGATTTCTATCCCTTGTTTCCCCATGATGCCGATACGGGTTCGTGGTACGGTTATCAATTTCATCGCTCAGACATGCAAAGCGGCGTCCTGGTTCTTTTTCGGCGGGCCTTGGCGGAAAAAACGACCGAGTTGCGGTTGCACGATGTGTCAAGCAAAGATCGCCTGATTATGCGTTCGGAGAACAGCGGCAACGTAACGCAACACCACGGTCCTGTCTTGCCGGTTACTGTTGAAAAAGCGCCGGGTTCTGAAATCCTATTTTATCAAATCAAGAGATAGTCTATGAAATTCGCTTTTTGTCTGGAGACGCTCTATACCGAGTTGCCGTTTTTGCAGCGGCTGGCCGCTGCAAAACGCGACGGCATAGAATTTTTTGAAATATGGAGTTGGAAGGATAAGGTCGGTTCTGATTTTGATGAAGCGCTGGCTGCTTATTCGCCGGCATTATGCAATCTCAGCGCCAATCGGTTGTACGGCATGATAGATGCAGAAGAGCGAACCGGTTTTCTGCAAGAAGTGGAGCAATCGGCTTTTTTCGCACAAAAATACAACTGCCCGCGTGTTATGATGCTGGCGCAGTCCTTGCAGCCGGATGGCAAGGCGGATGTACCGCCATTAGCGCGACGCGCGAATTGGAAAGAGGTATGCATTGACCATATGCGCCAGGCCGCTATTATTGCCGATCAATTTAATATCGATCTGGTTATCGAGCCGCTCAACGACCGCCTGGACCATCCCGGTTATCTGCTTAATTCTTCGCAATTGGCGTTTCAGCTGGTCGACCAGGTTGATCATCCACGGGTTAAAGTTTTATATGACGTTTACCATATGGCCATGATGGGGGAGGATGTGCTTAAAGACATCGAGGAGCACATGGATGGCATCGGTTACTTTCATTTGGCGGATATTCCGGGGCGAGCAGAACCCGGTATTGGCAAAATCCCTTACGACAAAATTCTGCAACTTGTCAAACAGAAAAAATATGACGGCATTATAGGTTTTGAATTTTTTCCTTCACACAACAAGCACCAGGATATCGTGAAAGAGCTGATTAAGCGATTTATCGAGTAAAGAATTTATGAGGAGAGCAGCATATGGTAAAACCGAATTTAGTTATGATCGTAGCCGTTTTCGCCCTGACGATTCTCTCTTGCAAGACGAATCAAGATATACTCCTGGTCAATTGCGGACACCGTGGCGCCTCGGGGTGGGCGCCGGAAAATACGTTGCCTGCGTTTACCAAAGCCATGGAGATGGGCGCTGATTATTGCGAGTTGGATGTACGGTTGAGTAAGGACGGCGTAGTGGTATTGTCTCATGACGATTCGTTGCGTCGTACGGCAAAAGTAAAAGGCGTGGTAGGCGATTTTACACTTGCAGAATTAAAACAGATGGACCTGGGCGCCTGGTTTGCCCCCGAATTTAAAGGCGTAACGATGCCCACCTTGCAGGAGGTGATCCATCTGGTGAAAGGTAAAATGAAATTGAACGTAGAAATTAAAATCAACAAACCTGAACCAGAGCTCGCGCAAAAAGTAGTGGACGTCATCCGCAGCGAGGGCTTTACCAAAGAGTGCATGATCACTTCATTTGATTCCGCGACTGTGGTAAAAATTATGCAACTGGCGCCGGAACTGCCTGCGGGATTCATTTTTAATGAACGGAATACCGTCGATGTCTTTGCCGGCCCCTGGCCCATTTTGAGTGTTAAATACACTCTGGTTAACGCCGAGTTTGTTCGCAAAGCGCGTCAGGCCGGAAAACAAATCCACGCCTGGACGGTCAATGACGAGACAACCATGCGGGAACTGATCGCATTGCAAATTGACGGCATTATCACCAATTATCCGGACAAAGTGACCAGGATTTTAAAAGATTGGGTAATGCCATGAAAAGAATATTTTTCATCATCGTGATTTTTTCGCTATTCACCGGGTGTCATCTGTTGCATAAAAAACCGGATGCAGAAACCATAACCGTCATGACTTTTAACATCCGCTACGGCACTGCCAATGACGGGGAAAATCGTTGGGAGCTGCGTGCGCCGATTCTTCTGCAGTGCATCCGGCAACATAATCCTGATTTGTTGTCGACTCAGGAATCCTTGCCGTTTCAGATACAGGCTATTCAGAATTATTTCCCGGAATGGGGCGTTTTCGGCAAAGGACGCTATTTTAACGTCCACATCCCCGAGCGTCCCCAGGAAAGCATGAACGGCGAATCCTGCAATATTTTTTATAACAAAAAGAAATTCGAACTCGTACGCGAAGGAACATTCTGGCACAGCGATACGCCTGATATTCCCGGCAGCATGACCTGGGGCAATAATCTGCCGCGCATTGTCACCTGGGGTCACTTTCGTTCCCTGACAACCGGCAAAGAGTTCATCCTGTTTAATACCCATTTCCACTGGGGTGAACTTTATGTAGCAAATACCACCAGGCTTTTTCTGCAAAAATGGCATGAACTCGGCGGCAATCTGCCGGGTTTGATTACCGGAGATTTCAATCTGCCGCCGACTTCGTTCACTCATCGTCAGTTTTGCGGAGATTCTTCTTCCGCGTCCGGTCCACGCCATTTCTCCGATGTCTGGCAAGCGTTGGGCAAATCGGAAATCAATGCCGGTACCGGCAACAGCTTTAAACCGGTTAAAGATCAGCAACGCATAGATTGGATTCTCTGCACCGGCGAGTTTTCGCCGCTGGATATACAGATCGATTACTATAATCAACAGGGACGTCTGCCCAGCGACCATTATCCGGTTATTGCAAAATTACGTTTGTAAAATGAGGAAAGGATGAAAAGTCGATTATTTTTTTTGACAGTTGCTTTGGTTCAGGTTGTATTCGCGCAAAAATTCGACGCACCGGTGCAAAATTGGCTGGACAACCGTTTGCATGAAAACAGCCAACCGCCATTTTCATTTCTTTATAATGGAAAAAGTTCTTATCAATGCAAATACTTGTTTTCCCGTCAAACGCAAATATTGGATGATTCACGTTCTTTAGTCCAATGTTTTTATACTTATGACAAAACTTTACAGATTAAATGCGATGCTACGGTTTATCGGGATTTTCCTGCCGTGGAATGGGTTTTGACGTTTCGTAATACCGGCAGAAAAGCTAGTCCGCTCATTTCCGATATCCAGGCGTTGCATGATCACTGGTCAAGCCAGGACAATGAATCTGTTGCGCTTTTTACTTTGCGCGGCAGTGATGCCGTACGAAACGATTTTGCACCGATAGAAAAACCACTCACCCCCGGTTCGGAAATCACCATGGGCTCGGATCGCGGTCGATCTTCCGACGGCGCTGCGTTCCCGTTTTTCAATATCGCCGCATCCCATAACGGCGTAATCATGGCGGTGGGATGGACCGGTCAATGGAAAGCGGTTTTTCACAGAAATAGTCAAGGCGCAGTCGAGTTAAAGGCAGGTATGACCACTACCCGGCTGAAATTGCACCCCAATGAAGAAATACGCTCACCGCGAATTCTCTTGCTATTCTGGTCAGGCGAAAACCGCATGGTGGGACAAAACCTTTTTCGCCGCTTTGTATTGAAACATCATTCACCACAGATAGATGGCCGGGTGATACAGGCCCCTTTTGCCGGCAACATCGGTCCGCGCATCTTTGATGAATTTAATTTCGCCACGGAAGCCAATATGTTGGCAGCTGCCGAACATTTTCATCAATTGGGTTTGACCGTGGACTATTGGTGGATTGATGCCGGCTGGTATGTTGGCGGGTGGCCCAACGGAGTGGGCAACTGGTTTGTCAAGCCGGATCATTTCCCACGCGGATTGCGTCCCCTGACAGATTCGCTGCAAAATTATAGAATGAAACTCATTCTTTGGTTTGAACCGGAACGCGTCATGGCCGGCACCTGGTTAGATCGCGAGCATCCGGATTGGATTTTGCGCAAACCGAACAATACCACCGGCCTGCTGAATCTCGGCAACCCAGGCGCTCGACATTGGCTCATTGAACATATCGATACGATGATCAAAAAAGAGGGCATCGCTCTTTATCGTCAGGATTTCAATATGGACCCCTTGTCCTATTGGCGTCTGGCTGACGCGCCTGATCGACAAGGCATGACCGAAATCAGACATATTGAAGGATTATATGAATTCTGGGATCAGTTACTGGCAAGAAACCCGGGATTGATCATTGACAACTGTGCCAGTGGCGGGCGCCGCCTCGATTTGGAAACAGCATCGCGCAGTTTGCCCTTGTGGCGAACCGACTATAGCTACTTTGAACCCCATGGCTATCAATGTCATACCTACGGCTTGAATTTTTTTCTGCCGCTATCAGGCACCGGCAACGATAATCCTGCAATATATAACTTCCGCAGTTCCATGAGCAGTGCGCTGGTGGTCGGTTGGAACGTATTCAATAACGATTTTCCCACTCTGCTGGCTAAAAGAGCGGTGAAAGAGTACCTGTCGGTACGTCATTTCTTTTATGGCGACTATTATCCGCTCACCGAGTACAGCACGCGCGACAATGTCTGGATGGCTTATCAATTCCATTTGCCTGATAAAGAAGAGGGCATGGTCCTGGCGTTTAAGCGAAATAAATGTGAACAATCTGAAATAACCGTTTCCTTGCAGGGACTAAACATTGACGCCATGTATCAGGTAAAGTTTGCAGACGTCGGCGTTGTAATCAACAAGACTGGGAAGGAACTGACCCAAGGGTTGACTCTGTGCATTCAGGACGTTCCAGGTTCTTTGCTGGTGACTTATATAAAAAAATAGGAACCCCTAATGATGTTTAAATTTTTTGCCCGTGGCGCCGACCAGCCGTTGATTGAAAATAAAGAACTCGTTGACCAGATTTATCGTAAAAAGCGTTTTTCCTTAATGATGTCCATCACTCTTGGATATGCTTTTTATTATACCTGTCGGCTCGGATTATCCATTGTTAAAAAACCGTTGATCGACGGCAATATTTTTACACCCGAGGATTTGGGTGTAATCGGTTCCGCTACTTTTTATGGCTATGCGTTTGGAAAACTGATCAATGGTTTCCTGACCGATCATACCAACATAAAACGTTTTTTGCCGGTTGGTCTTTTGGTTTCCGCCATGATCAATATCATTATGGGTTTTTCTCCTTACTTGTGGTTATGGATTGTGTTATGGGGGCTCAATGGCTGGTTCCAGGGATTCGGCGCCCCAGCAAGCATTGTCAGTCTCGCCAATTGGTTCAGCAACAATGAACGGGGACGTTATTACGGCATTTGGAACGCATCACACTCCATCGGTGAAACATTGACTTTTGTCATCGTTGCGGCTCTGGTCAGCATCTGGTCGTGGCCTGCCGGTTTTATTGCACCCGGCGTCTTTTGCATTCTGGTCGCCGTCCTGCTCTTTTATACTTTGCAGGACCGGCCACAAACGTATGGCTTGCCTGCCGTCGCTGATTGGCGCCATGATCATGTTCAATCCACCATGGTTCACGAAAAATCCGGTGAATCGGTCGCCAAGTTGCAGCTCAGCATTTTAAAGATGCCTGCAATATGGGCCGTGGGGTGCGCCAGCGCCTGTATGTATGTCTCCAGGTATGCCATCAACAGCTGGGGTGTTCTTTATTTGCAGGAAGCTCAGGGTTATACCCTGATAGAAGCGGGCAGCATCATGGGCGTCAATACCGTGGCCGGCATCTTTGGCTGCATAGCTTTCGGCTTTATATCCGACAAACTATTTAACGCTCGTCGTCCGCCGGTTAATGTGATATACGGCATATTGGAAGTTTTGGCATTGATCGTGATATTTTTTACCTCTGGGAAAAACACCCTTGTGTTGACCTGCGCTTTTGCCGTGTATGGATTTACTCTGAGCGGACTCATGGCTTCCTTAGGAGGTCTTTTCGCTGTTGATATCGCACCCAAGCGCATAACCGGCGCTGCCATGGGATTTGTCGGAGTTTTCAGTTATCTCGGCGCTGCAACTCAGGAGCGCATCAGCGGCTACCTGATCAACCGCAGCATCACGATGGTTAATAACGTTCGTCATTATGATTTCACCGATGCGATCGTGTTTTGGTGCGGTGCCTCGGTGTTATCACTGATTATTTCCGCATCGTTATGGCGCGTTAAAGTTAATGATTGAATAGAGGAAAGACGTATGAAAAAATGGTCTCTGCTGTTTATTATTCTGACCATCTCTGGTTGCCGTCAATCTGAGAAGCATTATAATTTCTCTGCACCCGCCGGCGATAGATACACCCATATCAACAGCGATGGAACCGCTATATTGCCGAATGGACGCCTCGTGACTCCTGCCGGAAAGTTGATTCGCGTGGCGCCGCACCCGTACGGATTAACCGTCAGTCCGGATCAAAAAATTATCGTAACGGCCAACAGCGGCACTTTTCCTTTTTCCCTTTCTATTATTCGCGATTGGCAATCCACGCAACCTGCGGTCAAACAAATACCGGAAAAAGGCCAGAGTGGCAAGGGCATATTGGAAACCGTGTTCATGGGACTCGCCATTGCGCCGGATAATCGCACGCTCTATGCCTCTTCAGGCGGCGGCGGAGAAATTTTGATATTTGATCTGGAAACCTGTCGGCGCCAGGCGGTCATTGATCTCAACGGCCGGTTTACCGACGGTGAATACAAAAGCGGCTACATCGGTGAGCTGGTGCTAAATAAAGACGGCACGCTCTTGTATGCTGTTGATCAGGCCAATTTTCGCATGATCATCGTTGACGTGACACAACATAAAGTGGTGCGCAATGTTCCTGTAGGACGCTACCCCTTCGGCATTGCTCTGTCAAAAGACGGCACAAAAGCCTACGTCGCCAACGTCGGCATGTACGAGTATTCCGTCGTGAAAGGATATGATCCGGACAAACCGGAAACCAGCACGCTCACGTTTCCACCCTTTGGAGTGCCGTCTAAAGAAGCGGAAACCGGAGTGGTCCGTGAAGGCAAAGAGGTCCCGGGATTGGGTGATGCCAATGCGCCGGAATCCTTTTCTGTCTGGACTGTAGATATTACCGAACCGGACAAAGCGCAAGTAATTGCCAAGGTTAAAACCGGCCACCTTGTTGGAGAATTATTGGAAGAGTGCGAGGCGATAGGAGGGAGCGGACCTAATTCCATTGCCGCCGGTGATCGTTATGTGTTTGTCAGCAACGGCAATAATGATTGCATTACCGTGCTGAACACTGCGACCGGCGAGAAGGTTAAGGACATCGATCTGTTCCTTACAGACGAACTCGCCCATCTGCGCGGCGTGATTCCTTTTGGTTTGTGTCTGAATAAAAAACAGGATCGTCTCTATGTCGCTGAATCAGGCATCAACAGTGTAGCGGTCATCGATGCACAAAAGCTGAAATTTCTGGGTCATATCCCGACAGCCTGGTTTCCCAGCAAACTTGCCATGGTCGACGATGATAAAACATTGATTGTCGCAAACGCAAAAGGATTGGGCGCCGGTCCTAATGCCGGCAAGGAACATGCGGCAACGGATCCCACTAATATCGGCCATTTGATGTACGGTTTTGTCACGATTATGCCGACGCCCAAAGCGCGTGACCTGACCGACTATACCGATCAAGTTGTTGAAAACAACGTGACACGTACAAAAATTTCTGCTCGAGCCAATACTTTTGCATCGCTGTCGCCGATCAAATACGTAGTCTATGTGACCAAAGAAAATCGCACCTATGATGAGGTGTTTGGCGCACTGACCAATGGCAACGGTGACCCCGAGTTGAGCATTTACGGCGTTCATCGCGATTTTGTCAATGAACACACCAGACAAAAAGTGGACAGCGCTTTGGCCATGCCCAATCACATCGCTCTGGCCAAACGGTTCAGCATGTGTGATAATTTTTATTGCGATTCAGACCATTCAGCTGACGGCCATCGCTGGTTGGTCAATACCTATCCGAACGAATGGGTGGAAACTTCTACCAGCGCGCATTATGGACATGGCAAAAGGGATCAGACCGCTGATGCAAAAGGACGCCTGGGTTTTACCGGAGCTTCCGGAGCCATCTATCCGGAGGATTATAACGAAGCCGGCGCAATCTGGGAGCATTTTAACCGGCACGGCATTCGTTTTGCCAATTACGGTCTGGGTTTTGAATTCGCCGCCAGTTATGAAGAGCAGATGGATAAGTACACCGGCATTCGGTTGGCAGCCAATTATCCCATGCCCAAACCATTATACGACAATACGTCGCGCCGTTTTGCGACTTTTAATATGAATATCCCGGATCAATTTCGTATGGATATGTTTGAGGAAGAATTTAAAACTCGTTGGCTCAGCGGCAAGGAACCTTTTCCGCAAGTCATAACCATGATGCTGCCCAACGATCATGCTGCCGATCCCCGACCCAAAGACGGCTATCCGTTCCGCGCTTCTTATATGAGCGATAACGATCTGGCTGTCGGCCGTTTGGTGGAATTGCTTAGCCATAGCCCTTTCTGGCCGCAAATGGCGATTGTGATCACCGAAGATGATGCACAAGGCGGTTTGGATCATGTAGACGCGCATCGAAGTCTCTGTATGGTCATCAGTCCATACGCCAAAGCCGGTCATATTTCAAAAGTGCACACCAGCATCGTAAGTATTATGAAGACCATCTATACGATTTTGAACCTGCCGCCCTTGAATCTGTATGATGCTTGCGCCAGCGACCTGTCGGATTGCTTTAGCGACTCTGTTATCAATAGTGCGCCCTATAGAGCTTTGCCTGTGGATCGCAGACTTTTTGATCCTCAAAAGGCGCTTGATCCGTTTGATAAAGAATTCAATTGGAAGTCCATAAACGAGTCGGTATCTTTGGACAATCCGGCGCTGCTTCGCTTTGAGCGTGAAGAAAAGTACCAGGAATATGTTAAGAAAAAGAAATAAAATGTAAACCATTTAAAAATGGGCAATTTGCAGAAACACTTAAAGTAAGACATGAAGCCTGGTTAATCAAAGGTTGTAAAAATGAAAAGAATCATTCTCTGTGCTTTTTTGCTTTTTTCATTTTTCTGCACAAACCGGCCGAGGCAACCGGTGGATTATGTTAATCCGTTTTTTAACACTGCTGGTGACCATGGCCAGCTGTTTCCCGGCCCGGTCGTTCCCTTTGGCATGATGAAATTAGGCCCGGATTCTTATCCCAGCGGCTTTAATCACCAGGCGCATTCCGGCTATAACTATCTGGATGAAAAGATGATGGGTTTCAGCCTGGTGCGTTTAGGCGGAGAAGGGTGCAGCGGTGCAGGCGGCAATGTTTTATTTCTTCCTTTGCTCGGAAAAACCAAATTATTGCCTGCAGATTACAGTCAAAAGTATGATAAAAAAAGCGAAATAGCTGAACCGGGATATTATCGAGTCTCACTTGGTTCTCCGGCCATAACCTGCGAGCTCACAACAACTGTGCATGCCGGATTGTTGCGTTTTAAATTTCCAAAATCCGACAGCAGCCATGTCCTGGTTGATCTGGGGCGCGGATTTACTACAGTCAGGGACGCGGCATTAACCGTTGTGGATGATGCGCACATCGAAGGTCATGTCACAGCAGGTCAGCTCTGCGGCAGTATGGAGAATTATACAATCTATTTTTGGGTGGAATTGGAACGAGCTGGCAAGAAAACATCAATTTTTCACGATCAGGTACTCTCTGAAAAAAGGTCTGTAAGAGGCGGCAGTATTCTGCTGGACTTTCATTTTGACACCTACGACAACGAGGTCATTCAAATTAAAATCGGACTCTCGGCAGTGGGCGTCAAACAGGCACGGGAAAATTGTTTGCATGAGATACCTCATTGGTCTTTTGACCGTGTTCGCAAACAAGCTCGTGCGGCTTGGAATGATTATCTCTCTTCTATTCGAGTGGTTGGCAACGAGGAATACAAACAACTTTTTTATACTGCCCTCTATCATTCCTGTCAAATGCCGGTTCATGCGGTTAATGCGGACGGCAGTTATCAGGGGACTGATAATCAAACGCATCAGGCGCAAAATTTCACCTATTACGATTCCTGGTCTCTATGGGATACGTTTCGTACAAAGTATCCGCTTTTTTCCTTGATACGTCCGCAGCCATTACAGGATATGGTGCGATCATTCATTAAAATGTACGAACAGGGTGGTGAACATTGGCCGTTTCTCACCATTCGTCGCGAGCACACCGTGGCGGTTATGGCCGATGCCTACGCCAAAGGACTGCGCGATTATGATCTGGAGGCGGCTTATCAGGGAATGCGTCGTGATGCCTACGAGTTTCGCGCCGAGTTCGGCAATGCGGCAGCCGGCGTTAAATCAAAAATGGACTCTAGCGTGCTGCGTAGAATATATGAACAATATCAACAGCTCGGTTATATGCCAAAACGACCGGATCGCACCCAGGAGAACAGCTACGATAATTGGTGTGTGGCGCAGATGGCGAAGTCTTTGAATAAAACTAAAGATTACGAGTTGTTTTCGCGTCGCGCGCAGTTTTATCGCAACGTATGGGATCCGGCGATTGGTTTTTTTCGGGCTAAAGATGAGCATGGCAACTGGTTGCCTTTTCCGGATCCAACTGTCATCGATGAAACCTATGTCTATGAGGCGACGACCTGGCAGTGGCGCTGGTTTGTATTGCATGACATCCCTGGCCTGATTGACTTATGCGGCGGCAAAGAAAAATTTATCGCAGATCTGGTTTATTTTTTCGACAACGATTTGTATAATCATAACAATGAACAGGATCTTCACGTTCCTTTTCTGTTCAATGAGGCGGGCGCTCCCTGGCTTGCACAGCAAAAGGTGAATCAAATTCTGACCAGGCCGATGAAGCAAATTTATGGTCCACATGGATTCTATAAAACGCCTTACTTTGGACGCATTTACAGGGCAGAGCCGGCCAGTTACATTCCAGAGATGGATGATGATTGTGGCACCATGGCTTCCTGGTACGTCCTGGCCTCTATGGGATTATATCAGATATGCGTCGGAGATCCGGTATTCCAGTTGACGTCGCCAATTTTCGATTTAGTGGAAATTCAGTTGGATCCGATTTTACATAAAGGCAAAAAATTTGTCATCAAAGCGGAAAATTTGTCTGATGACAATTTTTATATACAATCCGCCCGCTTGAACGGCCAGGTCTTGAATAGATGTCGATTGCATTACAACGACATTGTCAAAGGCGGCGAATTGGTCTATCAAATGGGCCCGAAGCCGAACAAAAAATGGGGTATCGAGCAGGAATAATTTGTAGAGAGGAAGATATGAAAAGAAAATGTATTTTTCAAATCCAGATGGCCTTTTGGGTTCTATGGGCCGGCCTGACCGGAGTATACGGTTCTGATCAGAAAAAGACCCAGTATTATATGATCGGTCACGCACATATTGACCCGGTGTGGCGTTGGACCTGGGATGAAGGATATGCCGAAGTGTTTGCCACGTTCCGTTCTGCTCTGGACAGGATGAAAACCTATCCGGATGTGGCCCTGGTGGTCAGTTCCGCGCAATTCTATGAGTGGGTGGCTGAAGCAGACCCGCAAATGTTTGCCGAGATCAAGCAGCGCGTGGCGGAAGGCCGCTGGAATATCGTCAGCGGTTGGTGGGTGGAAGCGGATGTGAATTGCCCTTCCGGTGAATCTCTGGTGCGCCAGGGCTTGTATGGACAAACCTTTTTTCAAAAGCATTTCGGCCGGATGGCCACGGTCGGATTTGGACCGGATACTTTTGGCCACCCCTGGTCCCTGCCGCAGATTTTAAAAGGCCAGGGTTTGGATTGCTATTTTTATATGCGTCCTAAACTGGAAGAGAAAACGGATCTAACCACACCGATATTTGTCTGGCAGGGGCAGGATGGCAGCCAAATACAGGCGTTTACCATTTTGGAATCTTACGGTGGCAGCGATAGTGATATGGAAGAACGGATCCAGCAATATGATGAACGCTTTCAAAAATATATGCCGCAGGTGAATCAGTATACCGTGTTTTACGGCGTGGGCAATCATGGCGGCGCCCCGACTATCGCCACCATTGAGAAAATTAAATCCATGCAGCAAAAAGACCTGCCCAACATGCGTTTTTCCAACCTGGAAAATTATGTCGCTGATTTTCGCCGACAAAATATCGCTTTAAACGTCGTAAACGAAGAATTGCAGCATCATGCCCGCGGCTGTTATTCCGCCTGCTCGGATGTAAAATTATGGAACCGTCAGGCTGAGTCTGTTTTGTTGACTGCAGAAAAACTGGCCGCTTTGAACACGTTTATTTTAAAAACGCCTTATCCGGCCGAATCGTTGACAGAGGCCTGGAAAAAAACATTGTTCAATCAATTTCATGACATTCTCGCCGGCAGTTCCCTAGAACAGGCTTATTATGACAGTCGCAACGATTTCGGCTACAGCCAGTCAGTTGCGAAAAAAGTGATTACCCAGTCTCTATTTGCCATGGCGCAAAAGGTAAAAACAGAAGATCGGGAGTACCCCAAGAGCACGCCGTTCATCGTGTTTAATTCCTGCTCCTGGGCGCAGAAATTTCCAATAGAAATTGAAATGGAACGGCTGGACCGCAAAGCAACGCCCGTCTTACGCAATGGCGAGGGACAAGCCATTGCCTACCAGCAAATCGCCACTGCCGGCACCAAGGTTAAAAGCCGCATCCGTTTCATCTTTCAGGCCGATCTTCCGGCCATGGGATATCAACTGTACCGCATGGACTTTGGCGCAAAAGAAAAACCTCCGGTTCCACCGAAGGGCTTATCTGTTTGCAACAATAAATTGGAAAACGAGTGGGTAAAAGTGTTATTTGACACTTCGAGCGGCTTCATTACCTCGTATTATGATAAAAAGACCAAACAGGAATTGCTCAGCGGTCCTGCGGCAACCGGCATCGTACTGAATGATTGGGACGACACCTGGGGGCATCGCATTGTCAAGTATGATCAGGAGGTGGGCAGGTTCGATCGCGCGAATGTAAAGATTGTGGAACAAGGCCCTGAACGAGCCGGCCTCAGCATTTGTAATCGCTATCAATCCTCAACCCTAACCCAGGAATTCTTTTTATCCGCTCATTCCGGCGATTTATCCTGCCGCGTACAGTTGGATTGGCAGGAAAAGGCCCGGGTGTTCAAGCTTTCCTTTCCGACCGCTATGAAAAACGGCAAACTGACCTATTCCATTCCCTATGGATTTATCGAACGACCCATGAATGGGGAAGAAGAACCCGGCCAGAACTGGGTGGACATCAGCAGCCTGGACGGCGCGTTTGGCTTGGCGCTGATTAACGATTTCGCCTGCGGTTACAGTGTGGAAAACGGCGATATGCGTATTACGGTTTTGCACAGCACTGCCTGGACGCATCATAATCCCGAGATAGTTGACGTTAAAGAAAATGTCCGTTGGATGGAACAGGGCAAACACGAATTCAATTATCAGCTCATGCCGCATGCGGGCGACTGGCGTGCGGCAAATGTCGCACAGCAAGCCATCGCATACCTGGAGCCGCCGTCGCTGTTGCTGACAACAAATCATGTCGGTGCATGGCCGATGCGTAAATCATTCATATCCGGTACGTGCGACCATTCTGCTGTTACAGCGATTAAAATTTCTGAAGATCTTTCCTCATTGATTCTTCGTTGTGTTGAACTGGAGGGCGCTAAAACATCCGGCGTAGTGCAAATGGAGACAGGGGACGTGTCTTTCCCGATTTCCATGCAACCGTCCCAGATTAAAACTGTAAATATTCCGCTTGAATCAAAGGGACCGATTCGCGAGGTAAATCTGCTGGAGCAAAAATTGTAAAACGTGGCAAAAAAATGGTGTTGGCGTTTTTTTTGATGTGTTTTTCTCTTAAAATCACTAAACTTAACACATGGAATATGGAAAAGATGAAAAACAGCGTTGCATGTTGCAAAGGACCGAACGCATCCCGGCAAGGGCCCGGTTTCCGGTAATCGATTTTCACAATCATTTGTTCGGCTCCACCACCAGGGAAGCCATACTGAAAGTGATGGATGAGGTGGGTGTATGTTTGTTTAACAATGTAACCGGCAACGCAATCCTTCCCTATGCAAATAATACGTATACGATTGAACGGATAGACTTTTCCGTCTATGCTTCCGGCTATATGACGAAAAATCCGGATCGCTTTTCCGCGTTTACAATGTCTGATTTTGCACAATGGGGGGATTTTCGTCTGTTCAAATCCCCTGATTTTATTGATAGCCTTCTTGTTCATCTGGAACAGGATGTGGCACTCGGCGCCAGAGGACTAAAGATAACCAAGGAATTAGGTCTCCGCTTTACAGATGCTGATGGGAATCTGATACGTATTGACGATAAGCGTTTTAGCCCGGTTTGGGATACTGCTGCAAGACTTGATCTGCCTGTTTTAATGCATGTATCAGATCCGGCGGCCTTTTTTTTACCGATTGACGCGACCAACGAGCATTATCAAACATTGCAGGAATTTCCGGGTTGGAGTTTTTACGGTTCTTTTTTTTCCAAAGAAGAACTCTTGCTGCAACGCGACCAGGTTATAGCCCGTCATCCCAAAACAACATTTATTTTGCCGCATGTCGCCAATAATCCTGAAGACCTGGCCTCTGTGGCTGACCTGATGAATCGTTTCCCGAATGTATTTATCGATTTTTCCGCTCGCATGGACGAACTGGGGCGACAACCGTATACGGCGAGGGAATTTTTGACGGCATTTCAAGATCGGATTTTGTTTGGCGTTGATATGCCCGTTTCTGCAGAGGTCTACCGATGCTATTTCAGATTTCTGGAAACTCGCGACGAATATTTCGATTATCCTGACTATTTGGGACGCTGGCGGCCCTGTCGTTGGAAGATTTACGGTCTGCATCTGCCTGATCCGATTTTGTACAAAATTTATTATATTAACGCACATAGATTCTTGGCATGAAAAAAATTTGAGATAAAGGAGAGTATGATGAAAAAAATGAATCGTCGGACTTTTATTCAGACCAGCAGTGTGGCCGCCGCGGGCATGCTGTTAACCGGGGCGGCAAAAAGTATTGCTCAGAGCTCATCGCGTAAACGGTATGCGATCGTCGGCGTAGGCGGTCGTTCTTATATGTACCTGCGGGCCATTTTGGATCGGTTCAAAGATACCAGCGAACTGGTGGGATTATGTGATGTCAATCTCGGTCGTCTGCAAGTAGCGCAACAGTTTGCACAATCTAAAGGCGCTCAACAACCGCCCATATATAAAGCTGATAATTTTGACCGCATGATTCGAGAAACCAATCCGGATTATGTGATTGTAACGACCGTCGATGCATTTCATCACCAATATATCATCCGCGCCGTGGAGCTGGGGAAAGAGGTTATTACGGAAAAACCTTTAACCAATGATGCCGGCAAGCTGCAAAAAATAATCGATGCGCAAAACAGAACGGGTAAAAGAATCCGGGTGACGTTCAATTATCGCTATTCTCCGCCCCGCACCCAGGTAAAAGATCTTTTGATGAGCGGCATCATCGGCGATGTTTTGTCTGTGGATTTTCATTGGATGTTGAACACACACCATGGCGCCGATTATTTTCGGCGTTGGCATAGTTTAAAAAAATATTCCAGCGGCTTGATGTGTCACAAATCCACCCATCATTTCGATCTGGTCAATTGGTGGCTTTCTGCCGTCCCCGTGCAGGTGATGGCCACCGGCAAACGCGAATTCTATACGCCGGCCATGGCGCAACGCCTCGGCCTGACCAGTTATCATGAAAGATGTCTCACTTGCCCGGAAAAGGAGAAATGCGCGTTTGAACTGGATTTGTCGAAAAATGCCAATTTTAAGCGGTTGTATCTGGACAACGAATCCTACGACGGCTATTTCCGGGATCGCTGTGTTTTTCGTCCGGAAATCGATATAGAAGATACCATGAATGTCCTGGTCCGCTATGACAACAATGTCACGATGTGTTATTCGCTCAATGCCTTCAACGGTTGGGAAGGATTCTACATTGTTTTTAACGGAACAAAAGGCAGATTGGAACATAAAGAGGAAGAATCGGTATACCTCAGCGGCGACGGCACGGTTCAAGGCGCGCTGAAGGGAGACGGCACCTTTACGCGTATTTATCCGTTGCGTGAACCGGCCTATGAGATTCCGGTATGGCAGGGCGAAGGCGGGCATGGCGGCGGTGATGACGTGATGCTGGCAGAGATTTTCGGCACGGAAAAGGTGGTTGATAAATATCTTCGCTCCGCAGATCACCGTTGCGGCGCCTATTCCTGCCTGACCGGCATTGCGGCAAACAAATGTTTCCGCAGCGGCAAACCGGCAACCATTGCCAAGTTGGTCAAACATTTAGAATATCCTGAATTTCCGAAAATGCCGAATCATACAGAATTCCTCGGCATGCCCGGCAAGCGCAAAGAGGCGTAACGGCATTATCCTTGCGAAGGTTGCAAACCTTCGCAAGGTTGTTATTCGAACTCTGCATCAATAGTCATTTTACTTTATCAAACAATGAATTATAACAGGGCTCACATGTTTTACAAAATTTTCTGCCTGTTTGTTTTATGCTCTAAAATTACTATGGCGCAATCCGTAACCGGCATTGTTACCGACAGTCAAACGCAAATTCCCCTCAGGGGCGCCAATGTGACGGTGCGCGGGACCGCTCTCGGCAATATAACCGATGATCAAGGTCGGTTTGAAATTCGCTCCCTGTCCGCAGGGCGGCATGAAATAAGCGTATCTTTTCTCGGTTACAGCAGTCGCACCCTGACGATCCATTTGCATGAAAATAAGGACATGTTCCTTGACATCAAACTTGCACCGGTGCTGTTGCCGATGCAACCGCTGTACATTACCAGAAAATCGTATCGCGATGTGCTGACCAATGTGGACTTGAAATCCGCCGGTCTGGCGTTGTCGACTGCCGTAATTGCAGCGCCGGACATCAGAGAGCAAAAAGCCAAAACACTGATCGACGCTTTAAATTTTACCCCCGGTGCGGTTACAGAAACCCGTGGTCGCAAGGTTAAACAGATGTTTTCCTTCCGTGGGCAACGCTATCCTTATCCTGACTATGCGGTTGACGGCGTTTGGCAAAAAGAATTTCTGGAATTGCCCTATTTTTTTTCCGCGCAGGATTTAGAGTCCGTTGAAATCGTACGCTCCAGCGCCATTCTGCTGACCGGATTATCGAGCATGGCCGGCGTGATTAATTTTAAAACCAGAGACTATCAATCGAGTAACACCGATTGTCAGCTAGAGTACGGATCATTCAACTCTTTTCGTTCTCATCTCTCTCACGGCAATAAAATCAATAATATCTCCTATAGCCTTGGCGCAGGATTCTATAAAACAAAAGGACCTGAAAACAAATACGCAGCCGAGCAAACCGCTAATTTTTTCACCAAGTTTAAGTGGCAACCACGGCTCAATTGTAAAATCCAGACCAGTGCATTTTATATTCAGGCTGATCGCCAATTCCTTCTGGCCGAACCGCCGGCTGATTCGCGTTATTGGTTGGTCCATGAAGAATATGATCCTTATAAAGCGTTTTTGGTTACGATGGACGGCTATTACGGGTTTGCTGATAAAGGCGCCACAGTGCTCAAAGTATCCTATGCTGATCGCAAACCCAACTATCGTACTTTTAACACCACGACCCTCGAAACCAGCAGCTACCTTGAAGCGGATCGTGAATGGAATGTCAATCTGATTCAGGCCATATCGCCCTTTCGCAACAACACCGTTCGCCTCGGTCTTTTTTACAATCATTGGATTGCGCCAAACGGCAAACGTTTCTATTACGGTAAAGCCTGTGACACGGAAACATATTCCGGAACGGTGATAGATGAACATCATTTCGGCAGACTTACGGTCGATGCCGGCGTTCGTTTAGAGAAAACCCATTTAAACCGGTATGGCGCTTTCAGTATTAATGAAAGTACAAAAGGATTGACCAGGGTGACGCCGATCGTCGATGTCTGGCAACGACCGATGCTGATGAGCACGCTCGGTCTTGCGTATTATTTTTCCGAAACAGCGTCGTGCCATTTGAATACCGCCATGGGCCAGGTCAAGCCCAGGCAGGGCACATTAACCGCTGATTTGACCGAGCCCTTGAATGAAACTCAAATAAAAGCCGATTTGGGCCTGCAAAAATCGTTTTCGCAATTAGGTCGTTTTTCTGCGATCCTGTTTTACACGCGACAGAATAATGCCATTGTGTTGAGCGGCGCCACAAAAGCTGTTGGCGATCGGATTATGGAATTATACCTCAACCGGGATCAATTTCAGACCGGCCTTGAAACAGAATGGAAATCGCCTGTTTTGTGGAATAACTGGCACTCGTTTCTTAATGCAACCCGGATGATTGCCAAATTCAAACAAAACGGCATCATGACCAGAAATGAAGAATATCCGCAGTGGATTGCTGCGGCTGGTATCAGCTACACGGGAAAATGGTTCGGCGGCCATCTGTACGCCAAGTATTTGTCTGATTTCAAAAGCAGCCAGTTTCTGCCCACGATATCCGGCAAGACCCTGGCGCCGCAACCATTGGGTGATTTCATCTCCCTGGATGCCGTAGTAACCCGGAATATTTTTACGCAACGATCAACCCAGGTATTTTTCGAAATCAGAAACCTGACAGACGAAAGCTTCGCGACCTCTATCGGGTATCCGGATTTCGGACGGAGATTTAATCTTGGCATTCATACGGCTATATAAGAGTATGATCCGGTGTTGCAGAATAGCTGTTGTTATCGGACTTTTAGGCAGCATAACAACGCTTCGCCCGTGCGATGTACCTGTGTGTCGTTACGCCATGATCAATTGGCCGGCAGACAACTATACGATTGTGTGGGTTTTTCACACTGACTCGATTTCTGTATCCTCATATGATTCTTTGCTGCTTTCCTCATCGGCCAATTATCTAGTGCGAAAAATCAGTGCGGATTCGCCGGCCGGTAAAAGCTTCATGGAACAGCATGCGATATCCGCGTTGCCCTGGATGCAGGTTGCTGGTCCCTATGGCGGTGTAAATCAAGTCTTGTGGTCCGGACCTTTGACCCGCGACCATGTAAACCAGATCATTCAGTCGCCGGCGCGCACCAGCCTGATCGAGCAGCTGTCAAAAGGCGATGCTGCAGTTTGGCTATTGTTGAAATGCGGAGACGCAGTTGCAGATCAAAAAGCCGAGCAGATTTTGCACCAGACTCTGCAAAAGATTAACGCCGAGAGGTCCATTCTTAACACCGGGAACGATGAATCCTTCTCATTTAGCGAAATTGAAATCAATCGTTCTTCTGCTGAGGAAAAATTTTTCATCGATTGCCTACTCAGTATGGAATCCGATCTTGATTCCTGGAAAGCGCCCATGCTTTTCCCCGTGTTCGGCCGCGGCCGCGTTCTCTATGCTTTGGTAGGGGAGGGAATCCGGGAAAATACTATTTTAGACGCCTGTCGCGCCATTGTCGGTTGGTGTTCGTGTGAAGTAAAAGGATTAAATCCGGGATATGATCTGTTGCTTTCGGCGGATTGGACCAGGTTGTTTTCACCGCTCAATGTTAGAGAATCCAAACCTGTGATCAGGCCGGACCGTCATGCTGCCAGACGCGCGATCCCATCCTCTTTCTTGGACAGCAACCGAGTCATTTCCAACCTTGAGCAAAAAAAGCTGCTGGAACATTCGCTATTCCCTAAAGAAGACCCAGGTGCGGATAGCTCTGATTATCATGCGTCTTCACCGCAATCTCTGATCAAGACGCCCATGATTCGTAATTTGGCCATCGTCTTTGGATTCAGTGTGTTGATTGTGCTATTTGGTCTGGTATTGATCTTAAAAAATAAAAGGGACTCATGAAAAAGAACCAATCTGCTTTCTTCTTTTTTGCATTTCTGTTCTCTTTCAGCCATCAACTCATCGCAGATGATTGGCCCATGTGGCGCTATGATGCAGGACGTACGGCTGCTGGAACCGAAGAACTCGGCGAACAGCTATATTGCCGGTGGATCCGCCAATACCCGGCTCGTGAAACGGTATGGGATGATTCGTTGAATCAGGATCTCATGCCTTTGGATACGGTGTTCGAGCCCATCGTGCTCGGCCAAACACTTTATGTCTGTTTTAATGATCAGGACAAAATTGCCGCATATGACCTGCATTCGGGAAAATGCAATTGGGAATTTTTCACAGACGGCCCTCTGCGATTGCCGCCGGCCGGGTGGAATAACCGCATTTATTGCACCAGTGATGACGGCCATCTCTATTGTATTTCGGCAGAGAAGGGTGAACTGATCTGGAAATTTCAAGGCGCTCCGGCTTGCAGAAACATTTTAGGAAACAAACGGCTTGTTTCCTCTTGGCCGGCACGCGGCGGCGTCGTGATTCGCGATGGCATTATTTATTTCTCCGCCGGCATTTGGCCGTTTATGGGTATCTACTTATATGCCCTGGATGCCCGGACCGGCGAGGTTAAATGGCAGAATGACGGATGTGGTTCACAGTATATGATACAACCGCACACTTCGCCCGCCTTTGCCGGTGTTGCCCCGCAGGGCGCTATGGCCATTAACGGTCCTTATCTCCTGGTTCCAGGCGGCCGTTCCACGCCGGCTTGTTTTGACCTGCAGACCGGCCAACAGCTTTATTACCGTTTTGGAGAATTTAACAAGACCGGCGGCGCCTTCCTTTGTACTGACGGCGATATTTTTTTTACCCATTCTCGTCAGCGTAATGTCGACTTGTTCGATATGGAAAAAGGTGATATAATAGCCAGAAATTTGGGCAAATATCCGGTTCTTTTCAACCAATACTTTTATATGTCTGGAGATTCACTTGTTGTCAGATCAGCCGCTAATCCTAAAAAAATTCTGCAATCCGTACAGGTAGACGCCAGTGGTGATCTCATCAAATCCGGTTCTCGTTTTTATGCCGGGGGAGATGGCATTCTATCCGCATTGTCGCTTAAAAAGGATGGTCGTTTAGAATTGCTATGGCAGGAAAATATCCCAGGTCGCGTGGGCCGGCTATTAGCTGCAAACGGCATGTTGTTTGTCGTCACTGTGGATGGAAAAATCATGGCTTATGGCAGCGACATAAGATCCGCTCACATTATCGGCAGCGATGAAACCAAACAGCCTAATAAGAAAAATAGAGAATGGGCTGTTTCTCTGCTGGAGCAAACTCAGGTTGCAGACGGATATGCATTACTGTATCGAGTACCGGATATCGAACTGGCTGCGGCCGTGGCGTTGCAATCCCGATTGAATCTCATTGTTGTTGAGCCTGAAGCATCCAGGATTCATCAGATGCGTAAAAATTTGCTCAAATGGGGTCTATCTGCCTCCCGTGTCCATATCATGCCCGGCCGTGTGCATGATTTTTCTGCACCCCCGTATATGGCGTCTCTGATCATGGTTTTTGATCCCATCGAGCAGGACAGCATTTTGACGAAATTGGTAAGGGAAACGAGACCCTATGGCGGCAAAATTTTTTTGTCAACCGGCAAAGAACATCAGCTAAAAGCCATACGATTGATCGAGAAGCAAACTGATCCCATGCTCTCATTTCAAACATTCGCCCACAGCGTTGTCATAAGCAAAAACGGCGCGCTTCCCGGCGCTGCAGACTGGACGCATCAGTATGGCGATATTGCCAACACAGTCAAATCCGATGACCAGTTGGTGCGATTGCCCTTGGGCGTGCTTTGGTTCGGCGGAGTTTCCAATTTTGATGTTCTACCCAGACATGGTCATGGTCCTCCGGAGCAGGTGGTGGACGGCCGATTAATTATTGAAGGGATGGATTGTCTGACTGCGCGAGATGTTTATACGGGTCGTGTGTTATGGAAAAGGATGTTGCCTGATATGGCAACCTCAGGACAATATTTTGACCACACGTTCGCTCACACGGCTCTGAACACCAGCGGCAATCAGCAACATATACCGGGCGCTAATGCGCGTGGCACTAATTATATCGCGACCAAGGATTGGATTTATATCGTGCAAAAAAACGGTTGCCTGGTTCTGAATATCGTCAATGGTGATTCGGTGGCGTATTTTTCAATTCCTGACTTAAATATACAGCAATCCCGCTCGTGGGGTTTTATCGGAGTGGACGGAACAAACCTGATAGCTGGTCTTGATTTTATTCCCTATTCTGCACAGCCCGATCTGCGCATGATCGAATCTGATAAGGCCAACCTCACACAAAAGGAATTATCCAAATTTATCGTATTCGGTCAGTATGATTATACCGCCAGCAAAACGTTGACGGTAATGGATCGTTATTCCGGTTCTGTTAAATGGTCGCTTGATTCCCGATATGGTTTTCTCCATAACGCCATTGTCGCCGGCAACGGCCGGCTGTACTGTTTGGACAAACTGCCGTTAGGCTTGGAAAAGCGGCGACAACGCAGAGGCTTGGCGACGCCGGGCGACTATCGTCTGCTCTGTTTGGATATCGAAACCGGTCGTATCCTTTGGGAAAGCACGAACGATGTTTTCGGCAGCTGGCTCGGCTATTCCCGCGAACACGATGGCCTGTTGCTGGCTGCACGCCCTTCCCGCGATATGATCGTCGATGAAAAGGGCGAGCGCATGCGCTGGCTGAACGCTGCTGACGGAACGGTGCTCTGGGATAAGAGCATTGCCTACAACAATCCCCCCATTCTTTATCATGATCAGGTCATCACCGACAATGCGTCTTATTATCTTGCAGACGGCCGCGTCAGGCAACGCGTTGATCCCATTACCGGTCAGGAAATCCCCTGGTCCTATTCCAGAACGCACGGCTGTAACTATAATATCGCGGCGGAACATTTCTTATCCTTTCGTTCTGCCGCTGCAGGCTTTTACGACCTTGCGCACGACGGCGGCACTGGAAATTTGGGCGGCTTCAAGTCCGGCTGCACCTCAAATCTTATCGCTGCCAACGGCGTGCTGAACGCACCGGATTATACGCGCACCTGTCAATGTTCTTATCAAAACCAAACATCCCTGGCTTTTGTGACCATGCCGGAACTGGAGTATTGGACCAACAACAATTACAGCTGGAACGGCCGGCCGGTAAAACGAATCGGGTTGAACCTGCATGCTCCGGGAGATCGCCTGGCTGCCGATGGGACTCTCTGGCTTGATTTCCCCAGCCGCAGCGGTCCTTCACCGGATTTGCCGGTCAAATACGATTCCACGCGCGTGCGTGGGATTCGGCGCCATGCCATGACGCAAAAGCGCACCGGCGCGGAGTGGATAGCCTCATCCGGTTTCGTCGGACCATTAAGAATGGAAATTCTCTTATCCGGTACGCCAATGGAAAATACTTTCTATACGATAAAACTGTATTTTAGCGAACTGGAAAATGTCCGTGCAGGCGAACGGATGTTTCATGTTTTACTGCAGGATTCTGTCGCCTTGAAGAATTTTGACATAAGAGCAGAAGCAAAAGAGTTGCATACGCCGATTGTTAAAACGATATCGGATATTAAGGTAGAGCAGGCTTTAACGATAGAATGCGTGCCTGCTTCCGCTCTTTGCAAATCACCCCCTCTTTTGTGCGGGATTGAAATTATTCAACAGCAGGAAAGTGATCGATGATGACGGCAAAAGAACGCATCCTGGCGATGCTTAACCGGCAACCGGTTGACCGCATGCCGGTTGACCTTTGGCACACGCCCGAAGTTGTGGAAATGTTGATAAAGTATTTTAGGGTCAAAGATGAAACGGCCATGTGGAAGGCATTGGGACTGGATAAGATTGTCTGGAATTTTATGGATTACCACAATCCCCACGGTTCGAGCCGCACGACCTGGGGTGTTCCACTCAAAAATGTTCAGGCCGGCATGGCTCACTATGAAGAGTTCACTGAACCGCCCATGGCCAATTTTACCGATATTGAAGAAATCGACGAATATCCCTATTGGCCTGATGTGGAACGTTTTGATTACGCCGGCGCCTTGACCTGCGCAAAAAATGCGTCTCAGGATTTCTGCGTGATCGGACCCTGGGTCTCTTTTTATGAAATATATTGTCAATTGCGCGGCATCGAACAGGCTATGATGGACCTGGCTATTATGCCGGATTTTGTCGATGCTGCCCTGGATCGTATTGAAGCCGTGCAAACCCAAATGCTGCATCGCTTTCTCAGCAGGGCCGGAGATACGCTGCATCTGGTTTTCATCAGTGATGATATAGGCGGACAGAACGGCATCATGATGTCGCCCAATTCCTGGCGCCGGCATCTACAACCGCGCTTACGGCGCTGGTGCGAGTTGGTGCATCATTACGGATACAAAGTTTTTTATCACAGCGACGGCGGTTTTGCGCCGGTTATGAAAGAACTGCTGGATTGCGGCGTGGATGTGCTCAATCCCATTCAACATGTCTGTCCCGGCATGGAGATGAAAGCACTGAAACGGGATTTCGGGCAACAGGTGGTTTTTCACGGCGGCGTGGACAATCAACACGCACTGCCTTTCGGCACGGTTGAAGAGGTGGTGAAGGAAACCCTCCTATGTTTAGAGAGTCTGGGCGCCGGTCGCGAAGGGTATATCTGTTGTTCCTGTCATAATGTGCAAGCCGGCACTCCGCTGGAAAATATTCTGGCTATGGTGGACACGGTGCATAGCTGGTAATAACATCTGTAAATGAGGGTTGCTCCAGCAAGTAGTGCCGGCTTCTGCCGGAAATTTCTCTGCCTAAAGGCGGAACTATATGCGAGACAAGATACACTGGTTTCTGAATTAAACAGTTAGAGCGCGGCTGCGGAAAAAGTATCTCCCTGATTCAAATCGCCGGTTTTGAAACCCTTGGTAAACCAGCGCATGCGTTGTTCCGACGATCCGTGTGTAAATGCATCAGGCACCACGCGTCCGTTGGACTGTTTTTGAATACGATCATCACCCACTGCGCTGGCCGCGTTGAGCGCTTCTTCAATATCGCCCTCTTCTAAAATATTATTCAGTTTTTGTGCGTGATGAGCCCAAACGCCGGCTAAAAAATCAGCTTGCAGTTCAAGACGGACATCCAAATTGTTGGCTTCTGCTCTGCTTCTGGCCTGGCTTTGCAGCTGGGCTAATTTATCCATGACGCCGGTTAACTGTTGTATATGATGACCGATTTCGTGCGCAATGACATAGGCAATGGCGAAATCACCCGGCGCCCGGAAGCGCGTGCGCAGTTCGTTAAAAAACGCCAGATCGATGTATACCTTTTCATCGCCAGGACAATAAAAAGGTCCGGTTGCGGCAGAACCCCGGCCACAGGCCGATTGCACCAAATCGGTGTACAACACCAACCTGGGTTTACGATAGGTTTCACCCGCTTGTTGAAATAATTTACTCCAGACATCTTCCGTATCGCCCAACACCACTGCAACAAATTTTGCCATTTCGTTTTCTTCAGCGCTCGGAGCATAGGTGGATTCTTGGGTCTGTTGAACGGCTGTGTTTTCCAACAATTGTTGTGGATCCCCGCCAAGCAGATAAACCAGTAAAACGATTACCAGGGTGCCGATGCCGCCGCCTACCATGGTTTTGGTTCTGGCGCCGCGGCGGTCTTCGACATTATCACTTTCTCTTCTTCCTTGCCAACGCATAAGACGACTCCTGATCGATATAAATTTTATTACCAAACGAGCTGGAAAAAATTATTGCTGCTTTGGGTTTTATTTGTATCAATACAATTAATATATAACAAACTTTTAAAAAATCAATAATTATTAGACAGAAGCCATTTTTTAATTGTATTGTATTGCTTAAATGTTTATACTATTCCACTCCACTGACGTGACTATTTATCGGAACAGGAGGAAGGAATGTCGTTTATTGATTATAGCATTGTCATTTTATATCTCACTGGCACTTTGGTTATCGGCTTTTGGATGCAGAAAACAGCTGCCAGGGGATTGGATTCCTATTTTCTAGGCGAGAAATCCATACCGTGGTGGGCGCTGGCTGCATCCGGGATGGCGTCGAATCTGGATCTGAGCGGCACGATGATCATTGTCGCCATGGTTTATGCCATGGGCGCCAACGGTTTTTATATAGAATTGCGCGGCGGTGTTGTGCTGATGATGGCGTTTTTACTGGCCTTCATGGGCAAATGGAATCGACGCGCCAATGTTATGACGTTGGCTGAATGGATGCAATTCCGATTTGGCGGGGGAAAAGAGGGGCGTATGGCCCGGTTTATCACCGCTGCTGTTTCTTTATTGTTCACCATTGCCATGGTCACCTATTTTGCCATTGGCGGCGGGAAATTTTTGGATAAATTTCTCGGCATTCCAAGCTTTGGGGGGCTTTCATCCGAGTTTTGGGCTGCAGCCATTTTAATTTTTGTTTCGGTCATCTATACGGTGGCATCGGGATTGTACGGTGTTGTCTGGACAGATGTATTTCAGGGAATCTTGATTCTAATAATGATTTTATATATAATGGTTCGCGCCTATGGCATCGAGCTTCCGGAACAATTGATGGTTTCCATGCCGCTCAAGGACGGCGGCTTTCAAGCTTATCCGACGACGCTCAGCCAATGGACCGATGTTCTGCCCAAGTGGAACCTTGGCCTGGATGCGGCGAGCGCTTACTCGATTTACAATCTGTTCGGCATTGCGATTTTATTTTATATGTTCAAAGTCTCTTTGGAAGGAAGCGGCGGCGCGACCAATTACATGGCGCAGCGCTACTTTGCGGCCAGAAATGATCGTGAAGCCGGACTGATCTCGCTCTTCTGGACCTTCTTGCTTTCTTTTCGATGGATATTTGTAGCGGCCCTGGCCATGTGGGGTCTGTACCTGGGAAATCAAATTACCGATCCGGAAAAAGTGCTGCCGGTGGTCGTGGCGACCTTGCCCAGCGGCATTAAAGGTTTTTTGATCGCCGGATTGATGGCTGCCGCCATGTCTACGTTTGTTTCCACCGTCAACGCCGGGGCGGCTTATTGGGTCAATGATATTTATCTGGTGCATATCAATCCCCATGCTTCGAAAAAGAGCGCCATGATGCAAAGCTATCTTTCTTCAACCATCGTGGTGGTCATCGGCTTGGCTTTGATGCTGGTAATAAAGAACATCAATGATATCTGGGGCTGGATCACCATGAGCGTCAGCGCCGGCATGATCATCCCCATGATGATGCGTTGGTACTGGTGGCGGATCAACGGTTATGGTTACACGATTGGCCTAGCGGCCGGCACCGTGGCGGCCATCGTCTGGAAGATCGCGGTTCCGTCAACGGTGGCAGAGTATTACTCTTTCATATTTGCTGCCGGCATCTCTTTTCTCGGCACTGTTCTGGGCGCTGTTTTGACAAAACCGACGTCAGACGATGTTCTGCAAAATTTCTATAACGTTACCCGACCGTTTGGTTTTTGGGGAAAATATAAGGAATCCTTGGGACAGGAGACCATTTACAAAATCGATCTGGAGAACCGACGTGATTTGTTCGCGCTCTGTTTCAGCATCCCCTGGCAAATATCATTGTTTCTGTTTATGATGAGTTTGGTGACGCGCCAATGGACGCAAACCTGGATTTTAACCGGCATCGTGCTTGTATGTTCGGTTGGTCTGTACTTTTCCTGGTACCGGCATCTTTCTACAGAGGTTAAGATCGAGAAAAATTCGCTTCAATAAAAATTGACTTTTATAACCGTCTCAGATGTCCAAGTTACAAAGACTTTGAAGTCACTTCAATGAAAAAACCGGGATGAATGTCCTAGCCAAGCTCAGGCGCCTGAAGTTTGGACATTTCAAATTTTGTTTTTGGCGCCGGAGGAATCTCCGGCGCGACTGTGTTTTTGTTTATTCGTTACTCGGCTACCAGCAAAATCGTTTCTCGTGCGCTCAGAGCCAGCGCAAGCGAACCTTGCTGCTGTATGGACTTGATTTCACCTGATGCCGGATTCATTTGCAACCATTTATATTTTTCTGTACCGCCGATTTCCCCTTGCCAATTTTTCTTACCAGCATTCGACAACAAAAGAATTTCGCGGCCGTCTCTGCTAAAATGACTCATGACCATGGTGCTGCATGACGGTTTTAATACAAATCCCGGTTTCAAAAGATCAGCCAGATTGTCGTTCTCTGAGAGAGACCCCTTTCTATCTGAAAGTACGACTGTACCAGCCATCCTTTCTTTATTCACTAGGGCTTGTACTTTTGGCGCAAGCTCTGCGTCTTCGGGAATCAACAGGCCGGCAAACGACGATTGGCCGATTGTCAGTAGACCATCCTTGGTAACTCGTGCTGCGGCAAGACCGTTATCATCAATCAAAATAAAATTGATTTGATGGCGTGCAAGGTTTCGGCCCATTCGCACGAACGAATGGATGATGCGTTGTGCCCGGGGCGTTTGCGAATCCAACTCTAATTTTTTACCTACCGGGATATATTCCTGCATCAGATCGCTGATGGGATAATACAGTAAAACTACGTCTTTTCTGCGGCTCTCGGCCAAAACAGCATTCAGACGTCCGACAAAATCACCATAGGCTTTTACCGTATCGGCCTCACGTTTATCAACGTCATAATAAAGCGTAAAATCAGTTACGCCCCAGGCTGCTTGCCAGGCCGCTGCAGCGCACATATCATCAAGACTAACCGGATCGAGTCCGTGCAACGTTTGCTCAAAATCACTGACTTCGGTCATGACGCGACGTCGGCCCTGCAACGTCGCAGCAGAGTAGGGAAGAGCAGCTGCTAACCAGCCGTTGTGGAACACCTCTTCCGGATCGGAATCCAGCATATCCAGACCGGGAATATCAAATGCCGCCATGGCCTGCAGAGCATTTCCATACAAGGGCACATGGTGAATCAAGGACTCTTCGCGCAGCAAATGTCCGGAAGACGCGACCCCGTTCTGTTGGCACCATCGCTGCAATGCGCCAAAGTACCGTGTGCTGACCAGGTCCGCCACCAGTGACCAGAATTGCCGGCGCACCAGGCGGTCTTGAGCGTTGGCGCCGGCAAATAAACTGCGACGCGAAGAATGAAGGTTTTGGCCATATTTTTTCTGATACTGTTCGACCATATCATAGACCCAGGGCACAGAGGGCAATTCCGGAATCGACCTGTTCACCGAATCCCGCACCGGCACCGTTGCCCGGGCTTGATCCGGAATTTGTCCGAGATCAACAGCAATGAGCGATGGTTCATCCGTAAAAAAAGCCTTGATGTGATCGCCTGGAAACGGCTGTATCCAGGTGCGGTATTTTTCATGAGTGTGTCGGATGAAAGACTGTACCGCGCGATCGTCCATGATGTTGATATAACGCCGCACGGCATAAAAATTATTGGCTGCGTGCGTATGTTCAAATGCGGGACGAACCAATAAAGTATCTTGCTGGCCGGCGTCAAAAGCCAGTTCCATAGCCTCGAATTGGGGATTCTCTTGCAGCACTAATCCACCGGCTGCGCCTGAGGGATAGCCATCCTCATCATAAATCCAAAAATTAATTCCTGCTGCCCTACCAGCGTGATAGCCGTTCAGAAAAATTCGCTTTTTTTCTTCAGAACGCATATACTGTGTGAAATCCACATTAAATACGACTCCGCCCAATCCGCGCTGCAAATAGTAGCGCATGCCGTCCTGATTGGCGCGTTTCGGATCAAGTCCGTGCACAATTTTTAACGGTCGATCCTGGTTGGTCGGTGCTTGCCAACGCAGCAACCAGGTCTGTGGCAGGTCAGCAGCTTGCTGAGCAAAAAAAAGTACGGGCGATAAAAGCAGTGCTAAAAAATAAATTTTCATTTCGTCTTCCTATTCATCAAAATTCGAACGATTGCAACGCTGAGCGCGCAGAGGACGCAGACAGAAAGCTTGATTCCTTCATGTTCTCCGTTGTTAATAAATTCAAAGTTATGCCGCCATTTACTCGGGATAACTTTTTCTCGCGAAGGTTTTAAACTTACGCATACTTGTTTTTAAACACATATCTTATAATCTAAAAAAAAATGATTTAACAAAAGAATATTGTATTACGCATTGTTTTTCGCGAAAAATGGCAACAAAATCTTTGAGCAGCATGCCTTCTTGCAATGGAAAAAATAACCACCTTTTTTCGCTGCTGTTTGTTTCGTTTGTCTGCAACTCTGCTGCGCTAGACATTTTCAGCCAATCTCCTGCTCATCCGCAGATGACGCAGATGTTCGCAGATAACATTCGGATGGCGACTTTTCTGTGTATATCTGCGCCATCTGCGGAATATTATACTAATAATTCCGGTTTATCCGTGCAATGAATCTCAAGTTCCACTTTTTCCTTGACAATTTTGATTATTTTTTGTAAAATTTAATCGTTTCAAATAGTATTGAACTGATTATAAAACTTGTTAAACATTAACCTTTACAAGACGGATTGATCATGATGAATCAATTTTTCCCTTTTCTCAAGTCGCCTATCCCCTTTGAAGGCAAAGGCTCCCGCAATCCGCTTGCTTTTAAATATTACAACAAAAAGCAACTGGTCGGCAACAAAACCATGGCTGAGCATCTGCGTTTTTCCATTGCTTTCTGGCATACCATGTTGGGCAGCGGCGCTGATATTTTTGGCGGCGCCAGTTTTACCCGCGAATGGCGAACAGCAGCAAATGCTATGGATCGCGCCAGGGACACCTTGGACGCAGCGTTCGAGTTTTTTCAAAAACTTGGCGTCGACTATTACTGTTTTCACGATCGCGACATTGCACCGGAAGGAGATACCTTTACTCAATCATGTAAAAATCTCGAAGCCATGGTGCAACATGCCAAGCAGTTGCAAAAGGAGACCGGCGTAAAATGTTTATGGGGGACTGCCAACCTCTTTGGTCATGCGCGCTATGCACAGGGAGCCGCTACCAGCCCCAATGCACATGTCATGGCCTATGCCGCGGCTCAAGTCAAAAACGCTTTGGACGCCACTCTCGAGTTAGGCGGCGAGAATTATGTATTCTGGGGCGGTCGCGAAGGATACGAAACTTTGCTTAACACCAATCTAAAGCAGGAACAGGAACAAATGGCGCGTTTCCTGCATATGGCGGTTGCGTACAAGCAAAGGATCGGTTTTAAAGGACAATTCCTCATCGAACCGAAACCAAAAGAGCCGACCAAACATCAATACGATACGGACGCAGCGACCACGCTCTACTTTTTAAAAGAACACGATCTGCTGGATCATTTTAAACTCAATGTTGAAGCCAATCACGCCACTTTAGCCGGTCACTCATTTGAACATGAACTGGCGGTCGCTTCTGCCGCAGGCAAACTGGGCAGCGTGGACGCCAATCGTGGTGATCTGCAATTAGGCTGGGATACGGACCAGTTTCCCACAGACCTTTATTCGACCACGTTTGCCATGATGATCATTCTGCAGCAAAACGGTTTGGGTTCCGGTGGTCTGAATTTCGACGCCAAGGTGCGACGCAGCTCTAATGATCCGATGGACCTTTTTCATGCGCATATCGGTGGTATGGATGCATTTGCGCGCAGCTTGATGATTGCGCAGCGCATCATCGAGGAGAACGTTTTGGGCGATTTTATCGCACAGCGTTATGCCAGCTTTACGTCCGGCGTCGGCGCCAAGCTGCTGGCCGGAAAAACCGATTTGGTTGAAATGGATCAATGGGCGCGCACACAGCCAGAGCCAACGCTGGCCAGTGGACGTCAAGAGATGTTGGAAAACATTTTCAACTCTTATCTTGACTGACCACGCATGCAGCATCCAATAAAAAAGGGAAACGAGGTTTTCCTTTTTTATTTCTGTTTAAATTTAGCGATCTGGATTCGAAAAACAACCTCAAGGATAGATACTATTTGCCGCAATAATAATCTATCATCCGGTTGATGGCTGCCTGACAGACCCGGCAAAATTCGTTTTTAGGATGGGAAATCATCAGGCAATGCATCATCGGCCGGTATAATCCTTTGGTGCTGTAGCCGGCACCTTCAAATGCTCCCACCTTGTCCATCACCGCAGCGTATTGCTTGTGGATGGCCTCAATTTCATTTTTAATTTTTGTTTCAATCTGGTTGTATTTTGTCTTAATTTTTTCCATTTCCTTTTCAGGTGCATTTTTCTCTTTGGCGGCAGCCAATTCTTGATAGTGTTGTTTGTTGTTCTTTTGCCGGGCGATGGCCAGACTGTCCAGTTGGTCCTTGCCGTGTTCTGTCGGCACAGAGATGCCGGGCGATAAAAACTCTTGCCATTTGACGTGCTTGGGATCGAGCAGAGCTGTGATATTGGGCTCGGTAGGTTCCACACCTTTGGGATAAAAATCGTTATAAGCGACTTCGGAAGCATAGTATTCGTCGGCCAATCCGCCAAAGGAATGGCCAAATTCATGCAGGAAAACCATCTTGCTGCGTTCATGGTCCACGGTGGTGATGCAATAATCGTTATAAATGCCGCCGCCGCCATAACGTTTGCTGTTCACCAAAATGATCACGGCATCGCACGGAACTCGGCCGGCCAATCTTTGAATGCGAATGCCCTCATCCGTAAGCAAATAACGATCCAGATCAAAGGCATTGAATGAAGCATCGAGCGTGGTGTTTTTGTAGATGCGTTCTCTCGGTTCATCAACAGCGGATTCTTCCGAGGGGCTGAGAATGCCGTATATGTTAAAATCATTGCGACGATTCTTATACGGTTCAATCTCAAATAGCGCGGCGATCTGTCGATCGACATCTGCGGTAAATTTTGCCTGTTCCTCTTTGGTATACCCTTCGCCTAAAAAGACCAGATCAACCTTTTGATGAGGATCGCCGTTTTGCAGCGGCTTGTACAGATAATCCTTGCACGCATTGGACTGCCGCAGGATATGGTAATCATTCGGATCAATGGTTTGCTGATAGAGAGGATAGAGGAGATTGTTTTTGTCCCGACGTTCGATGACCAATAAAAAAGGATTTTTCGGCAGCGGAATACGCAAGGAGCGTCGAAACGTTCTTTTTACTCCGTTGAGAGCCGGTGTAGTGGTTTTGTACTCGCCGAACATGCAATCAAAACCATTGGCATAGATGAGGCGATTGCCGGCAACGTCGTATACTTTGACGCCGTATCGTCCCGAGTTAAGAGGCGATATCAGATTGATCAAACTGCCCGGCCAGATATCCTCCTGGTGCAATTGATCCAGGCTAATGACCTCCTCTTTGGCATCGCCGGTTTGATAATACTCGATACGGAGCGATTTATCCAAAAAATAATCGTTAAAGTTTATCGGGCTTTGCGCAAGCAGTGAAAATGACATTGCTGACAGCAGCAGCCAGAAACGTAAAAATTTCATAGATGCCTCCATGAATAGTTATTGTTCAATCCATAGCCAACCTTTTCAACGTATAAAATATCGCTTCCTGACGTAAAGTACAAGGTATTTATCCTGCTTGGCAAAATACGGCAGCCATTTATTAACAATGTGAAAATGCATGCATACGCGAGATTCCTTCTTATTTGCAGTCAACGTCAGTTTTGATATATTAAATGCCATTTTTAAAAAAAAGACTTGAATTAATCAAGCTTAATTGTTAAAATAATCACAATAATTGAAATGGAGCGGTGGTTGTGATGTTGACTCTGGAATCTTTTTCAATTCAGCTGTCCTATCCTGTTGTCGATCTCTATATTTTACCACAGAAAAATGAATACAGTTCGTTTTTATGACGATGTGTTAGTATCACGCGGAATCGTTGCATGACTTGTTCAAACAAGGGAATCGCCCTGATCGGCAGTTGCATCGTCGATGAACTGGCGCCGGCCATTTCGCCAGGGCAATTGACCTACACGGATGCCCAGCTCTTTGTCGACAAACAGGAATTAGCCGGGGAAGATATACGTTACAGCACCGGCGGCATGGCTTTAAATGTGGCCATTGATCTGGCAAAAATGGCCGGTGGTTATCCGGTAACGGTTGTCGGCAAAGTGGGCGAGGATCATCGAAGCCAACTTATACGCAAGCAGTTATTGGAGCACGGTATTTCCGACCAGACGCTCGTTATTGATAAACAGAATGTCACCTCTTCTACCGAAGTGCTGCATATCCGCATGCCCGATGGCGCCATTGAACGCATTTTTCGTCATGCGCTGGGCGCCATGGGATCCTTCTGTGAATCTGATATTGATTTCACTCTTTTAGCCGGCTGTAAAATTGTCATGTTCGGCTATGGCTTGCTGTTGCCGCAATTCGATCTCGCTGATGCGCACTATGGCGCAGTGATGGGACATAGCCTGGCGCGCATCCGTCAACAGGGCAGCCTTACCGCACTGGATTTTGTCACGCCCACGCAAGATAATCTGTGGAAATTTTTACGCTACCGCAAGACCTTGAATCTGGTCGATATTTGTTGCATTAACGAGGATCAGGCTTGCAGCCTGACCGATTGCCCGGATCCGGAAAAAGCATGTATCGCGCTTGTGCATGATTTTGGCGTTGGTTTAGCCGTGGTGCATTGCGGCAGTCGCGGTCCCAATTATGCTTACTCTGTAAAATCAGGATTGCATATACAAGCCAATTATCGCGTACCGCCGGAGCGGTATAAAGGCAATACCGGCGCCGGTGATGCATTCTCTGCTGGATTATTGCACGGTATACATCAGGAATGGTCAATAAAAGATAGTCTGGCTTTTGCGGCAGCGGCAGCGGCTATAAGTTTGGCGGATGTCTCAGCAACAGGCGCCATGTGCAGTGAAAAGGACATAAAAGCTTATCAGACA
This sequence comes from uncultured Cytophagia bacterium, assembly GCA_964387285.1. GTDB lineage: Bacteria > Zhuqueibacterota > Zhuqueibacteria > Residuimicrobiales > Residuimicrobiaceae > Anaerohabitans. Next base: position 176,167 of record CAYLWO010000001.1, on the reverse strand, counting down.
AGTGAACAACTAGTATAAAATTCAAATAAAACAAGACATTATTCATTAATTTTTTTTTAATAAATTTGAAAAAAAGTCTTGATTAATAAAAATAAATTGCATAACGTTAAACAGTTTAATTGAAATGATTTTTTAAAAAAAGCCAGAGAACTGACATGCCAGGTAAGTTTCACAAGGCCAAAATTGTCACCGTCAAAGTAACTATCCAAGCGAGCAAAACGAGTTGTCACTCTTTTGATCGCTTTTTTTATTTTTTTTGATCCAAATCAATTTTCAACCACATTCAATAACCAAAAAGCCGTTTATTAAAAAGAGGAGGAGGGAAAAAGGAGTCTAGTAAGGGAGAAAACAGCAAACGTGAGCAACCACCTGCAATCCAGTCAACGCTCATGAATCACAGCAGGTGAGAATCGGTACCTTGCATGGGTTATTCCATACAGTGTGCCATTGATTCAACAACTAATAATTTGGAGGACTAGAAGTATGAGGAAAATCTCGAAAAAGCTGCTTGTAACCATGGTTACAGGTCTGCTCTGCATGACACTTTTTGGAACTCCGGCCTTTGCCGCTTTAGGCAAAATTTCGGGAACGGTTACCGATGCTGCATCAGGTGAACCTCTTCCCGGAGTTAACGTGCAAATCAGCGGCACTCAAATGGGCGCAGTGACGAATCTTCAGGGTCAATACTTTATCCTGAATGTGCCGCCAGGCTCTTATACGATCAAGTATTCGTTTATGGGCTATACAGGCCAGGATATCCAGGGTGTGATTGTGAATTTGGATCGTACCACCGAACTATCCGTCAAACTTAAACAGACGGTGATCTCGGGCGAAACGATGACCGTATTGGCGACTCGTCCGGCTATCGATAAGACCATGACCGCTACCAAGGTTACTTTTTCTGATGAGCAGGTCAACAATGTGTTGCCGGCCGCGAGTCTGAATGAAATTCTGCAGACGTCGGTGACTGCGCAAGCCATGCGCGGCGCCAGCAAACGTGGTGTCGGCTACATGATCGACGGCATCAACGTGGCCGATGTCTATTGGCCAAGCGGCGGCGGCGGTTTTGCTTATTCTTTTGTGAAACATGACGACACTCCAACCACGGCGAGTTCCACGACCTACGATACCCAGGATCCGAATGCGCCGCCTCCTTCCAGTCTCGTTAAAACAGTTGGCAGTGTCGCACAGAGCTCTGTGCAGGAAGCCAATGTGATTGCCGGTACGGTCAATGCCGAATATGCTGCTTCCGGCGGTGTCATCAACCTGGCGTCCAAAGATGGAAGCGACAAGTTGTCGGTGAAAGCGTTCTTACGCTCCAGCATGGGTGGTCTGAAGCATGCCGGTCCGGATGTTTATGATGCCATTCCCGAACAGGGCATCTTTGGCGGTAAGAGTGCGGCTCAGCACTTTATCGACTATCGCAATAAATTGTTGAATGCCAAAAAGGCTGATGGTACGCCTGATGCGCAGAGCGTAGCACGCGGCCAACAGATGCTCTGGCAACCGGGTATGTATCCTTACGGGGAAGATCCGCGCATCAACGCTGAACTCAACATTGGCGGACCAATGACCAGCAAGGGCAATTTTTTCTTTTCCGGTCAATTGTTGGACGATCACGGTCGTTTTCCCGGCGAATTCCAGCGTCAAGTGAGCACTGCTTTAAAGTTAAACTATTATATCACGCCAACCAACAAACTCACCTGGATGGGCAAGGTGGATGACGGCGGCAAGCTGCTGGGTTGGAAGAATCGCCAGTTCACAGGCATGTACATGTTTTATCTGGAAGGTCAGCCTGTCAACGACAAACTGGGCCTGATGAGCTATCTCAAATGGGTCAAGAATTTTAATCCATCCAGTTTTCTGGAAACCAATCTCAGTTTTGTTTCGACGCATCGTACCTATGGCTATGCTCCGGTTGACGGTAAATTAAAGTTCGGTGAATACGGCGATTGGATCATTCTGGATACGATTGAAAAGTCAAAACAATACATCGTTGATCTTAACACACGCATATTCAATCCCGCTCCAGGCAATGATCAGGTCTATACACTTGATGAATGGGGCAATCAAACCCGCTTCGGCAGCCCTGGTTATCTGTATGAAGATATCAAGACCAGCGTGTTGACCGCTAAAACGGATTTTACCAAACAGGTAAACTTTAACCACCAGTTGAAAGCGGGTCTGGAGTATAATTATGTTACTCTGGATAATTTCCAGCATGGTGCGGCTGTCGGCGGCACAGACGCCCGATACCCGTTCTATGTGCAATCCTGGAAAATTAATCCGTGGAATTTTGGCACTTATTTACAGGATCGCATCGAATACCAGGGCATCATCGTCAATCTCGGCGTTCGTCTGGATGGCTATAACATGGGCAGTAAGATGCCGGCGAACATTTTTGCGCCCGCGCATTGGGACAGTCTGGCCAATGGTCAGAAAACCTGGTTTATTAATCGCGACAAAGCTGCCAAAACGCATGTTTATGCCAGCCCGCGCCTGGGCGTGTCGCATCCCATCACCGAAAGCGCAGCCATGCATTACAGCTGGGGCATCTACACGACGCGACCGGCCTATTTGCAGTCGTTCCAGGAATACTCCTATTGGGGCTATCCTTCGCTGCCGGCACTGTATAATGCCGATATGGATCCCGAGCGCGCCTATGCCTATGAAATCGGTCTGAACGTGGCGTTGACCAAGGACTTTGGCGGCGACCTGACGGCTTATTATCGCGACACCAGAAATGCCAGTACCATCGCTTATAACATCGGACCCTTGCCCGGCACTTCCGGCGGCGGCACCATGTATTATTACACCAACTGGGGCTATCGCGACAGCCGCGGTTTTGAATTGAACTTGTGGAAACGACCGCAAGCAGAGAAATATTTCGGCGTGGTCGGAGTATCCGGAAACCTCAGCCTCTCTTATTCTTACGACAAAGGTTCCTCCTTTGGCGGTGGAATGGTCACCGACGGTTCCGCGCGCACGGCTTTAAAACCCGGAACTACGGACGAAGCTTATGATCTCGATCGTCGTTATCAATTTCCTTCTTACTCACGCGGATTCAATTACTGGAATGGCAAATTGACAATGATGTTCGATTTTCCGTATGACATAAGACTATCCACACTGACCACCTATCGCAGTAAATGGTTTTTTGCAAAAACCCTGGATGTCAAAAATTCACGCTATGAAGAATGGTTGGATGGCGAGCCTTTCTTTCAGACCGATGTACGATTGTTTAAATACGTCACATTCGGTAGAACCAAAATCGGCGTGTTCGTTGAGGCCCTTAATGTGTTTGATCGTCTAAATGTTCTGACCTTTGACAATTATAACAATGTCCTCTACGAAACGAAACAGATCCCCTGGGGTTTGTACTGGCGTCCCATGGATGCTGGCGGCAATCCGTTTGCCGGTATTGCGCGTGAAATCTATGCAGGTATAGAATTCACTCTATGAGTTGGCCTGTTCGCCAGCGACTTTACCTTTTGATAAAGGAGAACAGTAATGATGAAAAGATGCCTATCGCTTGGGATTCTGGTCCTGCTCCTTGTTTGGGCGACCACATCCCTGGCTGCAATTTACCCCAAGGTAGGTGTGCTCAGCTGCGGTGATTTGTGGGAAACCGTTTGCCCCAGCGGCATTTACAAGGATTATGGATCCTCGGCTACTAATGTCACAGTAAACTGGCAATTAGTTCGCCTTGGGAACCTTGAGCGGCAATGGACCACTCCAACCGGAATGTATCCGGGCGGCGATTGGTTTAATTTGCCCTGGTCCACAGCTATTTTGATGGTAGAGTACAGTAAAATTGAAAACTTTAACAATTACACAACGCTGAGCACAACCGGTGAAAAACAGTATGCCTATGCTTTCACCATGGATAAAACCAAAGGCAATGTGCCGGTTTCATCGGATGGCGACAGTAAAGGCGCAGCGCAGTGGGCTGATGCCGAACGTTCACAAATGATTTACAACGCCACTCAGCCAACCAATATTGGCGTTGACGTCAAAATGCGTGCCCGCTCCTTTGCCATTAATGAAGCCAATATGAACGATTGGATCGCCGTAGAGGTGGAATTGACCAATACCGGCGTACAGGATATCAATTGCGACGGCGTGGTGGAACGCACCGGCCACAAGATCGAGGCCATGTCCCTGTCCGGACGGTTCGAATGTGTTGGTCAAATTGCCAACAATAATGCAGGCGTGCGCGCCGGCTGGGGTTGGCGCGTCACAGATCTTTCCGGATATGACGGCAGCCCGGACCCGGAAGGAAATCCCTGGAATGTCGATTTCGAGTTCTGTACTTCCGTGCCCATGAGCCTGGTGGATGCCAATGGCTGGGCGCCGAATAACGAACGCAAAATCGGCTATCGCAACGGTCGTGCCATCATGTGGGATGTCTGGAACGGCACCTCCTGGCTGGCTGCAAAAAAGGGTACCATGGAGGGCGGCTCTGCTGCTGAAGACAAAAAGACCATTTATGACAGCCATCCCATAGGCGTCGGCCAGCAGCGTGGTTGGTTTACCTCGAGCAACCGCAGCTACGGCAACGCTGGACGCAGCCCGCTTTTCGATTTCATCACCGCGACCGGTGTCTGGTATGAAGAAGGCGGCCGGAGCTGGAGTTCTGCGCCTTTGACTGCCGTTAAACCGGATCCAAACTGGTTTGATACGACCAAACCCTATACCGCCGGCGATCCTCTGTCCTTCGTAAGCATCATCAAACCGGAAGCAGAGCGCAAACAGCCCATGGGCGATATGAAATATACGCGCAAGTGGCTGCAAAACTGGGAGAAAAATTTCCCCGGAACGACTACACCCATTCCGGCTGCCGATACCTGGACTGACGGCGGAACCGCTCCCACGACGCATAATTTCGACGGCGACCGACTGGTTGGCATTGGTCCGTTCTCCCTTGAAGTGGGTGAAACCATGACCGCTGTTTATGTACAATACGCCGGCCATCGTCTGCAGGGTGTGCGTCGCGCTATCAAAGCCGCACGCTGGGCTTATGAGAAAAACTGGGCGGTTCCCAAACCACCCGCTTCGCCGGATTTGAAAGTAAGCCCGGTGCAGAATGCAGCAGGCGGCTTTAGCAATAAAATAGTCTGGGACAAACGCGCTGAATCAGCTGCAGATTTTGCCGGTTACAAGATATATCGTGTAACCGCTTATCCTAAAGTTGATTTCCGTAAAATGGGCATCCAATTCCTGGATATGTACCATCATCAGACCGCTGCGGATATCGGCGCCACGGATGATCAACTGGCAGCCAAATACTGCATGCCTAATAATCCGAACTGGAGCGCTCCTGCCGACTATAATTTTACGCATGACGGCAATCCATCCGGTCCATGGAAGATTATGGCTTACATTCCAAAAGCGGATCTGACCAAAGCGGAATATGCCAATACGGATACCGATAAAGCGACTTACCCCTATCAATGGATTGATCAGAGCAAAGAAGTCCAAATCGGTTATACCTATTGGTATTATGTCGCTGCATTTGACAATGAAAGCGGCCAAATGGCCGGTGTGAACTATACCAGTCTGGAAAGCGCCAAAAACAACTGGAATGGCCGCGATGGCCGCTACTTTGGCTGCTATCATTACGCCACCGCAGCGTCGGAATTCCCGACTTATAGCCTTGTTGATCAGAAATACATCGGTGCGGCGCATGTCCTGAAACCGGCGCGTGTTACCACGAATGATTACAAGAGCGGAGTGAAAAAGATCGAAGTAAGGCCCAATCCATATAAAGTGCAAGCGCCGCACGATGTTGGCTCTGAGCACAAGGTGCAATTCTACAATTTGACCGCTGATACCCGGATCACCATCCTCGATTTGTCCGGACAGATTATGGATGTCCTGGAATATGAGGGACAGGATCCACGTGACGGCTCCATGTTCTGGGATATGTTTACCAAAGACGGACCCGAGGTTGCCAGTGGTCTGTATATCTGGTTAGCAGAGTACCCGGGCGGCCAGCAACGAGGGTATCTGGCAATCGAACGCTAAGCGGCGGATCTTTTTTGCAGTTTCATTGCGCGTGAAATGTCTTAAAAAAGGAGATCTTGTTTTATGAAACATAAACTACTCGCCGCGCTACTGGTTCTTGCCATTCTAACCATGGTAGTCAGCGGTTATGGACAAAGCATGAAAAAAACCGGCATCGCCGGAGCTTCCATCCTCAAAGTAGGCGTTGGCGCCAAGAGTGTTGCCATTGGCTCGGCTGCTACAACCCTGCATGGGGACGTCAATCAAATTTTCTGGAATCCGGCAGGAATCTCACTGCCTGATGGCGATACCCAGATCACTTTTTCCTATAACAAATGGATTGCCGATATTAACCACAATGCTTTTGCTATCGCACATTCTTTTGGAAAATGGGGAACGGTGGGCTTGGGCGGTATGATGAGCGGCGTCGACGGTATTCCCGCAGTCCGAGATCTGCAACCCGGATTGGCCGGCGTCGAATACGCGACATCGGAGACGTTTGGCTATAACTCAAATTATATCGCTTTGTCTTATGCCAAACAATTTACCGACAAATTATCGTTGGGCGTGAACCTCAAGTATTACAGCGAAAAAATCGATGTTGAATCCGTGAGTGCCTTTGCCGTGGATCTGGGCGCCATTTATTTCCTCGGCTATCGCGACCTGGCGATCGGTGCACGCATTCAGAATGTCGGTTCAGACCTGAAATACTATTATGTTCCTTTCAGCATGCCGATCATTTTCAGCTTCGGCGCATCCATGAGCATGATCAAATCCGATTTCTTTAACTTTAAAGGATTTGTCGATATCACCAAACCCATCGATGCTGAGCAGATGGTTCTGGGCGGCCTGGAGGCGACGTTGTACAAGCGCATCCAGTTCCGTGCCGGATACAAGTTCAACTACATGGGTGTGGATGATACTTTTGGACCGCGCAACTCTTATCAACGCATCGAAAATGTGACGCGTGATCACTGGTTCGATCAAAAAACCTATGCTCGAACGGATGAAGGACTGTCGCTGGGCGCAGGTATCGAGTTGCCGTATAGCAACTATACGATGTGCATCGACTACTGCTATACCGCTTTTGATTTGCTGAGTGACGTTAATCGGTTCTCGCTGAATTTTAAATTCTAATCGTTTATTCTCCCGGGGATTGTTTCTTTCTCCGGGAGAAAATTGAAAACAGGACGAACGGTATGTAACATAAATCACCTGTGCCCTGCTTCTTAAAAGGCCGATTATAATCCAGCGGGGGATTCGTAGCCTACGAATCCCCCGTTTTAGCTCTAGTCCGTATTTTAAGGAACCCTTGCATCCCCTGAAAACTAGGATACTCTGCACCTGCTGTGCAGGCGCGTTTGTAAAAGCATGATATCCTCAGCTTGTCCTGGAGTCGTTGCATGCATGAACATACGGTGATGACCTTGTCGGCGCGGGCGCCAGGTTCCGGGACGCTGAAAAACTGTGTCGATGGCTTTGGTTGATCATGATTGAATGTTGGTTGCTCTACAGACTTTGCTGTTACACGTATTGTTTTAAAAAGATCAAAGCTGCGCATCTTACGGTCTTTTTGGAAAACGAGACTTTAGCTTGTGAGGATTGATCAGGTATTCAAATAACACGTCATAGGAGACCATAATGAAGGCAGTACGAATCTTTGCGATATTGATTATTACACTGTGTAGCGCCGCTTTTTCAATACCGAATATGACGGTACGGGATGCTTTGCTAAAGGTCAAATATCTTTTCGTGCCGGATAACGGCCAACCCGTTGATTGGACGGTTGCCGGTTGTATGAAAGAACTGGCCAAAGCGGCGCAGATTGAACAAGGCAAAAGAGCAGGCAAATCCGGCGTGTTTCATGTCGGCATCCTGGGAGAAAACGGCATTCCTGGCGTGAAAGACTTGGGCATCAATCCGCCGCAGGATCGCGACTGGACCTTTCTCAAGCTGGATAACCAGGGCAACGGTTTTCTAATCGGTTCCAAACAACATTTGCTCTATTCTCTCTATTGTTCTCTGCGGGATGATTGGTTGGATAAGGACGTTCAGGAACTGGCCAAAGGCACGCTCAGCATGACGACTTTTCCCTGGATCGAAGGGTCGGACGGCGCCTGGCCTTCTCACGCCAATCCACCACGACATTACGACCCGGAAAAGAGCATTCAGGAACTTGCCCGTTTGGGTTGTTCTCACATTGTGGTGAATGGTTTGGCCGGCATCGCTGCTTATGAACAAGGACCGCCGGGTGAAATTTATTACCGATTTTATTATGGCAATACGGACCTGGATTATTTTACGGATTCGGAACTAAATAAAGGAATTTACCCGCCCGAATTTTTACAGGCCAATATGAATTTCATGAAAGCCAATGCCAAGCTGGCTGTAAAATACGGTCTTACTCCCGGTCTGTTTTTCTGCACACCTCGATCGGTCCAGGACGCGTTGCTGGATCGTTATCCATTTTTGCGCGGCGCACGCATAGACCACACATTCCGCTGCTTTAATCCACGCTATACCCTAACGCTCGCACATCCGGTGGTACGATGGCATTATGCGGAAATGATGAAAAAACTAATGACCGAAATTCCAGAGCTGGCTTACATGGGCTGGCGCACCAATGACGCCGGCGCCGGTTTTGAATACACAGTAACCACCTATCCGGGACGCAACGGCGGTCCGTATCTGATTCGTGAATGGAAATCGCATGAAGAAGTGGCAAAAGCTGCCGCAGCCAATGTGGTTCGCTACATAAAATTGTTGCGTGACGCCGCTTCGGAAATCCGGCCGGATTTCCGCATCATTTCTTCTCTGGCTTCCTTCCCCGAAGAAGGTAAATTTATTTTGCCGGAATTAGGCGACCGGCTTGATTTGTCCGTTTCGCTGGCTGATACAGCAGACCCGATGCTATGGCAAAATCAAAAAGCGCTGCTGAACAAAAACGGTTATCTGCACTCCGGCATCGGCATGACCAGCCAGTATATTATGGGTGTGCCTTTTCCGTGGCTGACCCACGACAATTTGCGAAAATATGTTGTGCACGATCTAACGAGACTAAGCGTAGGTACGCAATCTATCTGTCTGGCGCCGTATGATATCAACCGACAGATTTTTCACGCGTTCCAGAAAAACGCCAACTTGAACATCGATGAAACCGTTAATGCGCTTGCGACAAAATGGGTGGGAACAGAACAAGCCGCCAGACTGGTGCGGGTCTGGAAATCCATGGATAACATCGTCCGGACGTTTCCAACCGTGCCGCTCTATGAAGGGTACGGTTTCTACACTCTGCGCATTTGGATTCGCCCCTTTGTGCCGGACATTGGTAAAATACCGTCAGCAGAACGGGATTACTATGAAAAATATCTGAATTCCATATTCAACAATCCCACCCTGGTCGATTTCAGCAAGGATGCTTTATGGAATCTGGTGCCGGCAGAGTTGGCGGAAAAAATCGTTGCCGAGTGCGACGGTAAAATCTGGGCGCCTCTGGATAAAACCATTGCTGATCTGCAAGAGGGAATCAAAACCGTAAAATCCGACCATCCGGCCTATGCGGTTTTTGTTGATCAACGGGATCGTTTGATCGGTTTGAAATGCTACTATCGAACACTGCGCAACCTCGCCGCCTGGGTTGTCGGCGTACATGGCTATCTGGATGCCGTGGACCCGGCCGTGAAAGAGTCCAAGCATCGAATTGTAAAAGCGATGATGGATGATGAAATTGCCAATATCAAAACTCTTATAAAACTCTATAAGGAATCTCATACCGATTTTATGGCTATTTCCGACATCAGTGAAGATCTCTACAGCTATTGCAGCGTCAATTTCACGCAATGGCTTGAGAAAAAAATAAAGCTTATGGAAGCTCATAAAAACGATGCTCCGTACATCGATCCCAACTTTATGTGGCAGATGCCTGCGAGTTTTCCGGTGTCGCCGCAAGTATATTTGAAGTATTAGAGCATGGTGTTCCGAATATGAAGAACGATAAGTAAATTGGAGATTATGATTGTGTATGATTGACCGACCCCTTGTTTTGACTTTAAGTGACATTTTACGGCTACGGACTCGGGCTGCGCTGTCTGTTGCAATGATGTCCGTGTTCCTTTTGACATCGTGCCAAAAACCCGTCCCTGTCGTTACACTGAAGAAAGCGGCATTTACTTTACAGGTGCCCGGCAGTGAAGGCGTTCCTCCTTTTCAGCGCATCAAACACATGTGTCAGGACAGCCGGGGAAATTTTTTTATTCTCGATGCAGACGCCAATCTCATTTATCAGTTTGACGCCGCCGGTAAATTCGTGAGTTCTATGGGCGGCCTTGGACGACAGCTGGGCTTGTTGGATCGTGCGGTTTCCGTCAATGTTTTGCATGATTCTTTACTTCTGGTGCACAATCAGGGCGTGATGGATATTTGGTCGATAAACGGCACGCCGCTCCGTTATTTTTTTGTACCCGGCTGTGCGGATATTCGGCTGTCCCAGGACGGACGCATGTTGGTCAATCGGATGATGGATGCCTTCCAGTTCAAATTTTTTATGGAAATACGCGATCTGGAAGGCAACCTTGTACAGGAGTTTAAACCACCGCGCGCCTTATTCTACAAGAATGAGTATTATGATTTCGGCTATTTTGGCAATCTGTCTGAAGGAAAGTTGGCCTATGCACCGGCCTACATCGACAGCATTTTCATCTATGATATGACCGGCAACATACTAAAATCCGCTGTACGCAAATGCGGGATTCGGCGAACAACAGAACCAGTCGATTCTCTCCTTTATCAGGTTGAAGATCTTTATGTCTGGAAAGATAGAATTTTCCTTCTGCTTGTCGATCCGGCCAAGGGGCTCGATGGCGATATTATTTGTCGCGACATAGCCGAATACAATGTCGATTTGCAACTCGTGCGGATATATCGATTGCCGCAGCCCATAACCCTGTCAATTCCTCTGGAAGAGTACGCGCCCTGGTACCACAAATTTTTAGTCAACGACCAGCACTTTTATTTCATGGTCTCAAAACCTGTCGAACGTCTTCAAGCTTATTACTATCAATGATGGTAATGAGAGGAAATAAGCGGGTGAAGAAATATCCTCGGTTGATTAAGTGGTTGTTGATGGGTGCAGCTTGTTTGATGGCGGCGGCCGGTATGGCTGAGATGATCGCGCGACGCCTCAGCGACCGGTTTCGTCCACTCATGGTGGACGTCGATAAAAACACACTAAAGATCAATCAAGCCTATTTTAACGATTTTTTTAATTACCAAGCTCCTTTGTTTGTGACCACATCGGTTTCCAATAGGGCCATTTTCAGGGAAAAGAAAGACCGGTTCCGGATATTTTGCATAGGTGAATCCAGCACCTCTGGATACCCCTATAATACGTTGCCGCAAATGCAGTGTCCTTCTTCGTTTCCAAATTATTTGCGAGCTGTCCTGCAATATCGCAAACAAAATCCATCGATTGAAATACTGAACGCCGGCTGTAACGGTTTTAAAAGCGCTAATGTCCTGCAGCTTTTTAAAGATTTGATGCCTTTTCAGCCGGACCTGGTGATCCTGTATACAGGCCATAGCGAGTATTACGGCACGGACGAATTTTCGGTTCCGGTGCGCCACACGGAACGGTCCGGTTGCAGCATTTTCCGGAATAGTTTCGTTTTTCACTGGCTGGCGCGCGCTGTATTCGCCATGCCCTATTTTCGTCATGCTACGCCTATGGACCCGCTGGACTGGAGCCTTCAAAATACCATTAGCTTCGAGGATCCTGTCAACCAACAGGTGCGTGCTGCCTATAGCCGTAATTTACGGCAGATAGTCGAACTAGCCCGGGACGCTAATATTAAATTAATCATATGTGCACCGGTGTCAAACTGGACATTTCCACCATTCATTTCACAAGCCAATGAACATTTTACGGAGAAGCGAAAAGTCCAATGGGATTCGCTCATGCACGGCGCCAAAGCTGAATTTAGCGCCGGTCGTTTCGAGCATGCCGTCGAGATGTGGCAGCGATTAAAGGGCATGGATTCCACTTTTGCGGATCTGTACTATCAGACCGGCAAAGCACGCCTCAAGCTGGGTCAATACCCAGAAGCTGCCTACGAATTATGGCGTGCCAAGGATTTGGACCGATTGCCGATGCGAGCCAAATCGTATGTATCCATGGCATGCCGTGAGATCGCCCGGTCCGAAGGAGTCATCCTGGCTGACATGGAGAACTATTTCATCGAACTTGCTGATAATTTTTATCCGAATCCGAACCTGTTTTTGGATCATATCCATCCCAATGATTCGGGCTATTATTATATGTCTTTGTATCTGGCCCAGCTTATACTGGAAAATAAATTGATCCCAGGACTGGAACGGTTGGATTATCCTGATCAAAAGCAATGCTGGCAGGCATTGGGCATTCAGGATTTTGTCGTCGATCGGATTGAGTATGATTTCACTGCCCAAAGCTCATTGGCTCAGGCCAGTGGACTTAATCCTGAAATCCAGGCCTTTCTTGCACGAATCAAGGAAAAGGCCTATACCCATGCCATGCAGGTAAGAAACGAAATGCTAAAGGAGTCTTTGAAAAAGTGATGCGCAGATGGACGATATACGGGTTATTGTTCGGTTCCGGATTTTCCGCTCTGGTTTATGAGCTGATCTGGTTAAGAAAATTCGCTTTGGTTTTTGGCAACACCACCTACGCCACCAGCGCTGTTTTGGTTGCCTTTATGGGTGGCTTGGCCTTGGGCAGCCACTTGCTCGGTAAAGCAGCAGATCGTGTCCGCGATCCGTTGCGTCTGTATGGCTGGCTGGAAGCAGGTATTGCGCTTTCTGCCGTGGTTATTCATTATATATTGATTCCGACTTGTCAGTGGTTGTATATCTGGTTCTTTCAATCCGTCAGTCAGCAGATTGGCGTTATTACATTATTCCGCCTAGTATTATCTGTCCTGATCTTGCTCGTGCCAACCTTGCTCATGGGCGGCACTTTGCCGATGCTAAGCAAAATCATCGCTCAACAGCGTGAACATATCGGGCGGGAGGTGGGCCGCCTTTATACTGTTAATACCCTGGGCGGCGTATTGGGCGTTTTTCTCACCGGTTTTTATCTGATTCGCTGGTTCGGCGAATTGCGGTCCATGTGGATTGCCATCACGGTCAATGCGTTAATCGCTGTGACGGTTTTTTCATTGCTGCGCGGCCTGCGTCCGAAAGCCGACGCCCAAGGTCCTGTGTTATCATTGAAAAAAAAGCTCGCTCAATCACGTGATTTTGAGTATTATCTTGTCCTGGGTGTTTATGCAGTCAGCGGTTTTACGGCTCTCGCCTATGAAGTGGTATGGACACGGGCGCTGATTTTTTATGTGAGTTCAACGACCTATTCCTTCACGATCATCCTGGCCACTTTTTTAATCGGAATTACGCTCGGCAGCCTGCTCGTATCTGCCGTTGTAGACAGGCTGACGTCGTTGCGCAATTGGTTTGCAGCGACGCAAGGCGTCATCGCTTTAACCGCGTTGATATCCATCCCCTTACTGAACCAAATGGATCAGGTCCACCTGTGGTTGTTCCGCTATTTGCACGCCGATAATTGGACGTCGGTAAGCCTGCTTTTATTCGCCACTTCGTTTTCGATATTGTTGATCCCTACCTTTTGCATGGGAGCGGCATTTCCCCTGGTCAATCGATTGACCGTTCGTTCTCTCTCTGCGATCGGTCAGGGTGTTGGCCGCGTATATCTGGTGAACACGCTTGGAACCATACTCGGCTCTCTGAGCGCCGGTTTTATTCTTCTGCCCTTGCTGGGCGTGTCGTACAGCCTGCTGGTGTTGGCTCTATGCAACCTGGCTGCCGCTCTTGTTTGCATCTATTTCCGACCTAGCTTAAAGATCAGCTTTGCCTACGGCATTGGCGGGATTTTGATTTGGGGCGTTGCATTTCTTCTATTGGCTCAACACGATGGGCCGCTTTTTACCGGAATTGCCAGCTATAAAAACAATCGAATTTTATATTATAAAGACGGGACAACAGCGACAATCGCAGCTCTGGAAAAAAGCAATGAAATCAATCCCTGGGGCCGGCCCGTTCGCCTGATCAACATTAATGGGCATAATACGGCGCACACTACCTATGCCGACATCATCATCCATAAAATGCTCGCGCATTTGCCCATGCTGTTGCATCCGAATCCAGCAAAAGCGCTGGTAATCGGATTCGGTTTTGGCAACACCTGCCAATCCTTCCTGCAATACCCGATCCGGCAACTGGATTGCGTAGAACTTGTGGCGGATGAAAGGCGCACCGCAGCTTTTTTCGCTGATGAAAATCGCGGCGTGTTTGAGGACTCTCGTTTTCGATTTTTAGTAAATGACGGACGAAATTTTATCTCAGCTACCAGAAATGAGTATGACATCATCTCGGTCAATGCTGTGGATCCAAAATTCAGCCCTTCGTTGTACACCACGGAATTTTATCAACTGTGTTATAATAAACTGTCTTCCGACGGAATGATGGTGGCGTGGTTGCCGCTTTATGGCATGACGGATCGCGAAGTGTTGTCCTTGATACGGAGCATGGTGGATGTTTTTCCGAACACGACTCTGTGGTATAACAATCCGGAACATCTGCTTTTGCTTGGCGGTAAATTGCCTCTGCGCATTTCCGTCAACCAGGTAAAGAAGCGCCTGAGTCTGGCGTCCGTCGAATCAAGTCTGCAACAGATTTTTCTTGACGACCCCTATGCGGTATTGTCTACATTTATGGTGGATGAGGACGGATTAAAAACGCTCGTGGCCGGAATCGAACCTCATAATGACAACAATCCGGTTGTCGAATTCAGTCAGGTCACTTTGCCGATTCTGCATCCAATGGTATACCAAAAGATTCTTGAACAGGAATCTCTCGTTTTACCACTATGCGAGGATGTGCAGGCTGACACCGCGACGATGAAGAGAATTGAGGCTTACCAATTCGCCATGATGAATTTTAAACGCGGACTTTTTGCTTTTCGTCTGGCAGCTGCGGCGCACGCAGATAGCGGTCAAATCAATCCGGCCATTCGTGTGATGCGCCAGGCGATCGAACGCGATCCGGTCATTGATTTTAATCTCATCTTCTTTTTGGATTGGGTGTCGCATCAAGGTGAGTTGTCCTCCCTGGAGCCCCTATTGCATACCGCGGTGCAAAAAGCTCCCCGGTTTGCCAAAGCTTATGTGCTGTTGGGCTTGGCTCACTCTCAGAAGGCTGAATGGCAAACCGCGCAGGAATGGTATCAAAAAGCACTTGCGATCGCTCCCGACTTTACGGCGGCGCATCTCAATGCCGCTCTGGCCTACGCGCAACTGCAACAATGGGAGGAAGCGGCTCATTCCTTCGAACGGGTGGTGGATTTGGATTCCGGTAACTCTTTTGCGCATGCCGGACTGGCTCAGATTTACTATATGATGCGTGCTTATGATAAGGCTGTCACTCATAATTTGACAGCTATTAAATTGGCGCCGGAACAGGCCCCTTTCTATTTTAATCTAGGCATGATCTATGAGAAACAGGGCAACTTGCGCGATGCACAGCTTTGCTTTGAGCGGGGTCTTAAATTGGCGCCTGACGACAGCCGGGCCCGGGAAATGCTGCAAAAAGTCAAGGCGAGACGGAACGAATGATCTTGCCATCAGCATTCCTTTT
Organism: uncultured Cytophagia bacterium; assembly: GCA_964387285.1. Lineage (GTDB taxonomy): Bacteria > Zhuqueibacterota > Zhuqueibacteria > Residuimicrobiales > Residuimicrobiaceae > Anaerohabitans. Next base: position 160,480 of record CAYLWO010000001.1, on the reverse strand, counting down.
TTGATCAAGCATCCTTTTGCAAGTCAGGAATTTTCTCCTTTTCTCATGCGTCAGTCGGTTTGCTGATAAACTTCGATGGCGAGCTTCTAAAGGAAGGGATCAGAAGATTTGTTTTATAATATCTTCGTGAACTTTGTGCTCCTTGTGGTTTAAACAACTTGCCAAGCCAAGCGATAGCCAGATGCAGCCTCTCTTCATTCTCAACCGCCGCTGCGCTGGTTACGCTGGTCGATATATAACAAAAAGTAGAGGAAAAGCCATGAAGTTCCATTTCCTACGTCTTTTATTGTGCATTTCTATCCTTCCGTTGCACGCTGCCGAAAAAAAAATTACCAAACAGGATTATCTCACCGTACTCAAACAATGTGAAAAAAAATATTGGCAAATATACAACGAATCCCTGTCAACATGGCAAACGGCGGATCCCAAAATCCGGGAGATCGATCCACCAAAACTCGATTTAGCCCTTGGTCGTATGGATGCTTTGCTTTATTCGGAAACAAACGATATCCGGTACGCCGTGTCTGCCCGTCGCGTTTTGTTGGAATGCGTGCACTATGATAATTATTACTCCTTGTATGTTCTGCAGTGCATTAAGAAAAGCGGCGTGCTCGACCCGGCTGATTTGGAATACATTCATAAAAAAATTATTGATACCGCGGACCGTAATGTGCAATACTGGACGGAGTGGGGGACCATGAATCACTGCAGCGACATTGTTAATGGCCTTACCGCTGCTATGCAATATTTTCCCAATCATCCCAATTATCCACAGTGGCGGAAAAAACGGGATATCAACCTGTCGGTGAATTGGGGCTATTGGCACATTGAGGACTCTCAAAATTATATCGCCTCATGGATGAAACCATTGATTCAGACGGTCGAACTCATGGGCAAGGAAAAGGAGTTTTTTCGCATACCACAAGTGAAATATTATTTTGATTACGTGGTCCAGTTGATGACGCCGGAAGGCCAGGTTGCCAAATTCGGCGACGGCAATCCGGCCGGCGATTATACCTGGACCATGCTGGCTTCCATGCTCGAGAAAGGCGCCACAATCTATCGCGATGGCCGCATGAAATGGGCGGCGCATCAACTTTTTAAGAGCAATATCTACGGCAAAGGCCAGGGTTATGTCTGGTATCTCAAAGATATCGTCGAAGCTTATCTGTGGGCGGATGATACGGTATTGGAGGAGGTGCCATCGGACAAAAGCCGGCTGGTGTTGGAAGATTATGTGGGCAAAAAAGTTGTTTTCCGCAATGGATGGGATTCCAACGCAACCTACCTCTTTCTTAATTATATGGATGACGCTCCCTTCGGCATTGATGGCAAGGAGGAAATGATCACCACTATTCCGGTGGAAACGGAAAAAAATCATCATGGGCAGGCTGATGAAAACGCCATCTGTTTATTGATGAAAAACGGGGCTATTTTGCTTCATGATGCCGGTTATCGTGAAACCAGCACCACCGGTCCGGACGGCGAGGATCGCGCTGACACCTTTCACAATCGGGTTGTGGTGCGCGATGGTCTGGCTGATGCACAGAAACGGTTGCTGCCTTTCCTTCTGGATGGTGGGCAGTGCCGTCCGGTAAAAACAAAACTTATGCATTTCCGAACATTTCATGATGTTGATGTGAGCCGCACACGTGTGCTGGATGCCGAGCGCGGTTATCAGTGGGATCGGGTCATCAGTTATATAAAAAATAAAGAGTGGTTCGTGGTATTTGATTTTGTAAAAATTTTAAAAACAGCTCCGTTAACCCTGACCACCTTATTTTATACGCAAGATGTGGTTGATTGCGAGCAGCAAAACAATACCTGGTGCGACACCCGCTATCGCACCGTCTCATCGGCAAATCAAAGCGGCGGCTTTGCCGCCAAACCCGCTGCGCATTTGCTCAATCCGGACAATTGGCTGTATAAAAATCCCGATCATATGCGCTTGTTTATCTGCTTTCCCGAATCTAAATCCTTTCGACAAGGCATCGAAGCCATTCGTCGTTGTTATCAAACCGAACAAGCCATCTATCTTTCTACATCCGATACCTTACGAGCGGGCGATACGGTTGTTTTTTCTACCTTGCTCATTCCCCATTCGCGCGCTATTGAAGCGAAGACTGTCGCAGCCGGTTTATCCGGTATGGAAATCTATCACAGTAAAAACGGCTACGGTCTGCGCATCCCCGAGGACAATGGCTATGTTCAAGTCAATGCGGCGATCGATCTGGAAGCTGAATATTTAATCGAAAACCGTCGTCCCCGCTATGATTGGGATTCGGGTCGTTCCAGCTATGGGAATTTGCAGACCGATGCCCGGTACAGTTATCTCCGTCATACGCCCGACTCTCTTCATTACGCGTTTTACTCTGCGAGCAAATTGCTCTATCGCGGACAAACGATATTCAAATCGGATGAAATGGCCTTTGCACAGGACGACGGCAGTTTCAGCAAACCCGGCACACCCAAATGGGTGGCATGGGAAGATGATGTTATAATTAAATATTGATGAATTCTTTTTCAATTAACCGGAGGTTGCTATGGGATTACGGATTCTATATGGGATCATTTGTATTTTGGGATTTACCGTTTGCTCGGCGCAAACCGGCGTAACCAAAGCCGATTATGTCCCCTATCTTAAATACGCCGACGAACAGGTCTGGAGCAAGTATGAAGCGGATTATCAGAAATGGCAGGCAGCGGATGCAAAAACCAGAACGGCCAAACCGCCGGATTTACAATGGAATTGGGAAGGCCGGGTTGACGGCTTGCTTTGGCAAGTGACCGGTGAAAAAAAATATGCCGAACGCGCACGCAAAATTTTGCTTGAAAACAGCGCCGGTGATTACACCTTGCGCGTTATGCGGCAGCTGGAAAACAGCGGGCTCATGACCGCTGGTGATTTAAAGATCATGGAGAAAAAACTCATTGAAGCGGCCGACGCAGCCGTTGTCTACTGGACCGAATGGGGCGCCATGAACCATTCCACCAACCATGTGGTGAATTTACTTTCTTCGGTCATCAGTTATCTGCCCAATCATCCCAACGTCCCGCGCTGGCAGCAAAAGCTCGACATCAATCTCTCCAGCAGTTGGGGGATGTGGTCCATCGAGGATTCCGAAAATTATATTCCCATCTGGCTGAAACCGATGATGGAATATGCCGAACTGTCCGGCCGGGAAAAAGAGTTCTATGCTCTGCCCACTACAAAATATTATCTGGATTATTTTGTGCAGCTGATGGCGCCCTACGGCATGGTGGCGGAATTCGGCGATGGCGGCATCGGCCATTATTCCTACTATCCGGAATGTTTGGAAAAGGCCGCGGCCTATTACCGTGACGGCAGATACAAATGGGCGGTGCATCGTATGTTCCAATCCACTCTGCCGAAAGGCGGTTGGTTGGATTTATGGGCTGCCGCCAATTGGGCCGATGCCTACCTCTGGGCTGATGACACGGTTGCCGAAGAGGTTCCCAAAGACGCCAGCCGTTTGGTGCTGGAAGATTATGTGGGCAAAAAAATTGTCTTTCGCAACGGCTGGGATGACAATTCCACCTTCTTTTTTATCAATTACCAGGAGGATGCGCCCTACGGCATCGATGGCAAAGAGCAGATCATCAACACCATCAATGTGGAAGCTGAAAAAAATCATCACGGCTCTGCTGATGAGAACGCTATCTGTTTGCTGATGAAGAACGGCTCGATTTTGCTGGCCGACGGCGGGTACCGTGAAACTTCATCAACCGGGCCGGATGGCGATTATCGCGCAGATACTTATCACAACAAGCTGGTTGTTCGCAACGGCCTGGCGGATCCCAATATGCGCTTGTTGCCGTTTCTGTTGGATGGCGGCCGTTATAAATTCGTGCAGACCAAATTGATGAGCTTTCGTACTTTCAAGAATGCGGATGTGAGTCGCACGCGGCTGACGGATCCGGAGCGCGGTTATCAATGGGATCGGGTAATTACCTATCTTAAAGGCATGGAATGGTTTGTAGTCATCGACATTGTCAAAATGTTGAAAGCGGGACCGTTCACGTTGGCCAATATGTTTTACTCGCAGGATATCATGGATTTTGATCATAAAGACCGCAACTGGTATGATACCCGGTACAGCAAGGTCGGCTATGTCCAAAACGACAATCCCGGCACGGAAAAGCTGCTCATCTATTTTCCGGATGGAGCAAAGTTCCGACGCGGGGCCGAACAAATGCGTCGTCACTATCACACGGAATGGGGCATCAACACCACCAAAGCCGACAGTTTCAAGGTTGGTGATATCGTGGTATTTACGACGATGCTGATTCCGCATTCGCCTGAACAGGAGCCCAAAGATATTATGGCGTCCATCAAGGATTTGCAGACGTATCAAACCGATCGGGGCTACGGCATTAAGATACCGACCGCGGACGGATTTATTCAAGTGAATGCGATGCTGGATATGGAAGCCGAGTATTTGAAAGAGAACCGCCGGCCGCGCTACAATTGGGAGTCCGGCCGTGCGACCTATGGCAGTCTGGAAACCGATGCCCGTTATTGCTATTTGCAGAAAAGCAGGAATGAACTGACCTACGCTTTTTACTCGGCAACCAAATTGATTTATGAAAATCAGACGATTTTTGAGGGCAAAGGCGAGTGGTTTTTTCAGGACGACGGCAGTTTTCAGAAATGGGGCGTGCCGAAATGGGTGGCGTGGGAAGATAAAGCGGTTTTGAAAGAAAAAAAGTGAGGAGCGATTAATGAAAATGCAAATAACCTGGATGTTAATTTTCTTCTTTTTATTCAGCAGCAACTTTGCCCAAGCCGGCATCACCAAAGCCGATTATATCCCTTATCTCATAGACAGCGACGAACAGGTCTGGAGCAAGTATGAAGCGGATTATCAGAAATGGCAGGCAGCGGATGCAAAAACCAGAACGGCCAAACCGCCGGATTTACAATGGAATTGGGAAGGCCGGGTTGACGGCTTGCTTTGGCAAGTGACCGGTGAAAAAAAATATGCCGAACGCGCACGCAAAATTTTGCTTGAAAACAGCGCCGGTGATTACACCTTGCGCGTTATGCGGCAGCTGGAAAACAGCGGGCTCATGACCGCTGGTGATTTAAAGATCATGGAGAAAAAACTCATTGAAGCGGCCGACGCAGCCGTTGTCTACTGGACCGAATGGGGCGCCATGAACCATTCCACCAACCATGTGGTGAATTTACTTTCTTCGGTCATCAGTTATCTGCCCAATCATCCCAACGTCCCGCGCTGGCAGCAAAAGCTCGACATCAATCTCTCCAGCAGTTGGGGGATGTGGTCCATCGAGGATTCCGAAAATTATATTCCCATCTGGCTGAAACCGATGATGGAATATGCCGAACTGTCCGGCCGGGAAAAAGAGTTCTATGCTCTGCCCACTACAAAATATTATCTGGATTATTTTGTGCAGCTGATGGCGCCCTACGGCATGGTGGCGGAATTCGGCGATGGCGGCATCGGCCATTATTCCTACTATCCGGAATGTTTGGAAAAGGCCGCGGCCTATTACCGTGACGGCAGATACAAATGGGCGGTGCATCGTATGTTCCAATCCACTCTGCCGAAAGGCGGTTGGTTGGATTTATGGGCTGCCGCCAATTGGGCCGATGCCTACCTCTGGGCTGATGACACGGTTGCCGAAGAGGTTCCCAAAGACGCCAGCCGTTTGGTGCTGGAAGATTATGTGGGCAAAAAAATTGTCTTTCGCAACGGCTGGGATGACAATTCCACCTTCTTTTTTATCAATTACCAGGAGGATGCGCCCTACGGCATCGATGGCAAAGAGCAGATCATCAACACCATCAATGTGGAAGCTGAAAAAAATCATCACGGCTCTGCTGATGAGAACGCTATCTGTTTGCTGATGAAGAACGGCTCGATTTTGCTGGCCGACGGCGGGTACCGTGAAACTTCATCAACCGGGCCGGATGGCGATTATCGCGCAGATACTTATCACAACAAGCTGGTTGTTCGCAACGGCCTGGCGGATCCCAATATGCGCTTGTTGCCGTTTCTGTTGGATGGCGGCCGTTATAAATTCGTGCAGACCAAATTGATGAGCTTTCGTACTTTCAAGAATGCGGATGTGAGTCGCACGCGGCTGACGGATCCGGAGCGCGGTTATCAATGGGATCGGGTAATTACCTATCTTAAAGGCATGGAATGGTTTGTAGTCATCGACATTGTCAAAATGTTGAAAGCGGGACCGTTCACGTTGGCCAATATGTTTTACTCGCAGGATATCATGGATTTTGATCATAAAGACCGCAACTGGTATGATACCCGGTACAGCAAGGTCGGCTATGTCCAAAACGACAATCCCGGCACGGAAAAGCTGCTCATCTATTTTCCGGATGGAGCAAAGTTCCGACGCGGGGCCGAACAAATGCGTCGTCACTATCACACGGAATGGGGCATCAACACCACCAAAGCCGACAGTTTCAAGGTTGGTGATATCGTGGTATTTACGACGATGCTGATTCCGCATTCGCCTGAACAGGAGCCCAAAGATATTATGGCGTCCATCAAGGATTTGCAGACGTATCAAACCGATCGGGGCTACGGCATTAAGATACCGACCGCGGACGGATTTATTCAAGTGAATGCGATGCTGGATATGGAAGCCGAGTATTTGAAAGAGAACCGCCGGCCGCGCTACAATTGGGAGTCCGGCCGTGCGACCTATGGCAGTCTGGAAACCGATGCCCGTTATTGCTATTTGCAGAAAAGCAGGAATGAACTGACCTACGCTTTTTACTCGGCAACCAAATTGATTTATGAAAATCAGACGATTTTTGAGGGCAAAGGCGAGTGGTTTTTTCAGGACGACGGCAGTTTTCAGAAATGGGGCGTGCCGAAATGGGTGGCGTGGGAGGATAAAGTAACGCTTAAAGAAAAAAATTAAGGTTGCGCAAATGAAAACGCGATTTTTATACATCAATCTGTTTGTTTTTTTATTGGCAAACGGTTTTACGCAAACCACCGTGACCAAAAGCGATTACCTGGTTTTTCTCAAAAACATCAATGAAAAGATATGGAGTCAATACCAAGCTGACATGCAAGCGTGGCAAACAGCCGATCCCAAGACCCGCTCGAGCAATCCGCCGAAATTGCAACATAACTGGGACGGTCGTGTCGATGCCGTGCTGTGGCAGGCGACCGGCGAAAGAAAATATGCGGAACGCACGCGAAAAATTCTTCTCGAAACCGGCGCCGGTGATTACACGGTCAAGGTTCTCCTGCTTTTAAAAAACAGTGGCGTGCTAACCACGGATGATTTAAAAATCATGGAGAAAAAATTGGCCGAGGCAGCGGATGCTGCTATCCCGTACTGGATTGAATGGGGCGCCATGAACCATTCGACCAATCATGTGGTTAATTTGCTGGCTTCAATCATTAACTACCTACCCGACCATCCCCATGTGCCTCGCTGGAAACAAAAACTGGACATCAATGTGTCCAGCAGCTGGGGTTTATGGTCGATTGAAGATGCTCAGACTTATATTCCGATTTGGCTCAAGCCCATGATGGAATATGCCGAATATAGCGGTCGGGAAAAAGATTTTTATGCCATGGCCACAACCAGATATTACCTGGATTATTTTGTTCAACTGATGGCGCCCTATGGAAGTATCGCCGAATTCGGCGACGGCGGTATCGGCGGCCATATGTATTATCCCGAATGCCTGGAAAAAGGCGCCACCTATTACCGGGACGGCAGATACAAGTGGGCCGTGCACCGTATCTTTCAGTCGCAGTTGATCAAGGGAGAACTGCTGGAAGGACGGTGCGCCGGCGCCTGGGCAGACGCCTATCTTTGGGCTGATGACACGATTCCGGAAGAGGTTCCTACTGATCCTAGTCGACTGGTGCTGGAAGATTATGTCGGCAAAAAAATCGTTTTTCGCAGCGGCTGGGATGAAAACGCCACCCACTTGTTTCTGAATTACCTGGAAGACGCGCCTTTTGGCCTGGACGGCAAAGAGCAGATCATTAATACCATCAATGTAGAGACTGAAAAAAACCATCATGGTCATGCGGATGAAAACGCCATCTGTTTGCTGATGAAAAACGGTTCTATTTTATTGGCTGACGGCGGTTATCGTGAAACGTCATCCACCGGCCCGGACGGCGATTTTCGCGCAGACACCTATCACAACAAACTGGTTGTTCGCGACGGCATTGCGGATCCCAACATGCGGCTAATGCCGTTTCTTCTCGATGGCGGCCGGTATCGCTTTGTCCAGACTAAACTGATGAGTTTTCGAAATTTTGAACAGGTTGACGTCAGCCGGACTCGCCTGGTTGATCCCGGGCGCGGCTATCAATGGGATCGCGTTATCAATTATCTTAAAGGTCTGGAATGGTTTGTAGTCATCGATATTGTCAAAATATTGAAAAGCGGGCCGTTCACATTGGCCAATTTGTTTTTTTCACAGGATATCCTCGATTTCGATCAAACGAATCGTAACTGGTACGACACCCGCTACAGCAAAGTGGCTTGGGCGCATTATGATAATCCCGGCACAGAGCGACTGTTGATTTATTTCCCTGAAGGAGTAAAGTTCAGACGCGGCGCCGAACAAATGCGCCGACATTACCAGACGGAATGGGGCATTAACGCAACGAGTGCAGACAGCTTTGCAGCAGGCGACCTTGAGGTATTTACCACCTTGTTGATTCCCCATTCGCCCGATCAAAAAGCGCAAGATATTATGGCGTCTATCAGGGATTTAAAGATCTACCAAAGCGAACGGGGATACGGCATAAAAATACCGACCGCGGATGGTTTCATTCAGTTAAATGCGATGCTGGATTTGGAGGCTGAATATCTGAAAGAGAATCGCCGACCGCGTTACAATTGGGAATCTGGTCGTACGACCTATGGCAGTCTCGAGACGGATGCCCGTTATAGTTATTTACAGAAAAATGGGAATGAGCTGAGTTTTGCTTTTTATTCAGCGACCAAACTGATTTATGATAACCAGATTCTTTTCGAAGGAAAAGGCGAGTTTTTTGCCCAGGATGACGGCAGTTTTCAGAAATGGGGCGTGCCGAAATGGGTGGCCTGGGAAGATAAAGTAACCTTAAAAAAAATAAAATGAGGGCAACACACAGATGAAACTGCGAATTTTATGGCTGATCGTTTTTTCCTTGTTACTCAATCAGAGCCATGCTCAAACCGGCGTGACCAAAAACGATTATTTGACCTTTTTAAAAAATATGGACGAGAAGGTCTGGACCCAGTACGAGTCCGACCTGCAAGTCTGGCAAAACACTGATCCCAAATCCCGGTCTCCAAAGCCGCCGGATATGCAGTGGACCTGGGAGGGACGGGTTGATGCTTTGTTATGGCAAGTGACCGGAGAAATAAAATATGCGCAACGCGCGCGTAAAATTCTGCTTAAAGCCGGCGTCGGCGATTATACGGTTCGTGTCATCCGCCAGGTGCAGAACAGCGGTTTGCTGACCCCGGATGATTTAAAAATAATTGAAAAAAAACTGGTAGACGTTGCCGACGCCGCCGTTTCCTACTGGACAGAATGGGGCGCCATGAACCATTCCAGCAACCATATGGTAAACCTGTTATCTTCCGTTATAAGCTACCTCCCCGATCATCCTCATGTACCACGCTGGAAGCAAAAACTGGATATTAATGTATCCAGCAGTTGGGGCTTGTGGTCCATCGAAGATTCTCAGAACTATATTCCGATTTGGCTGCATCCGATGATGGAATACGCCGAGATCAGCGGTCGGGAGAAGGAATTTTACGCCATGGCCACGACCAGATACTATCTCGATTATTTCGTGCAGTTGATGGCGCCCTACGGAGGCGTCGCCGAATTCGGCGACGGCGGCATTGGCGGCTACTCCTGGTTTCCCGGTTGCCTGGAAAAAGGCGCGACCATGTACCGCGACGGCAGATACAAATGGGCGGTGCACCGTATTTTTCAGGCGCAATTATTAAAGGGAGAAATGTTCGAGTTGTGGGCCGGCGGCCAATGGGCAGACGCCTATCTCTGGGCAGATGATTCTGTGCAAGAAGAGGTGCCTACTGATCCGAGCCGTTTGGTGCTGGAAGATTATGTCGGCAAAAAAATTGTTTTTCGCAGCGGTTGGGATGACAAATCCACCCATCTGTTCCTGAATTACCTCGAAGACGCACCCTTTGGCGTAGATGGCAAAGAACAGATTATCAACTCTATCAATGTCGAAACCGAAAAGAACCACCATGGCCATGCGGATGAAAACGCCATCTGTCTGCTGATGAAAAACGGCTCGATTTTATTGGCTGACGGCGGTTATCGCGAAACCTCTTCCACAGGTCCGGATGGTGATTATCGCGCAGACACCTATCACAATAAGCTGGTGGTCCGCAACGGTTTGGCTGATCCCAATATGCGTTTGTTGCCGTTTCTTCTCGATGGCGGACAATATCGCTTTGTGCAGACCAAATTGATGAGTTTTCGAACTTTTGCACAGGTAGACGTCAGCCGTACTCGCCTGGTCGATGCCGATCGCGGTTATCAATGGGATCGCATCATCAATTATCTCAAAGGCCAGGAATGGTTTGTGGTGATCGACATTGTCAAAATGCTCAAGAGCGGTCCGTATACCCTGGCTAATATGTTTTACTCGCAGGATATTGTGGATTTTGACCAGCAAAATCGCAATTGGTATGATACCCGGATCAGCAAGGTATCTTTTATGCAATATGATAATCCCGGTACTGAACAACTGTTGATCTATTTTCCCGAAGGAGCCAAGTTCCGTCGCGGCGCTGAACAAATGCGCCGCCATTATCACGCGGAGTGGGGCATTAACACGACAAGAGCAGATACATTTAAAACCGGAGATATATTGGTTTTCACCACTCTGCTGATTCCCCATGCACCCGATCAAAAGGCAAAGGATATTATTGCTTCGGTCAAGGATTTGCAGGTTTTTCATACCGACCGCGGCTATGGCATACAAATACCTAGCAGCGACGGTTTCAAACAAATAAATGCGATGCTGGATATGGAAGGCGAGTATTTAAAAGAAAACCGCCGGCCGCGCTACAATTGGGATTCGGGCCGCGCGACCTATGGCAGTCTTGAGACGGATGCACGCTATTCCTATTTGCATAAATCAAAAAATAGCATATACTATGCTTTTTATTCAGCGACTAAATTGCTCTATGACAAACAGACTCTTTTCGAAGGAAAAGGCGAGTTTTTTGCTCAGGACGACGGCAGCTTTCAGAAATGGGGCGTGCCCAAGTGGATTGCCTGGGAGGATACGGTGAATCTGAACGCAAAGAAATGACGATTTTGGTAAATCCATATGAAGAAACAAATTTCATTCATGCTGCTGATTTTTTTTGCATCGACGCCTATGTTCGCTCAAACCGGCGTTACCAAAGCGGATTATATCGCCTATCTCAAAAAAGTCGATGAACAGGTCTGGGCCAAATATGAGGCGGATTATTTTAAGTGGCAGCAAACTGATCCAGGGATTCGTCCGCAGCAAGCGCCGAGCGTATTTCCTGATTGGGAAGGACGTGTCGACGCGTTGTTATGGCAGGCGACGGGTGAGATAAAGTACGCTGAACGGGCTCTGAAAATCATTCGCGGCAGCGGCGTCGGCGATCATACCATTAAAATGATTCGGCAACTGCAAACCAGCGGGCTGTTGACGTCCGATGATTTCAAAACGCTGGACAATAAACTGGCGCAAGCTGCTGATGGCGCTGTCAGCTACTGGACCGAGTGGGGCGCTATGAACCATTCCACCAACCATATGGTAAATCTCCTCTCCTCGGTCATCGGTTATATGCCTCATCATCCTCATGTGCCGGTCTGGCAAAAGAAACTCGATATAAATCTTTCCAGCAGCTGGGGATTGTGGTCCATCGAGGACTCTAATAACTATCTTCCTATCTGGTTCAAACCCATGATGGAATATGCCGAATGTTCCGGACGAGAAAAAGAGTTTTACGCCTTGTCCACCACAAAATACTATCTGGATTATTTTCTGCAACTGTTGACGCCTTACGGCAGCATTGCCGAATTTGGCGACGGCATGATTGATCTTTACTCCTATTATCCGGCCTGTTTTGAAAAAGCGGCAGCCTATTATCGAGATGGCCGATACAAATGGGCTGTGCATCGTATGTTCCAGTCGACCTTGATTGAAGGTGATTTTGCCAAAATATGGGCGGCCGGCTGTTGGGCCGATGCTTATCTCTGGGCTGATGATACGGTTCCGGAAGAAAAGCCGACAGACGAAAGCCGTTTAGTGCTGGAAGATTATGTCGGCAAGAAAATTGTTTTTCGCAGCGGCTGGGATGATCGTTCGACCCATCTGTTCCTGAATTACCAGGAGGATGCCCCCTACGGTATTGACGGCAAAGAGCAGATCATCCATTCCATCAATGTAGAGACTGAAAAGAACCATCACGGATCCGCTGATGAAAATTCGATCTGTCTGCTGATGAAAAATGGCTCCATTCTCTTGGCTGACGCCGGTTATCGCGAGACCTCTTCAACCGGCCCGGATGGTGATTTTCGCGCAGATATCTACCATAACAAATTGATCGTGCGCAATGGAGTGGCTGATCCTGATATGCGTTTGCTGCCGTTTTTGTTGGATGGTGGCCGCTGCCGACCGGTTCAAACCAAACTGATGAGTTTTCGCACTTTTAAACAGGTGGATGTAAGCCGCACGCGGTTGATCGATCCTGACCGAGGTTATCAATGGGATCGAATCATCAATTACGTCAAGGGTCGGGAATGGTTTGTGGTGCTGGACATTGTGAAAGTGCTGCAAAACGGACCCTTTACCTTGGCTAATATGTTTTATGCTGAGGATATCGTTGATTTTGATCATAAAGATCGAAAATGGTATGATACCCGCTATAACAAGGTGGGTCAAGCTCTGAACACTAATCCCGGTTCGGAAAAATTGCTGATCTATTTTCCGGAAGGAGAAAAATTTCGCCGTGGCGCCGAGCAAATGCGTCGCCATTATCACACGGAATGGGGCATAAACACTACCATAGCGGATTCTTTCAAGGCGGGAGAAATTTTAATTTTTGCCACCTTGCTGATTCCCCATTCGCCTGAGCAGAAAGCCAAAGATATTATCGCTGAACTGACGGACTTGGCCGTATTTCATACCCAACGAGGTTACGCTATCAAAATCCCGACCGCTGATGGATTTATTCAATTGAATGCAATGCTGGATTTGGAAGCCGAATATTTGCCGGAAAACCGTCGGCCGCGCTACAATTGGGAGTCAGGTCATGCGCACTATGGAGACCTGGAGACCGATGCGCGCTATTGTTATTTGCACAAGGCGAAGAACGATATGTACTATGCTTTTTCTTCAGCGACCAAACTTTTCTATAAAAACCAGATTTTATTCGAAGGCAAAGGGGAATTTTTCGCTCAGGACGACGGCAGCCTGCAAAAATGGGGCGTGCCGAAATGGGTGGCGTGGGAGGACTATGTAAGTTTGAAAGAAAACAGATGATCTTATGAAAAAATTACATATAGGTCTCATCGGTTGCGGATTCATTGCTCCGACCCATTTGGCAGCCTGGCAAAAGATAGAGGATGTCGAAGTGGTTGCTTTATGCGATTCTTCACGGATCAGGGCTGAATCGTTAGCCCGAAAAAGCGGCATCAGACCGGTCTATGATGATTATCTGGAAATGTTTGAAAAAGAAAACCTGCAGATCGCGGATATTGCGGCGCCGATCGATGCTCATGTTCCCATTGCTCTGGCCGCTGCACAAAAAGGTTTGCATGTACTCTGTCAAAAACCTTTTGCACCGAGTTTGGCGGATGCGGAAAAAGCGGTGGCCGCCTGCCGGGCTGCCGACGTACGCTTGATGATTCACCAAAATTTTCGCTTTCAGCCTTTTGCGCAACATCTTTACAAGATGCTCAGCAACGCTACGCTCGGCAAGATTTTTTATGCACGGATTTTTCACCGCCTGTTTTTTGAGGTCGACAAATTGCCCGTCGCTCAACTCGGTCATAATACGCCGGACCTAAAGCATCTGCCTTATTATCTTAATGATAAACGGCTGTTGGTGTTGAATATGGTGATACACCATCTCGACACAGCGCGATCTCTGTTCGGCGAACCCCGACGGCTGTATGCCAGCTTGCGACATGTCGATCCTGTGCAAAGGGGTGAAAACCATGCTGTGCTGTTGTTGGAATACCCTGATCTGGATTGTTATATCGAAGAAAGCTGGGTTACCCGCGGCCAAGAGCTGATCGGTTTTCGCATCGAAGGTGAAAAAGGATCGGTAGAAATCACCAACGATCTTTTTTCTTATTTTCAACCCGATGGATCCTGTGAGCGGTCCAGTCTCGCCTCGATGTTTCCCGGCTACACCATGGCTACCATTGATAATTATTCGTTCCCGTTAGTGCAGCGGCATTTTGTGGATTGCATTCGCCATCACCGTGAACCGATAATCTCTGGAGAAGATAATTTAAAAACACTTGATCTCGTATTCAAAGCCTATGAAGCCGCAGAGAAAAGTCAGATTGTATCGATTTGACAATTAATCATTATAGAAGGACTGGCGCTGTATTATTTTCAAATTGTTTAAAACGATCAGGTTGATAGAAGGACTTTGTATGAAAAAATGTATTTGCTTGTTATCGCTTCTAATCGGGATCATCGATGTCTTCGCTGACAAGACATTGACGAGCGCTGTACCATTCCGGCAGCAAATGCTTGTCGATGTTACAAAAGCGGTACAGAATTATCATCAAATGATGGTCCGATCAGCTCGGGAAGGGAAGAATCAAATAAAGGGCGGTTTTCTTTATACTCTGCCGGCCATAACCACCCTGCATGCCGTAACAAATGATGAAAAATATCTGCATTGGGCCAAAGCGGACATGCTGTGGTTGGTCCGCAGCGCTGTCGAAACAGATGGAACCGTTAAACCCTTGCTGAGTTCTTTTAGATACTTACAACCATTTTGTGAAGCATTTTTATATCTAGATCAGAAAAGACAATTTTCCACGCAAGAAATAAAGATAATTCACGACCAGATTCGAGCCAGTGTTAAAACCCATTACAGTTATACCGACTGGGGCGGACAAAATCGCAGCTCGGTTGATGCGGCCGGCTTTTATATCGCCGCCAAGGCCATTCCTGCTGACAACGAGGCCGGTAAATGGACCGAATACGGAAATGCTTTGATGTATGACAGTTGGGGATCCTGGGAAATCGAAGATGCTTCCATCTATACGCCATTCTGGCTGTTTTATGTTTTGACCGGCGCCGAGACCATCCAGCGTGTGGATGAATTGATGAACTTTATTACGACAAAATATTATTTTGAATATTATAGTCGCCTGCTCATGCCCAATAACATGCTGCCTGATTGGGGTGATGGCGACTGGACTCATATGTGGTGCTGGTATGTGGCTGATTTGGTAAGAGCCGGCAGTTATTATAAAAACGGCGGATATCTTTATTTCGCCCAACAATTGTACGGTTATTACAGGACGCATGCGGCCCAGGGCGATACGGTCTACAATTTTGATCGGACCGGTTTGCATGACGATGCCATTTATTGCGCCGCTACCGCATTACGATGGCTTGATTCTTCCGTGCCGGTGGTCGGCTATGTTATGAACAAATCCGAAGAGATCGTCGATGATCTGGTGACAAAAAAAATCGCCTTTCGCAACGATCAGGGCAAGGCAAGCGTTTTTGCATTGCTGAATTATCGGGATCTGGGCCCCTTTGGTCGCTATCAGCGGGACTATCTTAATCAGGAGCTGGCGGCCTATGAAGAAAAGCCGCACCATGGCCATGCTGATGAAAATTCCATCATCGTTTTGATGGACGATGAAACGATATTGCTGGCGGATGGTGGTTATCGACGATCCTATCACGATGGCTGGCGGGCCGATTTGTACCATAACCGCATCGTGGCGAGAGAGGGATGGCCAATCGAGGCGGGCATTGTAGATTATCTCATGAATGATAAAACCTATCATGAGGTGGAAACGGAAAAGGTGCATTTCGGCGTCTTTGGCGTTATTGATTATTCACGCACCCGTTTGATCGACAAATCCAGAGGGTACACCGGTGATCGCATCGTTTTGTTTGTTCCGGAAAAAGACTTTTTTATCATCGTTGATGCCATTCACATCGATGAACCTGGTCATAAACTATTTGTCAACATGTGGCATCCTGATCAAATTAACCGACAGGGATCCCTGGCTGAAGAGGGATCTCATTATGTCGTTTCCTGGCCATCCCGAATACCGATACGAAGAGAATACTGGGTTAACGAACATCGCAAGGATCTTTTGATACAATTTTTTGATAATCGCGATAAATTCACAGAAATAAGGCAACTGGATCGCCGTTTCAACCCATCTCAGGCTTTTTATCAATATGTCTATAATTACTTTTTTAAAGGTCAACGTCTTCTGTTCCTCACGGTGCTGGCGCCCCATGACGCCGGCCTGTTTAAGGAAGAAATGCTGAATTCCGTTAAAATCCTGTCCGATGATAACCGCTCCTTTCGTACATTGGCTTTGAGTTTCGATATAGACCACAAGCCGGTCACCGTTGGCCTGAAATTGGATCAAACTATCGGGTTGACCAATCTAAAAGGAAGACCTCTATTCGATTGGCAGACTGGATCGGTTACCTATGGAAAACTGAAAACCGATGCCGATTTTGCCTTTGTCTATGATCGCGGCGACCAATTGGAATACGGCTTTATCAATGGTTGTCAATCCACCTATGACGGCAAGGTGTTGTTTGATATGCCCGTTAATTCCCATATGTACCAGGGTCCGGTAACTTTTCGCGTTCCGGATATCAAAGATAAAATGCCGAGATTTCATGAAATTATTAAAAAATAGCGATGGTCATTGGATCAAAGATTCTCTAGACAATTAAATGAATATCTTGAGACTATGAAACTTGCCTTACAAACCTATAGCCTGCATCTGGCTTTTGGCCGTCATCCGGACGGACGCCATCATGCGACACGGATGTCGCTGGAACAGTGTTTACACAAGGCGCGCTTGTGGGGATTTTGCGGAGTGCAAATAGATCCGATGCATTTAATTGAGCAGAGCCGCAGCTATGCAAACCTGCTAAAAAAAATCGCCGCCGAGGAGCATTTGTTGCTCGAATTGGGCGTCATGGGATTTTCACGGGCGCATCTGCTTGAGCAAATCCGGTTCGCCGAATGGCTGGAAGCTCGATTCGTGCGCGTCTTTGAAGTCGTCGGTCCTCGTCCCCATCTCGCCCTGCAGATTCAGAAAAAATTGGATTCGATCTCTCGGGAGGTCGAATCTGTTTTACCCGATCTGGAAAAATCGGGCGTCCTCTTGGGATGGGAAAACCATGTTGATTATACTACCAGCGAACAATTGATGGTTTTGCAGCGCCTGAACCATCCTTTGTTTCGAGCCTGTATCGATATCGGAAATTCCATGGCCTTCCTGGAATCTCCCCTGCAAACCGTGCAGCGCCTGGCGCCCTTTGCCGGCGGCGTACATTTTAAGGATTATGCCCTCCAGGGAACCACCTTTGGTTTTAAATACTATGGCGTCGCATTGGGTTCAGGTGTTATTCCATTAACGGATATTTTGGCTGTACTGCAAAATGAGACTGCGTTGCATCATGTGGTCTATGAGCAATCCATCGATCCGGTCAGCGGACAGGAACAGGAAGCCGTGCAATATGAGGAGCAAATCCTGGTTAAAAGTTTACAATATGCTTTTCAGGAACTGAAAATGGAAAATTCAACGGGTGGATATGAGCAAACCTGATTGCAGAAAAATATGGAATGATATCCTCCATTACCGCCCCTATGATCGTATGCCGGTGATTCATTGGAAAGGCTGGCCGGAAACATACGATCGGTGGCGCCAGGAGGGTTTGCCGCAGGAACCGGAACGCGAACATGATTTTTTTCAAACCGTTCCAATACATGCTCATATGCATGTTGATATGGAACTTTATCCGGCCTTTGAAGAGATCACGATCGAGGAGACGAGCACCTATCGCATATTTCGTCAAAAAGACGGGGTGATCGCGCAGCACTGGAAAAATGCAAGTTGTATCCCGCATTTTGTGGATTTCACGCTGCGCGATCGGTCTGGATGGCCGGAATATGAAAAGCGGCTGCAACCGGATCCCGGACGAATCCCGGACGATTTTAACCAACAGATTGAAAGAGCACAAGCTTCCGGAGCGCCCATCTCGATTTCGACAGGTTCCCTGATCGGTTGGATACGTAATTGGATGGGCGTTGAAAATCTTGCCTATCTCTGTTATGATGACCGTGCCTTACTGCATGAAATGGTCGATACGATCGTGAACCTCATTTGCTGGTCGCTGGATTACATTTTGCCCAAGATTCGACCCGACATCGGCTGGGGCTGGGAAGACATTTGCTTTCGGACTGGACCGCTGATCTCACCGGATATTTTTCGTGCTGTTGCGTTACCCGGCTATCAAAGGATCGCAGCCAAATTGCAGGAATACGGCGTTGATCTTTATTTGGTTGATTGCGATGGTCTGATTGACGATCTGGTTCCCTGCTGGATCGACGGCGGGGTGAATGTCGTGTTCCCCATCGAGATTGGCGCCTGGAAAGCTGATCCGATGGCATTTCGAAAAAAGTACGGGCGCCGCTTACGAATCATCGGTGGAATCGACAAGTTGGAAATCGTCAAAGGACCTCGTGCTATCGACGCTGAAATCGCGCGTCGCGTGCCCTTGATGGCGGATGGCGGTTATATTCCCATGCCCGACCACTTGATTACGCCTGAAACGCCTCTGGATTATTATCAATACTATTTGGACAGGATAAGAGGCTTGCGTTTTTAATACTCTATGGAGGTTACAATATGGCAAATGGCATCATAAAAGTTCCTATTCCGAAAAACGAAACCGCATTAAACTATGCACCCGGCAGTGGGGAGAAAAAGGCGCTTAAGGCGGAACTGCAGAGAATGAGTGCATCAACCCTGGAAATTCCACTAATCATCGGGGGCCGGGAGGTTCGCAACGGCAACCTGGCTGAGTGCCGTTGCCCGCACAATCATCAACGAGTATTGGCGCGATATCACAAGGCTGGCGAAAAAGAAGCAGCCCTGGCTATCGCCGCTTCTCAGGAAGCCTGGAAACAGTGGTCGGCTGTTTCGTGGGAGACCAGAGTTGCGGTTTTTCTCAAAGCGGCGGATCTGTTATCCGCACGTTATCGATTCCTTTTGAATGCGGCAACCATGCTCGGCCAGTCCAAGACCATTGCGCAGGCAGAAATCGATTCCGCGTGTTCTTTGATTGATCATTGGCGTTATGCCGCTCACTTTAGCCGACAGATCTTTCAAATTCAACCGGAAAACGGCGCGGCGACGTGGAATTTCACCGAGTGGCGGCCTTTGGAAGGTTTTGTTTTCGCGGTAACGCCGTTTAATTTTGTCTCCATCGCCGGCAATCTACCGGCTGCACCGGCGATTTTGGGCAACACGGTGTTATGGAAACCGGCATCCACAGGAGTATATCCGGCCTATCATATCATGAGGATATTGCAGGAAGCCGGTCTGCCTCCCGGGGTAATCAATTTTGTTCCGGGATCAGGGGCGCAAGTCGGCAAACCGATCATGGCCAGTGAGTGGTTTGCAGGATTGCATTTTACGGGTTCGACAGAAGTGTTCAACGATATGTGGAAGAGCATCGGCGCCAATATCGGATGTTATCGAAATTATCCTCGTATCGTCGGAGAAACCGGCGGTAAAGATTTCATCTTTGCCCACGTATCGGCTGATGTGGATGCTTTGGTCGTGGCGGCGGTACGGGGCGCATTTGAATATCAGGGACAGAAATGTTCAGCGGCCAGTCGCATGTATGTGCCGCAATCCATCTGGCCGCAAGTAGAGGAAAAAATGGTGGAGCTGACCAGGCAGATTACCGTCGGCGATGTTGAGGATTTTCGCAATTTCATGGCTGGAGTCATTGATCGGGAATCTTTTGATAAAATCAAGTCATATATTGACTACTGTAAAAGTTCCAGCGCAGCGAAAATTTTAACCGGTGGTGCTAGTTCCGACCGTATCGGTTTTTTTATTGATCCCACCATTGTTGTGACCACCGACCCTAATTTTAAAACCATGGTCGAAGAAATCTTTGGCCCGGTTCTGACCGTTTTTGTATACCAGGACGAAAAGTATGAAGAGACACTGCAATTATGCAACGAGACTTCTCCCTACGGCTTGACCGGTTCTGTTTTTGCCCAGGAGCGCTATGCCATTGAAACGGCCGGCAGGATATTGCGCTATGCGGCCGGGAACTTTTATATCAACGACAAACCTACCGGTGCGCTCATAGGCCATCAACCCTTCGGCGGCGCTCGGGCATCCGGTACGAACGATAAAGCAGGTTCGATGGGAAATTTGCTGCGTTGGGTTTCGCCGCGAGTTATTAAAGAGAATTTTTTGCCGCCGAACAATTATCGATATCCGCATATGGATGAGGCATGAACGGCCAAATTCTTTTGTTTCGATTAAACTACAAGTCCGAGAGATAAAACACAATTCCAAAAAACCAGGAGGAACTGTTTATGGCCAGAATGAGCGGTGGTGAGATTATAGTCGAATACCTGATCAAACAGGGTGTGACCCATATTTTTGGCGTTCCGGGACACGGCAATCTAGGACTTATGGACGCCTTGAAACATCGGCAGGACCGAATAAAAACGTTTATGGTTCGTCATGAAGAAACGGCTGCATTTATGGCCGACGCTTTTTACCGAATGACGCACCGACCAGCCGCTACTTTCTCGTCTTGCGGCGCCGGTTCGATCAATATCCTCATCGGCATGGCCGAGGCTATGGCAGAATCAATACCGATGATCACGATTACCAGCAATGTGTCTTCAGACCAATTCAATAACGGCGCACTCCAGGAAACCTTTTTTCACGAACAGGCGGATTTTAATCAAGCGGCGCGCACTTTTTGCAAAAAAAGTTTTCAGGTCAATCGGGTCGATCGATTGCCCAGACTGCTGTCCAATGCCTTTAAAACGATGTTGACCGGACGAACCGGACCGGTCAATATTTTAGTACCCTATGATTTGTATGTTGAACAGGCGGATGTCGAGATGCCTGAGCCGGCTGTTTGGGATCGCTCCATCTCTTCCCGAACCCAGGGCGATGCCGAGGCAGTGGAAAAAGGATTGGACCTTTTATTGAGCGTTAAAAAACCTCTTATTTTGGCAGGTGGCGGCGTCATCCTATCGGAAGCCTGGACAGAGGTTCAACAACTCGCTGAAGCTTTGCAAATACCCATTTACACTTCCTTGCTGGGAAAAGGGGCCATCTCGGAAGATCACAAGCTTGCTTTGGGTGTGGCCGGATCCTTTGGCACTTTTCAGGCCAATGAAGCCGCCAGAACGTCGGACGCTGTACTGGCTATTGGCTGTCGATTTTCAGATTTGCATGCCAGCTCGTGGGTGCAAGGCTATACCTATAACATACCGCCAACTCGCCTGATCCAGGTTGATATCGATCCGGAAGAGATTGCTCGTAATTATCCGGTCTCGGCTGGTATTGTTGGAGATGCTAAAGCTGTTCTGCAACAACTGTTGGCTCTGGCGCGACAGAAAAACAAACCGGACTTTACGAATTGGGTTACTGAAACACGCGCCATGAAGAAGAGATGGGACGATTATTGCGCTCCCAACTATAGCCATGACGGACAACCGATTCGAGTGGAACGACTCTTGTCGGATCTGCGACAGGTGCTTCCCGATGATGCCGTGGTCCTGGGCGCCGCCGGCAACGCGGCTGCTTTTGTTGGTTTGTTTTGGAAAACGATTCAACCCCTGACGCACCATCAGCCGGGCGGGATGAGTTCCATGGCCTGGGGAACCTCAGCGGTTTTGGGCGCCAAACTGGCCACGCCGGAACGCGTATGCGTGGCAGTTGTCGGCGACGGTGATTTTATGATGGTTCCTCATGTGATTGCAACGGCTGTGGAATATGACATTCCGGCTATTTGGGTGATTGTGAATAACTTTACCTGGGGTGCGATCGAGGGGCTGCAGAATGCCTGCATGTCCGGCGAGATGGCTTCCAAATTCAAAATTCACAAAACCGGGCAATCTTACAATCCGGATTTTGCCGCCCTGGCCAAAGCGTGCGGCGCCGAAGGGGAGCGTGTGGAAAAGCCGGCAGAGAGCAAAGCAGCATTAAAACGCGCCATCGCGGCCAAACGACCCTATGTCATTGAGGTTCTGACGGAAAAAGAAAGAGGATGTCCTGCAACCGGCGGCTGGCAAATGCCGCCGTGCCCAATCCTGAAACCCTCTTTTGGTGAGATCAAGGTGCGCTAGTCAAAAGTTTGGCGGCGCGCAGTTGTTGATGATGAATACCTAATCCAAAAGCGGTCATTCCCAAGCCATCCTGGCTTGGGAATGAGTTTGCTCCTCCGTAAAAAAAGTTAAAATGTGAAAGTGGATTGACAATGAAAAAAAACAGTTGTTTGACAGTGCTGTTGCTTTTTTTTCTCGTTTTTTTAGCATCCATTCCGGCCAAGGCCGGAACTGCTGCGAAAGAGCCTGTGGCTGTATTGGACGTGACCGGAAACTGGATCATTGAAGAAGATTTACCTCGTCAGTTGCTGCTATTGAGCATCCAGGGGATCGTTAATAAAAATGGTCCCAAAATGTATCTCTTGATCGATAAGAACCGTCATAACTATCAAGAAGTTCAAGAGCTTTTGGATTACTACAAGACACGCCACTGTATTCCGTACAGAAAATTGACCGGTATCGAAGATGCGCTGGCCATGTTTAAAAAATACTTTAAGGGCTATATTGTCTGGGATCCGAAGGTGCGTGACACTATCAATCTGGCTATAACAACCGCAGGTTTAACGGACGCCGTGATCGTCACGGAAGCGCAAATCCCAATGGTTGAAAAAATCGGACTGGCGTGTGTTGAGGACTATCGCAATCGATTCTCGGGAAAATCTTCGGTCGAGATTTATTCCTGGGCGATTGAAAAATTATGGCCACGTTGCAGCCGAAATTTGGTAGTTGCCATAGCCGTCTATGGTCGGCAGAATATTGTGACAGCCATAGCAGATTACGCTATTTTTACAAAGGCCTTCTGTTATGATCTTGCGACTCGACCGGATAGTGTGGCGGATTATCAACTCGTGTCAAAACTTTTCAGTGAAGTAAAACCGTTTTCCATATTGTATGGCTGGCACTCTACGAAAGATTCGGAAAATGATTACGTCACTCTCGCTTCCAAATATACGCATCGTATCGAAGGATTGGAAAGCCTGCCCAATTTCAGTTTTCATAATCAAATTCCCGTGAGCCCCGGGTTCCAATTCAAGCAAAAGTACCAGAGAAATCCCAATCCCAAAGTCCAGCCAAAGGTCTATATTTCCGCTATTCAAACCGATGGCTTGGGTTTTGGAACTTGGCTAAAGCCCGGTCGTGGAGCGATACCGTTCGGCTGGGAAGCGAATATGAACTGGGTGGACACGGCGCCGGCTATGCTGCAGTATTATTATGAAGCCGCCACCCCCAATGATTATTTTATCGGCAACCTCGGTGGACCGGGCTATAATTATCCCAAACCGTTCCCGCGCGACAAATTGCCGCAGTCCTTGCGTCTGGCACAGGATTTGATGAACCGTCTGGACCTGCACACTTTTGGAATCATGGATTATTCGGAAGGCGGACGGTTTGCCGGAAACATCGATTTGCCCAAGCCTATTGTGGATCTTTATTATGAAAATATGCCGAACGTATTAGGTTTTTTTAACGGCTATGGACCGGCCAACACCTTTGACATTCAGCAAAACCGGCCACTCATATCCTATAGCTATTATCTGGCAGCTTCACGTTCTGAAGACGATGCAGCTGCCGATTTAAGAGAGTTGGCGCGTCTTAATCCCAAACGACCCTATTTTTTAGCTATACACGTTCGTGAAAGTAATGAAGTTGATCGCGTTAAAAATATTATTGAAAAAGCCGGCCCTGAGTTCCAAATTATTCCCGCAGACGAAATGATGATTATGGCCGGTAAAAACTGGAACCTGCAAAGCCGATTTCTGGAACCGGTACGGCCGAATTTCAGCGGTCAATGGATGCTGAATAATAAACGCAGCATTGGTTCCTATTACGAGATATCCGCGTTGAAAGTCAAATTGGAAATCGAACAGATGGGAAATGCTTTGACGCTCAAAACAAGTACGGATTATCCGCAAAACCTTCGTATCGCACAGGGAACCATTCGGCTCGTTATAGACGGATCTAAAGTAAAAAGTCCGCAGATTTGGCATCGCAAGATGGGCTATCTGGGCGTTACGACCGACTCAACCTTGACCCATGCGTATTGGGATGCCGATGGTAAAACCCTATGCATGAATTCTCGAGTAGACGTAAATACCGCCCAAGGTATAACACAAATTACGCTCTTTAGCAAATATACACTCTCATCGGATGGCCGCCATTTGATTATCACCGAAACCCGATCCAGCCGACAAGATGGTGTTCCGGAGACTTTTGTATTTGATAAATTCTTTTAGTAACATGCAGTTTAGGAAAAATTACCAGTACTGTTCAAATGGATGTGAGAAAATTATGAAAACAGTTAGAGTTGGTCTCATTGGTACCGGCGTCATCGCCTCATTGCATGCCCGCGCATACCAGGAGATAGCTGATGCGCAACTGTCCGCGATCTGTGATTGCGATCAGGAGCAATTGCAAAAACGCGCTGCTGCCTGGCAGGTTACAAAGACCTATCAGAACTATCATGATCTGCTGGACGATCCGGAGATTGATGCTGTTGAGGTTTTGACGCCCGAAAAATTTCATAAAGAGATGGCCATAGCCGCCATTCGGGCCGGCAAGCACGTCTCGGTACAAAAACCTATGGCTGCCGATCTTCAGGAGACCCGGGAGATGCAGGCGGTTGCCGAGAAAAGCAAAACGGTAGCACGGGTATATGAAAATTTTCGTTTTTATCCTGCTATCCGTCGCGCCAAAGAATTAATAGATGCCGGTGAAATCGGCGATCCGTTGTCGATTCGTTTCAAGTTAACCAACGGTATTGGCGGCAAAGGGGAATTCGCCCACAAGAAATCAGAGACCTGGGATCGTCGCATGTCCATGGATAAAAGCGGCAGCGGCGCTGTTACCTTTGATCACGGTTGGCATCTTTACTCGCTGGCCCGTTATTTTATGGGCGATATCGAATCGGTGTTCGCTTATATCGGTCGGCGGAAGGATGAGAATGGCTATATCTGGGATTCGCCGGCTATGATCACCTGGCAATATGCCGGCCAAAGTCGCTTCGGCGTCTGGGAACAGGTGTGGGGCGATGAACTGGTTATTAAAACCAACTATTATGCCGGTGAAGACCGTATGGAAATAACCGGCTCCAAAGGTCTAATCTGGGTTACCAAGTGTACAGCTGAATTCTGGGATATCCCTTCTCTGATTTTGTATCGGGATGGCAAAATTCGCAGTTTTCACGACCTGGATACCGATTGGCAGGCGAGTTTTACCAATTGTACGAAAAATTTTATCAGCAGCATAACCGGACAGGCAGCAACGGAGTTAACCTTCGCCGAAAGCGTGCAAGTTCAAAAAATTGCGCTGGCGGTGAGACTTTCTTCCAGCGAACAACGCCTGGTTAAAATAAGTGAGATCAGCTGAAAAATTTCTGCCCTATCGGTCAGCACCGTGCTCCATTCAGAAGTATGCGATCGAAGGGCAGTTTTGTAAAAAGCACAGCGCAGATACTCCGCACAGGGAGCGTCTCAACTATCCTGCAGGAGGTAACAAAATGATAAAACAGCTGATCGCTCTCATTTTTTTACTGGCGTTTTTTTTCACCGCGCCGCTGTCGTCCCGGGAAATAACCAGAAAAGATTATCTGGAAACGATTGTCAAAGCGCATGGCCAGGCCTGGCAGATCTACCAGGAGTCGCTGTCATCTTGGCAATCGAGCCCGCCGAATCTGCGCGAGGTGCAACCGCCCAAGGTTAATTTGGGTCTGGGCCGCATGGATGCGTTTCTCTATTCCATTACCAGGGATAAAAAATATGCCGAATCGGCTCGCCAGGTTCTTTTGGAATGTCCGTATTATGATAACTATTATGCCATCTACATCATAAAAAGCATTGAAGGCAGCGGCGTACTGAGCGCAGTTGATCTCGCGGTGATTGACCAAAGACTTATTGAACACGTCGAGATCTATGTTCAGTACTGGGCGGAGTGGGGGACCATGAACCACGCCACTAACATCATCAACAGTCTGACCGCTACCATGCAGCGTTTTCCCCATCACAAAGACTATGATCGATGGCGGCGGAAACGCGACATCAATGTGTCATGCAATTGGGGCGCCTGGCACATCGAAGATTCGCAGAACTATATTGCACCCTGGCTCAAGCCTTTAATTCAGCATGTGGAAATCGATCATCGTGAAAAAGATTTTTATGCCATGCCCATGGTTAAGTATTACTTTGACTATCTGGTGCAGTTAATGACTCCGGAAGGCCAGATTGCCGAGTTCGGTGACGGTGCGGCGGTGGGTGATTATACCTGGACCATGGTCCTTTCGGTTCTCGAAAAGGGCGCCTCCAGGTACCGAGATGGAAAAATGAAATGGGCTGCACATCAACTTTTCCGTTCCAATGTCTATGGCAGAGGTCAGGCCTATATCGGGTATCTGCCGGATCTTGTGGAGGCTTATCTTTGGGCCGATGATACGATCGCTGAAGAGATACCTCAGGATAGCAGCCGATTGGTGTTGGAGGATTATGTGGGTAAAAAGGTCGTCTTTCGCAACGGATGGGATGCCCAGGCGACCTATCTTTTTCTCAATTACCTGGAGGATGCGCCGTTCGGAATGGACGGCAAAGAGCACATCATAAATACCATTCCGGTGGAAACGGAGAAGAACCATCATGGTCAAGCTGATGAAAATTCGATCGGTTTGCTCATGAAGAACGGCGCTATTTTGCTGCATGATTCTGGTTATCGCGAGACCGGCACCACCGGGCCGGATGGCGAATATCGGGCCGATACCTATCATAACCGGCTCGTCGTTCGTCCTGGTTTGGCCGATTCTCAAAAACGGTTGCTGCCTTATATTCTTGATGGCGGTCAATGCCGGATGGTGCAAAGCAAACTTTTGCACTTTCGCACCTTTGCGGAAGTGGACGTAAGCAGAACGCGGGTCATCGATCAGGATCGCGGTTATCAATGGGATCGAGTCATCAGCTATCTCAAAGACCGGGAGTGGTTTGTGCTGTTCGACATTGTTAAAGTTCTCAAGAATACGCCGCTGACCCTGGCGACACTCTATTATACTCAGGATATTGTCGAGCTGGATGCGGAGCATAATAAATGGTTCGATACCCGTTACCGCACCATCGCCTGCTTTAACCAGAGCGGCGGTTTTGCCGCCAAACCGCCTTCTTATTTATTAAATCCGGATAACTGGCTGTACGCCAATCCGGACAACATGCGCCTTCTTGTTTATTTTCCCGCTGCGAACTCGTTTCGCTGCGGCGCAGAGTCGATCCGGCGTGCTTTTCAAACTGAACAGGCGATCTATCAATCCAGATCAGATTCCCTGAGAGCAGGCGATATTGTGATCTTTCCAACGCTATTGGTTCCACATGAACGCGAGACCGATGCAAAAACCATTTCTTCCAATTTGAACGATCTGCAAATCCTGCAGGATAAAAATGGCTACGGCATCCGTATCCCAACCGAGGACGGTTATATTCAAATCAACGCCATGGTGGAACCGGAAGCAGAGTATCTTACCGCGAACGTACGTCCGCGTTACAATTGGGAATCAGGGTGTGCCGTATACGGAGACCTTGAAACCGATGCACGATATTGCTACCTGCATAAAATGAAAGATCAGGTCTCTTTTGCCTTCTGCTCTGCCACAAAATTGATTTTGAACCAGATATTGATCTTTAACGCCAAAGGTGAATGGATCGGACAAGATGATGGTCGTGTCGCACAATGGGGTGTGCCAAAATGGGTGGTATGGGAAGATAAGATTTCCTGGCCGTACAAACAGCCATGATAGCTAAGGGTCTGTCGGATGGCGGCATTGGGTGAAAAACTTTTAGCGTCTACGATTCCGGATTCATAGGATCAATTAAATATAGCGTCCAACCTTACGATAGGGAGAGATTTGTATGAGGCTGTCCGTCCATCAGCTCCTGCTGTTAACGATATCCTTGATATCATTTTCCTGCAATAAAAACCGCACTGTTTCTGACTATCACAGTGTTCGCGAGCTGTTTGCCGCTCCCACTAGCGAATACCGCAGCGTGCCGCTTTGGGTCTGGAATGACCAGATCAGTAAAACACGCATTGATGAGCAGCTAAACGATTTCCATACTCAGGGAATCGGTGGCGTTTTTATTCACCCACGCCCGGGACTCATTACCTCATACTTGTCCCGGGAATGGCTGGATATGGTAACATATACGGTGGAGCAGGCCCGTGCTATAGGACTGAAAGTTTGGATTTACGACGAAAATTCGTATCCTTCCGGATTCGCAGGTGGACATGTGCCGGCAATTATGCCCGAATCCATCGGCCAGGGCCTCAGATTCGGCCGTTATAAAAGCATACCCGACAGCATTAAGCCCTTGATCGTGTTGAAGAGGCAGGGCCAGTTTTTTTCAGAGATTAATCCTGCTGATTGCCCGAGCGGAGGCGATTATTATGTCTTTGATCTGGTCAGAGATGAACCTTCATCCTGGTACGGCGGTTATTTTTATGTCGATCTTTTGCAGAAACCGGTCACCGAAAAGTTCCTGCAAATTACAATGGACGCTTATAAAAGCGTCATTGGTCATGAATTCGGCAAAACGGTCCCCGGCGTTTTTCAGGACGAAGCCCATCCGGCGCCTGTCTGGCGTGACGATGTGTTAAATTATACACCGGCGTTGTTCAGTTCCTTTCAACGTCAGTGGGGATATGATTTGAAATCCGTTCTGCCATGCCTTTTTGAGGAAATCGGCAACTGGAGGCAAGTAAGACATAATTATTATGCTGTTATACTTGGTTTGTTCATTGATAATTTTGCCCAGCCATACTATGATTATTGTAAACGTAATAATCTGATATTCACCGGCCATTATTGGGAGCACCGCTGGATAAATCCCCTGGTCGGCCCGGATAATATGGCGATGTATGCTTATGCGCATATGCCGGGCATCGATATTCTGATGAACCAATGGAACACCGATCCCATGAGCCAATTCGGCAATAATCGTTCGGTAAAAGAACTGCGCAGTGCCGCCAATCAACTTGGGCAAAAGCGTACCTTGTCCGAAACCTATGGCGCCGGCGGCTGGGAATTGAGCTTTTGCGACCAGAAACGGATCGGCGATTGGCAGTATGCACTTGGCGTCAATTTTCTCAACCAACACCTATCCTATATGACCATCATGGGCGCCCGCAAGAGGGATCATCCTCAATCCTTTTCCTATCATGAACCCTGGTGGCCGGCTTATAAAAATCTGGCGGATTATTTCAGCCGCCTTTCTGTAGCCATGAGCTGCGGTGAGCAGATCAATCGCATCCTTGTAATCGAGCCAACCAGTACCTTGTGGATGTATTATGACCGAACCGAAAATGCCGAAATGGATTCGCTGAGCAGAGCATTCCAGAATTTTATCAACCGGCTCGAGTCGGCTCAGATCGAATATGATCTGGGCAGTGAGACTATTATGAAAAATCATGGCCTCGCCCGGGATGCCGCTCTAGTGATCGGTAAAAGAGAATACCAATTGGTGATCATCCCACCAGGCCTGGAAACCTTGGATGGCTTTACTGTAGAACTATTACAAAAATATATTGCAACGGGTGGGCGGGTACTATCTTGTGTCGAACCGCCTCGTTACCGGGATGGGCAGCCGAATGACATCATCAGAAATCTGGCCGGACGATTTGATAATTGGATGACGTTGACCACAGAGGCGTGTTGGAAACAGATCAACGCCTTTAATTCGACGCAAATTGTCTTGCAACGAGTTGCAGCGGATTCAGGTTATCTGTTTCATCACCGACGCATTATAGATGATGGTCAATTGCTTTTTCTAGTGAACAGCAGTGACCGTCATCCGAGCACCGGTATAATCACACTGCCAGGATCGGGTGTGGAGGAATGGGATCCCTTTACCGGCTCAGTGACCCCTTATCCGGCTAGGTACCACAACGATTCCATGACGGTTGCGTTTTCAATGCCGCCCGGCGGCAGTCTCCTGCTCGCTTTGCACGGCAAACCTGCGCAGCAAAGCCGGCCTGCCCTTGCCGGTGAACAGAGCCTCGCTCCGGCAGATCTTTTGCGCATATCTCCGGAACAGCCTAATGTACTGACGCTGGATTATTGTGATCTGCAAGTGGGCACATTCAACCGAAAAAATATGTATTTTTGTGATGCACAGTCCAAGATATTCGAGCATTACGGCTTTTCGACAAACCCATGGGACAATGCCATCCAGTATAAAACAGAAATCGTCGATAAAGACCATTTTCCGGCCAATTCTTCATTCCAGGCTGCGTATAAATTCCGTGCTGAACCGGAGGTCGATTTCAAATCCTTGCGACTGGTTATCGAGCGACCGTCCTTGTGGCAGGTTTTTGTTAATGATGCTCCGATTACTGCCACTCCCGGTCAGTGGTGGCTTGATAAGGCTTTTGGCGTATTCGACATCGGCCGGGCAGTTCGGTCGGGAGAAAATACCGTTGTTTTGCATGCCATAAAAATGACCATTCATTCGGAATTAGAACCGATCTACCTACTGGGCCAATTTTCCTTGCAAGCTGCAAAGATCGGATTCAACCTGACAGCGGCTAAACCGTTGCAAAAAGGCTCGTGGTCTGCACAGGGTTGGCCTTTCTATAGCCGGCATGTTGTTTATGCCCATACCTGGATTTTGCCGGAAGAGCCGCAAAAGAATGAGAGATTCTCCGTACAGTTGGGAGATTGGAATGGCGCCTATGCCGGGGTCTCCGTAAATGGCATTGATGCCGGGATGATAGCTTTTCTGCCCTACTCTCTGGATGTCACCCGCTTTTTGCAGAAAGGTGAGAATGTGATCCGGGTCGCCGTTTGCGGAACGTTAAGGAATCTGTTGGGTCCCCATCATAACCGACCAACAGCGGGGCAGGCATACCCGAGGATGTTTCGACAAGGCGCCTCCGGTGGGATTCCCCCGGGAAGCGAATACAGTGTTTTGGATTATGGAATGAATACTGATTTTTCTCTGATAAAATATACTCTTCAGGATTCCAAATGATGATGGAAACGAAGTAAGCCTGACAGTTACCTTAATTGGTCGTCTTTCAGCCCGGTGCGCAAAAACTCGTTATAGCGCCGGGCGTATTCTCGTTGCCAGTCTTTTACCGCCCGGTCAAAGCTCATGGCTTGATCCTCTGCTTTTATACGGCCGATGAGCGTCACGGTTCGTACGCCAGGCGTTATCATGACATGACCGGCCTGGATTGTTGCCGGTTTACCATCAGCTGTTGCTGTTGCCAGATCGAAAAACCAGGGAATTCGTATGAGGATTTGTCGGGGCGCATTACGCACAGGCGCCGATATATGCACCTCAATCGAATCATCGGCAGCTGTGAGTGTAAAGGTAAGAGGCCCGAAATTTGTCAGCGCCTGTCTTGCGGATATTACCTTGCCGGGCCGCAGCCATTCAGGTGATACGGCGGAAAGCAGATACAAATCTTCACCTGATTCGCGGATAAGCATGTTGCGCAGCAGATCGAGCGTCTTGGCTGAAGCATGACCGGCTGGCAGAATGTTGATTCTTTCCGGGCCGCAATCGCGCGTGCCCCACGGCACGGTACCGAATTCCTGCGGTGCGTGTGTTGACGTGGTGTGCAGCAACAACGCATAGAGGTCAGTCACTGCCGCTTTTTGGTCTTCAGCTGCGCCACGCACCAATGCATTTTGTGCGTTGTTGGGCGATTGCCAATAATGAATGCTCCGTCCGGCATTGAAAAGAATTCCCTGTTGTTCAACCGTAGCCAAACCGGCCATCTCGGTTTCAGGCCAGTCTTTGGCGCCGCGCTTGGCCACAGCGCGCGGCCAGATAAAAGGCATCAAGCCTTCCACGTACAATGAACGCGATTGCTTGATGGTAGCGGTCACCCGTGGATCAAAAGCGGCAAAAAATTGCTCCGGATATAACAGGAGCAGGTTATCCCAGTGATTGCCCCACGAGTCGCCATCCAGGGCTGAAGTGATGACGCCGTCTGTCTTTGCTACTTTGGCGTCAAGCGCTTTTTCAAATGTCTGCCAAAAATCGTCATACTCAGCCTGGAATTCACGGCAATCGTCTCGCCGGCCGGCTGCCTGTGCCAGCTTGATGGCACCTTTGAGGCCGATCAATATCCACATCTGCTGTCCGGTCTGATGAGCGCCGGCCAACATGGCATCATCCATAATTTCCACCGCTGGCATTAATTTTGCAGGATTAGAGTGCCGAATGCGTTTGATCCATTTTACCGCGTTAACCACCCCAGGATATATATCATCAACAAACGTTTGATCACGAGTCAATTCCCAGTGCCTGCCCCAGCCCCAGAGAACATATCCAGTCATTTCCCATGTTTTTTCCCAATTGTTCCAGGGCATGCCAAAGTTGCCGTTGCGGAACTGCACTTTCCTGGAGTAAGGCAGGCAGCGTCGCGCTACCTCTTGTTGACCGACCAGATCCAGCGCTATGCTCATGATGGCGTTATTGAAAACCCAATAATGGTGGTACATAAATTTGTTGACATTGATCACCCAATCATCGGCAATTTGATCAATATTGAGCAGTAAACTCACTGTGTTTGCCTGGATGTATTCCTGTACCTTTGTCTCTGGAATATACAGCGTGTTTTTTTTTCCGACAAAGGCGGTCCATTGTTCAGCGACTTTGTCCAACTCTTTCCGGCCGTCAGCCTGCAGAACCTGTCGCACTTCAGGGCCGTTGACCGGTAAAGGT
This sequence comes from uncultured Cytophagia bacterium, assembly GCA_964387285.1. Lineage (GTDB taxonomy): Bacteria > Zhuqueibacterota > Zhuqueibacteria > Residuimicrobiales > Residuimicrobiaceae > Anaerohabitans. Next base: position 127,388 of record CAYLWO010000001.1, on the reverse strand, counting down.
ACGATAGGCATTTTAAAAAAAAGCTGCTGTCGTTCGCCGGGCTGCAGGACCAGACGGTACATGACCAAACCCATGGGTTGGTGCGGGCTGTGGTTTTGCGCCTGGTTTGGATTATCCTGCACCTGGCCGGAGAGAAAACGAACAGCATTGATTCCCGACTCGTTCAGGGCCAGAGCCGCCAGTTGAGGTCGAGGGCTGGTGGTGAACTGATATATTAACCGTCCGTCTCGTATCAGGGCGTCTTTGCTAAAGGAATATATCCATTTCTGCCGGAAAACGGTCTGGTCTTTTGTCAAACGATCGGGAATAAGATCGAATCGCTGTGCAAAGCGATAATCACCAATGGCAGCCATACGGGTGCTTGGCGCCGAGAAGCGAAAAGCAGTTGAAAAGAATGCCGCCCGCTGTTCCACTGATTCGTTGACGATATCAATCTTGGCAAAATTAAGCGGCAAACCCTGCAACGGCCCTTGCAGATCGGAGGCAAAAAGTGTGAAATGATACCGCACGCCATGTCGGATTAAATCGTATTCGACAATAGGCAAATATCCATCACGCAAGGTTCGATTCCGCACACAGACCGGCTCAGGCGGGTTGCCGACGAAAAACATCAATTCGCCAAATCCTGTATAAATGTAGCCTTCGGGTGTTACCTCACTGGCCACAGGCGCCAACCATGCGCCGATTATATCGGTTGGATTCGCGAAATAACTGAACGGTTCATTGGGGCGGTCAATTGCCGGATCGAGCATGCCGTTGCCCACGTCCTGCGCCGGCAGAAAGGAGCATCCAAAGAGTGAAAGTAGAACGGCGAGAGCCATGGTGCGTTGAATTGACATTTTTCTCTCCTCCTGTGCGACAGACATGGGCTATTGATTTTCTTCCATGCCCGGGACGCATTGACATCATTTTTGGTTGTTTGGGTTATAACACTTTACAGCGAGAAGAAATTATCCAATTAAAGGATCAGAAACAAGCAGAAATGGAAATATTTAAAAAGTTTTCTCCAGCGTAAAAAAAGATAATTATTATTTGTATTTGAGACACTTTTTCTTAAATTGCTTTACGTTTAAAATTACTGCAACAATTCATGAACAACGATGTGCTTCAATAACGGTAAAAAGCCATGTATTGCCAAAATTTTGGTTGATGAAAAAAGGAGAGTAGTTATGACTGGTAGAAACTTGATTCCTTCGACGTCGTTTCTGTTCATCTTTGCCATGTGGTTAACTTTTTTTGCATGGAATTGCACCCCCAAAACTCAGGATAAGGATGCTACCAGCCAAACCACAGATATGTCCGCGGAGGACATCGCGTGGCGAGTACGTCTTGGATTGCATTATATGGATAATAATCCAGATCCTGCCCAGGATTGGATGCCGTACGCCGGCGGGCTGATCACAGGCAGTGTTTCCCATTACACTCATGGGGGCTGGGATGCATGTGATACCGGATGGCGTATGGTGGAATCCTACATTTTGGCGCGGCAAGTGTTGGGTCAACTTGCGCCTGGTGATGCGGAGCAAAAGTTACGCGCCTTTGTCCTTGCTACCCTCCGAAAAGATGGCCTCTCCTATCGTCCGGACAAACCCTGGAGCAAACCCGATGCCACTATGTGGGACCACGGACGAGCCGTGATCGCGCTCGCTACTTGGCTGGAAATGGAACCATCCGATCCGATTGCTCAAGCTGCACGGAACATGGCAGAGGGTTTGGCAACTATTGCTGTGCGCGAAAAAGAGTATTGGCATTTCCCGGCAGATTGTTGGACAGGAACCGAATGGTTGCAGCGAGAGGCACAGGCTTTTCCACCCACAGGTTTGGCCATAGAGGGTTTGGTGGATCTTGCAGCGCAACTCAAGGACAAACGATATTTGGACATGGCCGGCTATTTTGTGCGAGCCGTGCTGAACAGGAAGCCGGCCCTTTTTGCCGAGGATGGCAGCATGGTGCGCATGGGAGGTGGGCCTTACCCATACGCCTTTACGCATGTACACGCTCGGCTAGGGATACTCATCGGCCTGTTAAAATATGCTTTGGCTACCAATGATGAACCGATGCGCGACTGGTGCATCCGGGCTTATCGTTTCGTCAAGGAAAATATGTGCAGCTCCTTCGGTTGGGTGCCGGAAGCCATGGAAAGCGGCACCGATGAGGGGGTTTCAATCCTTAGCACCTATCGCAGAGATGAAGTGTGCAGCATCTCCGACATGATGCAAATGGCAAGGTTACTAGTTCATAATGGCATTCCGGAAGAACGCGCCACTATTGGGCGGTATGGTACTAATCATCTTTTGGCACACCAGTTGGTGAATCATACTCCGATTCAGCATCTTATCGTCTCGGATGCAAAGTTGGCTGATACCCCTGAGAAATCGTACCGGGGGATGCCTGAGCGTGCGCTCGGTTCGTTTACCTGTGGAACTTATCCCAACGACCTGTGCGTAGATCTACGTTCCTTTGGTGCGCCCCAATTCAGCATAGATGCCGCAGGATGTTGCAGTCCGGCAGGAATTAAATCCTTATATGTGCTTTGGCGCGAGGCCACGGAACGTACCGGAAGCAACATGCACATTTATCTTTGGGTTACGCTGGAAAACGAATATCTTGCCATGACGTGCGATGAACCGATGACTGGGAAATTGCATGTTAAAATAAAACAACCGTTCGACAACCTGTTCATTCATATACCTGACTATGTGGATTCCCAACGGATTTCAGTAAACCGGGGGCGCATAGGCCCGGATCATATTTTACATGTCGGTCAAGTTAGAGCAACCGAAGTCATCACCGTTTCTTATCCTTTACTTGAACGACGGACTGCGGAAACCATTGCTGGCAAGGACTATCAGATTGACTGGCGGGGAGGACGTGTTGTAAAGGTATCGCCGCAAGCTGCCGGATGCGACCCGTACTGGTGGCGTGCAGCGGCCAGGTAACAGGATGATTCGACTCGAAAAATTTTTGGAGGATTTGTGAAACGTTTCGTCATCCCAATATTGATCCTTTTAATCAATGGATTATGCCTTGGTGAAACAGCTGCCATTTTTGCGGTGGCGCGGGGAAGCAGAGCTTATAAAATCGACCGCTATCCAAAACCGGTGGCCGGATTGTTTTTGTACAAGACCAACGGCTGGCAGCATCTTGGCTGGCCTTATGGAAAATTCTTTTCCATTACCGCACCGCAAACCAGCGATACCTCATTGCTCTATCTCGCCTGTGGCAACGGATTGTTCAAATCCAACGATCACGGCAGGACCTGGAAAATCACTACCGGGTGGGAAATCACCGAATGTCTGCATTCTGCCGTGGACCCTCATAATCATCAAAAAATATACCTCGCCAGCGCTTATGGTATTTTTTACAGTGATGACGGTGGAGAACACTGGCAGGAGCGCAACAAAGGATTGCTCAGCACGTTCGCTACAAAAGTTATTGTCGACCGGGATAATCCTGAGCATCTGTTCTGTGCCACCGAATGTGGCCTGCACAAAAGCACGGATCAGGGCCAAACATGGCAGCCGATGGCGCTTGTTAATTTCGGGGTTCGCACTCTGATCCAGCATGCCCTGCATGGGGAAATCCTTGCTGCTGCCACTGAAAATAATGGGGTTTTCATCTCCGTCGATCGCGGCCGAACCTGGCAAGCGAAAACGATGGGACTCGATCACCTGACTGTTTATGCACTTGCCTTTTCTCCACAGGATACTAAAACGCTATATGCCGGCGCTTACAAGGGAGGGGTTTACAAAACCAGTGATATGGGCAAGTCGTGGCGAGCCGTCAATTCAGGTCTTGATAACCTGGAAATCCACGCCTTGGCCGTTGATTTGAAAAATCCTAATATCATTTATACCGGAACCCTGGGTAGCGGTATCTATAGAAGCATCAACGCCGGCCGGACCTGGCATTTTTTCGGACTGGAAACATGTGAAATATGGGACATTGTTTTATATTGAAATCCAAATTCAATAAAGGGATTATTAGGATGCGATTGACCATTTTACTCCTGGCGGGAGCCTGGTTGCTGTCCTGTCAACCTTCGCCCTATCAACAGGGTTTGGAGAAGCGTAAAGAAATGTTGCGCGTTTGGGCAGACTCTTGTCAACAGCAAAACTTTTTCGCGGCCGCATCACGGATATTGCATAACAAACAACGCGAACAGGGCATTCGACAGATGCAAGCAGAACTGGAAAGCTACCGAAACCAGCCCGTGGGCATGTTTCACTTTTACCAGATCATGCTGGGCTACCTTTTTAGCCAGGAATACCTGCCTACAACCCTAAAAAACCAGGTGCGCGACTTTATGGCTACGGCTAATTTTTATCGCGGTGATACTGAAAACCACCTGATGATCTATTACACCGGTCTGTATCTGGCAGCTCAGACATGGCCGGATTTGGGCGCGGAGAAATGGTTCACCGGTAAAAGTGCGGCTGAAAATATGGCAGAAGCAAAGGGATGGCTGGAATATTGGATCGATATTACCGCACGAATCGGACAGGGTGAATTCGATTCGCCCACCTATATGCCGGTTTATTTATCGAGCTTGATTGGATTACAGCAACTCACTACTGATAAGGTTTTTAAAAATAAAATTGAAAAAATGGTTCTCTGGTTGCTCGCCGATTATGCGGTGGAACATCTGGATGGCATGTATACCGGAGCGCATAGCCGCGAATATCCGGATCGTCTGATTCTGAAAAGACATCCGAGCAGCGATATGAACCACTGGGGCTGGCTCTTGTTCGGTCAGGTGGAAAAGCCCATGTTCCATATGATCCTGTTGCCGTTGAGCCTGGGTGATTTTCATATACCCGATATCATCAACACCATAGCAACGGAGCGCAACACACCCTATGTGCATACGGAAACCAAACGTGTTCGGAATGTGCTGCGGCTGGGAAGCCGGAAGCGAAATCCCCTGGTTTATAAAATGACCTACATGACCAAGGATTTTGCCCTCGGTTCCATGATGGGTGGACAAATTCTGCAACCGATCCAGCAGCATACTTGGGATGTGACCTACGTGAGCGCCAGTCCATATAGCACCATCTTTACCGTTCACCCCTATGTCGGATACGACGATTTGGGAATGTTCTTTCCTGAGGAGATGAGATATAGTACCGAACAGGTGGTTAAATCCCATACCTATTATGGGAGCCCCAACAAGTGGTCTTCCAGTTCACCCTATGAACAAACTTTCCAATATAAAGACGCCATCATCGTCCTTTACCATATTCCCAATGGGGTGCAATTTCCCCATATTGACGGTTTTTTCCCAAAAGACCTGGAAATAGAACGCGATCAACCGAATGGCTGGATTTTCACGCAGGCCGGCAACAGCTATATCGCCTATTTTCCGCTCAAACCTTATCAATGGATATTGGAGGAACACGGTTATCGGCTGCGCAGCCATGCGCTCAAAAACGGTTGTGTGGTGCAGATTTCCCAGGCTGAAAAATTCGATTCTTTCCTGCAATTCAAGCAGCGCATGAGAGAAACGAATGTCGTTTTTGACACCTTTGAGGAAACATTAACGGCAAGTTATACAACACTCGAAGGGGTGAGCATGACCTTTACTTATGATGGCGCCAGACTGCTTGATGGAAAACCAGTCAATTTCGAAGATTATGGTCAATTCAAAGGTCCGTTTCTCAACAGCCGATTAGGAGAAAAAAAACTAACTCTCACCGCACGTGGGAAACATATGGTGTTGGATCTGCGGGATTAGCGGATTGTCCGGATCAGCTTTTGGTCTTGCCGAGTTTTTCGGTGATAGCCGGCAACCAGCGATCGAGCAGATCTTGACAATTCAACATCTTTTCCACGAGATCCATTGGTACATAGTAATATTGGTTGGACGCTTCGAAGCCGATCCGTGAATCGCTCGTTTGCAATTGATACAGTTCCAGCGCCGCTTTCATTTCAGCGTGCAAGAGGCCGGCCAGTTCTGTGAGCAAGGGTTGCGCAGTTTTTTTGTCCGGGATCGCTTGCAGGCGCTGACGAGTTTTAATAAATTGCGCCTGGTTGGCAACGCTCTGCCAGTGCAAGGCAGCCGCAGCCATAAGCTGCTGTTCCGAGTTCGCAGCCATCCAATGCGCTGCCGGTTTTGAGCCGGCAAAGGGCGCCAATTCTTGTTTAAGCCGCCGGCCGGCTAAGGAGAAACCGCTGCCCACTTTTTCCAGTTGGGTGATGAATGTCTCTGCCGGATAGATCGAGCGCCAGGCATCCAGATCATCGTAATGGAATCCTGCCATCGTGCTTGCATAATTTGTAGGTTCGCCCCAGAGCAGATTCGAAGGACCGTATTGGAGTGGGGCGAAATACAATACCATGATATCGAACGGAAACTCCCGAAACGCTATGCTGCACTGCTTCCAGGCGTTCAACACAAAGGGCGCTAAAGTTGCACCGAAGCGGCGCAGAGCCACAGTTGAGAGTTCGCCGCCTGCCAGAACTTGAGCAATCGTCTCAAGATTCGGCGATGGATAACCGCCAAGAGTCCAGCCGAGCATCAGTCCATCAATTTTTTCATCACGAAGGTTGCGAGCATGTTCCTCAATCAATGCGAGTGCCGGAATGTACGGAATACTGGAAAGCTCCCACGTGTTCCCGGCTTGAATCTTGGCGATGACCGACAGCCCCCGTTGACGAGCCAAGGCCCAATGCTTTCGGGCGCGTGGGCCAGGACCGACTGCAGAAATGGAATATTCGCCCACCGTACTTTTAACACCACCGCGTTCGATGGGCAGGCTCCACTCGCTTACGCTCATAAGCGATACGTTTGCGGGCAAACGTTCAATAACTTCACAGGCCCATGCATCATCCCATCCCCAATCCCATACCAGCAGTCGTTGTTTACCCCCTGCTTTTGCAATGCCTGCAGCCACCAAATTGTTCACATTCGCAATAACCTCTGCAGGCATTTTGGTAGAACAACGCGGACATTCTTTCCCGGCGCCTCGCGACCAACAGTTGGTCAGGTTCTCCGATGCCGTGATGGTAAAAAAACCACCAAGATCAGGCACCGACTTGCAAATTGATGCAATGGCATCGGTGAGGTAATTTTGCACCTCTTTTACCGAAGTGCAGAGCGCGGCGTATTCGTTCTCAACTACTCCTTTAAGCTCTGGATGATTTTCAAAAAATTTTACTGGGAGTGCACGCGGTTCGTTCAAATATAAAAATACCTTCACTCCATGGCCCGCAGCCCGTGTAATCAATGCGGATAAATTTTGTAAGCGTTCCTGATACCGGGCGCTGCGTTCCGGTTGCCAGGGACAAGGAGCAAGTTTGTGCAGAACCGCTTGCAGCCATACTCCATTTACACCGGTCGCAGCGAGCCGTGCTAAATAGCCGTCCGGATAGGGATCAATATCCTTGTCGAGCAGTGGATCGCCATAGAGTGCGAAATAGGAATAACAAAATGAAAGCCGGTCACCGGTGGATAGACGGTTGTTCATTGCGGGAGCTTGAGAGGAAAGTTCATCGACGAACCGGAAAAGGGGCTCAGATTTCTCTATAAAATCGGTAGCAAAATGGTTCCGCACAAACTCGAAAATTTTCCGCTCCAGTCTTCGTATGGCATCTGAGGAGGCCGTAAATCTGAGCGGCTCGCACTTGGGCTTGAGTCTGCCAAGTTTCTGGTACAGAAAATCATCCTCCCGCAAGGTGAAGGCCAACTCGTCCGGCGTGCAATCAAGCAGGCATAGTAATTGCTCGTATGGCAAAATATGCCAGTTTCGTCTAATGACCGTAATATAACTGCGGCGCTGTTGATGGCTCGTAATCAATGGTGGTTTATCCAATCCCATGCTCTGCGCCAAAACCAGGATATCTTCTGGTTGCGCACCGACTACTTTTGCCAGCCGCTCGATAGGAACCAATTGCCAGTTGCGCCACACGAACGCATGCAGCCGGCTTGGGAAATGTGGGAATGCTAAGGCCTGGGGCGCGTGTCCCATAGGCAGTAAATCCACACCTGCAGTTGAGAATGTTGTATGATCGGCAGCCTTGATCGGCCTTTTCCCAAACGGGGTAAGAATCCCACTGCCCGCCAATCCCATTATCTGCAGAAAGCGACGACGACGCCATAGGGAAGAAATCACGGTTACTCCTTTTACGCTGATTCATTGCTGTATGTGAGATTAGAATGGTGCACTTGGTTCTGTTGACAAAAAAGTAACAGTGCTGTTGCAGCCTGTCATATTCACTTTAACTCCAGCCCATATCACGATCCACAAAGTGACCGAATAAGGGGGGTTAGCGATTCCGGCCCATCCGAACCGATGACAAATCCTTCTTCGATGCGGTTGGAGCCGTCAGGATGCCCAAAGAGACTGATATCCGAATTGACGCACATGCCCGTTGTTAGCGGATAGGCTGCGTTTTCGTCCGGATAAGGCGATTCCGCCTCGGCTAAACCAATGCCATGCATCGGCGGGTAGACATCGTATTTTTCCATATTGTTTTTCTTAAACACGGCCTTGACAGCGGCCACCATCTCTCCGGCAATAACTCCGTTGCGCAGGTATTTCAACTGGACGTTAGCGGCCTGCAACAGAACATCCAAAAAACGTTTTTGACCATCTGATGCTCTGCCGGCGACGAACGGGAATTCCACAGTCGCAACATACCCTTGATATTGCACAGCCATGGAAGCCATGACCATCTCGCCTTCCCCGATGATCTTTTCTGTGGGTCGACCGATAATTGTGTCAGCTCGTTTCCCGCTGCCGAAGACCATAAAGATGATCGCCTCAGCGCCGGCCATGCGACAGGCGCCTTCACCGGCGCCGGCAGCCTGGCGTTCGGTATTTCCGGGAACAGCCTGTTTCATCAACTTTTCATAACCGATGCAGGCAATCCTTCCGGCTTCACGGAGGCAGGCAATTTCGTTTCGAGTTTTTAAAAGTCGCATTTCAGTTAAAATACCAGCGGCATCGATAATCTCGATCGGTCCGACGGCGTTTTTCACCCGTTCCAATAACGGCGCCGAGACATCCCATATTCCTACCAGGCCAAGTCTTCGACCACCGTGCATGATCTCGGCAAGTATCTCTTGCAAAGATGAAAATTGCGCCAGAGGATAATCGATCTCTTCCGGTACCGAGACACAGGCGAATTCTTTGATATTACGCACATCTTTCCATACCGCCATTTCTCTGGCATATTGCTCGCCTTCCGGAGCGACCGCGAGGATCGGTTCTCCCTGCAATGGAACGAAACAGGCACTCCGTTCAAAAATAGGCCAGTAATTTGAAACATAGCGTAGATTTTCTTTACGATATTCATCGCCATAAACCATTAACCCATCGAGTTTATGTTTTGTCATTATCTCCTGGATTCGAGCGATGCGCGTTTTAAATTCTTCAGATGGAATAGTGATCATCGGTTCATCCTTTCCGTTTTTCAACTATTTTGTTATTGGGATTGGGACGAATCTTCTTTGTTTATGAGATCAAGCATGTAGCGGATATCAGCCCATCCTTTGATCGAGACGACAATGGCGACGCCAAAGAAAATCAGGTAGGATATCAGAATCGTAATTTTCCAAAACCATAACCATGCATTCATTTTATTCGATCTCCTGGTTTCTTGTTAACTCCCGGCCGCGGAAAATAACTAGTCCTGAGTAGGAGGGAGAATGATAGGTTTACACCATGGACCTGAAACATAGGAAACCACGATCATGGTGATAAAGGCCAAGAAGAAAGCAAAAATACCGGCTTTCCAGCCATTAAGCAGAAAATGAAAACAAGTCGGCAGGCTTTGGATGTTGTCCCGGAATAGCACATTCACCAGTGGGAAGAGGCCGCCAACAACCGCAGTTGCAAATGCTCCTATGGTATTAGCTCTTTTCCAATACAATCCCAAAAATATGGTCGCCAACGCGCCGGAAAGATAAACGGTCCCGGTTAATTGCTGATACTGAAAGAATGTTTCTGGAGGCGTGTAAAACAATCCCCACCATACCAGGAATATGCCGATAAGGACAATCAAAACACGGCTTGCGGCGAGGCTGCCTTTTTCACGAAGCCGAAATGCCGGCGTGACGACATTCTGATTTAACAAGCCGCCCCAGGCAAGTAAATACGAGTTGTAGGTGGACATTGCAGCTGCGAACATGCCGGCCACAAAAAGACCTTTGACGCCCATCGGGAGTATCTTGTTCATGAACAGCGGCATAGCCTGGATCGGGCTAAAACCAGGCAATGAGGCAGCGCCAGTGTTCGAAAAATAGGCCAGAGCGGCGATGCCCCAAAGTATGGGAATAGTGCCTCGGCCCATGAAGGTAAGTCCGGACCAAAGATACATTCGCTTTCCAACTCGGATATCTCTACTGGAGAGTCCTAACGATGCAGCCGGTTGCCACAGACAGGGAACCGTGAGGAATACGAGCGTATTCAATGCCAAATATGACCATCCCATATTATGATCGGCGAAAGGATTGAAGCCGGCTTCACCGTAGGTAGTGGCGGTAATAGCGACCATGTCGGACCAGCCCACGTTGTAGAAAACAAAAATGGTCGTGGCAAAAAAAGCCGTCATGAGCACGAGAAATTGGAAGAAATTCACAAACAGAACTGAGACCATTCCCGCCAGGAGAGTATAGGACAAAGCAAGAATGATGAGAATCGACATCACGATTTTTATGGTTGCCGGATCCGTCACGCCGCTTATGCCGGCAAAAAACATGGAATCGACTCTGAGAAAAATTCCGAAATTCAAAATACCGGCCAATCCGAGGATCAAGCCGCCAAACCAGCGAAAGTTTTTCCCATAGCGCATGCCGTAAAATTCAGGAATGGTTAATATTTTATAATCCCGGAGTTTACTGATGATAAATCCCGTCAGGCCGATAAACGTAACCCCAATGGAAAAACATATTCCCAGCACCAGTGCGGAAAAGCCGCTTTTATACCCGGTTTCTGACAGAGCCATTACGGTGGTGAGTCCGATTTCGGCCGTCGTAATCCCGGCGATGCCCAGATAAAACCCCATGCCGCGACCTGCAACAAGAAAGTCGCTCATATTGCCGATACGTTTCTTTACAAATAGGACCATGGAAGTGGTGAGAAAAGCAGCATAGATGGCAACAATAGCCCAATCGATGAAAGCCATTATTCAAACCTTTCTTAATGGAGGAGCTGCCGTAAACGTCGGATCCAGTTTCATAAAAACAATCTTTTGGGATTTTCACGAATGAATTGATTGATTTTTTCTTCATCAATACCCACGTCGCGCATCATAGGCGCAATATTCGTCAAGATATGGTCATAACCCCAGCCGCCAAAAGCATGTAACATTATTTTCAAGCAAATGTCGTTGGTCAGGAGAATCTGCTTATCCAGGCCCCAACCGATGATCTGCTTTAACAGACGGACGCGATCAATGTCGCGAATAAATATTCCACCGGCGAACCCACGATCAGCCCGATCGATATAAAATTCCTTGCCGAAATTATCAAACTCGACGAACACGCCCATTTCCAAAACACGGCGCAGGTACTCTACATCCGGTTCAACGTCAAGATGGCAGAGAACGATTTTTTGCGGATCAACGCCCTGCGTGAGCAAAAGTTCAATAATCCTGATGCCGGTTTTACCCCAGGGATAGGTATGGATGTAGACCGGGACGTGCGTCTTTTGGAAGGTGATCGCAGCCGCGAGCAAATTTTTTTCCTCATGGGGGTGCACCGGGCAACTGGTTCCAATTTCACCGATCACCCCGGCGCGGATGTCGGTTCCGTCGATTCCCTCGGTGAGGTCGCGTAACATCTGCCCGGCGATATCTTCCGCTGACCAATGAATCATTTCAGGCGGGTGCGTATCAACAGTATAATAGCCGCACCCGGCGATAATATGGACCCTGGTTGCCTCTGAAAGTTTTTTCAGTTTTGCGGCATCGCGCCTGATGCCGATCGAAGTGCACTCGACGATGGTGCCGCCATTGCTTTCTTTAAAGTATTGCACTTCTGCAACGGCTGTCGCAAAATCGTCCACCAGAAGGTTGTCCCGTATGGCATAGGGATTCCGTCTCAACCAACCGAGATTGTGCAGGCTGACCGGTTCATAACTGCGCTTTTTTTTCTGCGGATCGATAAAATCGGTAAACTGATTTCTAAGATCGATGAAAAGGTGTTCATGCGGCAGGATGATGCCTAAATCATTGACAGAAATCGGGCCGGTGACGGTCATGACGTCCATATTATTTCATCTCTCCGCAGAGTATAAATTCTATGATTCCCAGAATCCCATTGAACCGTAATAGGCCAGGTTTACCTGGGTGGCGTCCAGGCGACCAAATTGCGCAATGATTGGGCAATCGGAACGAACCCGAATGGAATATTGGGTCAAAGGCGCAATCGAAAGACCGCCGATGTCCGACGGGTGATCCAAGCGCAAACATTTGATGCGTTCTCCACCAATGATAACGGGAATATCCTTGACAGGTTCCCGGTCCTCAAAATAAAAATCGAGTTTAACGTTTGCTGTAGTTGAATTGGTGTTTAACAGCATCAGCGCTTCATGAGATTCCAACTCTCCGTCACTATTTTTTACCGGCAGATATCCATCCGGGAAATACCAAATAGTAGCGCCACCTCTGACCATGACCGACTCCTTTCGTAGAAATGATAGATTATCTCTAGAGCAACCGCACAGGGCCTACCAATCCGCTGGGATAAAAAGGTTGGTCCATTCCAACAGTCCAGTATTGCGCCGTGGCATTGTGGGTCAGCATTTTGCAATAATTGCCCAAACATTTAGTGACGGTCACTTCCAACTCATTTTTCCCGGCGATGAGCGATTCGGCCACTTCATACACGTGCCGACCATACCAACGCATGCCCAGAGATTTTTGGTTCAAATGGACGGAAGAAATTTCGTAAACCCGGCCCAAATCCAACAGATGGAATCCCTCGATTGTTTCCAGGTTAAAATAAAGCCGATAGATGGCTTTGCCGCCGAATGATTTTAAATCCGGTCGTAGCTGCAAGTCGACTAATTGAGTTAACGTGATCTTTTTGATGGAATCGTCGGGATAGCGTAATTCAACATGCCATGAACCTGACAAAACTTTAGCCGCGCCTTCGGTTGGCAGTGGACGATAAGCTTCTCCTTCTTTTTCCGGCGAAAAGACAATCAAAGCTGAGCCGCCGGGAACAAGTTCAAGATCGAGGATATTGCCGGCGCCCTGGTGGGGATAGATGCATTTCGTACCCGTCTCAGGATCCCATAGCCACGGCGATTTATTCTTAACCGCAAACTCGATTTTTTGTTGAACGGTATTATCCAGACTGGAATTGATGATGAAAAAGATGTCATCGTCTCCATGGCGATAGTAAATCTGACTGACCATTATTTGTGGCTTTGAAAATCTGACATAAGGTTCGAGTTTGTATCGGGATTGCAGTTCTCTATACCATTCCAGGACGCTGCCGGTCGGCGCCGGATAAATCATTACTCGTTGCGGATTTTTATGCATAAGGGATGAGATGATTTTCTCGACTTTTCGACTTTGTGCTTCATGATTAAAAAATCCGGCTGTTCGATGAGGTCTTTTGCCGATGAAAAGAATCAATCCCCCGGCTTGAGCAAATTTTTCCAGCGCCGCAGCAGTTTCCGGTTCTATAGATTCCACCTCCACTAGTATAAGCGTATGATAAGCTCGGCTGCCGTATTTTATCATTCCGTTTTCAAAACGAGCTTGTTGCAGAATTTTTTCACTCAAGTAATCGCAGCTATTCCCGCATTGATGGATGGCTTCCCATACGTTATATTGGTAGGTCGGTTCAAAGGTGATGGGGAAGGGATCTCTCTGTGTGCTGTATTTCCGCCACAGATCCGAAAACGGAAGCATGACCGCCATATCGGCCATGAGCTCTGCGTTTTGAAACACAGCGGAAAGCCGGGCTTTATAATCGGTCCACTTGCGAAAATAAGGCCACCATGGATTGCGCTCGTTGATATAGGCGCCGTAACGCACCCAGCCGGGGAAGGCAGCTTCTTTCGGACTATAGTTGAAACCATGCAAAACAGAATGGTTTACGCCGGATAAATTGCTCTGATCACCGGCAACTTTAATCTTGTCCAGCGAGTCGTTGAACAGCATGTAAGGATTGGTGATCTCTTCACAACTCATGATCTTTTTGCCGCTCAACCGAACCGCGGAAGAAACCGATTTATTGTCAATAATGTAAGCTCGTCCTTCGCGGGCGCGACGATCCGCCATATCAATACCGGTGCCTGGCTGCATCCAGGCTTCGCCTTCCGGAATGTCGATATCCAGGCTGGCGTCAATGGGATGGTATTCCATACCATAGGCTTGTTGACGTCCTTGCACGCCCTGTTCGTGACACCAGGTACGAAAGACATCGCTAAAGCGTTCTTTGAACAACTCGATGCGGGTAATACAAAAATCATAGCGGACCTGTTGAATGATTTCATCGGCCTGGGGTAAAAATTTGCTGCCGTAAATTTCCGGCAAAGCGTTGCCCATTTCACCGACCTTGAACAGAATGTAGGGGAGGTAGGGCGTGAGGGCATAACCCCGCCGTTTCTCAAACTGTTGCAGCATGTCGTCGCACCAGTTGGAGCCTTCCAACTCTATGCTGTCAGTAAAAAAAGCACGAATATGATTGCCGGGTTTGCCGATTTTCTCGTTGATTCGGTCGGACATGCGTTGCAGATATCTGTGCACCGCTTCTGCATCAAAATGATTCAGGACCGGACCTTTAGCCCCGGGTGCGCCTAAAGTGACGCCCATGTAGCCGGTAAACTTGACCAGAAAATAGAGTACGTGGTCACCTTCAGGCACGTGCACGGTGATCGTTTCATTATTGATTTGTTCATTAAAATCCAGGCCGGGATTAAATGATTCCATAGTGGCAGGTGCAAGACGCAACATGGCCAATTCTCTAAAGGACTTTTCCGGCTTGCAGTAAACGACAGGCTGGATTTCATCCAAAAGTTGTTGACGTGAAATCTGCAGCTTGGTTGGTCCGACCACATTGCGAGTGCCCAAGGCCATCATTTGGGCCTGTTCTTCTTTTACCAGAAATTCTCCGCCGAAGGGCCAACCGGAACCGACGATGATATCGCAGACCATGTCTCTCTCTCGCGCGCCTTTCAGTGCCGTGTGCAAATAACCGAGCCATGCGTCGCTGAGCCACTCACACTCTTTTATGCCCATGGGATCGGCAGTTTCCGGAAATTTAATCGAATTGATTTCCACCCCGCCGATGCCGATCTCTTTGAGTAAATCGAGCTCACGCAAAATCTCGTCATGGGAAAGACGGAGACCGTTCCACCACCAACGGACATAGGGTCGATGAATATTCGTGGGATTTTTAAAAAGCGGAAAAAGGTCTTGTTCAACCGTGCCCTGACCTGCTGGTCGGCAACCGGTGGTTAGAGCGACATGCGCCACCGGCAGGCTGGCGGACGTTAATTTGATAAAAGTACGTCTGCTGATTTTCATGGTATTTACTCTTTTCAAATGAATGAAACGGTCCTGCATATTGATCAGTTAAATTATATGGTTTCGTCCCCTTTTTCGGCAATCCATTTGCGTGTGTATTCTACTGCATCCAGTTCCAAATCACTGATGCAACTGGCAAGAAAAATCATACCTTCAATTCGCTTTTCGTGCAGCCAACGCAGTCCGAGGTGCAGTTGCCGGGCCATCACGTCCACGGGCATGGGTTTAGCGCCGCCATAATCCCACATATAACAACCCAGCAGGAGGCCATGATTCGGGGCCTTTTTTTCCAAGCGCTCAAAATTTGTCTCCAGATTCACCAGGTCCTTGGCATCCCATGTCCAATAGGTGATTTTGTCGCAAAATTGCAGATGGGCTTCGATCGCAACGTCAAGCAATTGTTGATATACAACCACATACAGGTCATGGTGCTCTCCATTGATCAGCAACCGGTTACGCAGTTCTCTCAATTGTTCTGCGTTCAATGCTCCGCTGCCGTCCTCGCGAAAAAAATCATCCAACACAAATCCTTTGATATTGGGGAATTGCTCAGCAAGTTTTAATGCCAAGATACGATCCTCTTCTCCGGTCAAGCCGCTTGATCCAACCAATGACCAAACGACTTTTTTCATAGGCCTGAAAGAAATCGCATATTGTTTGAATTCCTCAAGTGGAGGCTTTCCTTCGAACCGAATGAAAAGTAAATTGGGAACATCGAGGTAGACTGCGCCTTCCAAAGGAGTCATGCGTGATGTCTGTTGGATGCCCCATCTTGTATGCACGCCGGCCGGATGAGTCCATATCCACAAGCGGTCCCGGACCGTTTCCCGGTTTTTTGCAGATGTTTTTTTTTCATCGGTCACACAGGCTGAACCGGTTAGAAGAGTTCCCGCTGCAAGCGAAGATGCTTGAAAAAATTTTCTGCGGTTGACGTTTTGATGGTTTTGGTCATACATGATTGGTCACGCTTTCGTTAAAGGATAAATGGCCTATGGATTATTTTTTAAAAATTAGGATACCCTCAGGTTATCTCACGCGCTCTAAAGCTATTTTAATACAATTCCATCTTTCCCGGCCGTAAAAAGATATTCGTGCTTTGTTCCACCTTTCATAAAGGCAACAGTCAAAACTCCAGGACTGTCCAGCGAAAATACCACTGAATTGGCAAGCTCTTGCGCCTCCCTAAAGCCGGCGACTGGGACAATAAGTGTTCCTATTACATTTTCATTTTCCTGAGCAGGTGTTATGATTCCAAAGTAGGGCACTTGGGTGAGGGTACTGTTTTGGATGGCAGGCAGTATTGCATGTTTTCCGCTTCGGATGGTTGATTTCCCCTGTACCATGGGAATGATTGCCAGGATGCCTTTATCGTTTTTTAACAAAACAAGGTTATCCAGGATTTGCTGAGCGGCTGTTGAATGATAGCGAACCTCTATTTCATCGTTTTTTGAACACCGGAGCTCATCGACCACGATGGTTACGTCCGGTTTTTCCAGTATGAGATGACGACGCCATTTCTTCAGATATATTTTTGCAAATGCGTCGCTGGCATCCAGGATAGCATAATCATGACTCTTTCCCGTCCGGAATTCAGCAATTTTACCGCCAACATTATAGTTCCATGGTTTGTTTTTATGTTTTCCGGGAATTTGTTTTTCACCATTAACCAGTACGGTATTGTGCCCGGTGTTCAGCACCAGGGGGTAGGTCCAACGATCTTCATCAAAATATTTTCTATCATAGCCTGCGCTGCCATGGTCGCACAGCCACTCCTCCCCGCGCCAATAGAGGCTAAAGTGGCCTGAATCCAGGTGACCATGATGCGGATCGTTATGTTTATCGCATTTTGCCGCCACGCTGACCTTATTGCTATCGGTAAAATCACTGCGCATGATAACCCAGCCGGTTGCAGGGAAATAAATCGAGCTGTTTTCAGGCAGCACGGGCTTGACCGTAGCTTTGCTTGAAAAAAGATCATAGAGCGTTGCCGGATTCGCAAATCCCTTATTTTCCTGCAACCAGGCTGCTGCAGTGTTGCCGGTTTCCAGTATCAACCGGTTATAGAGTGTATAGGATCCACACCTTGCAGACCCCGAGTCGCCAAAGTGAACGGACTGGTTTCCGGGGAACTGGCCATAGAGCAGCGTTTTTATTCCATCTGAAAATCTTGGGTGTTTGTATAAATTACATTTACCTCCGGTAAGACGTTTTAAAACAAAGGCAAAATGTTCTGCGGTACTGAGAGTATAATCCAGATAATCCATTCCTTCACACCAACCGCCATCTTTGATTTCCTCTAGATTTTTCCAAATACCGTTGAACGAGGTTGCAATGACATCGGTTAAAACTGGATCTTCTGTCAACAACGCCATGGCTGCTACCCCAAGGCTGGAATGGCATACTGAACACCAGTTGCAGCGATATGCGGTAGCCCACCAATGATACTCATAATTACCGCGCACCCGGAGAATCGCTTTTTCCAGAATGGCGCTGCGGATTCGATCCCGCTGCCGCTTGTCCAGAGCCGGATACAACCAATCGTACACGGCTGCGATTTGGAACAGCATATGATCCGTATGCTGGGCGTAACTGAAAACTACCTGGTCATCTTTGGCGCCCATGGGCCAGACACGATCATAGATCTGCGGGAATTCATGAGCAGGGTGAATCCAGGTGGGCTGATCACAGACCGCATCTGCGAATTCGTAGGACTTGATCGCGTACGATGGATCGCCGGTCATTTGATAGGCAAAAGCCAGAATAAAGGCATTGCCGGCATAAGTATCAATGTAAGCGGCGTTATGGTAGTTTCCCTCATAACGTGCACGGCGGATTTCGCGAGGTGGCGCAACAGGATCAACCGGAGCGAACAGTAACCGTCGAGCTTCTACCAATTGGCGTTCATATATCTCACGACTGAATTCATCGCTGTGCAATCGATCGAAAATCGCGGCTTTGTCCGTTGCGGAAAAGTACAAATAAGGATGGTCTCGCTGCCGGCCTTGAAGTGCTTTGTCAATCTCTGCCTGGGTGATTTCACCAAATGTTACGGCACCACACGTGAGCAATGCAACGAAAAATATGATCAAAGTTTTCACGTTTACTCCCAATGTAAATAATTTCTTCCACGAGACTATACAAGCGGTGCAGATGATATTTACCTGGAATGATACGCCGGCTCGATCCGGATTGGATTATTTCTCCTCGATTTTGAGTGCGATTGCTTCGACAGGATTGTTGAATTCAAGCGCACTTTTTACCACATACTCTTTAAATGTCTGAGGCGAATTGTAAACCGGACCTTCGCTCCAGGCAGCAGCGAGCATGTATTCATAGGTAAGAGTTTCATTGACAGGAATCTTGAAACAATGATTGCCGTTGAACGACTTGATGAACTGATATTGCGGCTTATATTTATCCTTTACAGTGATGGAGGTGCCGACAAACTCGACGTGCAGACTTCCCAATCCCATCTTATCATCCGGATTTTCGATCAAGGCATCGCCAATAGTGATGACCGTACCGCCTTTTTGGTAATATTCATACTCTTTGGCGTTTTTTCTGATGCCGCAGCCGAACATGGTTCCCTGATTGACGGGCAAAAAGGTTTTGTAAGCAACCTTGCAGGTGGAGTAACTTTGATTGCGATAGGCCGTGTATATCTGTTCGAGTTCATAGATCCCATTGCCGGATTTCCAGTTCATCGTTTTTACCCGCACCATGCTGCGTTGCGGGCCATTGGTGATCACCTCAAAAGCATAGCGCGTATCGGTGATTTGCCCCAGATTAAAATTATGCCAGGTTGTTTGGTCGCCCAATTGAGGAGTAAACCGTGGCCGTGAAATCGAATCGGCGATAGAAGGATGTTCAAACAAGCAGATGCCGCCGCCGCCAAAGGTGTTCTCGACGGTCATAATATCCGTGCCGTGATCGTAAGGAACCAGGTAGCCGTCAATATTTTCCTTGTAAAGTTCATAGGCCACCAGCATTGGTTTTCGTTTGCCGTACAAATCGCAATCGGTCGGATACCACAGTTTCCAGCCCATTTGTTCCGATTCCCAGAAAGGAACGACATGATGACTATAGTTGCCGATATTCGCATGCGTGCCGTGGCTGTTCCAGCCGCGCTCGGCAAATCCAAGATAGAGATACATCGTTTTACTTTTGCCGGGCCCGATATCGGTTAAAAAGAAAAGTTCATCCCACAAGCCGTCTTTATCCAAATCATCCAGTTGATGAAAGATCGAGTGACCATTGGTCTCTTTTTGCAAAATCTGCGCGCCGCCGTTTTTAAAATCAGCCGGCGTGGGTTGGGGATTGCCTGGCAACGACGGATCTACGAGTATCACACGCATTTCCATAAGGTCTTTGATCGGCATTTGCTGACGTGAAATGACGACCGGACAATCTTTTCGTTCGCTATCAAGTGGATTTTTTAATTCAATCCGAATTCGTGTTGTAGGAACGAGGTCTCCTTCCGTATACCAACCGTGTACCTGAGCCCATGAAGACGAACACCCAGCTATCGCCGCTACTAGGGCGATAAAAACGCGAATTCTGATCATATCTTACTCCTTGTCATTATTTAGACCTGAAACCTCAGCGACTGAGCATTTTGAGCGCATTGCCGGACCAGATCATCTCCTTTAGCGCGGCATCAGCCTCTTCAAACACCTGAACTCTGATAAAAGGCGACAGATAATCGATCAAAGGCGTCCCGGTTCCAAATGCCACTTTATCTCTGCCGTATGTTTGAATAATGTCCTGCAGTCCTGCGCCATTTGGTCCCGTAATCGGGACACCGCTTGCACGCGCTGTGTCGAACAAAACATACGCGTTTTTCAATATCTGCACCGACGCGTCACTGGTTGCTCCGGCATATTCTCTGATCCGCGTATCCAGCACCATGTAACGAGCATCCGGTACTGTTTGCACCAGGGCGGCAATATCATTGAATCCGAGTTCTTTGTTTATATCCAGCCAGGAGCGTTGCCTTAAATCGATCATTCGCAAAGGAATGGCAACAGGCATCCGGCGATCATGCGCCATTTTTACCATTTCAATGCAGGCGGGATGCGTGATTTCGTAATCATGATAAAGAGGATAGATGCGAATCCCTTTCATGCCCAACTTTGTATGTGAGACCTCGAGATCATGCTGCCAGTCGGCATAGGTTGGATTGATGACGGCAAAGGGTATGAAACGATGGCCTTTGGTTCCGGTTTTGCGGATAGCTTCATACAGCTCTTCGTTGGCCGATTGAGGGTTGTTATAGAAAATGCCGTTTATGTTCGCGACCACCGAAACGTCTACGCCATAGACATTCATTCGTTCCAGCAGCGCGTCGATTGTGTTTCCTCGCAATGGCCGAAAAGGCCAGTGTCCAACAGAGGCGTTAATATCAATCACCATGATCTCAAGCCCTATTTATCAGTTTGTTGAAATTTTCGAAAAATATCTTTTTACGTTGCCCGTCGGTGAGGTCGGCGGTCATGATTTTCCCGATAGCGGTTTCGAAATTCATATCCGAGGCAAATAACAATCGATCTTCGCCGAGATATCGCATGGCAAAATCAATCATGCCGTCGTCGGAAACGCTGCCGCTGGTGTCAAGGTAAATACCGGGGGCAGAACGTAATCGTTTACACATATACTCCCAATCTCCGCCGCCGCCGATGTGGGCATGAATGATCTTCGCCTCCGGATAGCGTTGCGCGATATCGACAAAATCATCGGCTATCGAAGTGGTCATGGGAGCATCGCAAGGATATCCCTTGCGCCGGAGTCCCAGGTCGCACCGCGCATGCATCAATAGGGAAATGCGCAGGTCAATGCACCGTTCGATAATGGGATAGTATACCGGATCATTTATTTTATACAAAGTGTACAGTTCGCCCAATTGCCGCATGCCTTGATCCATACACCTTGTGATTTCCTGTAAGGCTTCGCGTTGAAACGACGGATTTATGTAACATTGGCCGAAAATGCGATCGGGATATTGCTTCATGGCTTTAATGACTTTATCGTTCGAAGCGCGGAACTGTTCCGGTTCTACGCCTTGTGGTACGGATAGGGATACTTTTTCGATGCCCATCCGATCCATGGATTCCAGTATTTTCTCCGGCGTACTGTCCCCAAGCACGATATGATTGTGGGAATCCCATTTGCGATAGGCGAGCGATGATTTGAACAAATGGGCGTATCCTTTTTCAGCGGCTGCATAGGTGGGTTGTAGTGCTCCTGGGAGGGAATACACGGCGGCAACTCCGGAGGCTAATAGCCCTGTCCGGCTGATAAACTCTCGCCGCCCGATGGTCGCAGAATGTTCGATCAACAAAACCTCCTGGCAAAGCATGTTCGCGTCTTGGTTTTGAAATACAGGGATGCAGCGTTCTAAACGATCGTATATCTTAATTTAATATCATTTTTTTAAATTGCAAGCTTTTCAAAAAACTAATTGTCACAAGTTTGTATAAGTCGATTATTTTTCTAAATCTCCTTGATTTTGAAAAAGCAATATCGTACGTTTACATCATCATATTTTTCCAACACCGTGCAGCAATTTACATCTGCTAACAACGACAGCTGATTGTCTCCATCAGAGTGCAAGCTCTCACAGGGCAGATTTTGATTTTTTTGTCCCCATGGATGACATCTCATTAACCCGATAGCACGTTCTCGCTACAAAAGGAGATATCGGATATGAAAAATACATTGAATGTTGCTATGATTGGCTGCGGTTTCATGGGACGAACACATGCCAACGCCTACCTCAATTGTACCCGATTTTTTGATCTTCCCTATAAACCTGTACGCAAAGTCGTTACGGGCTTGTCTGCCGCGGAGGTAAAACCTTTTGCCGATCGCTGGGGCTGGCAGGAGTATACAACGGATTGGCGCAAAGTGATCGAACGCAAAGACATCGATCTGGTGGACATCTGCGTTCCAAACCATATGCATCATGAAATCGCCCTGTATGCGATAGCCGCGGGAAAAATGATCGCTTGCGAAAAACCGCTTGCCCTGAACAAACATCAAGCACTGGAAATGGCTGAAGCCGTTGCCAATGGTGGAATGCCTAATATGATATGGTTTAATTATCGGGGCGTGCCTGCCGTTGCCTTGGCCAAGCAGATTATTGACGAAGGCCGTTTGGGCCGCATTTATCATTATCGCGGTTTTTATCTTCAAGATTGGACGATCAATCCAAAAGTGCCTGTCGGCGGAAACGCAACCTGGCGATTGGATGTAAACTTGGCAGGCAGTGGCGTTACCGGCGATTTACTGGCGCACACGTTCGATTCGGCTCTTTGGCTGAATGGCCCGCTCGACTCACTTACAGCGATGACAGAAACCTTTATAAAAGAACGTCCGCAAGCCGATGACCAAAATCGTAAAACCGCTGTCGGAATTGATGATGCGGCTGCTGCGCTGGCGCGATTTCAAAACGGCAGCCTCGGAATTTTCGAATCCACTCGGTACGCATGCGGCCGGAAGAGCCAGAATGTGCTGGAAATTTATGGCGAAAAGGGCGGGATTACGTGGGATATGGAAATTCTCCATGAACTGCATTATTATAATCATGCCGATGACAGTTTGGTTCGCGGATGGCGCACCATCTCGGTATGGGACGCGGATCATCCTTATATGAAACACTGGTGGGTACCAGGCTGTCAAATCGGTTATGAACATACGTTTATTCATTTATTGGCCGATTTTCTGGATGGATTGGCGAAAGATGAGAAAAAAGCCCCGGATTTTCAGGATGGTCTGGCGACGCAAATAGTCTGTGATGCACTTTTGGAATCTGCAAAAAATAGACAATGGATTGCAATTCGCTAATTTCAAATAAAGGCAGAACAATGAATACTGATTCCATTACCCGAAGAACATTTTTAACCAGAACTGCGGTGACGATGACGGCAGCTCCCTACCTGATTCCTGGTTCCGCATTGGGAAAAAACGGTAGCGTGGCGCCGTCGAATCGAATTGTGATAGCCGCCATCGGCATGGGGGATCGCAATAAAGTGGTGACCGGCCATTTTCTGAAACAAGCTGACGTCCATTGTGCGGCTGTCTGCGATTGTTTTCAGGACAGAAGGCAATTGGCGAAAATTATGGTCGATTCTCAGTACGGCAATCATGACTGCATTGCAACCCGTTTTCAGGAAGAAATATTGGAGCGAAAAGATATCGACGCGGTGGTTATCGCGACCGGAGATCGGTGGCATGCGGTGCTTTCAGTTCTTGCCGCCAAAGCCGGCAAGGACATTTATTGCGAAAAACCTTTCTCGCTGACCATTCGCGAGGGAAGATCCCTGGTGGAAGTCATGGAGCGATACGCTACGGTTTGGCAATGTGGCACACAACGGCGATCCAATGCAAGCTACCATTTTGTGGCTGAAACGGTACGAAAGGGATTAATCGGAAAACTCCAGACCATTATCCTGGAACTTGGCGATGGTATGCAAGCCAACGGCTATGCGTTACCAGAGTCTGAACCGGAGCCGGATGTCTTTGATTATAATCGTTGGCTTGGACAGGCGCCCTGGGCGCCCTATTCCCGCCTGCGCGTGGCTTGTTGGCGTCACATCTGGGACTTGAGCGGTGGCGTGGTCTGTGATATGAGCCCGCATTATTTCGATTTGGCCCAGTGGGCGCATGACAGTGAAAAAAGCGGTCCGGTCTCCTTTGAAGGCACTGCCGTATGGCCGGATGACGGTTTCACTGAAACACCCATTACCTTCAATGTCGAAGCACGATATGCGGATGGCGTACGGATGCTGATACGCAACGGTCGCAAAGGTGTGCGCTTTGTCGGCGATGAAGGTTGGATTCATATTCTTGACGAAGGGGAAATTGATGCAAATCCGGCCTCCCTGCTAAAAACCCGGTCGGCCCCATCCGTAAGCTGGAAATTTATGAATGACCATGTTCGTAACTTTCTGGACTGTATCAAGTCTCGAAAACCGACAGCTTCGAATCCGGAAATAACCCAGCGCAATCACAGTATCACACATTGCGTAAATATCTGCCTGCGTCTGGGTCGCAAGTTGCACTGGAATCCCGAAACTGAAAAATTCGTAAACGATGAGGACGCTAATGCTCTGCTTTCGCGCAGTATGCGGGCTCCATGGAGTCTTGCCTAGCAGCAATAGGATTTGCAGGTTTTCATAAATCCGGTATGCTTGCGTTTCTTTCCGTGTCGACCGTACGTAACTGTCGTTCTGTGGTGCTGCACTTTTAAGGCGAGGAGTTAAAATGAAGCTGGGAACAAAGCATATTGCTTTAAAAATGTTCATGATTTTTGTGGGGATGTTAAGCGTTCATACCGGGAATGCCCAAACCCGTGAAGCGCAAATCCGACAAGCAGTCAATAAAGTCTCTTATTACGATCACGGAAAAAGTCGGGCTGATCTGATAGCTGTAGAAAAAATTGTTCATGCTACACGTGACAGCCTAGCGCTGCGCAGAGTGATCGAGATGGGCTTGGTCTCTGTTTTAAACGACACTGTTTCGTTGGCCGCAAAGCAATTTGCCGGACACTGGCTGGCCGTTATCGGCAGCGATTATTCCATACCGGCTCTAGGCAGGTTGCTGAGCTCTGCAAATTCTGATATCGTTCAAATCGGTTGTAATGCCCTGCGGCAAAAAAACAGCCCTGCGGTCCTGGCCGCCGCTCGCAGCGCGCTTGGCAGGAGCACTGGTTCGAGTTTGATCGCTCTTATTCATTTTGTGGGTGATTTGTCTGATAGCGGCAGTACCGACATGCTGATCAGGCTGGCTGATGCAAAGGACAAGGCGATAGCGGAGGCCGCAATCCAGGAACTGGGTCATATCGTCAATGAGGCTTCACAAAAGACATTGCGAATGATTCTGAAAACGACCGATGAATCGAAGCGGCTTGCTTCAGCGGGTGCCCTGTTAACCTTTGCTCGTCAGCTGGCGCTGAAAGGCGATCGCTCTGCTGCGATCGCCATCTATCAGGAATTGTACGCTGGAACGGGCAAGCCGGAACTGCCAAGCCACATACGTCGCGGCGCATTCCTGGGACATCTTCAGTTGGCTGGAAATGACGCTCTCCCACTGGTAAGGAAGGTTCTGCATGCGCATGATCAGGCTCTTGAAGCGGCAGCCATTTCCTTCGTCCCCAGGATAGAAGGAGTGGATGTAACTAAAAAATTGATTAAAGAACTACCCGAAATATCTGCCGATCTGCAAGCGGCCTTGATTGCGGCTTTGTCAGAACGTGCAGATGGCGCTCTCGTTCCAATACTGGTCAAGACGGCTCAGAATCAGGCGGCAGAACTTAAAGTACGAATGGAAGCCTTAAAAGGTCTGGCAAGCCTGGGAAACACTTCTCATATCGTCCTGTTGGTTCAGCTCCTGGATCACGAAAATAAAGAGATCAGCAGGACCGCGGAATCAGCCTTAACCATTATTTCATCGCCCGGCGTTGATGAAGCAATTCTGCAACAACTTTTATCCGCGAAAGGGAAAAACCGGTCTCGATTAATAACCATATTGGCGAATCGTCAGTTCAGGGACGCGGTCCCAGAGTTGCTCACAGAGGCGAAAAGCGATGATTCGGAGATAAGCTATGCCGCTTTTCGTGCATTGGGAATGCTGGCCATGCCTGAGGATTTGACGCATTTTCTTGATCTCCTGCTGGCTCAATCGGATTCCAGGGTGCGTTCCTTTGCCGAAAGCACAGTCGGCTTGTTGGCTAGACGAGCGAGTGTAATCAAGGGGGGGGATGAAGTAGTCTACTCGGCAATGGAAACTGCAACGACGAATGAAAATAAAAATTCATTATTTCGTGTTCTGAAAATTATAGGAGATGAGCGGGCGTTCAAGACTGTGGCTCGAGCAACCCTTGATCAGGATCCCATTGCCCGGGAGAATGCTGTTCGCGTTTTGGCAGAATGGCCTACCTCGCTAGCTGAAGATCGCCTGCTGAAGATCGTTAAAAATGCAGAGATACCCGGACATCGTGTTTTGGCATTCCGTGGGTATCTGCGAATGTTGAAACAAAGCAATGAACCCGATGCACAGGTTCTGGATAAATATGTCGCCATACTGGCTGAAGCCAAAAGCGCTGATGAAGTCAAACTCGTACTCAGCGGACTGGCCAGGATTGACCGTTATAGAGCATTGGCAATTTGTGCAGAATATCTGGATCGCAGCGATGTAAATATGGAGGCCTGTGCTGCTTGTATCGCAGTTGCCAGAGCCATTATCCGGGACATGGATCATATCCCTGAAATAAAACAGACGATGCAGAAGGTGATTGCCACCTGTGAAAATCAAGATCTGATCGGACAGGCGAAAGCTGTTTTAACTTCCTATGAGCCGATGAGTGAAAAACAAATCGCCGTCAACGACGCGCCCGGAAGTTGGGACGAGCGCTGGGAAGGATATCTTGCGTATAAACCTCATCCCATTCAGGACTCGACTTTTTTTAACGGTAAAAATCTGATCGGTTGGCGTGATGAATTTCACCCGGAGCTGTGGCGCGTTAATAATGGCATCATCACCGGACACAGCGATACAGAACTGGCCAACAATGCTTTTCTCTGGTCAACAGCTGTGGTAAAGAATTTTTACCTGTCGATTGACGTCCTGTTGAAACCTGATGTGGGAAATGCCGGCATTCAGTTTCGTTCAGCAAAAAAAGGAGAGGAGGCGCTGGGCTATCAGGCTGATGTCGGAGAAGCTAAAGGTGAAAAAGTTTGGGGTCGGCTTTATCACGAAGGCGGCCGGGAAAAACTGGACTGGACGAACCGCGGTGATAAAGCTGTCAAGTCTGGAGATTGGAACCATTATGAAATTCTGGCCATAGGGCCTTATATTTGGACAGCGATTAACAATCAGCTTGTTACCTCTGTTTATGATCCTGACGGAGAAACATCCGGATTGATAGCCCTGCAGATGCATTATGGTCCACCGATGACCGTGCAATACAGAATTAACAAACTTGTTCACAATCCCATCATCTCTCTTGCCGGTTTAAATGAGAATCAGTTGTTTTTGGAACTTGTACCACCGGGAAGATCAGCCCCAAAATGAAAGTTTAATTTATGCCAAACAATCAGTTTCCAAAATTGCATAATGCGATGTGGCCTGGATTGGTCGGAAAAGGATCAGATTCCGAACCGGTGTTGAGTCTGGATACCATGTTGGAATTGACCAGCCGGGCAGAGATTAATGGAGTTAAATTTGACGGGGTGGACCTGTACCTTTACGAACCGCATATAAATATTGATATATCGGATGCTGATTTAAAAGCACTGGCTGATAAAATTGCCGGTAAAGGATTTGTCATAGGTTCCGTGGTGGCGCCGATTTGGAAAACAACTGGTGGCGGTTCAGCCATGGGAAGCGTACAGGAGCGCAAGAATTTTCTTCAACAGGTGCAAAAGGGATGCCGGATTGCCGGCAAACTGCGTAAAATGGGCGTTCGTCCCTATGGGATCGTAAGAATCGATACGATGTGCAGTCCGGCGGAATGGGCGATAGATCCCGAAGGCAATCAGAAAAAAATCGCCGACACTTTCCGTCAGGCGTCCACTATGGCAGCAGACTATGGTGAAAAACTGGCCGTTGAAGGCGAAATCTGCTGGGGCGGCATTCATAACTGGAAAGATGCCGTGCATCTATTAGAGATGGTCGACCGGCCTAATCTCGGTTTTCAAGCGGATATGGCTCATACTCTTTTGTACGTGCTGGGCTATAATGCACCTGAATGCAGACTTTTACCGGCGGATTTTAACTGGACCGATGCGGAACTGCTCCAGGATGCTTTGCAAAAACTCACCAGCGTTTTGCGGCCATGGACAGTTGATATGCATATTGCACAAAATGATGCAACGGTTTTCGGCAGCGGAAACCATGATCGGACCGGCCGCCACTGTCTGGCAACCGATCCGAACGGTAAGCTGAATATACCTCGGGATGCCGGTTACTGGCTACGCGACGAAAACGGTAACCTGACCAAGGCTTTCAAGCATGTATGCTGGGACGGCTGTATGTTCCCCAATCAGGTGATGCTTGAGCAAGCGACATGGAATAGTATTCTCAGGGTTATGATACAGGTTAGGGAAGCGCACGGGTGGTCAGAAAATTAAATGTGACGCCGGATCAACTTTTACCCTGAGCCTGTTGTCAAATCATCCAGGGACAGCAAAAGAATTGAAATAATAAATAATGGGAGAATTCACAGATGGAATCGATGACTGCAAAAGCCAATAGAGCCATTGACCAGGGAAACGGTATCTTGAGATTGGCACCTGCCTGGGTACCTAGATCATTCTGTGTGCCTGGCCGCCGCATTAAACTGCATCCGGATGATTATTACGCTCTCGGCGGTCAACGGGGCGGCATCGATGAACGCTGGTTTTCATCAACCACACCTGCTGATAATGGCCCGCTGACATCTCCGAATGAAGGGCTGAGCTTTGTGGTGTTGGAAGAATCCGATAGGGTTGAACAGATATTGCTGAGGGATGTTGTTGACGAACTCAAAGGGTCCTTGATCGGCGACAAAATGTGGAACGAATACGAGCGGTGGCCGATGTACTCTAAATTTTTTGATAATAAAGGTGCTCTGCCGTTGCATGTACACCATCGCGACGAACACGCCAAACTGACAGGACAACTGGGCAAACCCGAATCCTACTATTTCCCGCCGCAAGTCAATAACTATGGCGGCGATTTTCCCTATACTTTTTTTGGTTTCAATCCCGGCACGACGAAAGAACAGGTGCGTGAATGCCTGGTCAATTTTACCAAGGGGGATAACAAAATCACCAATATCTCTGCCGCCTATCGCCTGCAAGTCGGCACCGGCTGGGATGTCCCTCCGGGTGTGATGCATGCTCCAGGCAGTCTTTGTACTTATGAGCCGCAAAAGGCGTCAGACGTATTTGCCATGTATCAGTCGTTGACAGGGGACCAGATCATTTCCACAGATTTGCTGTGGAAAAATACTCCCCCAGAGAAGCTTAATAATTATGAACACCTGATCGAGGTTATCGACTGGGAGCTGAATGTTGATCCGAACTTTGCACAGAATCGATTTATGCGGCCCATTCCTGTCAAGCCCATTGAAGAGATGAAGGCACAGGGATATATCGAAAAATGGATTTGTTACAAGTCTGCCGCTTATTCCGCCAAGGAGCTGATGGTGTTGCCTGGCTGCAAGGCCGTCATACTGGATAATGCCGCCTATGGCATGATCATGATGCAGGGGCATGGTAAAATGAGCCGTTGGGATATTGAGACGCCTGCATTGATTCGTTACGGCCAACTGACGCATGATGAGTATTTTGTCGGCATTGAGGCGGCGAAGCAGGGTGTGGAAATTACAAATTTATCGCAGACGGATCCCATTGTTATGCTCAAACATTTTGGACCTGAGAATCCGGACTGCACTTTGGTCTCAAAGCGTTAGGCCGTTTATTTTAATTTTTCGATAGGAGTGTCGGATCTGAAATTTACCTTGATGGGATTATTGTACTCCTGGGCTGATCTTTTCACATACTCCTTGAATTCCTCGGGTTCTTTAAGGATGCTTCCTTCGCTCCAGGCGGCAAAAATGAGATATTCGTATGAAAGATCTTTGTCGACTGGAATAGCAAAGGCGTAATTCCCTTCAAAGCCGGGAATGAACCGGAAAGCCGGACGATATCGATCTTTGACGACGAGGGCATTGCCCACGTAATCGACATGCAGTTTTTTTGTACCAAGCTTGTCATCCGGATCGGCAATTTCCTCATCCCCGATCGTAAGCACAACGCCTTTATTTTGAAAACGATCGAATTCACGTCCGTTTTTCCGAATCCCGCAACCAAACAGAGTACCCGGGTCTTTTGGCTTAAACTGCAAAAATTTAACCGTGCACGATGAGTAATTCTGATTTTGATAAGCGCAATAATACTGTTCCAGCTCATAGGTGCCATGCCCCGTGTCCCAGTTCATGGTTTTTACCCGAATCATGCTTCGCAAAGGCCCATTCACAATTACATCATAGGCATATCTGGTATCTGCAATCGGATCTTCATTCCATCCTTTATCCGACAGCCGCTCGCCCGGACAAGGGGAAAACCGCGGGCGTGATACCGAGTCCGGATGCGAGGGATGTTCGAACAGGCAAATGCCACCGCCGCCGAAAGAGGTGGCAACCGTCATAATGTCCGAACCATACTCATGGGGCACGGCATAGCCGTTGAGATTTTTCATGTACAATTCATAGGACATGAGCACATTTTTTCTTTTTCCATAGACGTCGCAATCTGTTGGATACCAAAGCTTCCACCCCACATCGCCGGATTCCCAGAAAGGCATCAGGTGACGGCAATAACTTCCCACAGCCGCATGAGTGCCATGCTCATTCCAGCCACGTTGTGAAAAGCCGATATAGATATACATCACTTTTGATTCATGAGCCTTGATATCCGTCATGAAAAACAGTTCATCCCAAAGGCCGTCTTTATCAATATCATCCAGTTGTCGAAAAATCTGATGACCATTCGTTTCATGCAGGATTAAATGACCGCCGCCTTCCAGAAGCGTCTGGGCGTCGGGTTCGGGATTAGGCGGCAATTGGGGATCGACGATGGTTACCCACATTTCATGCAGATTTTTTATCGGCAGCCGCTCACGTTCAATAACGATCGGACAATTCGTTCTATCGAAATCCAGTGTATTTATCAAAGTAATTTCCATGCGAGTCTTGGGCGTAAACCCGCCTTCGGAATACCAATTGTTTTGTGAAAGGCACAGGTTCCCGTGACCAAGAAAAAGCAGAAAAAGCAAGAAACCGATCGCCTGTTTTTCCGGGTACCTATTTATGAGCGAACCCTGCCGACAGTCAGATTTTACTACTGCTATGTTGAGGCTGGCTAATTCCATACTAATTCCAATCCGCTTTCTCTTTTTTTGAAATTGAATGAATATTGTTTTCCCAGTTTCATGAAGGAAATCGTGTAATTACCTTTGGAATCGACCGTTACGGTTTTGGATTGAACAATTTGCTGAGCTTCGTTGTCGTCGTGTATCGGCAGGATTATCTCCGCCATTACGGTTATAGTGTCGGCGGCGCTCACAACGGTTCCACAATATGGGAACCAGGTAAAAGGCGCGTCTTTCATATGCGCCAGCAATCCATGCTTGCCCATGCGCAGTTGGCATTCTTTTTCCGTCACCGGTATGAGTGCCATTTTATCATCCTGGTTTTCCAACAGCAAGTAACCTTGTTTTACTGTTTGATTAACCTGAGAATGAAACCGGGCTTCAATTTCGGCGCCTCTGGCCGAATGAACCTCATCCACCACCACCGTGATGACCGGTTTTTCAAGGATGATATGACGCCGCCAGCCTTTTAAATGTTGACCCGGATAGGCCTTGGTCGGATTCATGAGCACATAATCCCGACTTTTTGTGGCTTTGAAAGAAAGGATGTTACCGCCGATATTTTCTTTCCATGGTTGGTCCTTTCGTTTGGCTATGATTTGATTTTCACCATTAACCAGCACGACATTATGGCCGGCGCTTGAGACTTGTGCATAGGTCCAACGCGAATCATCAAAGTATTGTTCATCATAAACCAGGCGACCCATTTCAGACACAAAACCTTTGCCGCGCCAGTGTATGATAAAATTGCCGCAATCGAGATGTCCGTGATGTGGATCGTCGTTATAGCCCGCCTTGCATGCTACAAGAACTTTATCAGGGTCGGTAAAGTCACTGCGCATGACAGCCCAGTTTATGCCAGCGAACAGGTGTGACGACTGCTCGGGCAAGCCCGGTTTGACCGTGCTTCTGGGCCAGATGATGTCAAACGGATCACTGCCGGCCCCTTGCTTGTTTTGTCGATACCAGGCTGCTTCACGGCTGCCGGTTTCTTCGGCCAGTTTGTTGAAAAAGTAGGAGGGCCCATACATCTCATCACTGGCGTCGGCAAAATTCACAGTCTTGTTCGGTGGAATAGAATTGAACAAGGCGCAATGGACTGTATTTTGCGCAATCCTGGGGTGCTGAAAAAGATTGTATTTCCCGTCGGTCAGGCGTTTGAGCGCATCGGCAAAAATCACGGACATGGATACGCCATATCCCCAATAGTCTGTGCCTTCCTGCCAGCCGCCATCCTCATCGATTTGGTCGAACATCCTGGCGATTCGGTTATAGGATTCGGCGATGACATCTACCAGCTGAGGTTCTTCCGCCAGTAAGGAGATGGCTGTACAGCCCAATCCCGAGTTGCACACGCCGCACCAATTACAGCGATAGGCGGTCGCCCACCAGCTGTATTCGTAATTTCCACGCACGGGTATGATTGCTTTTTCCAGCAGAGCACCGCGGATGCGATCACGCTGGGTTTTGTTGAGCGCCGGATAAAGCCAGTCATAGGCGGCGGCTATTTTTCGCGATATATCTGCAACCCATATGTCATAGCCGAAACTCACCTGATTATCAGGCACATTCCACGGCCAAACACGAGTATAAATAATTGGAAATTGGTGATATCTTGCCGACCAGTCCGGAATATCGCACACGCAATCCAAAAATTCAAACGCTTTTTGGGCATACTTGATATCTCCAGTCATCTGATATACAAAAGACAATAAATAGCCATTTTCGGTGTTATTGAGTTCATAATCATCTTTTTTGTTCTCTCCAACATAATTGGGATTTTTGGGCGTCGCAGGAATCGCCGTATCAACCTTCATGAAAAGAAGACGTTCCGCCTCGGCGTGCAGTTTGATCATGATGTCATTGGATTCGCGATCATTTTTTATCCTTTGCATCATAGCGGGTTTATCCTTTTCTCCAAAGTAGAGATAAGGATGGACCAGGTTTTTTCTTCTGGCATTGGAAATATCGCGAGGGGTGATTTCCGGCAGCGCCGCATAGAGTCCGTTTGTGATGCATAAGACTAATAGAACTAGTTTTGTCATAGCGATTTCACCTTTTCATTTTTTGGCCATTAGGACGGACCCGTTAGAGCAAACAGCTTGATGAACCATGATGCCGATTACATTTATGTAGAGAATATTTTTCAGCTCTGCCGGCGCTTGTACAGACGATGCACATCCAGCTGATGTTTCACCATGATGGCTATTTTTTTGTGCAGTTGCTGTATTATGTCCGGCCCGATTTGCATTACATCTTCATCAGCCTGATTTGGCGCTAGAAATAAAAGCGGAACCGGGGCTTCTTTCAGCAGTCCGACCAGCTCATATGTGTTATCAATTTCATCGCGAGTGATGTTTTGAATTTCGCGTAATTTCTGATCACCATCCATCGGCCAGATGTTTTCTTCCACAGGAGGGGTGCTGTAATCTGTACGATCAAGGATATCCTGATATTTTACGGCATTTCGGGCGTTGCGATATATACAAACCAAAGTTTTGAGACGCATTTGTAAAAGACTGATCTTTTCGCCGATCTCTTTTCTTTTGGTCGTTTCTGCGATCGATTGTAGATCCCGCACAGCAGCCCGTAGATGGGCGATGGCTGAATCAAAACAACGACTGGCCATCATGGAACCGGAATAGCCGTTGATCGCCTCATGGCCCTGCATATTCATCAAGTCAGCCGCTTCTGCTTCAGAATTGGCCTGGAATTGAAATTTTCGATAATAATCCTTTTCCTCGTCCGTCAGCTCCATGGGAAAAGGGACAAAGGGTCGGGTGATCCAGCGCTGGTTCACGCTGCCAACCATCAAAACCGGTTCCGGCAACGACTTGACGGGCATCACCGCTTTATAGATTCGCTCCCAGGCAGATACCAGCAGGTCTGCATTCTCTTCGCCTACTTGATCAACCGCAACCGCACGCACACACCGGGCCCGATGAATGATCCCGGTTCCGGGATTTTGGCGATACTGTTTAATTAATTCGAATAATTCCGTTTCAAATGTATAAAAATAAAATGATATGTCTGTGTTTTTTGTTTTCATGGCTGCATCAAGTTGTTCCGCAACCAGGATGATCTGCGGGATGCTTAGCACAGGCCAGACAGCCGAGTCGTAAGCGGAATAGCCAACGCCGACAATCGGTTCAGCGCCGTCTCTGTTTTGACCATTGATGGATTGACCAGCCATCAGTTTTGGAATGATCGATGCGATCTCTGCGCCGGAGATATAGCCTGACCCGTAGCTGAACGATACATCCGCGACTAGGCCGGCATCTTGAGCGCCAGACTGGATGGTGGAAAAAAAGCCTACGACGCGTTCTGCCAGTGTGCGACTTTCGCACCAGGCAGGGCCATTCTGTCCGGGATACAGGCTCACACTCCAACAGATGCCTCCTCCTGAATCATTGGTAAGAAAAGAGAACCACTCGATAGGCGCCTGCCGGCATAGTGCGGCCACCGCCTTGCGATACATCGCCAGGATTTCAGGTCGGTCAATACAAGGGGCATAGTAGGTATTTCTCGCCCGACGAGGCTGTTCGCAGCGAGGGCCGCGCCATTCGGGATGAGCCTGAAATACTTTTTCAGGCAACCAGCAAGGTTCTTTGCCTGAGAAAGAGGCCTTTAATCCCAATTCATTCAATATGGCGCCCCGTTTGCTGATGATGTCCAGGTTTTTACGCGCATAATCAAGCGGCAAAAACGGCGCTAATTCCGGGGGTACGACAATTTTGAATATCGAGGCATGCCTCATGCCCCAATTCGGATAAGGATCTCTGCGGTCCAAATCCCACTGCCAACGGCTTTTGGGTAACTCGCTGATATCGATGTGTGTGGCGCCTAGCTGCTTGGCGCTTGCGGCAAACGCACGGAACTCTTCTATCGTCGAGGTGGGGCAGCTGAACAGAATTTTGATCGTCCTGGATTCCGCTGCGGCGAGCCGAGAGAAACCAATGGTGCAGTAAAAAACGAACAGCCAGCTGCAAAGCCGGCGTAACTGAATTTTATTTATAGCTGTCATGGTTCATCCCTTTTTTTTATAGACGAGCAGGAGAGACCCTGGCTGTTGTTCGATTTCCAATGGCAGGCCCTGCTCCATGAGTGTCTGACCCGAATAATGTATCGTGCTTGCAGCATCTTGGTTGGCAATGGTATAGGTCGCATGTGCATCCAGTCCGAACAACCGCACCTTGCCGGTTTCGCAAATGCTTGCGGGTCGTCGAAATACCTGGATCAAGCCCTCATTGAGATCAGGGCGGTTGAACTGCCAGGCCATCCAGGCATCTTCATTTAATGAATACAGAGTGAGGGGATAGTAATCCCCGGTAAAATATTTTTGTATGGAACGGAATTGCTGAATTTGCCTCCTAGTGTTGTCCCAGGGCCATTCGGCGCGATTGTGTCTGGGTTGTGGGTAAATGGCATTGCCGAACATGTCCCAACAAATCGTACTGGAATAGGAGCTTTGCATTTCATAATCGCTTGATTTGCCGGCTTTGATAAAAGCGGTTATGGTCGAATTGAGCGGGATCCAGTGAGAGATACCGAAGGTTTGAGCCTGCATGGCAATCGGATCGATGGGCCAGTCGGTGCGCGTAAAAGGCGTGGTGCGGCGGATGGTTTCGATATCGATGCGCCGGCCACCGCTCGCACAATTATCAATGATCAGGTTTGGATGTCGGGCTAACAATCCATCCCAATAGGCATATAATCCTTCGACCCAGCGAATCTCCGTGATGCCCTGGCGGTCCGGTTTATCTGCGGCACGCCAGAATTCCAGCGGCCCGATATTGGCGTCATGACGGTAAATATCTAATCCGTATTCTACGATCCGATCCGAGACATAATCGGTGAGAAACTTGCGTGCTTCCGCATTGCCGAGGTTGATGAGACCGTCGTTATCTTTGATCTGGTTGCGACGACTTTCCCATAGCAGCTTGTATGGTTCATGATGAGAAGCTTCCCAACTGGAGAACTTTTTTTCCTGCGGCACGAACAGCAGGTATTTATGAATTTCCTCGTACCAGGGTGTGCCCGGACACACCCGTTCCGGTTCGAACCATAATGAAAATTTGCGTCCGGCTTTATGTACCGCGTCGCTGATCGGCCTGATGCCGTCTGGATACAAATCCCGTTTGATTCGCCAGTCGCCTACCGTCCACTGCCACAGACCTTTGCCGTACCATTCTGCGTCAATCCAGTAATAGTCGAATGGAAGATCATGATCGACAAAGGTAGCCTGAATGTTGGCGAGATGATCATGGGCCGGCGTCCCGCCCCAGTAGAACACAAAAGTGGGTAAATCGAACGGCTCACCGTTGATCAACGGACGATTATGGCTCAGTATGAAACGGCGTAACAGATTCTGCCCGCTCATTCTGCCCTTGTTATAAAACAACAGGACCATGCGCGGGCTGCGGATTTCTTCGCCCGGTAGCAGTTTCAGATGTGTCAAGGCCAGACCATTGCGTATGCGCGTTCGACGCGAATAATCGGTGTTGAATTCTGCCGCCCATTCACCGGTCCAGCCCAGGGCAATGATGATGCCTTCGTTTTCCGATTTTTGCAGATTGAAAAACGGCATGTATTCCGAAGAAGAACGTCCGGCGCCCGGATGCAGAGATACCGTAGCGCCCGGATTCATTACACGTTGAAACGGTTTGAAATCTTCGGGACGGCAGGTAGCGCCTTGGTGATAATGAAGAATCGGATCCATTTGCGGTGAGGATACATTGATGTCTAAAGCCTGAATGTCTTCCAGGATTGGCGTATCGACTTTACCCGCATTTTTAAAATAGACAATCCATTCAACGACCGGGTAATCTTGATATTCGATGGCTTCGAAACGGACCTGTAAACCGGTGACCGGATCGGTCAGCATTTGTGTTTTAGCGGTTCGCTGTTCGTCAATTCTTTTGCTCTGTTCCTTCTTTTGCCATTTATTCAACAGCTCCAATGACAAGAGATTGTTATAGCAAAATGAAAAAGGCAGTTTATCGGTGCGGGATAGAGATTCACGCAGCCATGATTTTGCCGCATCTATTTCCGAACTGGCAGCAACCGATTGGACAATCATCACACAGACAATCAACATCGCCAGACTGGAAGAGTCGCACCTCTTCATAAGCCGCCTCCAGGTTTAGTCAATTTTTTATAGATCACGATCAATGCTTGCGGACATTGCATGAGAGAGACAGCCAGTCCTTCGGACAGCAGTTTTTGGCCGGTCAGCTGTTGTTCAATTCCAGTGTCAACTTCGAAGAGACTATACTGTGCGCCGGATTCAAGGCCTTGTAACGTGACTCGTCCGGTTTCACAAATGCTCTGCGGACGTCGAAAAACTTGCACGATCCCTTCGTTTAAATCAGGTCGATGGAATTGCCAAGCCATCCAAGAATCATCGTTCGTGGAATATTCCGTCAAAGGATAGAAATCGCCATAATAATACTTTTGGATGCCTTTATAAAGATCTAAAACTTTACGCATACGGTCATAGGGATAAGCGGAGAAATCAATCTTTTTTTGCGCTTCCATGCCGTTGTTGAATATTTCGAATTGAAAACTTGCTCCAAATGTGCTGCGCAGGGCATAGTCGTCGTCTTTGGCCAGACTGACGTAACCGGTGCCGTTCAACGGCGCCCAAAACGAAATACCGTAGGTTTGACTTTGGCGGACATTGGCGCCAACAGGAAAATCGGTGCGCCAGAATGGGGTTGAGCGACTCATCATCTCCAGATCGATCCGTCGGCCGCCGGATGCACAGTTGTCAATGATCAAGCCTGGGTGACGCTGTAATAATCCATCCCAGAACTCATACAATCCCTCTATCCAGCGAATTTCTGAAATGCCCTGGCGATCCGGCGCATCGGCTGCTCGCCAAAAATCCAGCGGCGCCATATTGGCGTCATGACGATAACAGTCTATTCCCCATTCCTCGATGCGTGTGGAAATATACTCTATAAGAAATTTGCGCGCCTCTGGATTGCTGAGATCGAATAACCGGTCATAATCGTTTATCTGATTGCGTCGACTTTCCCAAAGCACCTTTGAGGGATCGTGAAAAGAGGCTTCCCAACTGGCAAATTTTTTCTCAGGGGGAATGCTGAGCAACCAGTTGGGATAATCTTGATACCAGGGTGTTCCGGGAGAAACGCGCTCCGGTTCGAACCAAAGTAAAAATTTGCGCCCGTGTCGGTGGGCGAGATCGCTAATGGGTTTAAAACCGTCCGGATATAATTCTTTTTTCGGCCGCCAATCGCCGGTTGTTTTGAACCACACCCCCTTGCCGTACCATTCCGCATCGATCCAATAATAATCTACCGGTAAATCATGGTCAATGATCGCTTGTAGATTTAAAAGATGATCAGAGGCCGGTGTAGCGCCCCAATTACCGCAAAAAGTTGGCAGATCAAACGGTTGGCCATTTGCCAGCGGACGGTGATGGCGTAAAACAAACCGGCGAAAAAGATTCTGGCCGTTGATCCAGCCGCCGGAGTAAAAAAGCAGAACCATCCGTGGTGAACGTATTTCCTCACCCGGGTGCAATTTCAGATGGGTTAGTGCCAGGCCGGCCATCAGGCGTGTGTTGAAGGAATAATCTGCTGAAAATTGTAGAGCCCATTCGCCACTCCAGCCAACCGCGCCGATCACACCGTCTCCTGCGTTTTGTGCCAGATTGAAGAAGGGCATGTATTCGCTGGACGAACGACCACCGCCCGGGTGCAGATACACTTTGGCGCCATGATTCATGACACGCTGAAACGGTTGGAAATCCTCCGGCAAAACCGCAGCGCCACGGCTGTAATGCAACACCGGATGTTCATTTTTGGCATTTACCGTATAGTCCAGCGCTTGAATACTTTCAATGATCGGAGTATCTGCAGTGCCGGTATTTTTCAGATATAACACCCACTCCACAGCCGGGAAATCGGCATAAGCTTTAAGCACACAACGGATCGACAGTTGCGAGCCGTGGACCGTGTACGTTATGGTGCGAGTGTTTTCCTGAGGGAGCGGTGAAGAAATTTCTGCTTTGCGTTGCAGCAGCTGTTGAGAAACGACACCATCGTATTGGAAGGAGAACGGCACAGTTTTGCCTCGGTCAAAGGTCTTGATGAATTGACGTTGAGCCGACTGTGGACTCGTTGGCAATGCGAGGGCACCCTTGAGAAGGAGAATTACAATTAACAATAATGACAAACCAGCAGAGCGGCTTAAAGATCGTAATTTCATATGAACTCCCGATCAGAGATATGGTTCAGTATGTGCTCCAAAAACAGGAATATGTTTTTACATCACGATTGCTCGCCTGGATTCAAGTCGACATGATGATATCCATTGCAGTTTGATTTGAACTTTTAATTTCTGTCAAATGTTGTTTTTGTGGTGAGATTTGATTAATGCAGGGACGTTCTCCTCGCCGGCATCTGGATACTCTCTTATCTCCGTGCGTTTTGACGTACCGACATGAACTCAGTATAACTAATCAGGTATTAAAAATCAAGCAGAAAGTTGTAAGAAAAATGTTTATTTTCTTGCAATAGTGCACAAATTATCGTAACATCTCGAACTCATAGATGAATTACTGCGTTCTGTTGCTAAAGGTTATCTTTTTTCCATTTTTTTGATTTGTTCACTTAAACTCAAAAGTTTGTATTAGAAATGTCATTGATGGCATCGATTGAAATTTTATGGTTACAATTTCTTTACAATTGAAAGCCCAAACAAACTTCATGATGGAGTGTCTGATTCAATAACCGATCGCTAGGAGCAACTATGAAAATTTTTCAGGGAGTGTTGGTATCTTGGTTAATTCTCGTGGGGCTGATCAACCCTGTTCACTCTGAGGGTATGCCGTCCATAACCGTTCAAGACAAGTTAGCCCAATCCATATTTACTACCTCGAGCGCCCCGTTTTCATTTGTCTATCAGGCGACCTCCTCACATCAATTTTTAACGAAATGGCAAGTCAAGCAGGTAACCAGCATACTGGATGAAAAGCGCATCTCACGGGTTATTCTTTTTGAAGATCCGGTGACCCGATTGCAGGCACGTTTACAGGGTATCGAATATCTGGATTTCCCGGCTGTAGAGTGGATCCTGTATTTAAAAAACAATGGCACGGTTGACACACCCATTATCGAAGCCATCCAGGCTCTGGATATTCATCTTCTTGCCGACATTGAACCAGTCTTGAACTATCACCGTGGAGCGGTTTGTAGTCCTCAGGATTTCCGACCTTTCCGGCGCGTTTTGAACGACGGCGCCATTCTGTCACTCAGGCCCGGCGCAGGTCGAGGATCCAGCGAGTACCTGCCCTATTTTAATATGGAAATGAGTGAACAGGCTGGATTGATTATTGCGGTAGGGTGGTCCGGAGAGTGGGAAACCTCTTTTAAACAGGAAAATCCCAAACTCACCCGCGTACAGGCCGGGTTAGCGCTGACGCATCTGAAATTGCATCCTCAGGAAGAGATTCGCACACCTCTGATCGCGCTGCTCTCCTATCACAAAGGACGGATGGAGGGACAGAATCAGTTGCGTCGTTTCATACTGGCGCATCATCGGCCGTTGATGAACGGACAACCCTATAACATGCCGGTATGCACATTCAATTGGGGCGGCACGCCGATAAAAGATCATCTTAAAAACATACAGCAGATCATCAGCTATGATCTGCCCATCGATTATTATTGGATCGATGCGGAATGGTACGGCAAAGGATTGTGGCATACTACGCCCGGTGACTGGCGAGTGAAAAAAGACCTCTATCCGAATGGATTTAAACCTATTTCTGATTTGTTGCATCGATCCCATCGCAAATTTTTGCTCTGGTTTGAACCCGAAAGAATTTCTCCGGGCACACCTTGGTATGAAGAACATAAACCTTGGTTGCTGACCGTACCCGAAGAACGTAAATTTTCAAGCTGGTACGGTTCATTTCACGATCCCAATAAAGATTTATGGGAAAGCCGACGCAATCAAATAATGGATAATGACAGGTTGTGGGATCTCGGTAATCCGGAAGCACGCAAATATCTGACGGATTTTATCTCTTCCCGCATCGAGGAATACGGGATGGATTGTTTTCGCCATGATGCCAATATAGGTCCGTTGGAATTCTGGCGGGCAGCCGATGCGCCGGATCGCCAAGGTATTAGCGAAATTCGCTGGATCCAGGGTTTGTATGATTTTTGGGACGGTCTGTTGCTACGACACCCCGGATTAATGATTGATAATTGCGCTTCCGGTGGTCGACGGTTGGATTTGGAAGCAATAAGTCGCACTGTACCGTTATGGCGTACAGACGGTGCAGGCAGTATCATCGCCGTACAGAGTCAAACTTTCGGCATCTCTTCCTGGATTCCTCTCAACGCCACCTATGTTCCGACCGGCAAGCCCGGTGTGGATGAAGATTATGCCGTTCGTACATCCTTTTCCAGCGGTTGGGTGTTTGAATTATACAGCAACGGCATCGAGCCGCAAAAGAAACATCTGGATCATAATTTCCCCTGGTCAAAACTCATTAACACTATCCGACAGTACCGTTCCATTCAACCTTATTATTACGGCGATTACTATCCGCTTACCAGTTATTCACTTGCTGAGGATTCCTGGATCGCCTGGCAATTCAATAGACCGGATTTGAACGAAGGCATGGTGCAGGTTTTTCGCCGACCCCTGAGCATCTGCGAAACCGGAAGAACCAAATTATCTGGACTGGACCGCAACGCTTCCTACCGAATCACTGACATGGACAAACCTGGTGAGGTCTATTACTCCGGTGCTGAATTGAGCGATCGAGGTCTGTCCATCGCAATGCCGACACGACCGAGCTCAAAAATTCTGGTGTATAAAAAAAGACTGTAGAAAATTGCAACAGGCAGGCACTGCCGGGAGGAGCGGTGTTTCTACAGTGGCGCTTAAGAAAATTTTTTTCTTACGGAGAAAATCGTTCAAGCTGAAACATATCACGATACGCGTTGATAACCGCCAGATAATTCTCCAGCGGCACGCTGGCAGTGATGGCGTTGCTGGCGCATAAAATATGTCCCCCGTTCCCAAAGCCCTTGGTCAGACATTCAATCGTATGCTGACGGACCTGATCTGCGCTGGCAAAACTGAGAATGTTTCCACAATCAAGATTGCCATACAAGGTGATCCGGTCTCCATATCTTTTTTTTAGTCGGGACAGGTCCATGCCTGCATGCAGGTCGATTTCCAAATACCCGTCTACCTGACAGGTGATTAAAAAATCATCAATCATCGGCCAGAGATTACCGTCACTGGCGTTGATAGCGTATCGTCCGGCCTGATGAATTCGCCGGGATAAATTCTGCAATTCCGGCACAATGAAACGACGATAGGCCTCAGGAGAAATTAAAGGTTTGGTGCCGGCAAAATCGCCGCCAATACCAATCTGATCGATTCCCAGAGCGATATATTTTTCAATCAGGGCAAGACAGCGTTTTGTAGCCAGCCCAAAGTGGGTGTGGGCAATTTCCGGCGCCAAAGCCATCGTCTGCATTAAAACTATATCGGTCCATACGCCATGGCCGTAGGCCGGGGCTAAAATCGGCAGATCGACGTTGCGTCTTGCCATTTCTTCCTTCAGTTCGACATAAATCAAGAACGTTTCGTCTGCAGGGGGCGCGTCCGGGAGGTTGCGTTCATTTCTTTTCTGTAACAGCACCACAGGATCGTCCAGAGGACTGTCATCTTCAGTGTAATTGGCCGTGTGAGAATCAGGTGGTGGAGGATGCGGAACGACATACATCATATCATGACCCAGAAGCAGTGCCAGATCCAGTTGATCTACTGCGCTGGCATGAATAAAACGACGCCAACCCAATTCGGCGATCATGTCCTTCCAATTGCCCGGATCACCGGCATAGCGGCGGCCCAGCAAAAGATCAGCGAGTGGGGATAACAGAACGTACTCAAACACAGGCGTGCGATCTGGCAACTTGTGTGTCAGGGCTGCTCGTATTCTTTCTTTACTGGTCATCAATCATGCC
This sequence comes from uncultured Cytophagia bacterium, assembly GCA_964387285.1. Lineage (GTDB taxonomy): Bacteria > Zhuqueibacterota > Zhuqueibacteria > Residuimicrobiales > Residuimicrobiaceae > Anaerohabitans. The sequence continues at coordinate 83,970 of CAYLWO010000001.1, read as the reverse complement.
ACCTTTTCTGACTTTTATTCCCCCGGTTTTTATTGTTTCCAGGATTCGTCCAACATGGTTAAATATTTTTCCTTGGGAACATACTTGGCAATACTGTTTCCGGATCCGATGGCATAGCCGCCTTTGGAACCGCAGACTTGCATCAGCATTTGGGTGTGTTTGCGAATGTCCGCTTCCTGGTCGCTGCAAAGCTTATGAAGATCATATCCACCAAGTAAGGCGATTTGTGAACCATATATTTTTTTTGCTTCGGTCACAGGTAATATGCTATCCTCAAAGGAATGTTTGGCATCAATGCCGACGTCCTTGATCAGATACGGCATTATTTCAGAAAGATTACCACACGAGTGCAGAATACACGGCTTCTGAGCCTGATGTGCCATTTGCACAAGACGCTGATACCAGGGTATTAGAAATTCTTTTATGTCGTGTATGGAGATGAGTGTTTGCGTTTTGAAACCAAGATCATCACTGATGACTACTGCGCCGATACGGTCATACTGGACCATCCGTTGATAAATTTCTGCCCATAAAGCGCCCACTTTATTAAAAATCTCATGAACAAGTATACGGTCATCTGCCAGGAGATAGCATAAATTGGCATAGCCGCACAACATCTGAACTCGTTCAAACACTCCACCGATCTGTCCGATCATCATCATACCATCCGGTAAAAAGTTAGGCACGAGCTCGAAATTGCTAAAATTCTGGTCGGTTAGGATCGGCCACGGATACTGTTCAAAACCCGGTCGGTCACGGATTGGAAAAGGTTGTCGCGCGTCTGTCAAATCGCCGGTGTGCATCTGAATTACAGGCCAGACCGGAACATAATCATAACCAGCGCGATAATAGAATTCTATTGTGGAAACGCAGTCGGGAACCGGTTTGTCCAATAGCAATTGAATCATCTCTGTATCTATAAAAAGTTCATAAACCGGAATTCGATCAGGGCACCCGTCATGGCGCAATACTTTTAACAGCCTGCTAAAATCAGGATTCGGATCGATGCCGATTCCCTCAAGAGTGTATGGCATGGCCATATGATTATCAATCCTGTGCAAGTGAGAGGTTTAGTTTAAAAAAATTCACTCTGATATGCAAGGGAAATCAATCGGGATTAATTCTCATTTCTTTCAAACTTTACCGCGCACAGCCAAAGCAGCATCTACTCAGGCAGACTGAGCAATGAAAATTTGATAAAGGTGTTGACTTTGCAGAATAAATTCTCGAAATTGACTCAAAATCAGTGTCAGTATCAACTCTTGACTTTTAACTCAACGGCTGAGGAAATCCGCTGCCGGTTGATGAACCTCCTGTGTATCAGCAATACCCTACATCGGTTTTTCTATGGAGTGAATTAAGATTCATTGCACCTTTTTGTGCTGCAATTTGCTGTTAAAAACAAGATCTATTAAATATACCGAATGATTCATTTTTCACATGTTGTGTACAAAAATATACATATCTTGTTTCCGATGGGGCTGCTATGTTGAGTAAGCTGCTGTTGTGGATGTTGCCTGCGCTTTATGCAGCAAGTGCCGATGACATGACTGTGCAGCGCTGGCTTGATCAAAAAATACTGACCGAAAACGGATTGCGATGTGAGGTTAGGCGGTTCATCGAACGTCATATCCCGCCCTTAACAGTGCCAGAGTCTGCGGAGGTTTGGCGCGCGCAAAGTGAACAAATACGACAGCAGGTACTGGATCACGTTGTCTATCGAAATGTTCCAGTTGAATGGTATCATGGTAAACCGCAAATCGTTTGGGGCCGCATCATCGAAACCGGTCAAGGTTATCTCATAAGGAAACTCTCTTACGAGGCCCTGCCCGGACTCTGGATTCCAGCATTGCTGTATGAACCAACTGCCGATGTGGGAAAGATCCCTGCAATTCTGAACGTCAATGGGCACGCCGGCCCGGGCAAGGCCCTGCCGTATGAACAGATGCGCAGCATTAATCTGGCCAAACGCGGCATGCTGGCGCTACACCCTGATTGGCTTTTTTATGGTGAACTGAATCATGCAGATTTATGCCATAACCGGATGGCCTACCTCGAACTGTGTGGTATTAGCGGTTTGTCTGTTTTTTATTTAGCTATGAAACGTGGGCTCGATGTTTTAGAGATGTATCCAAAGACCGACAAGGGCCGCATCGCCATGACCGGTTTGTCCGGAGGCGGCTGGCAAACGATTATGTTAAGCTCCTTGGATACGCGCATCTCGGCAGCAGCGCCCAATGCCGGGTATATCGGCTTTTTGTCCCGCACCAGCAATCTTGCGGATATCAGTGATCTCGAACAGCACGCATGTGATCTGTTGACCGTTGCCGATTACAGCCATCTGACAGCGTTGTTGGCCCCACGACCAGCTTTGTTGATTTATAACGCAAATGACGAGTGTTGTTTTAAATCCAGTCGTGCCTATGCTTCCCTGTTCGAACCGGTGGCGCCCATCTATAAACTATTGAACAAAGCGGATAATTTTTCATATTATGAGAACACCACACCTGGTACACACAATTATGATCAGGATAACAGGGAAAAATTTTATAAATTTATCAACAGATGTTTCCTGCCCTCTATGAGTGATTCCATTAAAGCCATCGATTCCGAAATTCCATCTGATGGTGAAATTTATAAATATGAGGACCTGATCGTGGGCGTACCGGAAAATAACGCCAATTTCCACACCCTCGCCATCGAACAGAGCAAAACTCTGCCAAAGAATCAAATATCTCAGGCGTTGCAGCCTTTTTCATCTCTCGGGGACAAGGCGACGTCATACAACTCGCGAAAAGACGCCCAAGACAGACTGTCAAAAATTTTGCATTTGATGCCCATGAAGGCAAACGCAATCCGAGTAAGCCATGATAATCATCTAAAACTGAAAACGGATCATTTTAGGATTGTCATGAATGGTGAATGGACTTTGCCCGCTGTATCGATTATGGCAGACAAACGAGAGTCGGTTGTTCTGGTCATTGCAGATCAAGGCAAAACAATGCAAGCAAACTTGGTAAAGCATCTCGTAAACCAGGGTATGGGCGTGATTGTCATTGATCCGCTTTTTATGGGTGAATGCGTTCCCGATTCAGGTCCGGTATGGCAATATGCACAAATGCTATCAGCGATTGGTTACCGTGCTCTCGGTCTGCAGGTTGCCGAAATAAATGCCGTCCTCGATTGGGCATGCCGCCATTTTAGGGTAAAAAAACTCCATCTCTATGCCGATGGGTGGAATGCCGGTGTCGCGTCGCTGGCAGCTTGCGGCATGAATACCGGCAAGGTGAAAAGCGTTTCTATACTAAATTGCAAAAGTTTGAAAAAATTGATTGAAAATCACCACGACTATGAAGAATTCCCGGCCTTATTTTGCTTTGGTCTGTTAGAACAATTTGATGTTCAGGAATTGGTCGAACTTTGTTCCCCCGTGCCGGTTTCTATGGACTTTTGAAATGCACAACTCGCATAGCGTAAGTGAATCACTTGATAAATTAAGGAGCAAACCTATGTTCGAAAACCGTAGAGATTTCTTTAAAAGAACCGGTGTGATGAGCATGGGTCTGGCCGGCCACTGTATGGCCCAGGGCCGGACTGTGGGGACAGTCAGCAACGATACCGCAGAGGTAAGCAAACATCTGGAAAAGGCACATGTACAACGATTCAATATGTCGGGTTATTCCGCGCCGCCTTTGACCAAAGTACGCGTCGCAATTATCGGAACAGGTCAGCGTGGTCCATCATACATTGACAATATGAGTCCCATTGAAGGGGTTGAAATTAAAGCGCTATGTGATATCCGAATTGAAAAGGTACAAGCCGCCAAAGCTCGCCTTGCCGGAACCAGGCATGAACCGGATATCTATACCGGACCTGAAGATTGGCAAAGGATCTGTGAACGAGATGACATTGACTTGGTGATCATTACCACACCGTTCTATATGCACACGGCCATGTCGGTTTATGCCATGACTCATGGCAAACATGTTGCAACAGCTGTGCCGGCAGCCGCTACCATTGAAGAGTGTTGGCAATTGGTGGAGACCGCGGAAAAGACGCGCTGTCACTGCAAAATTCTGGAAAATATCTGCTATATGCCGTTCCAACTCATGACACTCAATATGGCCCGACAGGGTTTTTTTGGCGAGGTCGTGCACGGCGATTGTGCATATAATACCAGTAAAATGGCCAATAATTTTTCCAAGACATTTTACTGGGATATGTGGTGGCTCAAACAATACGCCTCGCGCAGAGGAAATATCTACCCCACACACGGGCTGGGCCCGGTCAGTGTTATTATGAATATAAATCGTGGCGACAAATTCGAATTTCTTGTTTCCGTTGAAAGCGACGATTTTATGATGCAAGCCAAGGCTCGTGAACTTGCCGAGGATGATGAATTTTTCAAACCCTTTGCGGCCAAAAGTTATCGGGGCAATATGAGCGTTACCACCATCAGAACGACCCGGGGACGGACCATCTCAATTCAACATGACGCTACCGATCCGTCTCCACATAGCTACACCCACGGAATTTATGGAACTAAAGGCGCGGCACTCTATGATCCGCAACCACCACGCTTGTCCGTCGGTAACCATGCCTGGATCTCTGCAGAAGAATTTAAAATTCTTGAAGAGAAATATTCCGCAAAAATAACCCGGAAAATGAGCGAAATCGCAAAAAAAATGGGTTCTGGACATGACGGGACGGATTTGCTGGAAAGCTGGCGGCTCATCGACTGTCTTCGCAACGGCCTGCCTCTAGATATGGATGTTTACGACGCAGCGGCATGGAGCGCCATTGTGCCGTTGAGCCAATGGTCGGTCCTGCATCGATCAAGTTCCATCGATATTCCTGATTTCACAGCAGGTGCGTGGAAGACTAACAGATCAAATATGGACATCAATTTGGAGAGGGGGGGAGACACCCAGGTGATTATTTAAACATGGTTAAAAATTCTATTGCTGGAAAAATGGTCAAACTCACACGAGTTTTTATGGTGATCTATCAACAAACCTTGATACCGTACCCGAATCAAAAGGAAAACCAATGGTTCCACACGAATTTTCATGTCTGAGATATTGGCAGGAACGATACCAGAGGCTTGAGCCGGCTCTGACGTTTAAGGCTAGCTCGCTGAAAGAGTTCGACCTGTAGCAAAAACGATTCAGAAAAAAATTTATCGCCTGTTTAGGAAACAGGCCGGACGGCGATCTGCCGTTAGAGATAAATCTAGTCGAAGAGGCGGAAACCGAAAAATATGTTCGCAAAAAAATTGTTTATACAGCAGACCCGTATTCCAGCATTCCCGCTTATCTGTTTATTCCAAAGGATGTAATCTTTCGTCATTTCGCTGCTCCTGTGTACCTCCATTCTGAATGTTCTCATACGATGCGCTCGGTCAGGGATTATGAAAAATTTCTATTCGTTTTCGACCTGAAGTGGAGCGAACGTTATCGTCCTTATGGCATTTATTATTGCGGCGCTGATCCGCATCGCTATGCTGAAATCTATGCAAAAATTCCCCATCTAGATTTCCTGGATTTCGGTTGGGGCGGCGACATATCGCGCCTGCGCTCCTTTCTTCCAAATACTTTTTTAAATATACGGTCAAGTCCGGTCGAAATCATCATGCAATCTCCCCGGCTGTCAAATCCACGACACGATTAGCAAGCTTGTCAGTGATTCAGGAAATCCCTGGCTTACCGGAGTAGGTTGCATAAATATGGACGAACAAGTACGTGATGAAAATATCACAATGATTTTAGATACTGTTGCAGAATTGCGAAAAAAATATGAAAAATTTGGCAACTACCTGTCGTGCTTGTTTACTTTACAGTGAAGATGCGCCATCAGCGCCAAGTCGCCTATTTCAATTTTGAACACTGTCATTGCATTTTGAAATGCTGCAACAACCACTATAAAAATAAACTGCATAACCTATTTAAAAACAGAATGTCAATTTTAAAACTACCTGGCATAATTTTTGATACTACTTTACAGGCAGATAAACTGGTAATATGCAAAAATTCTGTTTCGGCATTTTCGATCTTTTGCGTGTATAATAAAAACGGTGAATGGTAATTTATCGATTCCACCTTATATGATTGGAGGAAAGGTCATGAATCGCAAATACTTGTTATACTCGATAATCCTGGTGATAGGATTGACCGTTATCCAGGCGCCAGGTCAGATTGCCGATTTGGCGCGCATTCAATGGATCAATAATGCTCCGGATCCCATCGCTGATTCCGCCGACATTTATGTCAACGGCGCTCTTTTTGTCAACAGTCTGCATTTTCGGCGAGCTACTCCGTACATGGAAATACCAGCCGGTATTGCAGTGCAGATTGCCATTGCCTCCGGCACCAGTACCGATGTTTCGCAAGCATGGTTCACCTATACTGCCAATTTTTTGGCTGGTCAAAGTTATATTGCTCTTTTTTGCGGCGTAGGCGATACCACGCGATTTCCTGCGAATCCGCACGGCAAGAGCACCAAATTTTCTCTGTTCATAACACCCCTGGCGCGTGAGTACAGCATTAATCCGGCTCTTGTCGATATATTTTCATTCAATGGCACGCCCGATGCTCCGGCTATTAACATTGTCTATCGAGATCACGCGAATGTGGTGAATAATTTGAGCTATAGCGATATTACGGCAGATTATTTCTCGGTTCCACAAAATGGTTGGGCTATTTTGGACATCATGGTCGCGCCGGATAAAAACTGTCCGGAAATCACCGCTCGTGGCGGTTTTTGGAAATTAGCCGGTCAGACCACTCTGGTCTTTACATCCGGATTCATCAATCCGCCAACAGGAATGACAAAAAGAACCTTGCGCTTATGCATGGCGAATTTAAACGGCGATGTCATTGCGTTCGGCAATCTGACACAGAGTAGAGTGCAATTCATTCATAACAGCGCGGATCCGCAACTGGCGCAAGTTGATTTGTACCTTGATGGCGCTTTAATAAAAGACAATATGGACTTTCGCACGGCAACGGCCTTTCTGAATGTTCCAGGCAATGACACCCTGAGTTTGGGATTAGCTCCTCATTCGAGCGCATCTGCCGCTGAGGTTATTCACGAATTTCCAATAATGCTCCTGGCGGGCGATTCCTATGTTTCCATCGTGAACGGCGTTCTTGATTCCACTGCTTTTGCTCCGAATCCGGATAAAAAGTCGACTCTGTTGAGTTGGTACACGCAAAAAAACGCGCGTGAGGTAGCTAGCTGGAAAAAGCATTTTGAATTCGATGTGTTTCACGGTGTAACCGATGGCCCGGCCGTCAAAGTAGATTATGAATTCAAGGGTAATGATAAAACACTGCTCAATGGTCTGGCCTACGGAAAATTCAACGGCTATAAACCGCTTTTCCCCAGGGTGTACGAAATGAGCATCGAGACGGCAGCTCAGCCGTCGCCCTTTCGTTTCACGTATAAATTGGATATAGCCGATTTGGTCGGCCAGGTCGGGGTGTTGTTCGCGTCCGGATTTATTTTTCCGAATAACAACCAAAATGGTCCGTTGGTCGGACTTTATCTGGCATTTCCGGATGGGAACGTTGTACCATTGTCTGTTCTGGCGCCGTTGGCAAAATCGACCGAGCAAATGCAAGAGTCCGCAACGATCCTGGCGTCTGTGGAAACCGAATTGTTCGGCAACTATCCCAATCCGTTCAATCCCGCTACGACCATTGCCTTCGCTTTACAGCAGGAGGGACCGGTCTCGTTGCGAGTTTTTGACATATTGGGACGACAGGTTGCCGAGTTGGCGCGCGGCGTTATGACTGCCGGCAAACATGAATTCAAATTTAATGCTGCCGGCCTGTCCTCAGGTAATTACTATTTCCGTTTGGAAGCGGGTGATTATGTCGAAACCCGAATAATGACCCTCATAAAATAACCACTCGATCTGAAACCGGGGCAAGCGCCCCGGTTTTATTTTATTGACTATTCGGCCTGTTTCTTTTTATGCAGACTTTCACTTTTTCAAATCCGCCAATAATTGCATCCGGGACTCCCAAAGCTGTTTTAGCGTAAATCCGGTTAAAGACAATCTATTGTAAAAGAAACGCTTTTTTTTTACCTCATCTTTTCTTAATTTCACATATGAAAATGAAACCAAAAGAACGCGTCCTGACTGCTTTTCATCATGAAATTCCGGATCGTATTCCTGTCAATTATCTGTCTAATCCGGCCATTGATCGGCGCCTGAAAAGTTATTATGGCATCGCACACCACGATGATGAAAGTTTGCGGCAAAAATTGGGTGTGGATTTTCGTACCATCGAGGCGCCTTATGTCGGGCCCAAACTGTACCAGGATCTGCCGGGAGTAACCGTTGATAACTTTGGCCGTCATCGACGCTGGGTGCAGCATGACTGGGGCGGGTATTGGGACTATTGCGCCTGGCCGTTGCAAACCGCTGACGTCGACACCGTGGCCAATTGGCGGTTGCCGTCTGCAGATGACTATGACTACTCTTTAATTCCGATTTTAGCAAAAAAGTATAAAGAGTATTGCGTGGTCATTGGCAATCCGGGCGTCGGCGATATTATCAATTCAACCGGCATGCTGCGCACCATGGAGCAAACACTGGTGGACCTCATGTTGGATGATCCGGCCGGACTGCTGTTGATCGATCGCAGCACCAGGCTTTGGCTGGAAATTATGGAACGCACTCTGGCAGCCGGCAACGGCCTCATTGATCTGTTATGGCTCGGGGAGGACCTGGGCACGCAACGCGGACCGACCATCAGTTTAGAGTTGTATCGCAAACATCTGCGCCCCCGCCATCAGAAATTCGTCGATCTCGCTGCCGGCTATAATATCCCGGTCATGATTCATTCCTGCGGTTCCAGCAGTTGGGCCTTTGACGATTTTATCGATATGGGCATTCAGGTTGTGGACACCTTGCAGCCGGAAGCTGAAAATATGGCGCCTGCTTTTCTAAAGGATAAATACGGCAGCCGGCTTGGCTTTCACGGCATGATTTCCACGGCCGGAGAACTGGCCTTTGGCACAAGCGCCGAGGTGAAAGAGACGGTGCGGCGGACTCTGGAAATCATGATGCCCGGCGGCGGTTATGCCATGGCGCCGACGCATGAGATCCAGGATAATTCTCCAACAGAGAATGTAGTAGCCATGTACGACGCGGCGCAAAAATACGGATGGTATAAATGACTTCAAAGGAACGGGTGAGTTTGACGTTGCAGGGCGTTGTGCCGGATCGCGTACCGCTGGCCGAATTTGCCGTTGATTTTGATACGGTTGAAAAGATACTCGGTCATGAGACTTATCTACGCGCCAAAGCCAAGTCGCAGATCGCTTTTTGGGAAGGGCGCCACGATGAGGTGGCCGACAGTTATCTGGAAGATCACATCGCGCTGCATCGTAAACTGGACCTGGATATCATTACATTTCCCATGGCCACTTTTGAAATACCTTTGCCGAGTGATGAACCGGCGCCCAAACGCATCGCAGATAACACCTGGGAAGACCGACAGGGCCGCATCTTCAAGTATTCTGATTTCACGGCTGACATCACCTGTGTGCATGACCCGGTTTTATCCGCCCGGGTGTTTCGCCACGAAGAGTTTGAACAGGAACCGGTCATGCCCGAAATCGATCCGCGCTCCTGGAGAATTTTGGACAGCGTCATCAATACCTTTAGCGACGATAAATATATTTGCGGACCTTCGGGAGGAGAGATCGGCATTATCTTATTAGGCGGCATGGAAAACGGCATGATGACCCTTATCGAAGATCCGGAATTGGTAGCCAAAGCCGCCCGCTTTTATTACAAACAATATGCTCTGGCGGATCAACGTTGGATTCACCCAAAATCGGACGCTGTTTTGTGGGGACATGATTTTGCCTATAATTCCGGACCGTTCATCAGCCCTAATATGTTTAATGACTATTTTGTGACGATCAATCGCGAGCGAGTTCAACATGTTAAATCTACCTATGGCCAAAAGGTGCTGAAACATTGTTGCGGAAATATCTGGAGCTTGTTGGATTATTTTATTGAAATCGGCTACGATGCTTATCAGTCCATTCAAGCCAGTGCAGGAATGGATCTGGCGCGCGTAAAAAAGGGTTATGGAGATCGCATCACCCTTTGGGGCGGCGTTAACGTTGAAAATTTAATCAACGGTACGCCGGAGGATGTTCGTCGCGACGTGCGTCAGGCCATGCTGGCTGCCAAAGCTGGAAGCCGTTTTATTCTCGGCGCCAGCCACTCGATTGCCGTGGGCGTCAAGTACGATAACTATATGGCTATGCTTGACGAATATCATAAAACACGGGATTATTGATGCGGGATCAGGTTTTATTTTTTCAACCGGCCATTTATGAACATGCAGCTGCGGTCATTCAAAAAACGCCCTGGCAGGTGTCGCGCGATCAAAACCTGTTGGTGCAGGCGCATGCCGCAGCTTTTCATAAATATCAGCATACGCCGATTACGGTTGGCATCGATATCTATAATCCGGAAGCAGAAGCGTATGGCGCAACCGTGCATCCGGCATCGGGCAATGACATACCGACGATCATGCAACCGCTCCTCGACACACCGGAGCAGTTGTTATCATTGCCGCCCCTGGATCCATCGCGACATGGTCGTTTGCCGATGCTGATAAACGCCGGCAAAGAACTGAAAAAGCTGTTTCCGCAAGCTGATATACGCATTCCGGTAAGCGGTCCGTTCTCCATGGCCTCCCTGCTGCTGGGTTTCGAATCTTTATTAATGGCGATTCTGACCGAAGCAGAGACCGTAAAAGAGGCATTGGCTCATTTGGCTGCACAACAAAAAGATTTCCTGACCGCTATTCACGAAGCCAATCTGCAAAGCACGCTTTTTGAATCTGCGGCCACTCCGCCTTTGCTCGCACCTCGACTTTTTCGTCAAATTGAACTGCCGGCGCTTTTATCTCTGGTCAAGACCGTCGCAACAATGCAAGGCTCAGCGCCGGCTTTAATCATGGGCGGCGATACCGCCCTGATTGTCGATGATTTGGTCGCAGTCGGCGCCGGTTATCTGATCTGTCCGGCTGAAACCAATCAATCGCTTTTTATGACGAACATGGAAAAGTATCCGCACGTGATGGTGCGCATTAATATGCAGTCCCGCGTCGTTGCCGGAGCAAATAGGGCAGAGATCACGCAGGAACTTGACCGTGTGTCGGCGCTGGCAAAGAACAGGAAACGGGTGTGTATCGGTACAGGCGTTCTGCCCTATGAAACCAACCCAGAAAATGTTTTTTTAATAAGCGAGCTTTGCCGTCATCATGCCTAGGCCCTGGAGTATTCCAGCTGTAAATCTTTCATCTCGACAGTTAAAATGGGTCGGCAATAAAGCTGCGCGTCTGGGCGATTTGAAACGAAACGGCGTGCCGGTGCCTGAATTTCACGTTCTGCCGGTTTATACCTGTCAAAAATATCTACAGAACAGGGATGACGATTCCCGCTCGGATTTAAAGCAGAAACTGGCCCCTATTATCAATAGCTTTACCGCACAGAACACCCATTCGCGGTCGATTGCGGTTCGCTCTTCCGCTCGCGCGGAAGATTCCCTGCGTTACTCGTTTGCCGGTCAGTTTCAATCGTTTCTAAATTTATCCGAGCCGGATCAAATTGTTGATGCACTCTACGCCGTATTTCAGTCCGCTTCCGCACTGTCTTTACAACACTATCCTGGAAAAAGTTCAAATCATGCAAATGCTATGGCGGTTATTCTGCAGAGCATGGTGCAACCGATATTCAGCGGCGTTTTGTTTACAAAAAATCCGTTGCGAGCTGGTCGGGAGATGTTGATTGAATATGTCGCCGCTTCCAACGAACAGCTCATGCAGGGCAGCATGGAACCTTTTCGTATTCGCCTGGATCGTGCAATTCAGAGAACTGATGCGTTGGGACCTTCAGGCCCTCTTTCCAAACCGGCCTATCAGGCTCTGTTGTCCGAACTGGCCCGGATTGCAGAAAAAATTGAGGCTTTGAACCGCGAGCCGCAGGATATTGAGTGGGCTATTGATGCTGATCATCGTTTGTGGATTTTACAAACTCGTCCCATCACAGCAGCCGCCCGTTCGAGTCACATTCATTTTGATGGTTTCGGACGTGAATATACCAGCTATTTTTTTAGCGAACGATTCTCCACTCCCATGTCGCCGATGGGATGGAGCCTCATTGGCAAATTGATAGAAAAAAATGCTTTTCGCGATCCTCTGTGGTTTCTCGGCGAAGATTTTCTAGCCAAAGCGCCTCAAATTGTCAACCTATTCTGCGGATATCCCGCAGTTCGCTTGCACGTCATTCAAAAAATATACTCGGTCATTCCACCCCGGTTTGTCTCACAAGACAAAAAAGCAGAACTTTTGCTCGATCGTTTATCATACGTATGGTGGCGCAACCTCCTGGCGGCTTTGCCGTACCTGTTTACCCGTTTACTATGTAAAAATCTTGACTGGCTGCCTTTTTTCCATTTGCACAAATGGCGTGTTTTCAATAATACCTGTCTCAGCCAGCTTAAAGCAATAAATAAAGTATTATGCACCATATCCCCTGATATGGGCAGGTTACATCTATTAGACCAAACTATTGGGTTAAGTGATCAGTTTCTGTCTTTGCATCGCTGGAGCATCACATTTGCCGATTTGTATTACGAGTTGCTGCTTAAATACGTCACTTTTTTTATCGATAAGGTGAACGGAGTTGATTTAACCCATAAACTTTTAACCGGCATAGCCAATAATCAAACCGTACTGGCAAATCAGCGACTTGCTGAACTGGCAAAAGGCTTTGACGATGTAAAACTGGAAAGGGCGGCATGGGACGAATATTTTTCGGCATATGGTCACCGTTGTGAAAGTCTGGACATCAGCATGCCGACCTGGGCCGAGTCCAGAGAGTCCATGATGGCATTCGCCCGACAGATCCGGATATCCGGCAACGATACTCATACAGGATTGCCATTTGCGCAGAAGGAGAGAGAGGCGGCAGAACAAAAATGCCGAACGCTTTTACGAAAACGATGGGGGAGAATTCATTGCGCCATTTTTTCTTATCTGCTGACCCGCGCACAAAATTTCACCTTATTGCGGGAAAACCAACGTGATCTCTGGCATCGTATTCTCGCTGCCAGTCGGCAGCTGCTTTTGCAGATGGCTGAACAAATGGTTGAACAAGGAGTGTTACAACAGCCGAATGATATTTTTTATCTAACCTGTTCTGAATTAACGCAGCAGCTGCAGGGACGATGGGATTTGGAAACTCGTATCAATAATCGAAAAAAGACCTACGCGGCCTGGTCACATGTCATTACGCAAGATCCCGGTTTGCCTACAGATATAAAGACGCGAACCCTGGCCGGCGTCGCTGTTTCGCAGGGCAGAGTTGAAGGATTTGCGCATATTGCCGGTTCCTATGAAGAAGCTTTGTCCGCAAAAAAAGATGCTATTCTCGTTGCCCATTGCATAGATCCGGCCTGGACGCCGGTGTTTCATCTGGTCTCCGGATTGATTCTGGAAGTAGGCGGCGTGCTTTCCCATGCTTCCATACTGGCCCGTGAATTCGGCGTGCCGGCGGTCACCAGTGTACATAACGCCACACATGTGATCAAACAGGGTCAGCACATCGTGCTGGACGGTACGATCGGATTTGTATATTTGGATAAAGAACAATCATGACACTGGATCAATTGCTCGATCATCTGCAAAGAGATCGCTCGTTTATGGAAAAGGTTTCTCTTTGGAAAGAGCTGCCGGCTAAACCGGCTCAATGGGCGTCTTTTCCAAAATCTCTGGATAATCGTCTGATGGCGGCCATGCAAGCGCATGGCATTGCCAAACTTTACTCGCATCAGGCTGCTGCCATAGATTTGATTCTCCGGGGTCAAAATACGGTCATTGTCACACCTACGGCATCGGGAAAAACTCTGTGCTACAATGTTCCGGTGCTGAATCAGGTTTTGCAGAACCAGGATGCTCGCAGTCTCTATCTCTTCCCAACCAAAGCTCTGTCGCAGGATCAGGTGGCAGAATTGCACGCCATCATTCAATTTTTAGGTCCCCAACTGCAATTTGACATCAAGACGTTTACCTTTGATGGCGATACGCCTGTTTCTGCACGCAAGGCTATACGATCTTCGGGCCACATCGTCGTTACCAATCCGGACATGCTCCATTCGGGAATTCTGCCGCATCATACCCTCTGGGTAAAATTATTTGAAAACCTCCGTTATGTCGTCATCGATGAAATTCACAATTATCGCGGCGTGTTCGGCAGCCATTTGGCCAACGTCATCCGTCGCCTGCAGCGCATCTGTGCCTTTTACGGCAGCAAACCGCAGTTTATCTGTTGCTCCGCTACCATCGCGAATCCGCTCGAGTTTGCCGAGCGCCTGACCGGCCAGGAAATGCATCTCATTGATAACAACGGCGCACCCACCGGCACAAAACATTTTATTCTGTACAATCCTCCGGTGGTCAATAAAGAGTTGGGCATTCGTCGTTCCTATATTAAAGAGAGTCAAGGTCTGGCTGCGCGTTTTCTCGCGCAGGATATTCCTACGATCGTGTTTGCGCGCAGCCGCTTGCGCGTCGAGATACTGGTAACCTACTTGAAACAGATAATGAAACGTCTGAAAAAGTCGCCGGAACTCGTTCGCGGTTATCGTGGCGGCTATCTGCCCCTGCAGAGAAGAGAAATTGAAAAAGGCTTGCGTGAACGTCGGATTTTAGGCGTCGTCGGCACTAACGCTTTAGAGCTGGGCATTGACATCGGTCAATTACAGGTGTGTATCATGGCCGGTTATCCGGGCACCATAGCCGCCGCCTGGCAGCAAGCCGGACGAGCCGGCCGGCGCAACGAGACCTCGGCTGTTTTCCTGGTTGCTTCTTCTGCGCCGTTGGAACAGTATCTGATGAGCAATCCCGACTATTTGTTTGCGCAATCGCCGGAAGCCGGATTGATCAATCCGGACAATTTGTTAATCCTGATGAGCCATATAAAATGCGCAGCATTTGAATTGCCGTTTACAGAAGAAGAACGATTTGGCCAGCGTGTGACGGGCGAAGGGGGCGTGGACGGCACGCAAGAAATTCTGCAATACCTCGAGGAAAACCGGGTGGTGCATAAATCGGAGAACCGCTGGCATTGGATGGCTGAAGTCTACCCGGCAGAAGCGGTGTCCTTGCGCAGTGCGGCCGAGGAGAATGTTGTCATTATCGATAAAACCACGCCGCAGGAAAAAGTGATCGGCGAACTGGATATCTTTGCCGCGCCGTTGATGGTGCACGACGGCGCCATTTATATTCATGAAAGCACGCAATACCATGTTGATCACCTGGATTGGCCGGGACGAAAAGCCTACGTGCGCCGTGTTGACGTGGACTATTATACCGATGCCCAATTAAAGTCTGATCTGAAAATTCTGGAGGTTGTTGAAGAATCACCGGCCCGCGAGGGTCAAACGGCTTACGGCGATGTGGCTGTGACCAATGTGGCGACCATGTACAAAAAGATCAAATTCAACACGCATGAAAACGTCGGCTGGGCTAAAATTAATCTCCCCGAGTTGACCATGCATACGCAGGCGTTTTGGTGCGATTTTCCGGAAAATCTGTACGAGTCCTGGCACATGCCGCAACAAGAGTTCGGCGACGCCCTGAAAGCGGCAGCCAATGTTTTTGCCAGTGTCGCGTCCCTCTTTCTCATGGCGGACCCGCGCGACCTGTCGGTACTGCCCATGATGCGCGCCGTGCAATCGCAAAAGCCAACCATTTTCATCTGGGAACTCTATCCGGGCGGAGTGGGTTATTGTCAGAAACTGTTTCATATTTATCGCGAGGTGGCGCAAACCGGACTTTTATTGGTGCGGAAATGCGCTTGCCGGAACGGCTGTCCTTCCTGCGTTGGCCCGGCTCTGGAGGTGGGGGAGAAGGGAAAGGCGGGCGCCATGAAATTGTTGCATTATCTTGCCAACCAACCAGACGAATGAACTCTTTGCTGGACAAATTGCGCGCCATGCAACCGGCGGTCGTGCAGACCGAGAATCCGGCCCGGTTGCAGACCAGGCCAACTCCGGTTGATCTGGAATTGCAGCTACAATCGACGGCACATGGCGGGTATTGGCTCCGTGAAAAAACATTTTTTCTCCAGGATTGGCCGGGTTTAGAGATCGTCCCTGAATTGAACGGAGAAGATTTCATGCGCATCGGTAAGCATGTTTCTCTGGCTGCCATGGATCCTTTGGCTACGGTGTTCATCGATGCGGAAACTACCGGTCTGGCCGGCGGCGCCGGCACCTATGCCTTTCTCATTGGCGTCGCTTTCGTTCAGCAGGGAAAAATTGTCATTCGTCAGTATTTCATGCAGGATTTTTCTCAGGAATCTGCGTTGTTACACGCTCTGGCGGAACATCTGGCCGGGAGCACGGGGATGGTGACCTTCAACGGCAAGGCTTACGACATCCCGTTATTGCGCAATCGCGTCGTTATGAATCGTCTCAAGATGGATTGGAATCGATTCCTGCATCTGGATCTTTTACACGCCAGCCGTCGTTTGTGGCGTCCTTTTACCAACGACTGCCGGCTTGGCAGCATGGAACAGGCTATCCTGGGATTTCATCGACAGGGCGATATCCCCGGCGAGCTGATTCCTGCACTCTATTTCACCAGTTTGCGCACCGGCGATTTGAGCGGTTTAAAACCGGTTTTTCAACATAATGTTTTGGACTTGCTGTCGCTGGCTCGACTCGTTGGCAAAGCGGCCGCCATATTTCGCGGCGCTGCGCAGATTCCTTTTCGGCGTTTAGCAGTGGCAAAAACATATGCCGCACTGGGCCTGTTTGAGCAAGCCGGAGAGGTGTGTGCCAAAACCGACGAACCGGATCGAGAAGAAAATCTCCGACTGGCCATCTTTCACGCCGCAAATTTAAAACGTTTGCATCGTTATGAGGAGGCAGAAAAAATTTGGCTGGAACTAGTGCACGAAAAATATGGATTCAGCCCAAGGCCGTATATTGAACTGATAAAATATTATGAGCGCCAGCGCCGGGATCTGCCGGCTGCACTGACTCTGATAACCAGGGCCAGAGAGCGACTGGAACTGCAAATGCAACTGCAGCAAGATGCTGAATATGTTTTCTTGCTCAATGCATTGCGCGGTCGTGAAAAGCGTATTCGCGAGAAAATTGAAAAACTCGGAAATAAAAAAGAGGTACGGTCGTGACGGAACGATTATATTTCCAGGATGCTTATCAAACAGCCTTCACCAGTCACATTCTGCAAAGAAAAACAGTGGACGGTCGTCCGGCTGTGCAGCTGGCAGCCACTCTGTTTTATCCCACTTCAGGCGGGCAAATGCACGACGTTGGGTATCTCAACGACATCGCCGTGGTCGACGTCGTCGCGCTCGATGATGAAATCTGGCATATATCCGCTGCTCCGATCGAACAGGATAACGTTACCGGCAAACTGAACTGGTCGCGCCGATTCGATTTCATGCAACAACACACCGCTTTTCATATTCTCGCCGGCGCTTTTCAGCATTTGTTGCATGTCGCTACTCTGGCCTCCCATCTGGGAGAACAAGTATCCACAATTGAAATTGACATGCCTGAGTTGAATGAAGATCAGATCAGTCAGATTGAACAAACCGCCAACAAAGTTGTTTGGGAAAATCGCAGCGTGCGTGCTTTTTTTGTCACTGAGGAGCAGGCAGCCCAATTGCCCATACGTAAAACACCGGCCGTGCAAAAAGAAATACGACTGGTGGAGGTTGAGAATTGGGACCTCGACCCCTGTGGGGGAACTCATGTGACCAGCACAGCTCAGGTCGGTTTAATCAAAATCATCGGTAAAGAACGAATTCGCGGTCATTTGCGTCTGACTTTTGTCGCCGGAATGCGGGCATGGACCTGCATGGACTCGTGGCAGAGGATTCTCACACAGGTCGGCGAACAGTTGACTACCGGATTTGCAGAGATCGTTAATCATGTGAATAAAACAGTTGAAGAGTATAAAGAGTTGCGTAAATATATGCAGAAATTGCGTCGAAGAATAGCGGAACAGGCTTTAGCGGATTTGCTGGCGCGGGCGGAAAAGGACGTTGTGGTTGTGCAAAAATATGATGATATGACTATGGAGGATCTGCGTTGGCTTGCCAGTTCTGCCTGCAAGACGCAAAAAGGGATTTACCTGTTAGCCGGCCTTGCTGAGCAGGCGCAATTGGTTTTCAGCAGTTCCATTCCCGGCATCGATCTTCGTATCGTGTTCAGGGAAATATTGGCGTTACTCCAGGGCAAGGGCGGGGGAGACGTCGGTTTTGTCCAGGGCAGTGGAACCGACCTGAAGCAACTCGATGCCGCGCTGAACCGGGCGCAAGCGCTGGTGCGGCAGCAAATGAGTCATTAATTTTGTTGACTTTTTCCCAAAAAATTTGTATAATAATATTCTTGATGGGGCTATAGCTCAGCTTGGGAGAGCGCTTGAATGGCATTCAAGAGGTCAGGGGTTCGAGCCCCCTTAGCTCCACAAAAATTTAACACCGCATTGCCCGTCAAAACGATGGGCATTTTTTTTAACGTTTTTAGCGCATGGTGATTTTATTGCCAATTTTTTACACACTTTACAGGAAAAAAGTCGCAGCGCTATAAAAAAATACTTGCATAACAGTTAAAATATATTTATATTATCAGACCAAGCGGGAGTAGTTCAGTGGTAGAACACAACCTTGCCAAGGTTGGGGTCGCGGGTTCAAGTCCCGTCTCCCGCTCATGACTCGTGCGGCGGCGTAGCCAAGTGGCTAAGGCGGAGGTCTGCAAAACCTCTATGCATCGGTTCGATTCCGATCGCCGCCTCCATACTGAAAGGCCGTAGGAGCCGGGGTGGCGGAAATGGTAGACGCAAGGGACTTAAAATCCCTCGGATTGCAAAGTCCGTGCCGGTTCGATTCCGGCCCTCGGCACAAGAGATGAAAGATGATGACAGCGTTACCGACAACAGGAACGCTTTTTTTTTAGATGCCCCCTTTCCCGGTATGCAGAACATTGGGCGGTTAGCTCAGCTGGTTAGAGTACTTGCTTGACATGCAAGGGGTCACTGGTTCAATTCCAGTACCGCCCACACATCATCTTTCGTCGTAAAGCCGCCTTTCGGGGCGGTTTGTTGTTTTGTACGGACAGTAACATACGATCTGGCTAAATCAAAAGAGAGAATCATGGCAGACATTGCAATTACCTTTCCGGATGGAAAAGTAAAACAGTATCCGAACGGCGTCACTGCACAATCGATCCTCCAGGAACTGGGCGGCCGCATCGCTCGGGAAGCCATTGCGGTCAAATTCAACGATCAGTTTCTGGATCTTGCTGCTCCTTTATCCGGCGACGGTACTGTTGTTTTTTTGACTGCCGACTCTCCGGAAGGCATGCACATTTTTTGGCATTCGGCCGCGCATGTCATGGCTCATGCCGTAAAAGCCGTTTTCCCCCAGGCCAAGTTCGCGTTCGGGCCGCCGGTGGACGATGGATTTTACTATGATGTGGATATTGCCAGGCCGGTGACGCCGGAAGATATGGACGCCATTGAAAAAAAGATGGCCGAGATCGTGAAAGCGGATCGTCCGTTTGTTCGTCAGGATTTGAGCAAGGACGAAGCGATCAAGCTGTTCGGCAATCGCAATGAAACCTATAAAGTGGAGCAGGTGCAGCGTCTCGATGAACCACCCAGCGTTTATGCTGAAGGTGAATTCATTGATTTATGTCGCGGACCGCATGTGCCGTCTGCGGGCCACATCAAACACTACAAACTGTTAAGCGTGGCCGGCGCCTATTGGCTGGGTGATGAAAAAAATCCCATGCTGCAGCGCATCTATGGCGTGGCCTTTCCGAAAAAAAGTCAGCTGGACGAATACCTGTTCCGCCTGGAAGAAGCCAAGAAACGGGATCATCGCCGTCTCGGCAAGGACCTGGATCTGTACAGCATCAATGACGAGATCGGCGCCGGCCTGATTCTCTGGCATCCGAAAGGCGCGTTTATCCGCTACAAGATGGAGGAATTCTGGAAACAGGAACATCTCAAAGCCGGATATGAATTCGTCAACACGCCGCATATCGCGCGCGCTAATCTCTGGTCGACCAGCGGCCATTTGGACTTTTTTAAAGAAAACATGTTTTCCGCCATGGAAGTGGACGAGATGCAATATCTCATCAAACCGATGAATTGTCCCTTCCATCTGCAAATATACAAAAGCACCATGCGCAGTTATCGTGATTTGCCGTTGCGTTGGGCTGAGCTCGGCACGGTGTATCGGTATGAGCGATCCGGCGTATTGCACGGCCTGTTGCGCGTACGCGGATTTACCCAGGACGATGCGCATCTCATCTGTCGTCCGGACCAACTGGATGAGGAAATTTTACGCACCCTGAAATTCTGTCTGTATATGTTGGGTTCTTTCGGCTTTAAAGATTACGACGTCTACCTGTCCACCCGGCCGGCCAACGCGGTCGGTACGGTGGAAAGCTGGCAAGTGGCCACAGACGCGCTTAAAAAAGCTCTGGAACGCGCTGAAGTAAATTACAAAATTGATCCGGGTGAAGGCGTCTTTTACGGTCCCAAGATCGACATAAAAATAAAGGATATGTTGGGTCGGACCTGGCAATGTTCCACGTTGCAGGTAGATTTCAACGAACCGGAAAGATTCAACATTACCTATGTGGGCCAGGACGGCAACCGGCATCGTCCGATCATGCTGCATCGCGCTTTGTTGGGTTCTTTGGAACGGTTTTTCGGCGTGTTGATCGAACATTATGCAGGCGCTTTCCCGTTGTGGCTGGCGCCTGTGCAGGCGATTGTGATTCCCATAACGGAAAAACAGTTAGAGTATGCGCGCTCTGTTTTTCAGACGATGCAAAACAACCAGATTCGCGTGCAGTTCGATGAACGCTCGGAAAAAGTCGGCTACAAGATTCGTGAAGCGGAAACACAAAAAATTCCCTATATGATTATTCTCGGCCAGAAAGAGATGGAGGCCAATGCCGTCTCCTTGCGCAAACACAAAGAAGGCGATTGCGGTTCACTCCCTCTGCAAGCCGTCATGGATGAAATTAAAGAAAAAGAGCGATTGCGACAATAAGCCTTGAACCAAATAAAGGTCTCAAGAGAAATTTCGGACCAACAGAAGGAGAACGACCATCAAGAAAAAAGCCATTCGCGTCAATGAACAAATTGATGTGCCGGTGGTGCGCTTAATAGACGAAGCTGGCGGACAGCTCGGACTGGTGAAAACCGGTGAAGCGCTCAAAAAGGCAGAAGCGGCCGGATATGATTTGGTGGAGGTTTCACCCAATTCCGATCCGCCGGTCTGTAAAATCATGGATTTTGGCAAGTTTAAATATGAACTGGCCAAGAAGGAAAAAGAAACTAAAAAGAAACAGCACGTCATCCTGACCAAAGAGATCAGGTTGCGTCCAAAAATCGAGGAGCATGATTTTGACTTTAAAGTGAAACATGCGCGCAAATTCCTCGAGGAAGGCAACCGGGTCAAGGCCTCGGTGATGTTTAAAGGCCGTGAGATGATTCACCAGGAATTCGGCAAACGCGTTATGGAAAATTTTACCAAAGCGCTGGAAGATATTGCCAAATTCGATAAAGAGCCGGCCATGGAAGGCGGCACGCTGGTGGTTGTTTACACGAAAAAATAGCCACAATCACTAACAAGAGGATTAATCATGCCGAAAAAGAAAACAAACCGTGCGGCGAAAAAGCGTTTTCGACTCACGGGCACGGGCAAGGTGCGCAGCAATCATGCTTATAAAAGACACATCTTGACCAAAAAAACAAGTAAACGCAAACGCAACCTTCGCCGCACGGATATTATCGAGGCGGCGGATCAGGGACGAGTCAAAAGAATGATCACCGCCTGATTCAATTTACACTTTTTTACTTTTTGGAGGAGTTATGCCAAGATCACATTCGCCGGTCGTAACGCGTCACCGTCGAAACAAGTATATGAAAGCCGCTAAAGGCTATTGGGGCGGTAAAAGCCGCCTTTGGAGATCTGCCAAAGAACAGGTCGAAAAAGGATTGGCTTACGCCTACCGCGATCGCAGAGCTAGAAGACGCGAATTTCGTAGTTTGTGGATTGTGCGCATCAACGCGGCAGCCCGGATGTTTGGAATGAGTTACTCTACGATGATCGACGGGTTGAAAAAGCACAATATCGACATTAACCGCAAAGTCCTGGCGGACCTGGCGGTGCATGATTTACCGACTTTTCAGGAACTGGTTAACACGGCCAAGTCATAAGACGGAAAACATGACAGAAAAATTCGCAGAAATACTTTCGCTGATTCAGAAAACAGAACTCGAATTTGACTCCCAGTTGCTGGCTGCGCAAGATCGCCAGCAACTGGAGCAACTCAAAATCGTCTACACCAGCCGCAAAGGCAAAGTGCAGGAGCTCTTTTCCTGGATGGGTAAACTGGATGCTTCGGAACGGCCGCAAATCGGCGCTGAACTGAATCGTCTTAAAAAAACGTTTGAAGAAAAGATTCAAGCGCGCGCTGCCGGCGCTGATCGTCAACCTAAATCCATTGGTCTTTTCGATCCCACGCTTCCCGGCCGTATGCCCGCGTTGGGCGGCTTGCATCCCTTATTGCAAGTGATGGATGAAATTAAAACCATTTTTACCGGCATGGGTTTTCGCATCGAAGAAGGTCCGGAGATTGAATTGGGCTATTACAATTTTGATGCCCTGAATATGCCGGCCTATCATCCATCGCGCGATATGCAGGACACTTTTTACCTGGACGGACAATACGTATTGCGCACACATACCTCGCCGGTGCAGATTCGCACCATGGAAAAGCAAAAACCACCGGTGCGCATGATTGCTCCGGGCCGCTGTTTCCGCAAAGACACGCCTGACGCCACCCATTCACCCACGTTTCATCAGGTGGAGGGATTATATGTGGATCGCGGCGTCTCTTTCGCCGATTTAAAGGGCACCGTTGCCGCCTTTGCGAAAAAAATGTTTGATGAAAATGTCAAGGTGCGGTTTCGACCAAGCTTTTTCCCATTTACCGAACCAAGCGCGGAATACGATTTTTCCTGTTTCATCTGCCACGGTAAAGGATGTCGCGTGTGCAAGGGCACAGGATGGATCGAAATTTCCGGCGCCGGCATGGTCAATCCGGCGGTTTTCGGTTTTGTCGACTATGACCCGGAAACCTATTCGGGTTACGCTTTTGGCATGGGTGTTGAACGCCTGGCCATGTTAAAGTATCAGATTACCGATATTCGCTATTTCTACGATAATGATGTAAGATTCCTGGATCAATTCTAAACGGGCTTTAATCTTGAAAGCTACACTCAGCTGGTTAAAAGAATTCGTTGATATTACTCTACCTGCACAAGAACTGGCCGATAGGTTGACAATGGCTGGTTTAGAGGTGGAGAGTTGCGAGCGCTTGCCGCGTCGTTTTTCCGGTATTGTGGCGGGTCGAATCATTGCCTGCGAACCCCACCCCAAATCCGATCGTCTGACCATATGCCAGGTCGATGCCGGCAAGACAAAACTTCAGGTCGTTTGCGGAGCTCCTAATGCTGCGCAGGGCATAACGGCGGCGTTAGCCGGGCCCGGCGCCCAACTCTGCGATGGAACGAAAATGGAAAAACGGGAAATCCGCGGCATTGAAAGCCATGGCATGCTCTGTTCTGAGGCAGAGTTAGAACTATCGGAGCGCGCAGACGGTTTGATGATTCTACCCGATGACGTTAAGCCAGGTACAGATCTTTTGCAGATTGTCGGCAAGGACGATTATGTGCTCGATGTTTTCATAACGCCCAACCGGCCGGATTGTCTGAGCATTATCGGTTTAGCCCGTGAAATCAGCGCCATGACCGGCAAGCCGTTGCGTTGTCGCAAACCGATTTTACCCAAACCGATGGCGCAAAAAAAAGCCAGGATGAAAGTTAAGATACAGAGCCCGAAGCACTGTGGGCGTTATTCCGGTCGGCTGCTGGAAAACCTGGTGATGCGGCCAGCGCCGTTTTGGATGGCGTATCGGTTGTTCACAAGCGGTATGCGTTCCATCAACAATGTTGTCGATGTTACCAATTATGTCATGCTGGAAACCGGACAACCGTTACATGCCTTTGATTGGCGCATGCTGGAAAAGCACGAAATCCGCGTTCGGGTTGCCAAACCCAATGAAAAATTTGTGACCTTGGACGGTCAAGAGCACGAGTTGGATAAAGAAATGTGCCTTATCTGCGACGGCGTCAAGCCGGTGGCTCTGGCCGGCGTCATGGGTGGGCAGAATTCAGAAGTCCAGTCCGATACCCGGACCGTATATTTGGAAAGCGCTTATTTTGAGCCCACCAGTATTCGTCGCACGAGCAAAAAATTGAGTCAGAGTACCGAATCTTCCCGGCGTTTTGAACGCGGTGCGAATCCTAATGGCACCATGGATGCCTTGAACAGGGCCGCCGAATTGTTGGTTGATCTGGCTGACGCGCAATTGGTGGATGCGGCCAATGATGAATATCCGGTAAAAATTCGACCGGTAAAAATTCCTGTATCCGTAAAAAAGATCAACCGTTTGTTGGGCGCTGATATTTCCAAAAAGAAAATGATTTCCATCCTGAAACCTTTGGAAATTATCATCAGTCGGCAGCAGGGAGATCGATTGGATTTGTCGATCCCGACTTTTCGACCTGATTTGACCCGCGAGATCGATATTGTAGAAGAAATCGGTCGCTTGTACGGCTATGATCAGATTCCCGAGGCGCAGACAGCGTGGATAAATCAGCTGCAGCCGGCCAATGAACGCATTGCCTTTAACGACCGTTTGCGTACGATCTTGAGCGGTTTAGGTTTAAAAGAGACGGTGTCTTTAAGTTTGGTCACACCGCAAATGGCCAAGATGTTTTTGCCTGAAAATGCGCAGGTGGTGGAACTGTTGAATCCTTTAAGCGCCGAATTATCCGTTTTTCGTCCGAACCTCTTGATATCGATTCTGACCAGCGCTGCCTATAATCGCAATCGACAGAACAGCAATCTGCGGCTGTTTGAAATCGGCAACGTTGCATGGAAAATCGGCGACGAATACAAAGAGAAAAAGCAGATCGTGCTCTTGTTAGCCGGCAAACGGCAGGAACAGACGTGGTCGACGAAAGAGGCGGAATTCGATTTCTATGATATCAAAGGTTTGGCTACGGCCTTTTTGCAGAAACTGGGCATCGTCCATCTTGCCTATATCACCGATAGCAACCCATGGTGGGATGGCGAGAGCATTGCCGTCCGGGCAGGGGATCAGCTCCTCGGCACGTTTGGCAGGTTGAGTCGCGAGCTTTGTGAAGAGTTCAAGATGAAAACCCAGGATGCTTTTACCTTCATCCTTGATTTCGAAGTACTGTATCAAACTTTTAATGTAAAACGTTCGTTTGAACCTGTGCCCCGGTTCCCGTCCATTCCGTTCGATCTGGCGCTTCTGGCGGATGTTGACATACCGGTAGCTGACATTGAAACAGCCATACAGCAATCGGGCGGACCCTATCTGCGCAACATTCATCTGTTTGATTTTTATAAAGGTGAGCAGGTCCCGCAAGGCAAGAAGAGCCTCGCTTTTTCCTTGACCTTTACTTCAAAAGAACGTACATTAGACGACAATGAAGTAGATCAATGGGTCAAGTCGATTTTAACGCACCTTAAAAACCATTTGGCCGTTGAATTACGGCCGCGATAAGAGGATTCAGTGGAGCGAAATATACTTGATATCCTGGAAGCGCGTATTGACGACGCGCTGAGCACGATTACAGAACTGCATCGACGCAATCGCGCGCTGCAGGAAGAAAATAAAGAGATAAGGGCAAAATTTGCGGAATCCGAATTGCGAGTAGAAACATTACAACGGGCGCTTGAAGAACAAAAGATAAAATCGGATGAAGCGATTTTGTTAAAGTACAAAGAAACGGAAGACAAATTACGTACCCGTATCCAATCCATGCTCGCCAAATTGGATGAGCTTAAGGTTTTGGAAGGGCGATAGTCCGTCGCACCTGTGTACGGTAAAACCTGGTCGTTCGACGCGTTGACAAAGCCGGTTCTTATGAGTAGTGATAAAAACATCAAAGTTAATATTTTCGGAACCGATTATCCGTTAAAGGTTGATGCGAATGTGGAATACGTTAAGCGGATAGCGGAATATGTTGATACTAAAATGAAAGAGGTGCAGGCAGCGAAACCCAATAGGCCTGTTCATCAAATAGCCATCCTGGCGGCGCTCAACATTACCGATGAATTGCTGCATCAGAAAGAGGTGCAGAAAAAGCGACATGTTAACTTTGAAGAAAAGGTAAAAACACTTACCGAGAAATTAGAATCCGGCATTAAAGAGGATACGGGATTCGGAGGAATGTAATCGTCCGGTAATCCCGTTCTCTGATTTTGTTTGCACAACCCGGTAGTCGAATCCAGATTTTTGCCGTAACCGCTGCATCGCGAGATGTCGCTTTTAGGGTGAAAAAGAGTTGTTATATGAATAATCGGATTCGGACAGCTACTGGGTTTTTTTATTTGGAGGGGAGATGAGCAGTACGACGCTCTTTATTGCTTTTGCCGTTGGTCTCATCGCGTTGATCGTAGGCTGGTTAACCTCCCGTCACATCGGTCGCAGCAAGGTAAAGAATGCCGAACAAACGGCGGAACGTATTATTGCCGACGCGAAAAAAGAAGCGGAAAACTTAAAAAAAGAAAAACAACTGGAAGCCAAAGACGAATGGCTTCGCTTAAAACAAAATTTTGAAAACGAAACCAAGGTCCGCCGTAACGAGTTAAGCAAGGTTGAGAATAAACTGAATTCACGAGAATTGAATCTCGACCGTCGCCACGATTTGTTGACCAAGAAAGAAAAGGATCTGGACGATAAGGAAGGCGAACTCAAACAGCGTGAAGAAAAAAGCAGTCGGCGTGAAGCGGAAATTGAAAGCATCATTGAAGAACAATCCCGCAGACTGGAAAAAATCAGCGGCATTTCTCAGGATGAAGCCAAACGCATTCTGATACAAAACCTCAGCGAAAAGGCGAAACAGGAAGCGGCGCAACTGGTTAAAGAGATCAAGGATCGTGCACGCCAGACTGCAAATCGCGAGGCCAAAGAGATCATCATCCAGGCGATTCAACGCACCGCAGCCGATCATTCGACGGAAACAACGGTTTCGGTGGTCAACCTGCCCAGCGATGAAATGAAAGGACGCATCATCGGTCGCGAAGGTCGCAACATCCGTTCTTTTGAACAAGCGACCGGCGTGGAAGTCATAGTGGACGATACGCCGGAAGCGGTGGTTTTGTCCGGCTTTGATCCTTTCCGCCGCGAAATCGCCAGGGTGGCTCTGGAACGGTTGGTGGCGGATGGACGCATTCATCCGACCCGCATCGAAGAGTTGGTGGAAAAAGTCAAGCAGGAAATGGAAGAGAATCTGCTGGAAGATGGTGAACAGGCTCTGTTGGAATGCGGCATTGCCAGCATGCATCCAGAGTTGGTCAAGCTGTTGGGTAAACTGAAATTCCGCACCAGCTACGGACAAAACGTTCTGCAGCACTCGATTGAGGTTTCTTATCTATGCGGTTTAATGGCCGCTAGTTTGGGGCTGGACGGCAATCTGGCCAAACGCGCTGCTCTGTTGCACGATATCGGCAAAGCAATAGATCGGTTTACCGACGGCACACATACCCAAATTGGCGTTGAGGTGGCGCGCAAATACGGCGAAGGTCCGGTGGTGCAAAATGCCATTGCATCCCATCACGAAGATATCGAAATCACCTCGCCTATTTCGGTTCTGGTCATGGCTGCCGATGCCATCAGCGGGTCTCGTCCCGGTGCACGTCGTGAAACATTGGAATCCTACATTAAACGGCTGGACACTTTGGAAGGTTTGGCTAAATCATTTTCCGGCGTGGCTAAAGCGTATGCTATTCAGGCCGGCCGTGAGATTCGCGTCATCGCGGAACACGACAAGATCGATGACGCCTTGTCGGATCAACTGGCTTCTGACATTGCTGAAAAAATACAAAGCGAGATGGAATATCCCGGCCAGATCAAGGTTACGGTTATTCGCGAGTATCGCGCGGTAAATTACGCGAAATAGGACAATGGTCTGTAACAAAAATTATCTTTGATACTTACCGTAAAACATTTATATTAACCTGAATTGAGCGAGTGTACACTCCTGGCGAAGGTTTGAATCCTGCGCAAGGTTGCTTGTCGGTCACAGATCGCTTAATTCAGGATTAGGGAAAATATTGGCCGAAGCAAAAACAGTAACTGTCCTGTTTATCGCCGACATTATCGGAAGATCCGGGATGGATCTCGTTGCCGGATTGTTGGCTGGGATAAAAAAAACACATCAGATCGATCTGTGCATTGCAAATGGTGAAAATTTAGATGCAGGCAACGGCATCACGGAGCCTTTGGCCAAACAGTTATTCTCACTTGGCGTTGACGTCATTACAGGCGGCAATCATGTTTGGAGCAATGCCGCTTTTCGGCATTATCTGGATACCAGCAACCGCGTGCTACGTCCGCTAAATTATCCGCCGGACGCGCCGGGCAAAGGCGTGACGACCGTTACCACCAGCAGCGGCGTTCTGGTTGGCGTCATGAATGCACAGGGACGCACATTTATGTATCCCATCGATTGTCCGTTCAGACGTTGCAGTGAAGAGATTGATCGTCTCCGTGAAAAAACGGCCGTCATTATTCTGGATATGCATGCAGAAGCCACCGCTGAGAAATTGGCCTTGGCGTGGCATCTGGACGGCAAAGTGAGCGCGGTCATCGGCACGCATACTCATGTGCAAACGGCCGATGAACGGATATTGCCGTTGGGAACCGCTTATTTAACCGATGCGGGAATGACCGGACCTTTTGATTCGGTTATCGGATTGGATACCCAGGTCGCCATCAAGCGATTTATGAAGCAGATACCGGAAAAATATCGTCCTGCTTCTGCCAATAATCGTTTTAACGGCGCCGTTGTACAAATAGATGTGATGAGCGGCAAAGCGCTGAAAATCAGCCGCATTAATTTACCCTGAATGTAGCCTTGCGAAGGTTTTAATTCTGATGAATGTGTTACCATAAGGATTTATTCACTTGGCCAAAATCATCGACGGCAATAAAATCGCACAACAGATCACGGCAGAGACCGCAATCCGGGTGGCCGCTCTGAAATCAGCAGGAGTTGACCCGCATCTCGTCGTCATTCTTGTCGGCGATGATCCGGCGTCTCAGGTCTATGTGGGACGCAAGCAAAAAGCCTGTGAACAGCTCGGCATCAAATCCGCAACCGTGCACAAAGAGGCGGCTCTGAGTGAAAAAGAATTGCTGGATTTGATCCTTGGTTTGAATAACGACTCATCCGTGCACGGCATTCTCGTCCAACTGCCGCTGCCGAAGCACATTTCGACAAAACGGGTTATTGAAACCATCTCGCCGGAGAAAGATGTGGATGGGTTTCACCCGGTAAACCGTGGACGATTAGCTGTCGGTGAAGAGTGCTTTTTACCCTGCACGCCGGCTGGCATTCAACAGCTGTTGTTGCGCGAAGGCTACGATCCCGGCGGAAAACACGTGGTGATAGTCGGACGCAGCAGCATTGTCGGCATGCCCCTGGCCATGATGTTGGCACAGAAAAAAGCAGGCGCCAATGCCACCGTGACTCTGTGTCACACCGCAACGCCGGACATTGCCTATTTCAGCAGACAAGCGGATATTTTGGTGGTGGCCTCCGGAAAGGCCAACACGATCACCGCGGAAATGGTGCGGGAGGGAAGCGTCATTATCGATGTCGGTGTGAATCGCATGGACGACCCCGGCAGCGCCAAAGGCTACCGTTTAACCGGCGATGTGGATTTTAACGGCGTGGAAAAAAAAGTCGCGGCCATAACCCCGGTGCCGGGCGGCGTGGGTCCCATGACCATTGCCATGCTTATGCACAACACGGTACAAGCCGCGTCAAATAGGTAACCTTGCGAAGGTTTACCAAATAAGCAAAATCGTCTTTCTGCCTTCAGCTTACTTTTAGAAAATCTTCGCAAGGTTAATTGCGCCAGTAGCTCAACTGGACAGAGCGTTGGCCTCCGGAGCCAAAGGTTATGGGTTCGACTCCCCTCTGGCGTACTAGTTTGTTTACCCTTGCGAAACTTTTTTTAAGCTTCGCAAGGTTGTTTACACACCCTGAAAAGGTCACCTTTACGCAACGATGTTGGACTTTATGACAGCTACAGAGTCCTTAAAGACAATTTCTGTCACCCTCGAAATCGCTGATGCGGCCAAGCATTATTCCCATCTTAATCTCAAAGCTGATCAAGATCTGGCTGCGCTTTTTCAACTGCTCAAGGAAAAATATCGCGGTCAGGCCCTCAAATTGGATATTAAAGAAATTGACGGCAAGTTAGCCTTGTTTTGGCACCAAAAACGTCCCAGCCCTGAAGCAGAAGACTTGAACAAGGAGGCGCTGAATCTGCTGCGCAAACGGGATTTTGACGGCGCCTTGGCCATCTGGCGCAAGGCCATGGAGATGTTTCCTCAGGATCCGGATTTCCTCTATAATACCGCGCTGGTTTATTTGGAAATGAAAAATCTCAACCGCGGACTGGATCGCTGTTTGGAAACGCTGCGCATTTGTCCTGTTTATATTCGTGCTTATTTTGTTCTGGGCAGCATCTACTCTAAAATGCGCCAGTTTAAGCAATCCATTCACTTTTTACGTGAAGGGTTGTTGCTGCAGAATAACAATATTTTAGCCTTAGTCAATTTGGGCGCCGTATTGTCCATTGAGAAAAATTATCCGGAAGCCATCCGTGTTTTTGAGCGCGTTATCAGCATATCGCCCAAAGAAACGCGCGCCTATTTGGGCCTGGGCAAAGTGTATTTGGCGCAAAACGACACGGATAATAGCCAGCGCTGTTTTAAAGCGGTCATTAAACTGGATCCGGACGGCAACCTGGGCGAGATTGCCCGAAAATCGCTGCGTGCATTTACACCGATCGAACACCCTCTTAATGGCGCTCCTGTGGCCACACAAGCTTTAGCGGATGATGAGAATATTGAAGAGTTTTATGCCGAAGGCTTTCAGTCGTTTATAAAGGGCGATTACGATGCGGCTGTTGCAGCTTATAAAAAGTACCTGGCTGTAAAACCGGCCGAATCGGATGTCTGGTCATCGCTGGCAGCGTGTCAATTGCGCATGGGTCGAATAAAAGAAGCGATTGATTCCATCAAACGCGCCATTGCTGTTTCGCCAACCAAGCCGGCGCTTTATAAACAGGCCGCGATCATATTTGATGCAGCTGAAATGGTGTCTGAAACGGCCGATGCGGCGCAAAAAGCCATAGACATGGGCAAGGACGACAGTGTGACCTTGACATTATTGGGCAAAAGCCAGACTCTTGGCGGCAAACATCAGGAAGCGGTCAAGTTTTTACAGGAAGCCATAAAATTGAATCCCGGCAATATCAACGCGCGTTTCCATTATGCGCTATCCCTGAGAGCATTGGGACAGAAAGATACGGCGCGGCAGCAGTTGGAAGAAATTTTATGGGTTAAAACCGAGTCGCCTCTCAAAGAACGCGCCAGAAAAGAGCTGCAGATGAATGCCTGATGTACTTGGCGGCGGACATCGTACGGCAGAAGCCATATTGACAGGTAAATACTCTCATCCCGATTTTCTCCGTTTTGTCATTACTAGTGCGAATAAAAAGAATCCATACTGAGTTTGTGCCGCATGGCAACACCATT
>CAYLWO010000001.1:0-52060 GCA_964387285.1 uncultured Cytophagia bacterium | reverse complement strand
ACTAGTGCGAATAAAAAGAATCCATACTGAGTTTGTGCCGCATGGCAACACCATTTTAAGACCGGGAGATGAGATAACTGTTATAATCAACAGCGGACAAGTGCAGACATTACATATTATAGAACAAATGGCAAAAGCAAAATAGGTTAAGCAGCCCAGGAATGCATAATAATAGTTATGTCAAGTTGAATTGCCAGCTCACCTCTTTTGCAAAACCATCTATCATTGAATTTGTAGCACAAGCCTCCCGGCTTTTGTCGCTGAAAATAAGAAAAGGCGTAGATTTATCTAAACTCTACGCCTTTTTAACTTATATTAAAATCTATTTTACCACCAAACTCACCAACTTTTTCGGCACCACCACCGACTTGACAATAGATTTATCCGCCAAATAGGTCTTTATCTTTTCGTCAGTCGTGGCCACAGCCACGATTTCATCAGCAGTCGCATCAGCCGGGACCTCGACCTGTCCGCGCAATTTACCGTTGATTTGTACGCCCAATTGCACGCGGGTCTGAATTAATTTAGCCTCATCATATGTTGGCCAGTCAGCGTTAAAAATGCTGTAGGGCTTGCCAATCTGTTCCCACAACTCTTCGCTGAAATGCGGTGCAAACGGAGCTGTTAACTGAATCAACGTCGGCGCCACAGTCCGCAGCAGTTCTTGATGCTGATCTGCAACCGGAACATCCTGTAGATATAATGAAAGTTCATTCACTAATTCCATAATTCGGCTGATGGCGGTGTTGAAATGAAAACGTTCCAAATCCACAGTAACATGTTTGATGGCGTAATGCATTTGTCGTTCCACATTCTGGAAACGACTCGCTTCAGCGCCCCGGGGATTGTTCTCACAAATCTGCCAAACCACGCGCCAAACCCTTTTGAGAAAACGATTAATGCCGACAATGCCTTCGTCGGACCAATCGCCGCCGTCTTCATAGGAGCCCATGAACATCATGTACATGCGAAAGGTGTCACTGCCATAGCTGTCTACAAATTTATCCGGATTGACCACATTGCCACGCGATTTGCTCATTTTGGCGCCTTTGGCGGTGATCGTGCCTTGATGAACCAGACGCGTGAAAGGTTCATCAAAATTGATCAGACCAAAATCATAGAGCGCTTTAGTGAAAAAGCGCGCATAGAGCAGATGCATGACCGCATGTTCTGCGCCGCCGACATATTGATCCACCGGCAGCCAGGCATCAGCCAGCTTTTTATCAAAAGCGGCCGTGGCCAGATGCGGATTAGGGAAGCGTAAGAAATACCAGGAGGAGCAGACAAACGTATCCATGGTGTCTATTTCACGTCTCCCCTGCTGGCCGCATTTTGGGCAAACGGCATGTAAAAATGTCGGTGAGGTCGATAACGGAGATTCACCCTTGCCGCTGAATTGCACATCGGTCGGCAACAGCACCGGCAGTTGCTCTTCCGGCACCGGTACCTCGCCGCAACGATTACAATAAATGATGGGAATCGGGGCGCCCCAATAGCGTTGACGCGAGATAAGCCAGTCGCGTAATTTATAATTGACTTTGGCGCCGCCTACCTGTTTCTCTTCCAAGTATTTGATCACTTTTTGGATGCCTGGTTCGGAAAGCGTACCATTAAACGGACCTGAATTGATCATTACGCCCGGATCTTCAAAAGCCCGTATCATGGGCTCTGTCATGGGAGTGCCGTTAACCGAAATAACTTCGCGAACCGGTAAATGATATTTTTCCGCAAATTCAAAGTCACGCTGATCATGGGCCGGCACTGCCATGACCGCGCCGGTGCCGTAAGTGACCAGGACATAATCCGCGATCCAGATGGGCGTTTTTTCCTGATTGACCGGGTTGATGCAAAAGCTGCCGGTGAAAACTCCGGTTTTCTCTTTTTCCGTGGACATGCGGTCGATCTCTTTTTGCTTGCGCGTCTGCAGCACATAGGCGTCCACGGCAGCCCTGTTCTCCGGCGTGGTTAATTTTTCCACTAAAGGATGTTCCGGCGCCAGCACCATATAGGTAACGCCCCACAACGTATCCGGCCGTGTTGTAAACACTTCAATGATTTCATTCCCTTCAGCAACTTTAAACTGGATGCGCGCACCAATGCTTTTGCCGATCCAGTTCTTTTGCATGGCAATGGTTTTATCCGGCCATTGAATTCGCTCGTGACCCTCCAGCAATCTTTCGGCATAATCGGTGATTTTAAAAAACCACTGTTCCAAGTCTTTATGCAGCACTTCCGATTCACAGCGTTCACAATGACCATCGACCACCTGTTCGTTTGCCAATACGGTCTTGCAGCCTGGACACCAATTGGCAGAGGCTTTTTTGCGATAGGCCAATCCTTTTTTATACAACTGCAGAAACAACCATTGCGTCCATTTATAATATTCCGGTTCGCTGGTGTTGATTTCACAATCCCAGTCGTACATGGCGCCCATGGCTTTTAATTGTTCGCGAATCAGATTGATGTTGTTGGCTGTGCTCACAGCGGGATGAATGCCTTTTTTTATGGCATAATTTTCCGCCGGCAGACCGAAAGCATCGTAACCGATGGGTTCAAAAACATGATAGCCTTGCATGCGTTTGAATCTTGCCCAGCTGTCTGTGGGTGCATAGTTGTACCAATGGCCGATGTGCATACGATCGCCGGACGGATAAATGAACATGACCAGGCAGTAGATTTTTTTATCTTTTTTGGAAAAATCGGTTTTATACAGTTTGCTCTCTTCCCAACGCCGTTGCCACTTTTTTTCGATCTCTTTAAAATCATATTCAGGTATCATAACCGCATCCTATCAGTTGAAATTCGTAATAAAAAAAGGGCTGGCCTTACTGACTGACCAACCCAAGCGTGTCGGGGCGAGTGGATTCGAACCACCGGCCTCCTGCTCCCGAAGCAGGCGCGCTAAACCGGACTGCGCTACGCCCCGTTGCGTCGTATAGTATACTAATTATTATTGATTAAAACAAGAAAAAAATATGCACATTGGCATCATTTTAGATATTTCAAAACAAGCCGCAAAAACCGAAAGCTGTCCTGCCACAGGTGAATGTTGCTTTTTTGCGCTCCGTATATGGTCGTGATCGGCAAACAGGTAATACGGAATCCTTGTCGGCCCAATAACAGCAGTTGCTCGGATTCGAATTGAAAGCCTTGTTCCGAGAACCGATCCGGATCGACCTGAGCGAGGCGCAAAGCACGAAAACCGCATTGCGAATCCTTGATGGGCACAGAGCTCCGGATCATCCAGGATAGAATCCATGAAGTGATGCAATTGCTTAACCGGCGGTGCAACGGCATGCTGGTTTGACGATCTTGACGATCCCCCAATATGATATCCGCCGTATCGTTCTCTATTTCGTGTAAAAAAGCCGGTATGTCGTCCGGATTATGCTGACCATCGCCATCCAGACATAGCAGCCAATCAAAACCGTTTTTTTGCGCATAACGAATGGCGTCTAACAGGGCTGCCCCTTTGCCCAAATTTTTCTCATGATGCAGATGGACGATGCGTTGCTCGAGCAATAGTTTTGCGGTTGCGTCAACAGAACCGTCGTCGACAACTAACAGCTCCCTCCTGCCGACATATTGCAAAACGTGATGCAAAAAATCGGACAGGTGTTCCGCTTCATTATAAACCGGAATGGCTGTTAAAACAGAGACGGCCATTTTCAGCCTGATGCCGGGATGTAATTATTATTGAATTCGTTTAAAAAGATTAAAGCCAAAACTGGTTTCGATAATCGGGCTGATCTGATTGATGTCCAGCGCTTCAATGGCTGCCTCGACTTTGGGGTCAAAATCGCCCTTGCTGAAATAACCGAGATCACCGCCTTTGGCGGCATTGGGTAAAATGGATTTTTTTTGCGCCAGTTCGACAAACTCTTTTCCGGTTTTTAGATCTGCTAGGATTGCTTCTGCTTCTGCTCTGGTTTTGACAGCAATATGCAACGCACGTAAGGGTCGGGTCGACGCTAGTTCAGATTTGGGAATCCAGGCGGTGATTTGCACCTTGGCCATGGTTACGCCTTCTTCCAGCACCAGGACTTCTGTGCCCTTGCCCAAAACACCCACGGTCTGACCTTCGCTGGCCGCATTGGCAATGGATGCTTGTGTATTTTTTATATATTTTTTGCTTGTGCCCGGTTTTGCTTGAGCGAAGAGCAAAGAGCAAAATATCATCATGGTCAGGATCAAGTTCGAACGCAATTTCATGATAAATTTCCTTTCAATTATTGGATAAAATCAGAACGATCCACTCTTTTTGCTATAAAATCGGTTATTTGCTGTAAAATCGGGATGCCTGCTTTACCGCCCAGATGGCCACACTTGAGCGCAGCAGCAGCACTGGCAAAAAGGGCTGTTTTTTGCATGGGAAAACCTTCCAATATCCCAAACAGAGCTGCGCCATGAAAGACATCGCCGGCGCCGGTGCTATCAATCGTATTTACTTTAAATGCGGGTTGATAACACTCTCCCTGATCATCAAAAAAGTAACTGCCTTCAATCCCGCAGGTCACTCCCGCAATTTTTATCCCTGTATTAAATAATTTTTCTGCGCTTTTTAAGGGTTCATCGGCGACAAGATGTTGGTCACTGTACGATTTACTAACGATGGCAATATCCGTTAGTTCCAGCAATTCCGGCCATACCCTCCGGTTGCTGCCGATATCCAGCGAAACATAGGCGCCGTTTTGTTTGGCTATTTTTGCCGCCTGCAGATCCGCCTCCGGATAATGACCGTCTAAATGCAGAATACGACAATTTTTAAACGGAAATGCGTTCGGATCAAGGTTGTCTACTCGGCATTCAGGATCTTGATGTAAAAAAACTGTTCGTTCGCCCGTACTCTGATCAACTAGAATAAAGGCTCTGGGCGTTGCCACCTTTTTTTTGCGTAACATATGGGTTGTATCGACATTAAAACTGGCTAATTCATTGTTCAGATACTGCCCGGTTGCGTCTTGGCCTAGAGCGCTGATCATTGCGCAGGTCTTACCCAGGCGTGCACAAGTGGCCATAGCTGTTGCGACCGGTCCTCCACCCTGCCCGCTTAAGGACCGCAATCGATTTTTGCTATTGGGTTTTGGAAAATGGTCTATAACAGCCAGTTCGTCATAGACGACAATTCCCAAACCCACACAATCATATAGCATGGCGGTTTACTCGGTTTGATTTTCCATCTCCTGCACCTGCCGCACCAACTCTTCAATCACCTGATCACCGGGTATTTTATACATTATTTGCCCGTTTTTAAATAAAACCGCGCTGTTCTTTCCACACGCCACGCCGATATCAGCATGCCGAGCCTCGCCAGGACCATTGACCTCACACCCCATAACCGCCACCGTGATCGGCTTTTTTATGTGAACCAACCGTTCTTCTACCTGTTGCGCCATACTGATCAAGTCCATCTCGGTTCGGCCGCAGGTCGGACAGGCGATGACATTCACGCCTTGTGTGCGTAGATTCAGACTTGATAAAATCTGCTGTCCGACCACAACCTCTTCTACCGGGTCTCCTGTCAGTGAAACACGCAGTGTGTCGCCAATGCCTCTGCTCAATAAGGCGCCCAGAGCTACCGCTGATTTTATCGTTCCGGTGCGCACCGTGCCGGCTTCAGTCAAACCGATATGCAAGGGTACATTCGATTGCTGATGAAAAAGTTCGTAGGCCTGGATCGTTTGCACGACGTCAGAGGATTTTATCGACACCACCAGATCGACGTCGCCGAATTCTTTGCATAACGCGACATGAGCCAATGCCGAGCGCACCAATCCCTTAACGGTTGTGCCACCCTCCTCTTGAATGATCTTTTTTTCCAAGGAACCTGAATTGACGCCGATGCGCACCGGTATGCGGCAGGCAATCGCTTTTTTAACAACCTGCTGTAATTTTTCCTTTCCCCCGATGTTGCCCGGATTAATACGGATCTTATCTGCGCCGGCGTCCATGGCAGCCAGAGCCAGACGATAATCAAAATGAATATCCGCCACCATTGGCAGCGATGTTTTTTTGCGGATTTCGGCAAAGGCCAGAACAGCCGGTTGATTCGGAACGGCTAACCGAACAATATCACATCCGGCTTCACACAGACGTTGTATCTGCGCAACCGTTGCGTCCATGTCGTTGGTTTTTGTATTGGTCATGGATTGCACCGAAACAGCTGCACCGCCGCCGATCAGCACATTACCCACTTTGACCTTAAGGGTGTTTTTACTCATCATGCTCTTGATAAATTGGTCTTTATGTTACTTAATTTGCATTCCAAAATCAAGAGTTTTCTGAGATAGATGGGGCAAGAAGACGATTAAATATGTTGAGCGATTGCATTCTCCTTACAAAGGTTTCAAACCTTCGCAAGGCTGTTTTTCGAGTATATATTGCGCTTTTTGGAGGTTGATTACCCTAAGAGGAAGGTTGCCAGTTTCAGCTTCAAGTTCCAGTGAAAAAGCTATTTCCCCTGTACAAAAACCCAGGCCATCAGACCGCCCAGGCTGCCGATGACAGCAGCGGTTTTGAGGCGGTTTTTTTCTGATTGCATCTGTTGGGCCTGCACAAGCGCGTTTTCTGTTTTACGTTCTTTGAATTTTTGCACATCCTTGGCAGTGCGCAATTTCACCTTGCCGTAGTTCAGGGCAATTTCATCATACTTGTCGCGGGGATAGATCAGTTTTTTGCGCTTGTCGAGTATAACCAGTATCTCTTTTTTATCCACTTTGATCCAATGTTGCTGCCCGCCGCTTTTTTCTACGGTGAATTCGACATAGGTATCAGCGATCAAGGACAATTTGCCTTTCAGGCGGGTTTTGTCCATTTTTATCAGAGTGTCTGCCTGGCAAAAGTGTGTCCATGCCAGTCCCAGACTCAAGATCATAGCAAGAAATTTCATATGCTCTGCCTCCTATTATTGAAAAATAGAAAGCAAATTATATGCCATTAAAATAAAATGGACAAAGAAGATAATTGAAATATTTTCAATGATCGTTCTTTGTCCAAAATGTTCGTTTCGTAACAGCAAATACAAAAATGTAATTGAACAGAGGAATGGGGATTTTGGCCACTATTTGAGCACGCCCATTTTTTTACCAACGTGCTTGAAAGCATCGATAGCCTTGTCCAGATGCTCACGGGTATGTCCGGCAGAAATTTGCACTCTGATGCGCGCCATGCCCTTGGCCACAACGGGATAACTGAAACCGATCACATAAATACCCTGTTGCAGCATCTCATCTGCCATGGCATGGGCTAATTTTTCATCATAAAGCATGATCGGCACAATGGGATGCACGCCCGGCCGGATGTCAAAGCCGTTGGCAGTCATTTTTTCACGAAAGTAAGCGGTGTTTTTTTCCAAACGATCGCGCAGTTCCGTTGTTTCTGAAAGCAGGTCCAAAACCGCAGAGGTCGTGGCGGTTACCACTGGCGACAATGAATTTGAAAATAGATAAGGACGACTTTTTTGCCGTAGATATTCTATCATCTCCTTTCTACCCGAAACGCAGCCGCCCATGGCGCCGCCCAAAGCTTTACCAAAAGTGGTGGTGACAATATCCACGCGTCCCATAACGCCACAATGTTCGATAGAGCCACGGCCGGTTTTTCCCATGAAACCGGTGGCATGGCTGTCGTCCACCAATACCAGGCTGTCGTATTTTTCCGCCAGATCACATATGGCCGATAACAGCGCGATATCGCCGTCCATGGAGAAAACACCATCTGTGACAATCATGCGATATTTGCTTGCCTGACTCTCCTGCAGCTTGAGTTCCAGATCAGCCATATCCATATGTTGATAGATCAAGCGTTGCGCTTTAGCCAGTCGAATGCCGTCAATGAGCGAGGCATGATTAAGGGCGTCGGTGATAATAGTGGCATCTGCACTCATGAAGGGTTCAAACACGCCGCCGTTGGCGTCAAAGCAGGCCGCGTAAAGAATGGTGTCTTCGGTTTGCAGGAATGCGGAAATCTTGCGTTCCAGAATTTTATGTATTTCCTGGGTGCCGCAGATAAACCGCACGGACGATAAACCGTATCCCCATTGTTGCAGTGCCTGTTGCGCTGCAGCGATCACTGCCGGATGATTGGCCAGGCCCAGATAATTATTAGCGCAAAAATTGATGACCGCTTCTCCATTCGCAACCTGAATGGAAGCGCCCTGCGGCGTAACGATGACGCGCTCATTTTTGTACAGCCCGGCTTGACGAATTTCATCAAGCGCTGCGGTGATATCCTGTTTTATTTTTCCGTACATACTCTACTCCATTTCCAATACCACTTTGCCGCACTGCCCGGAAAGCATGGCGTCAAAGCCTTGTTGAAAATCCGAAAATTTCAATTTATGCGTCAACACCGGAGATATATCCAGTCCGCTCTGCAGCATGGTTTGCATTTTATACCAGGTCTCAAAAATTTCGCGGCCATAGATGCCCTTGATATGCAATCCTTTAAAAATAACCTGATCCCAATTGATCTGCGTATCAGCGGGTAAAATGCCCAGCAAAGCGATGCGACCGCCGTGATACATATTTTCCAGCATGGCTTCAAACGCTCTACCGTTGCCGGACATTTCCAAACCGATATCAAAACCGACCATCTCCAGTTCTTTTCGGCACTGCTCGATGGTGGTTTGTGAAATATTGATGGCCCTGGTCGCGCCCAAATTGCGCGCCAATGACAGGCGATACTCATTCACATCGGTGATGACCACGTTGCGGGCGCCAACATGTCGACAAATAGCTGTGGCCATCAAACCGATCGGGCCGGCGCCGGTAATAAGCACATCCTCGCCTACAAGATCGAACGATAACGCCGAATGGGTCGCATTGCCAAAAGGATCAAAAAAAGCGGCAATCTCGGAAGGGATCTTGGGGTGTACATGCCAGGCGTTGACAGCCGGCAAGGCAAGATATTCGGCGAAACAACCATTGCGATTTACGCCCACACCCACGGTATTGGTGCATAAATGCCGCCTACCGGCGCGACAACTGCGACAAACGCCGCAGACGATATGCCCTTCGCCGGACACTCGTTCTCCGATCTCATAACCGGTGACATTGATTCCTTTTTCAACAATCACGCCGACAAATTCGTGGCCGATGACCATAGGTGTTTTTATGGTGCGTTGTGACCATTCATCCCATTTGTAAATGTGCAAATCCGTGCCGCAAATGGCCGTATGCGTGATCTTGATGAGCAGATCGTTGTTTCCGCATTTTGGCGTCGGCACGGTTTCAAGCCATAGACCGGTTTGAGGATGCTTCTTAACCAATGCTTTCATGGACATGGTGTTTTTCCTTATCTGATAAGAACCATTTTTATTGTTTGTTGGTGATTTTTAAGACGACCCAAATACACTCCGGATGGAACCGGGCGATTCCGGCTATCGCTTCCATCCCAAGTGATCCGCTCGTCCTGCCTTGGCAAAGTCAGCGAGCGAACGATGCGGCCCAGTCTATCATATATTATCAAGGTTTCACAATTATTTTCCGCGTTGCTGTGCGAAAACAAGATCGTAGTGCTTTGATTAAAAGGATTCGGGTAGTTACCTTGCAATTGCCAGATATTCGGTATTGATGATTGAACCAGCGTAGGCATTTCGCCCTGACCGCCTGATTCACGATAGCGGGCGGTGAACTCTTGCAGATATAAACCTGCAATTCCCGGATCATGAAAGATGAGCGTGTTTTCGTCGTTTTTCTGATTTGCCGAATAACTCCAATTGTGCGAACCGGTCACAACCGTTGCCGTGTTGGCGCCCGCATCGGCGATCAGATATTTGTGATGCAACAGCTGCGGCAAAATATCGATCCAAACATCCCCGGTCGGCGACCAGGGTGAATATCCGGTTCCTTTGATAGAAGAATATTGATTGTTGAAATCGAGGCTGGACTCGGCATCGAACACACCAGCCAGGCGGAATCCCCGGACCGTATAGTATCTTGCTTGCATTGCTTTGGCTATGGTTGAACTGGTATAAGAGTAAATGCAGAAACAAAGCGATTGTTGCGCCTGATCAATAACGTCCACAATCGCGCTTTCCGTTGCATCGGTAGGACTCATATATTGTTCAATCCAGACTCCACCGACATTGAAGCGATGCGGAGTATTATTCTTTTTGCGGCTGCCGAAACGGCTGAATTCCGCATTGGGCGTCTCATGATCGCTACCCCACATTTCATTGAATTCGATAGTATAGGCAGCACACACTGTTTCGTCCTGAATAAAAACCAAATTCTCCGCGTTCCGGGTCGCACCGGAATACGTAGCATTGGCTGATCCGGTCAACAGAATATCGTCAAGCGCATTGGACTTGTCGCGATGATCAATGATCAAAAATTTGTTATGCATGTAACCTTCGCCGCTGTTTTCTCCAAAGTGGTCATGGATGGCCGGTACACCGTATGCCTTAATCAGCCGCTCTATTTCAGACGAGTAATTTTCTTCTTCGTAAATGAAACGCACGGATACGCCGCGCTGTTTCGCCCGGCCCATGGCGTCCACCACCGCCGCATGGGTCATGGAGTAAAAACATATATCCAAACTGTAATGAGCCTGGTCGATCCATTCGATCATTTTGGCTGCCAGATCGACATTTTGATTGGCAGTAGCAGAACCTGCTTTTTCATTTTGCACGGTTTGATTAAAAAAGATATCGATTTTACCGCTGGAAGCGGACGAAGAAGGCATAAAGTAAAACAGGGGCGTCTGTGTATAACCGTCTGTATTGCCGGCTGTCACATACCCCTCATAAATAAAAGATGATGACAGTCCCTGCAGACGGAAACGATGATTAAACAATTCGGTTGAATCACCGAAGGCTTGCCACTCTGTCGAGTTTAGCATTCTGTATTTGATGGAAGCCGTGGCCGGTGTAGAGGTTCGCCATGCAAAAAGCACGGATTCCGAGGTGATTTCAGTCTCATGTGGTCTTTGTAGGAATTGTGGACCATTCAAACTGATGAAATCGGCAGAACTGCGTGGAACGATTTCATATCCATCGGTATAAGGCAAAGTGGCATCATATTGTTTTAGAATGCCAACAACGTCAAAATGGCCCTGAGGCGCCGTAGCCTCGACATCCGGATCCAGATATAAAGTGCAGCAGCCGCTGCCGTCACCGATCGTATATTCGGGATGGTTATCGGCAATGACCTGTACTCGGTTGAGACGGATCAATCGGCTTTCATTTGGCTCACAATTTTGAATAACGGACTCTGTAACTTGAGCACAGGTCAAAACCAGGGGATCCGGCACAGGCACTCCCTGCGCAAGTATTTGAATGTCCGTTACATCGACAATCTCCGTCAAACCACGATACTGACCGATTTTACCCTGAACTCGAATACTGTCGCCCGTTTGAATGTTCAGGGGCCATATCCTGCCGGCGTAGACATTTATCGCGGCGCTGTGGTCCTGTATAAAGATTTCCAGTTGCGTTTTGTTTAGCATGCCCGTGCCCACGGTTACCGTGCCTTCCACCTGTACAGGCGTCGCCATAGGATAAGGCGCCAGGGGCAAACCGGATGCATCGATATAGTGTAAAGCGGATAGTTCAACTGCGCGGACGTGAGAAAATAAAACCAACAAACAAAACCAACGGACTTTATGATGAAGAATCATGCGAAACGCGCCTGTAAAAGGAGTGGAATATTTCTGTCCAGTAATATAGCCAGAACCGTGGATTTTGTCAATAGCCGTATCAAGAGGAAAAATCAGTTGCATCTTGACGTTGGAATTGTTAAATTAACACCATTAACAAAGTTTTATTAATAAAACTTTTGGTGATCTATGAATCTTCCCCATGACACTTTAACACAAGAATATATAGAAATTATAGATCTTCTGGAGAAAGAGCATCGTGTCGCACGCGTGAAAGATATTGCTGAACGACGCGGCGTTTCCCGCTCAAACGTTTCCATAGCGCTCACCCAGTTGGCCAAAAAAGAGTTAATCTCGCACGAATCCTACGGTCATGTAACCCTGACTCCTGCCGGGCGACGTTTAGCGCAGAAATTGGATGTCCGACATCAGGCGGTTAAAGCGGTGCTGATTGGTGTTCTGGGATTATCAGAAGAGATTGCCGAACAGGATGCCTGCAAGTTTGAGCATCTCATCAGCGCCGAAACTTTGGCCGCCATGACCCGTTTCCTCTACTTGCTGGAAAATTGCCCAAAAGGATATGCACAAACCCTGAAAAATATGCAAAAGTGCATGATGGAAAAATTTGACGCTGTTCGATGTCAGGAGTGTCCGGTCGCCTAATGGAACCATCCAAACTATCTAGCGTAAATTTAAATGATCTAAGCTCCGGGCAAAGCGGAAAAATTATTCGAATTTCCGGTGGTTGGGGCTTGCGCCAGCGTCTTTCGCAAGTGGGCTTGCATATTGGCGATAGGATTTTGGTAAAAAAAAGCGCCTCGTTCGGCGGACCCATTTTATTGACCATTCATGATGCGGATATTGCGCTGAGTCGAGGCATGGCAGCCCATATCCTGTTAGAACCGGCATCCGTGTCATGAACTCGAACAATAAAACTTTTACTTCTCCTCTTCGTCTGGTGTTGGTCGGTCAGCCTAATTCCGGCAAAAGCACCCTATTCAACAGTGTGGCCGGCTATCGTTCGATTTCGACCAACTTTGCCGGTTCGACTGTCACCTATACCAACAGCATGGTGCAAATTCATGACCAGACCATTGAACTGGTTGATTTGCCCGGCATTTATTCTCTCACATCCGTGGATGCGGCTACCCATGCGACCAAGCAATTTTTATTGCATCATCATATCGATCTGATTATCAATGTTGTCGACGCCTCTTTATTGTGCCGTAGCCTGGAACTCACGCTGCAAATTGCGGAACTGGGTCTGCCGATGTTGATCTGTCTGAACATGATGGACGAAGCGCGGCGCAAGGGCATGCAGATTGATGCGCATAAATTAGCGGAAATTTTCGGCGTTCCGGTACTGA
Source organism: uncultured Cytophagia bacterium (assembly GCA_964387285.1). GTDB lineage: Bacteria > Zhuqueibacterota > Zhuqueibacteria > Residuimicrobiales > Residuimicrobiaceae > Anaerohabitans. The sequence continues at coordinate 39,095 of CAYLWO010000001.1, read as the reverse complement.
ACACCATTGCCGCCAAGGGTGCAGGCATCGACGAACTTTTTCATCAGGCGTTAATTTTTGCGCCCACGGCCAAGCCGGCGCAACCGATCATGTTGAGCAAGCATGTTGAATCCTCCATTGCTTTGGTCATGAAGCAATTGCAGCAGTCCTCTGCCCATGTAAGAAAACAGAGATTGACGGCGATTAAGTTACTGGAGAACGATCCGTATTTCTGGCGGCAGATGCCGTCATTGAATTCTGCAACGGCAGCAATTCGTGCAGAGCAGAAAAAACTGGAGGAGGAACATGGACAACCTGCCGATCAGGTCCTTTCTGCAGAGCGTCACGCCAAAACGATGGAGTTGTTCGAAAGTACGGCCTATGTAAGTAAAGCGAAGAAAAATGCCTGGCGTGATAAAGTCGATGACATACTCATGCATCCGCTGTGGGGCTATCTCATCCTGTTTGCCGTACTCTATGTGCTTTTCACTGCTATTTTCAAGTTGGGTTCGTTTCTTGAAAGACCTATTCTGGCGTTTTTTCAGCAAATCAGCGCTCATCTTTCTACGCACTTTGCCGTGCATAGTTTTACCTATAATTTATTGAACAGCCTGGTGCAGGGATTTTCAGGGGGGTTTTCTATCGTATTTCCCTATCTGCTGCCTTTTCTGCTGCTCATGGCGATCATTGAAGATATCGGCTATTTGCCGCGTATGGCATTTTTAACCGACAATATTATGCATAAAATGGGTTTGCACGGCGCCGCCATTGTTCCCCTTATTCTGGGTTATGGTTGCACGGTTCCTGCGATCATGGCTACACGTGTTATCAGCAGCACGCGAGATCGCTTTATCGCCTCCACTCTTTCGTTACTGGTTCCCTGTTCCGCTCGTATGACTCTTATTCTCGGACTGGTAGGCTATTATCTTGGCGGTCAGGCTGCGTTTTGGCTGTATTTGTTCAATCTGATCGTCATCATTTTGATCGGCATAGCTCTTGCCAGGTTATTGCCGGAAGACACACCGGGCATGATTATGGAAATACCCGCCTATCAACGCCCTCGTCTTTGGGGCGTATGGGCCAAGACCTGGTTGCGCATGAAGGATTTTATTACCATAGCCTGGCCGCTACTGATTGTTGGCAGTATTTTTCTAAGTTTGACGGAATGGCTGCATTGGCAGGAGCCGATCAACCGCCTGTTATCGCCGCTTACGCACATTCTCGATTTACCTGAGAAAACAGGACTCACCATTGTATTTGGCATCTTGCGTAAAGAGCTTTCCTTGCTTATGCTTTTTCAAGCCCTGGGAACCACGGATGTGCTCAGTGTCATGACGCAGACACAGGTGTTCGTGTTTACTGTGTTTGTCGTTTTTTATCTTCCCTGTTTGGCTACATTCGGCATTATGATCAAAGAACTGGGAATCAAAAAGAGCCTGCTGGCTTCCATGCTTTCGCTCATCCTGGCAATTGTTCTGGCTTTTGGCGCACGTTGGATTGCGCCGTTATTTCTATCATAACCGGAGGATCCATGAGACGCGTTTTTTTCTTTTTATTTCTTTATACAGTTCCGTTATGGGCCGGTGCTCGCCTGATCGGAGTAGTGACCGATCATCAAAACGGCAAACCCCTGTCCGGCGCCAATGTTTTGCTTGAGATGGAACACAAGGGCGTCGTTACGGATCATCAAGGTCGTTTCGTTCTGTCAAATCTTCAGCCCGGACGCAAGGCATTAACCGTTTCTTTCATCGGCTTTCAACCCTACCATGAACTTGTCACTCTGGAAGCGGATAGCGAAAGGAACCTCGCCATTGCCCTATCTCCCATGATGTTAAATCTTTCAGATATGGTAGTCACCAGCCAAAAGATCGACAAACAACTTCGCGACACATCTTTGCCGCTGACGGTTGTTCGCGTCGAAAAATTAGAGACGCAAGCGCCTGTCTCCATCGCGAATGCGCTACAGTACGAACCGGGCATCAGTATGGGACGGGACGGCGTCTGGGGCACCTATATCAGCGTGCGTGGTTTGTCGCGCAACAGTATCGTAACTCTGATTGACGGCAATCGCGTTGACACAGCTAACGATCTGGCAGCCGGATTGTCCATGATCGACGTTAACGATATTCAGCAGATCGAAGTGATCAAGGGCGCAGCGTCCTCCCTTTACGGCTCAGGCGCTATCGGCGGCGTGATCAATATCATGACCAAAGGCGGATGGTATCAGGATAAAGCCTATTTGAAAACGACTTTAACCAGCAGCTATGCATCCGTCAATCAAGCCGGCATGGGCCGCGTCCAGGTCAATGTCGGTCAGCGCAACTGGTATGGTTATTTCTCCACCATGATGCGCAAAGCAGGGGACGCCAAGACGCCTTCCGGCCTGCTGGACAGTCAATATAAGGATGCCAATTACAGCGGACGCATCGGCATAAAACCTTTTGCTCATCAAGAGTTCAATCTGACCTACCAAAAGTATGATGCGCACGATGTCGGTATGCCCGGCGGCTATCCAATTTTTCCCAACAATGCCAATGTGCGATATCCGGTCGAAAAACGTGAGCTTGTAAGCGCTGAATTTAAGTTCGATGATCTGTCCCGTTATTGGCTTAAAACTTTAATTAAATATTTCTATCAGGATATTTTGCGTCATGTTGAGAATATTCCGCATATCGTCAATAATCTGCCTGCATCGGGGGGGCAACCTCCCCGTCGCGTTTCGGTGCTTAAAATTTCTCCTGGTGCGACGCATACGACGAACGGTCTGCAATTGCAGAACAACATGCAATTTGGAAACGGCCATTATGTTGTCTGGGGAATCGATGCCTGGCAAAAGGACTATCGTGGTTTTCGCACAAAAGAGCAACTCATTGAAGTGTTGAATCCGGTCAGCGGCGCGGTGCAGAAAACCATCAATAAAGTCGTCGGTGAATTGCCGATTCCGGATGCTTATTATCGCAGCATCGGCGCCTTCGGGCAATATGAGAAACGATTTTTTCATCAACGACTGCAAACGACTCTGGGCGCCCGGTATGATCGCATTCAGGTGAAAAATGAGCAGGCGTTGAATCCGCTCTATGAAATTACCGACGGCGTCCGCAACAACACGCCCGCCGGCCAAACCGTTCTTTGGTCCAGTCACCAGGCGCAGGACCATTCCTGGAGCAGCAGCGCCGGTTTTCTGTTTTTGTTGACGCATAATCTCGATCTTACTCTGAACGTTGCCCACGCTTTTCGCTCACCTTTCCTGGAAGAGAGATACCAATATATCGATTTGGGAAATTTGGTCAAGGTTGGCGACCCTGATCTAAGGCCGGAAAATGGTAACTTTATTGACGTGGGCTGTCGTTACATTACACCCGGCGTGCAACTCTATGCCAACATATTTTATAATCGTCTGCAAAATATGGTGGGTGAAATTCCCGGGACCTACGAAAAACGCAATGCGCTCATAAAAACCAACATTGGCAAAGCTGAATTATACGGAGCTGAGGTCAGCCAAACGACGGTCTTGAGCGACCGTTTCTCATTTTGGCTGCGTGCCTCTTATGTGCACGGCACGGATATGCTTTTGCATGCGCCGCTGGCACAGATCCCCCCCCTCCATGGCGGTGTGGGCGTGCAAATTCAAATCGCCTCGCTGGGCGCTGTGGATGCGGCAGCGACCATATTCGATAAACAGAATCGCATTGCCGCCGGTGAATTTACGACGCCGGGTTATGTCTATTATGACGTCTATTTCAACAGTCGGGCTGTACGTTGTGGTTCCTGGTCAGGTCGGCTGATGATCGGTTGTGAAAATGCGGGCAATAAAGATTATCGCAATCATTTAGCCACCAATCGCGGTTTGATTGTGTCCGAACCGGGCCGAAATTTTTTGGTACGTTATCAAATGGAATTCTGATCCGCAAGGCCGGTGTTTTGCAGGTACGTGCTCTATAAAAACAGATGAAAGAAATTTATGCCGCTTTTCAAGAAAAAAAATGATACCGCTGAAGCGCTCTTTGCACGACCGATGATCAAAAAAACGACTCGGCGTCCAAATCACTTTCTCTTAATCATTCTCGACAGCTGTCGATATGATGTTTTTATCGAGGCGCAACCGCGCTTTATGCAGAAACTGGGCGCGGTGGAAAAACGCTACTCCTATGCATCCTGGACCGCGCCGTCGCATTACAATCTATTAAGCGGATTGATGCCGCATACCAGTCCAAAGCAGGTTTTTGCTTCGGATTACTATAAATTAGATTTTGTGCAATTTAGTAAAAGATTTGGCGTCGATTATTTCGAATATAAAAATCTGGTGCCGCAGTTGTATCTGCCGCCGTTTATGCAGACGCAGCTGCATTATCGCACCCACGCTCTGGTTTCATTGCCGGTGTTGAATCCTGCGACGCCTCTGAATGTCGGATTTGACGTTTTTCGGCTCATGGAAAAACATAACGACTTTTCCGCCATATTGGACGCACTCACCTTTGGCAACGATCAACCCTGTTTTTATCTGCTCAATGTGGGAGAAACTCATTACCCCTATGCATTGCCTCAGGAATCTGAAAATGAATGGCCCAGATTGCACGGCGTGCATGGTCTCTTTAAACATTTGGACGATCAGGTCTTCGGCGACGCCGGGACCGAACCGTTTTTCGACCAGGATAAACTGGACGAACTGCGACACCGACAACTGATCGCTGTGCAATATCTGGATGGTTTATTTGAACGGCTCTATGACCTTGTTCCCGCTGACACCTTTATCACCGTTACCTCAGATCATGGCGAGTTATTTGGGGAGGATGGCTATTTTGGTCATGGACCGATTATGCATGAAAAGGTGTTTGAAGTGCCGTTTGTTGAGGGGAAGATAAAATAAAATATGCTGTTCGTTTTACCATTCCCGGTTATTTACCAAACGAAATCAGCCCACCCAGCAGAGATCCGTAAGCCGTACTGATCATAGGATTACTGGTAATCGGACACATGCCGGATTGACAACCGATAAAGTAAAAATAGGCATAGCCTAAAACGCCACCCAGTAAAACGCCTGCCGCTAATTTGATCGTTCGTTTCTTATTCACTTTTTTTCCTTTTTATCTTTTAACGCCACAGCCCCTATAATGTGCAGGGGATCCATCATGTGGTTGATGGCCGGTGTATAACCCAGATCCAGATGTAGCAAATCTTTAATGGTTAATTTCGCTTGCAGCGCAAGAGCTAATTGATTGAGACGCAGACCAGCGCCGCTCTCACCGAGAATGGCCCCGCCTAATATGCGATTGCTGTGTCTATCCCAGATCACCTGCAGGTCAATCATATGACTGCCAGGCATATATTGTGATTGACTGGGCTGTTGTATAATCGTCTCTCTGGCAGCAAATCCGGCTGCCCTGGCTTCATGCAGCGTCAAGCCGGTAATACCGAATTCCAATCCGAAAATGCGCGTGATGCGCGTGCCTAAACAACCGGGGAATTGTACGCTCCCTCCGGCCGCATTTTCGCCGGCCACTTTTCCCTGTCGAGCTGCAGACCCGGCAAAAGGCAACCAGGCAGATTGGCCGGTGACCAGATGAATGGCGTCGCAACAATCTCCGGCAGCAAATATATCCTGATTACTCGTCTGTTGATAGCGATTTACTTTAATGGCATCATGTGCACCCAGGCGCAGTCCGGCTTTTTTAGCTAAAAAATTATTAGGCTGAATTCCACAACTTGAAAAGACAAAATCAACCTGTGCAAAGGACGATGTCAGTTTATAGCCCTTTATAAAAGTGCCGGATGTTTGCCATTCTTTAACGGTTGTTCCCAGGTGCAAGATGATTCCGGCAGATGCAAGACGTTGAACCAGCCTTTCAGAGAAAGATTCAGGCAAATTAGCCAAGTGCAGCGCAGAATCGATTAAAATAACCTTGCAACCGCGTTTTAGCAATGCTTCGGATATTTCCAAACCTAAAAATCCGGCGCCGATCACCAGTGCGCTTTTTTGTGATGAATCATTAAGAAAAGAGTGAACAGCCTCTGCATCACTAAAACTGCGCACGGCAAAGACGTTGGAGTAACCTGCAATTTCTTTAGGAATGACCGGCTTTGCACCGGTTGCGATAATCAACTTTTTATAAAAAACACTCTGATGGCTATTGAGTTTCTTATCGTGCACGTGCAGACATCGATGTTTGACGTCTATCTCCACAACCTCAAATTCGGTAAACGCCTTGATTCCTCGTTTCTGCAGCATCCGTTCACTGTCAATGCCTCGCACGCTCTCTGCAGCGACTTTGTTGCTGATATAATAGGGCAATCCACAGGAGGCATAGGCTAAATTACAGGTTTTTTCATAAACAAAAACAGCGGTTTCCGGCTTGATTCGTTTTATGCGACCTGCAGCAGCCAGACCGGCGTCATTCCCGCCAATTATGACAATGGGGTGATTATTTCTCAATTTTCTTACTCTGTTGATTCCGCTCTGTTGATCTAGAATCAACATACCTTTTTTGCACTAAATAATCAAGTTTTAATTCGACAAGCGTCCCGCTCGTCCTAGGAGGCTCAAGAAAAACCGCTGCTGCCTCCGCAACCGGACGAACCAGCATTGTAGCCGGAATCCGTTCCGGAAGAAGCGAAACAGGAAAAAAGTTTTTCCGGCCTGGCCGTGTTGCATTTTGGACAGACCAGTTCTTCCCCAGTAGCGCCTACGCGCTGAAATGCTTCAAAGGTATTTCCGCATTGTCTACATCGGTACTCATAAATCGGCATATTGCATCCTTACTCTTTGATATCTTTTTTAGCATCTTTCTCCGAAAGATCGCATGCTCCGGACATTCAAGTGGGTACGCCCAGCTTGGGTAGAATGAAACGATTCAGAATAAACCAGACGGCAATAAACGCAATGAGGGTTAAAGTATCCACAATTACTCCTATGCTTTTAAATTTAGATGTAAGAACGATAAAAAGGATTCAAAAAAGTGAGAGGGTCTCACCGTTATCCGAGAATTTAGCGATATCGGCAAGTTCGGGAAAGTGTTTTGTCAAAGGGGATGGAACCAGAACAGGCTGCTGCAAAAGCATGGCGCTCATTTGCAGACTGTTCACCACGGCCTGTCCACGAAAGTGGTTGTTAAAAATGACAATGGTGCGATCGCATTGTTCAGAGATGGCTTTAATTTCATGCACCCACGGCTGCAACTCGGACCCGACGTACAAATAGTTATAGCGATCATCTCTGCCGGATTTTTCATCAAACCAATGCTCATAATTTCTGCCGTGCAATCGTACATAGCCGAGATTGGCCGTAACAACATGGCCAGGAGAAATAGACTCGCCTATGACCGGTTGATCAATATTGACCCAACATACACCCCGATTTATTAAAAAATCGCATATCTCTTTTGTATTCCAGCTGTTATGACGGAATTCAATGCAGCAAAAGTAATCCTTGAATTGATTGATTAAACGATCAATATATTCTAAATTATGGGCATTTTGCTTAAAGCGCCATGGGAACTGAAGCAATAAAGCCGCTAATTTACCGTGATGTAAAAGTACGTCCAGCGCTTTTTTAAATTCCAATTCGGCAATGGAATCCGGTGGCACATCCGTATGAGTGAATCCCTGCCACAATTTGACCGCGAATAGAAAATCGGGATTGGCTTTAACCTGATCGAGCCAGGAAAGCGCATGGCGTTCGGTCGGGATACGATAGAAAGAGGAATTGATTTCAACAATGTCAAAGAATCTGGACAAATAGGCCAGTTCAGATTGCCCTCCCTTTAAAGAGGGATAAACAATTCCCTTCCAGTCGACATAACTCCAACCGGCCGGACCAATATAAATCTTTTTCATTTTTTTACAAGAGATAAATGAGGGTCAAGGAGAAATGGTAATTGCGTTGAGCGATCATTAACGGCAGTTCGCTGATCAGATACCAATCAGATGGAAAAGAAAAGGATTCCGCTTCCAGGCTCATATCCATTTGAATCGAGTTGGTATGAAATCCGAAACCTGCGGTTATCACCTTGGCGGTCACCTGATCACCACGCAGGTGTGGTGAAGATTCATTGTATTCATAGAGTTGTTTGGGACTGGTAAAAAATCCCAGGCGTAGCGGGATAAAATTTTTATTGCCGGCCAATCGGTATTCAACGCCGAAATGGTATGAATGGGCATTGCTGAAATCGACCGGAAGCGATTGCTTGCCCCATTTTGCCTGCAGTCGATTCCACGGACGTAAATAATAATCAGCATTGATCAAGAGTTGCGCCTGAGGTTGCCAGGATAATCCTGTGCCGAACGTTAGCGGCATATCGAGCTGTACTTTATCCTGATAGTTTTTTTGCGACAAGGAGCTGGCGAAGGAAAGTTCGTTTAACGAGAGTTGGTAAGGAATTACCAATTTTTGCCCCCAGGCCAATCGGGAGGAAATTTCCCATAAAGAGCCTAATTCGATAAACATTCCAGAAAATCGATTTTTCCATTCAGTTTGCGAAACGGAACGACCGGAGGTTGATTTCTCGACATAGGTGGTGTCGATCTGTTGCCTGCCGCCAAGCAGAGTCAAACCAATCCCAAACTTTAGCTGCTGCAGCGGCGAGCATGCAACAAGTGCCGTCAGACCATACAAAGCCCCTCGCCGATTGATTTCCGTTTCCGGCGTCCGATCAGATGTTTCTTTTTGCTTACGCCAAACATAGCCGGTTTTTAGATCAGCCAAATTGCGCAAATAGATGCCGGCCACGACTTTTGTTTTGCCTAATCGGAGCGGCGAGGCAAAACCCAGGAGGGTGATGCCAAGTTGGCCGGTATGCTGCAATTCATAACCGGTGGAGGCATTGGCAGCCGGGTTCTCTAATGCTATGCCGCTGCTTCGATATTTTAAAGACGCCACGCTGTAAAAACGTAAGAGATCGGCAGAGCCGGCAGGATTATAAATATTCAAACCCGCAGGGCATGCAACCGCTGTGTAGGCTCTTCCCATTCCCGCAGGCCGGCTGCCCCAGCCGGGATTCTGCAACAGATCGCCGTAAATCAAACCGTACTGGCTGAAAGCCAAAGCTGCCGTAAGAAATAGAAAATAAAAACTGAAGACGATTTTTTTCATTTTGGATTACACGCCAAGAATTTTAATAAAACGTTCAAGCTCTTCCTCGCTGTTGTAAAAGTGAGGAGAGACTCGAATATGGCCATTGCGTTGCGACACAATCGCCTTTTTTTCCAGCAAACGGCCGTAAAGTTGCTCAGTGGAGATTTTGAGATGACGAAAGGCGACGATGCCGGAACGACAATTTGGTTCCAGGTTGGTATCAACAATATAGCCTCGATGCAACAAGGCTCTGATCAATTGATCGGTAAGCGTCAGAATGCGATTGGAAATATTTTCAACTCCGTTTGTAAGTAGCAATTCCAATCCGGTCCCCAAGGCGGTTATGCCGGCCAGGTTGCTGGTGCCGCCTTCGAATCGTCGGGCCGAATTGAATTGCAGCTGTGAAAAATTATTGAACTCGAAGGGATTTTCCACGCTGAGCCAGCCGGAGGAGAGAACATACAAATTGTTTAAAAAAGGCTTGTTGATGTAAAGAAATCCCTGGCCACTGGGGCCCAAAAGCCATTTATGCCCCGAAGTGGCCAGAAAGCTGATTTGCGTCGCTTTGACGTCCAACGGCACGGCGCCAAGTCCTTGCACCGCATCGACGAACAAGAGTATCCCGTTCTGTTGGCAAAAGTCGCCGATGCGCTGCAAATCGTAACGAAAACCGTTGTCATATTCTACAAAACTGATCGCCATCAGACGGGTATATTCGTTCACTGCAGAAAACAAGGCTTCATAGGCCAATTCATTGCGCGGCAAAAAAGGGGTGCGGATTTCGACATTTTGCCGGCGGAGATTCAACCAGGGGTAAACATTGGCCGGGAACTGGTTATAATTGGCAACAATATTTTCGCCTGGTTTCCAGGAGAGGCCGTTGGCGATCAGCATGGCGCCGGTGGTGACGTTATTCACAAACGTGATTTCATCTGCGTGAGCATGAATCAATTGAGCTGCCCATTTGCGCACTTGCTGCATGTGATCAATCCAACGATCTTCATACAGGTCGCCGAACAACGCATCGGCGTAATAGCGGTTGACCGCCTCTACCAATAAAGTGGATTTCGGGCATTCTGCGGCATGATTGAAAAAAATATGCTCCTTGGCGACCGGAAAAAGCGCGCGAATGGACTCAAGGTCCATATTATTTTCCTGAGCCGAGAAGAGGTTTAATCAGATCGAGCGGCAACGGAAAAACGATGGTGGAATTGTTTTCTGTTGCGATCTCGGATAAAGTTTGCAAATAGCGCAACTGCAAAGCTTGCGGATGTTTGGCTATGATTTCGGCCGCATTGGCGAGCGTTTGCGATGCTTGAAATTCACCTTCTGCGTGAATGATTTTCGCCCGACGTTCGCGTTCCGCTTCTGCCTGTCGCGCCATGGCGCGTTGCATCTCTACCGGCAAATCCACATGCTTGACTTCCACCATGGAGACTTTGATGCCCCACGGATCCGTATGTGAATCAATAATCACCTGCAGTTCCTGATTAATCTTGTCACGCGCGGAAAGCAATTCGTCCATTTCCGCCTGGCCGAGGATGCTGCGCAAGGTTGTTTGCGCAAGTTGCGAAGTGGCATAGAAATAGTCCTCCACTTGCACGATGGCCTTGCTGGGATCGATCACCCTAAAATAGAGAACGGCATTCACTTTGACGGAAACATTATCCTTGGTAATGATGTCTTGCGTTGGTACGTCCATGGTATGGGTTCGTAAACTCACCTTGACCATCCGATCCACCATGGGAATGAGGAAAAAGATGCCGGGGCCGCGAGCGCCTACCAAACGACCCAACCGAAAGACTACCCCGCGTTCGTATTCACGTAACACCTTGATTGCGCTGGCGATTAAAAACACCGCTAAAATCACCAGCATGATTACAGGTTGTATTGCTCCCATTTTGTTCTCCTTAGTTTGACATGCGCGATATTTTTAAAATTAAACCATCCACCTGCAACACCCGGACAGTCTCACCTTTGTTTATTTTTTCATCGCTGAAAGCATTCCAAATTTCACCCTGGATCATCACTCTGCCGTCTTGTTGCACATCCGTAAGTGCTTTGCCGATTTCACCGACAAGACCTTCCTGCCCGGTCGTCGGTTTCAGCAAATGCGCCTTTCGCACCTTGCTCAAAGCAAAAATAAAAAAAGCGGCGCTGGCCAGGGTGAATATCAGGGCGGTGCGCCAATCCACTTTGACGGTGAATCCCGGAGTTTCTTCGAATAACATGATAGAACCTAAAAACATGGCAATGACGCCTCCGATGGAGAGAATGCCATAGCTGGTCACTTTGACCTCCAGAATAAAAAGAATAATTGCAAAAATGATCAACGCCAGACCGGCTGCGCTTAACGGCAAGGTTTGCAGGGCGAAAAACGCGAGAATGATAAAGATGCCGCCGGCTACTCCGGGTAAAATGGCTCCGGGACTGGCCAATTCAAAAAACAGACCATAGACTCCGAGCATCATGAGAATGTAGGCAATGGTAGGATTGGAGATTTTGTACAAAATCCGATGACGCCAGTTCATCTCTCGCAACTGGATTCTGGCATCGTGAGTGGCAAGCGTCTTGGGACCTTTATCCAGTTGCACCGTACGGCCGTGCAGCCAGTAAAGCAGGCTGTCTTCTCGCGCGCATATGCCGTCGACGATTTTAATTTCCACAGCTTCGTTTTCGGTTATAGAGACGCTTTCGCGAACCGCCTTTTCCGCCCAGTCCGCATTTCGTCCTCTTTTTTCAGCAATGCCCCGGATCCAGGCCGATGCCCAGTTGGTCACCTTGTGCTTCATAACGCTGGACGTATCTGCTTGTTCGGAACCGATGCTGACAGGATGCGCCGCGCCGATGTTGGTGCCTTTGGCCATCACGGCAATATGAGCGGAAAGCGTTATGAAAACGCCTGCTGAAACAGCGCCGGAACCGGAAGGAGCAATGTAAACGACTACCGGCACCGGGCTGCTCATGATGTCTTTAACGATGGTTTTAGTGGATTCAAGCAAACCGCCCGGCGTGTCCATCTGAATGATCAGGCATTCATAACCTCCGTCCGCAGCCAGAGCGAGACTGGAAGAAATGAATCCGGCGGAAACAGGGTTGATATCACCGTCAATGCTGATTTTCAACACTTTATTTTCAGCGTTTGCCGAAAACGCCAACAAAACGATGACTAGAAAAACTTTAAATTTTGTTCTCATATTTTAAATTTAGACAACCTCTTTGTTAAATGCAAAGTTTATTTTAGAGAAAAAATATTTCTCTTGACTTTTATGTCAGGATTTGACACATTTAAGCAGTGAAAAGACTATGAACCCTGTATGTCGACGCACGCGCAAATTTGAACCAACACCTATCACTTGGGAGCCAGCTCTTTGCATGTATTACATGCCTCCGTTTTCCTTCGGGAAAAGTGCAGTGGAAGTAAAAAATATAAAGGCAGCGCCCATCATATTTGCAGCGGTTCAAATACCGCCCTGCGTCCCTACAGGGTTTTTTATATCTAACCCATAAGTAATTAAAAGAGTTATTTGTTTTTTAGCATCGAGAGTGCCGCGTCTTTATCCGAAGTGATGTTAAAAAACGAATCCAGATGCATGCGCGTAAAAATCTCCTGCATCATGGGCAGTAACCCGCATAATACGATGACGCCGTTTTTTTTCTGCATCATATCCCGTGCCAGAATCAAGACTCCCAAGCCAGAACTGTTCATGACGTTGACTTTGCTTAGATCAATTATTAACTTGTGCGTTCCGGCATCTATGATACGAATGACCTCCTCTCGAAATTGATCGGTAATTTTCAGAAATACCCTGTGCTCCTGCACTTGTACGTAGGTTATATCATCCATGGCTTCAAGTGACAAGATGGAATTAGCCATAATCCCTCCTTTTATGATAATTAGAATATGCCGCTGCGATCCAGACTGCGATATTGCACCGCCTCACTGACATGCTCTGGTTTGATCTGTTCGTTTTCTGCCAAATCGGCAATGGTGCGTGCCACTTTCAATATGCGATCATAGGCTCTGGCAGATAATCCCCATTTTGTTATGGCCATGCGCAAAAGTTCTTCACCCTTGCTGTCTATTTTACAGTATTTACGAATATCGCGTGATTCCATACGTGCGTTGCAAAAAAGCCGGGCATGGCGGCTAAACCGTTCCAATTGTTTTTCTCTGCCGAGCATGACGCGCCGACGGATACACTCGGACATTTCTCCGGGCGAGGCCTCTGCCAACTCTTTGAATTTAACCGCGGGGACTTCCACGTGCAAATCGATGCGATCCAGCAATGGGCCCGAGATACGGGCCAGATAGCGTTGAATGGCCACGGAATTACAGGTGCATTGATTGTTTGGATCTGTATGATATCCACAGGGACACGGATTCATGGCTGCAGCCAGCATAAATTCCGCAGGGTAGGTCAATGAAAGCATGGCGCGCGCAATAGTAACCTGCCCGTCCTCCAGAGGTTGGCGCAACACTTCTAAAACATTTTTTTTGAATTCCGGGAGCTCGTCTAAAAAAAGTACGCCGTGATGGGCCAGGCTGACCTCCCCTGGTTTGGGCACTGTTCCACCGCCTATCAGTCCGGCATCGCTGATGGTATGATGTGGTGCGCGGAAAGGTCGGGTGGCGATAAGCGCTTCATTGGTGGGCAACAGTCCGGCAACAGAATGAATTTTAGTCGTTTCCAGAGACTCTTCCAAAGTCATGTCCGGAAGAATGGTTGGAATGCGCTTGGCTAACATGGTTTTTCCCGACCCTGGCGGTCCTATCAGCAGAATATTGTGTCCGCCGGCTGCGGCCACTTCCAGAGCGCGTTTGACATGCTGTTGACCACGGACGTCGGCAAAATCCTCGTGATAGGTGCGATGGTTTGAAAACAGTTCGTGCATGTCGATACGAAATGGCGCAACAGGGCTCTGCTCATTCAGAAATTGTACACATTCACGCAAGGAAGCAACGGGTATGACCTCCAGGTCTCTGGCCATGGCAGCTTCTTTGGCGTTTTCTGCAGGCACGATAATGCCGCGCACTTTTTGTTGCGCCACGCAAACGGCAATAGGCAAGCCGCCATGAATAGGCCGCAAACTGCCGTCCAGACTCAATTCTCCTAAAAGCACATAATCCAGCAAATGATCCGGCTTGATATTGCCCAAAGCGGCAAGAATGCCGATCGCCATGGGCAGATCAAAACCAGCGCCCTCTTTGCGGATATCAGCCGGCGCCAAATTAACCGTGACTCTTTTGGGAGGAAAATAAAAGCCGGAGTTTTTAATAGCTGCATAGACCCGTTCTTTAGATTCACGCACGGCGCCATCAGGCAAGCCGACGGTGATAATGCGCGGGTCGCCGCCGTCCAGATGCGCTTCCACCTTGACCAGATAAGCGTCAATGCCTAAAACCGCGCCACTGAGGACTTGAGCCAGCATTATTTGCCCAGGAATTAATTCGATAACCAGATCATCAAAAGGTACGCTAATTTTATCATAAATAAAAGGGATAAAATAGTATGCGCCTATTTTTGCAGATAATGGATATCAGATAGATCGCGCAGACGTACGGCCGCGGATTCGGCGGTTAGATCGCGTTGCGGTTCTGACAGCATTTCGAAACCAACCATAAATTTTTTAACTGTTGCAGAACGCAACAACGGCGGATAGAAATGCGCATGCAATTGCCAGCAAGAATGATCTCCCGCGGTCAGAGGCGCCCCATGCCAGCCCATGGTATATGGAAATGAAACCGTAAACAAATTGTCGTATTTGGTCAAAACTATTTTCAAGATTGCAGCCAGGGCGATATTTTCCTGCTCCGTTAATTCGGACAAACGCAAAACATGTCGCTTGGGCAGCAGCAGAATTTCGAACGGCCAGACTGCCCAGAACGGCGTGAGAGCGAGCCAATGCTCATTTTCAACAATCGTACGCTCTTTTTTTTCCATCTCTTGCTGCGTATAGTCACATAAAAGCACAGAGCCTGTTTTTTCCAGATAGGCACCCTGATGGTGTGTTTCAACACTAATCTCATTGGGAATAAAATTACCAGCCCAAATTTGCCCATGGGGATGTGGATTGGAACAACCCATGATCTCGCCCTTGTTCTCGAATATCTGTACCCAGGCGTAGCGCCTGCCCAATTC
This sequence comes from uncultured Cytophagia bacterium, assembly GCA_964387285.1. Classification (GTDB taxonomy): domain Bacteria; phylum Zhuqueibacterota; class Zhuqueibacteria; order Residuimicrobiales; family Residuimicrobiaceae; genus Anaerohabitans. Next base: position 23,906 of record CAYLWO010000001.1, on the reverse strand, counting down.
CTGCATTTGCTGTTGCCAAACCGTCACAACCTGGCTGATTTCTGCAACGGACATCTGCGGCAGGGTTAAATCGTGACGCGGCGAAAAACAGATCACGCGACAGGTTCCCTGGACACTGCTGAATTTAAACAGCGAATCCTGACTCGCCTGCAACGGCGTGTCCGGCAGCATGGCGGCAAAGTCATTTTCAAAAACAAAAGGTGCTGTGTACACCGGATTTTTCTCTTGGTTAGCGCGCACATTTCCCGGACAAAGATAACAGGCAGGATCATAAACGGGTCTATGCTGCTGAGGATGATTTTCTTTTTTTCCCTGCCAGGGCCGCAAGGTGCGATGCGGAGAAACCAAAACCCATTGTCCGGTGAGTGGATTGTAACGACGATGTGGATGTTGAGAAAAATTGATCATATCCCGCTTTCGATTATTGGTCTTGCCGCAGCATGCGTAACCGTTGAATTTCTTCCCGCCAGTTTTCGGAATCTGGCGTTTCCAATATCATGGGCAGTTGAACCAGATTGGAATCATTCATAAGCAGCTTGAAGGCCGTGATGCCCAACGTGCCCTGCCCGATAGGCGCATGACGATCCACACGACTGTTGAATTCGGATTTGGCGTCATTAACATGCAAAGCACAAAGATAGTCGCGACCGATTACTGAAGCAAATTCCTTCCAGGTTTGCGAGTAGTTCTCTTCCGTTCGCAGATCATAACCAGCGGCGAAGGTATGGCAGGTATCCAGGCAAACGCCGATGCGCTTGCGATCATGAACCAAAGCGATAATAGCGGCCAGATGCTCGAAGCGATGCCCCATATTGCTGCCCTGTCCGGCTGTATTTTCCAGCAAGATTTTTACCGAATTGGTTTTGTCCAGAATCGTGTTAATGGATTCAGCGATGCGCTGCAGGCATTTCTCTTCGCTGATTCTGCCCAGATGGCTGCCGGGATGTATGTTTATCATGGTCACGCCCAGCTGTTCGCATCGCCGCACCTCCTCTAAAAACGCCAGACGCGATTTTTTTAATCCCGCACGGTCCGGATGACCCAGATTGATCAAATAGCTGTCATGAGCGACAATATGGCTGGCCGAAATACCGACCTGGTCACAGTTCTTTCTGAATCCATGAATATTTTCATCTGACAGCGGTTTGGCGTTCCATTGGCGCTGGTTCTTGACGAACAGCGCAAAGGCGTTGGCGCCCAGGGCGTGCGCGTTCAGCGGTGCGTTTTCTGCGCCGCCGGCAATGCTGACATGAGCGCCGATATAATGAATGAGTGACATGACTTAAAATATAGAGAAATTGTCGGTAAAAAGACAGAAAATTTTGCGGATGATGCGACATGTTAAGAGCGAATACGCGGTAATCGCACTTATTCTACGTCAGCGCAAAGTTGTTGTTCGAACGGTGTATGGCCCAGGCATGTCGTTGAATACATTAAAAGTTCAATATACTGGTTATCTGTAAAGGGAAGAGTAAATTGTCTACCCTGTTCCCAAATCCAGCTCGTGCCATCTTCCCAATAGGCTTTGATCACCGTGTTGGTGTACGCGCGAAAATAGCCGATTCTATATCGAGTCCCATCAGCAGGCACTTCTATATTTAGGACGGCTTCACTTGCCAAATCGTAATTAACAATTACTTTGTCAAACATGTGCGAACCACTATTTCTCATATAAAGAAAAAAATAAGTGCTGGAGCAGATTAAGGAAGTAGTATAGGAATTTTTAGAACTGACGTCAACGCTTTTATCCCATTCGAGCCTCTCTCCTAACTGGGTCCCGGATGTCGTGCTGCCATGAGTATATGCACTGAAACTGATGGTGCCGGGATTGGATGAATAGGAAATAAGCAAACTGTCGTCCGGAGCAATTGTATAGGTTCCTTTGTCGGTCACTGTAATTTTTATATCGGTAAAAAGCGGATTACGAACTTTGAAAATAAACAGGGTGCTTGTGGTTGTGTTAACAATGTTGCTGCCGGTTGCCCATTTTTCCGTGTCGATTGTCCAAATTTTATAATAATATTTGGTTCCGGGCGACAAACCGGTATCTGTATAACTGGTGCTGTTTTTATTCGTGATTTCCTCTACATCTTGTTCATAATTGTTCAAATCGAATGACGTGGTCAGTGAACGTTGGATAAGATAGGAATGAAAGTCGGCATCATTGCATTTCGTCCAATTCAAGGTGATTGAACTGGATGAAAAACCAGATATGGAGAGAACGGCTGCCGTCGGCTTCAGTGGTTCAACCTCTATGGAAACTGAGGCGTTATCCGTGGTAAGATCCTGCGTGGCAGATCCTTGATATTGCAGGATGCCGGCTGCATCTTTGGCCTGGACAGAAAATAGTCTGCCATTGCCTTTAGGAACAGAGACTGACCCTGTGAAGGTATTTCCGGAACCGGTGAGATCAGCGGTGATGGTTGACATGTCCGAGGCGCTGATGGTAACCGTGACTTTGGTGATGACCATTGACTTTTGTAAAACGCCACCTTGTGTCGCAGCTCTTCTTTGCGCGTTGACCAGGATATTGATATTCACTGCACAGTCTGGTGAATCAGCGGTTGGAAAAATGGATGTGCAGCCAGTTAGTAACGCAGCCAGGAAGGCTAACCCTAAAACCAAATTACGACCTTTTTGCACGATTGCTTGCATTTGAATTCTCCCGGTTTTGAAACGGCCTAGCAAAAACAATGCAGGTGTGAAAACGCTGATAATGAAAAAATCATAAATTGCATTAAACCATTCACCTCGAAAGAGATGAAAGCCTTCTGTTCTACGGAATTGTGATCGTAATGCTTACATTGCTGTTTTTATTTTCTTTTTTCTCCTTGCCCATAGACAAAGCCGCTATCCCTCCGCCGATGAGTGCTGCGCCTCCTACAACATACAGCCAGGTTTTATTTCCTTGCTTTTTGATCACACTTGGCGTTTCCGTTTTAGTTCCAACTAGTTGCGCGCTGACTTTTGTTTGAGCTTGATCAAGAAGGACCTCTTTGGTCCAAGGGGCATAGTTTTCCAGGCTGATCTCAACGTTATAGGCGCCATATTCCATTTTTTTAACCAGTGGCGTATAACCGACTGAAACGCCATCGATAAAAACTTTTGCTCCGCTTGGTATGGAATGGATGATCATTTGAGAGGTCTCTTTTTTGGTAAAACGCTGTTCCATCTTTCTGGCCAGGTTGACGACCATATTTCGTATTTCGGACTCGTTACGGCAGCTGGCGTTATCAGCCAGAATCGCTTCGCCATTCTGCGTATCAATTAATCGACAATCGGTTTCTACCAGGTTGCTGAATTTTGCCACCGTGCCAAAAACGAGCATATCCAGTCCATACAGATTGCCGATCTCTTTCGCGGTTTTCGAATCCAAGAAACCGGATTGATTCAGACCCAGTTCGTTTATGATGCGCTCGATCTCTTTTCGCTCGATAATCTGGAAGACGCCGCCTTTGATTAATTCCGTTGTCAGCATGCCTGCAATGGCGTCACCGTAACCTGTTTCTTTGGCAGCTTGATTGGTATCAGCGAAAGGAAATACCGCGACTTTGGACCGCGAACGCACATCTTGCGCCCAGACTGCCATGACATCGCCAAATATAAAACTTGACATCATGGAACATAACAATAGAGCGGATACTGTTTGTTTTACCATGGCTCCATCCTTTTATATTTCGTATGTGAATTTAAATTCACATAATTCATTTATTAATTTAGAATTAAAAATATTTTAGTTTTGAATAGAACGTCATTGTATCTAACTTTGACGATAACGATTATCGATGCAAAAATGCCTCAGTTGCATAATATACTTTTCACTTTTACAAAAATCAAGCTTAATTTGGCTCATTGTGAGTACGTTATAAAAGCCGGCAAAAGAGACAAGGTCAGAAATAGTAAACTATTTTTTTTCAACAGCAGGCAAGCGATTGTTGACAGAGCTACAAAAGTTTCGTTTTATTCTGCTTCCTTCACGCAGCGAAATCCCGTATAGTAATTCCCTGTTGTATTGACCGGCAAATAATAGCGGTGAGAAGTGCGCATCATACCCTCATTGTTAAAGCTGGCGCCGCCGCGCATCACCTTGAACTTTTGACCGTAGTTTTCACCAGGCGTAGTATTGCCGGGGTATGGCAGATACCAATCTGCCGTCCACTCCCAGGCGCCGCCCGCCATATCGTGGCACCCGTACGGACTGGAGGGATCCGCCGGTGAGCCGCCGCGCGGCGTGTTTTCGTCCCAGGCCACATAACTGGGGTCATAGGTATTTCCCCAGGGAAAGATACGACCGTCGGTGCCGCGTGCCGCTTTCTCCCATTCTTTCTCTGTTGGCAGCCTCTTCCCTGCCCATTTAGCATAAGCATCAGCCTGTTCCCAGGTCACACAGGCCGCATGGTTTTCATAACCGTCTTTAAATTTGAAATGGCCGTCGAATTTTTTGAATTCAGCATTGCTCACTTCAAAAATGTCTACATAAAAGGCTGCGGTTTCTGCAGTGTGCCGGGGGCTCTCATCCGCATCTCCCGTATGACTGCCCATAATAAAAGGACCCGCAGGCACATAAACCATACCCGCAGGCGGCTCTCCGGCATAAACGGAAGCCACAAGACTCAATAAGCAGATTAACAATTTCATTTTTTCCCTTTCACCAATTAGCGTCAATGATCCCATAATAGCGGCCGAACCAATAATTGCGCATCATGGCAGTGGCGTTGCCTTCCTCCTCAGCCTCCTGAATCCGTTCGCCGCCGGGACCGGGAATGGTGAATCTGGCGCGCCGACGATCAAAACCCCACATGGTTTTAATGGCCTGCAGACATTTTTCGCTCATCACTTTTTCGCCGGTCAGCGCCTGATAGAGCATGTGATAAAAATGCTCATCAAGGCGTTTAAAATCCGAATTTTTCCAATCGTACCAATGGCGATTCAAACACATGCGGTATTTATTCAATAAGGACTTGTCGGTTTCCCAGCGCATCAACATGTACAAAGAGAGAGCTGCCAATTCATCATCCCAAGGGGTTTTCCATTCCTCCGGCCACAGGACCTTAGCCATGATGGCGTCGTCGTCATAATGAAAACGATCGATGAGCATGTGGTAGGCGGCATGGTAGCGGTGGTTGGCGGTCAAACGATAGGCCACAGTAAGGCCGGCCAGCATTTCCAATGAATTTAACGGTTGATGCGGCAGATCCGGGCAAAAGTTGCCCCACAAGGTCATTTTATCATCCACATCCACCAGTTTGAAATTATAATCCACACAACGACCGACAAAACGATCAATAAAATCAGCAGCAATTCTTTTATGTACGTCATCTGCGCACAATTCCCAATAAACGCCGACGCCAAAAATAAAATCGGTGAACTTGTCGCTGCTCAAATCGCCCTGCCAACGATACCCGGGCAAGGTGGTGGACTGATGCCATTCCATAGGAAAAAAATACACCTGTTCATGCCATAATGGAACATCCGTTTTATTAAAACTGCGCGCAACTACGCCCGGCACGCCGGTGACTCTTTCCAATTTCAACAGACCGTCCATGAGCTGATCAGCCAATCGTCGGACTTGCGGATCTTTGGTTGTTTGATATCGATAGGAATAGGCCGCCAGATAATGAGCGGTATGGCCGGCGCAATCTTCCTGGCTGCCGACTATAGGGGTCTCTTTGCCGACCGGCGGAAAAATCACATGTTGCATGATGGTGCCTTCATTCCAGTGGTTGGCGCGCATCAGCTCGTCGAACATGGCGACGCGTACATGGAGCGGATCTTGTGGTTTGGGAAAAGTGTTCAGTTTTTGCGCTGTTGCTGTTGCAATCAACCACAGAGCAAATAGTAGGCTAAGAGGAATGGTCCGGGCTTTTTTCATTGATAACATATTATGACTCCGTTGTCAAAATAATTTATTGACCGGTCTTATCAGCCTGCGCTTGCGATGTTTTTTTGTTCTGCTCCTCTTTCTTTACGCGAGCTTTGGTCATGGCTTGGGCAAAATTTTTGTCCAGATAATGGAATCGATATTTGCTTTTCAACGATTCTTCGACTTGTCCTTTTAATTCCTGCTCGTACTCCTGATATTTTTGCGCGACTGGTTTATTCACTTCTTCCGGTCTAAACTGATTGTTGAAAGTGATTTGCAGAGAATCAATCCTGGCCTTCACTTTATCGAATACCAGAACCTGTAAAAGATTGCTTTTCAATAAAGATTCCCTGAACATATTGATTTGCGTCATGGTTTCCGGATCGTTTTGCACACCCAGGTCCAAACCATGCTGGCCCAGCAAATGTTGCTCGGCCAGTGCAGATATTCGTTCGTTAAATTCCGCCAGATTTTGCGGCGCTCTTTTCCGCTCTTTAAAAAGTTCTGCGACCCTGATCACTCCGAAATCATATCGCGCCAGCGGCTGCGACAAATCGCTGTCTGTCAGCGCTGAAAAATCCAAAAGCTTGTATTCTAAAGTATGTTCATCCACGCCCACTTTATCCAGGATTGCTTTTTTTACATTGTCGACCAACGCGTAGTGATATTTTTCCGCCAGTTGGCTAAATCTCCGATCAATCGCTTGCTGAATATTATGACGTCGCGTACGATATAATGTCTGCCAGATTCGATCTTTGACCTTTGAAAATGCAGGAACCGGAACAATGCGTTTTTCCCCTTTATAAAGGATATAGTACCCCTCATAACCGCGGATGGGTTTGGAATAGGAAAAATCCTGCAAAGTATCCATCACTGTGCGCAGCATGGCATCGCCCATGGATTCACGAATAACGAATCCCAGATCACCGCCCTTTTGATTGGTGGTGATATCCTGAGAATATTTTTTTGCCAAATCGGCAAACTTTTTTCCTGATTTTAACAGTCGATACACAATTTCTATGGTGTCTTGCTGCGATCGTTCAAACTCTGCTGTGGATGATTTAACCACCGGCCGCATAATATACTTCATGTCATATTGCGGCGAATAATGGTCGTAAAATAGTCTGATAAGGCTGTCGGTAATAACCTGACTGAATATTTCCTGTTGCATATATTTATAAAATACGATTTTTCGTCCCTGGTTCCGGACCATTGCCTGAAAAGTGGAATCTTTATCCAGACCTCTTGCCATTGCTTCGAGAACAAAGATTTTGTCCAGAGCTTTTTTTTGAACAATTTCTTTTAAATTCTCCTCCGTCGGCCAGGCATTCGGTTTATATTGCGTACTGAGGAGGTACCGCTCAATGTACTCTGACTCTAGAACCGTTCCGCCATCGAATTTCACCAATCTCGGCCCCGCACCTTTGTCACAATTCGCTGCGAGAGCAATAAAGATTAAAAAAAAAGCGCAAAATGATAATAAAAAAGGATGCAATCTCTTGCACATATATTTTCTTCCCTTTGCCATAATCATGAAAAAATGGGATTGCCTGAAAAAGCAATCCCATTTTTTTCGCATACGTCAATTATTTGAGCAACATCATTCTCTTGACCAGAACCGTAGAACCTGATGTCAAGCGGTAAAAATAGAGGCCGCTTGAGAGAGGTACGCCGGCATCGCTCTGGCCGTTCCATACGGCTGTGTGTTTTCCGGAGGACAAATTCGCGTCTACCAGCGTGCGCACTTTTTGGCCCAACATATTGTAGATGTTGATGACCACTTCTGCGCTGCGTGGAACGGTAAACTCGATGGTCGTTACCGGATTGAAGGGATTTGGATAATTCTTTTCCAGGATAAACTGAGCGGGAGCGGCCACGACTTTTTCGGCAACGCCGGTCGCATACTGGAGAACACCGCGCGGAGTCAGATCAACGCCCCAGTCATCCAGCGGAGTTTCCGTGCGCACCGCAATGCCGATCTGATCTCCCGGTTGCAATACATCCTTGCCCTTGTTCTGCCAATATTTTTGCAGCGGAGCGATGGGATGCCCGATTTCGAGAAAATCAAATCCCCAGGCATGGGCGTTCCAGTACAGCTGATTATCGACCAGGGTAGAGTCATCGCTGCTTACGATAGGCAAAAGACCAACATGCTTCATGGCCGTACACGAATCAGGATTTCTGAATCCGGCCTCATAAATGGTAAAATCAGCTCCGGCATCGGTTTCGCTTACGACCTCGGAAACGTCAAAAGCAGAATAGCCCATCTCTTTAATGCCCGTATTGTTGACTCCGCCCATTTCTGCATGAGGAGGCGTAAAATAACCCACGCAACCCCATTCAACATAGGAATCAGCGCCGATTTTTCCTTGATTGGCAATCCCCTGGCTGGCCAGGTAGCCGACGGGCGTATAATGTGCTTCATAGTAATGACTATTAGCGCCGGTAGTGACGTCGTTATCCAGATCCAACAACAAGTCGTAATAGCCGCGGGAGCGGTTGATGGGTACGCCGCTCAGTTCGCGCTGATCAGCCATATTAGGCCAGGCAGGGCCACCATACAGACGCATAAACCAGTAGAGCATTCCTTCATCATGATTGATGAAGGCTTTGACTTCTTTGACATCCACGCGATCACTGACAGCTGCACCAACCTCAGATGGGAAATAACCGTCGACATTGTCCACGGATTCGATTAGAACAGGATAGCCTTGCCAATCCGAATCATCACCATCAAAACAGATAGAGGATGGTCGATTGGGCATGGTTGTTACGGCCAGCATTCCGCGCGGAGTCAGATCAACGCCCCAGTCATCCATGGGTGTTTCACTGCGAACGGCAATGCCGATAACATCTCCGTCTTTAAAATAATCAACACCTTTTTTATTCTTCCAGTACTCCTTGAGCAGACTAAGAGGCTGGCCCATTTCAAGAAAATCATAGCCCCAGGCATGAGCGTTGAAATAGGTTCTGTCGTCCATCAAGGTTGCGTCTTCACTGTCGCCGACCGGCAGCATGCCGTCATGCCCGAATGCTTTGGCAGAATCCGGATCCGTGATGCCGGAATCATAAATAGTATAATCTGCTCCGGCATCGGTTTCACTGACCACTTCGGAAACATCATAAGCAGAATAACCCACTTCCTTGATGCCCGAGTTGTTGACGCCGCCCATCTCTTTATGGGGCGGTGTAAAGTAACCGACACTGCCCCATTCCAAATATGAATCGGCGCCGATTTTACCCTGGTTGGCAATACCCTGGCTGGCCAGATAACCGACCGGCGTGTAATGCGCTTCATAATAATGGCTGTTGGCGCCGGTGGTTACATCGTTATCCAGATCCAGCAGCAAATCATAATAGCCGCGGGAACGGTTGATCGGCGTTCCTTCCTGCTCGCGCTGATCCGCCCTATTGGGCCAGGCCGGGCCGCCATAAAAGCGCACGAACCAATAAATGGCGTCCTCCGACAGGTTGATAAAAGCTTTCACCTCTTTGATGTCGACAATGTCCGTAACAGCTGCGCCAACCTCAGATGGAAAAAAACCATCCACATTATCCACGGATTCGATTAAAAGAGGCAACGCGGCCCAATCTGTATCATCTCCATCAAAGGTGATGCTGCCAGGCCGTACCGGCAACTCTGGACAGACAATTTGGCCGCGCGGCGTCAGGTCAACGCCCCAGTCGTCCATAGGAGTTTCGGTTCGAGCAGCAATACCGAGTACATCGCCGGCTTTTAAATAGTTTTTACCTTTATTTTTCCAGTATTGCTGAATCGTGGTCAACTCGAGGCCCATTTCCAGAAAGTCATTACCCCAGGCATGCCCCATCCAGTATGATTTTTCCGTCAACAGGCTGCCGTCATCGCTGCCCATAACCGGCAGCGTTCCGGTCCATCCGAATGCCTTGGCAGAGTCGGGCTTGGCAATATCCGATTCAAAGATGGTATAATCGGCGCCGGCATCGGTTTCACTGACGACTTCAGATACATCATAGGCTGAATAACCCAACGATTTGATTCCGGAATTATTAACGCCGCCCATTTCGGCGTGTGGCGGAGTAAAATACCCTGTGCAACCCCATTCCAAATAGGAGTCTGCGCCTATTTTGTCCTGACCGGCAATGCCCTGACTGGCTAAATAGCCGACCGGCGTGTAGTGCGCTTCATAGTAATGGCTGTTTGCGCCTGTGGTGACATCATTATCCAGGTCAATCAGCAGGTCATAATAGCCACGAGAACGGTTAATGGGCACGCCGCCCAATTCACGCTGGTCCGCTTTGTTGGGCCAGGCCGGTCCACCGTAAAATCTCATAAAAAAATAGCAGACATTGCCGACGATCTTGGCTTTCACTTCCTTGACATCAACGTTATCGGTTACTGCTGCACCCACCTCTGATGGAAAGTAACCATCGACATTGTCGACTGATTCGATCAATAGCGGTTCGGCCAGCCAATCACTGTCATTTCCATCAAGGAAAATCTGTGCCAGGCCGGGACTGACCATCAGAATCAAAGTAAATAGTAGCCAATTTGCCTTTCTCATGAGCTCCTCCTAAGTAAGGATTATGAATTAAGGGGAATTGATTGAAAAAAAGAGTATCTCATGCCTCCTTTCTTTTTGTATATGCGGTCGGCAATCTAAAAACGCAGCCATTTCATATCGACGACGGGAACCAGTGCTTGACCGGTAAAATTTTTTCTGACAAAAAGCGAAGTCTGATTTGTCTGCAAACTGTCGGACAACGGCAAAGCTTCAAGCAATTTATTATTGATCTGAACGGGATATTTTTTCTCCAATTCGGCCAATCGTTGGTTCAGCCGCGCAAGATGTTTTTCATGCAAAATCAAATTATGTATCTGATTCTCATATTTGTAGAATCGTGTGGAATCCACATCAGCAATCTCTAACTCGCGCCACTTTGTTTTGAAAAAGTCGTGCAGCTCCTGCTCAGAGGCCTTCAGGTCCTTCACCAGATTAGCGCGAGTTACGTCATAGGTCCATTTCTGTTCCCATATCCTCAGGTCCGCAACAACCTGAGCGGAATCAGCAAACCCGTCCCGTTCGGCCATATCGATAAATTGCTCATTTTTAAACATGGCGCCGATTTCAGTGATCAGTCTCTCTTTAAAAACGCCAAAAGATCCGCTTTGCTTTAACGGACTACGGTAATAGTTCATAAAAGCCAGATAATCTTTTACGGTTTTGTTTCCACCCCGAAAAGTCAGTAGAGTTTCATCCATGAACTCTTTTAACAGTTTTATATGGCTTTTGGCTGTATCCGAAGCGCTGCGCACGGCAACCAGCAAAGATTTTTCCGGCAGGCCTTCCTGAACCCACTGGTACAGCGCCGGCGCGATCGCTTCGACAACACCGCCCTTGACCCGGACATCCAGAGGCGTCAGCATGGAATCCATCATCGCATGCACAATGCGATCAGCCTGAATGTCATGCAAGCGTCCGTACATCTGCTTTCTCTTTGCACCGGCCTGCAATTCAGATTCTTTAATGGCTTCACGGTTGATGTCTGTGACCTGCACCAGAGCATAGCCGTTGCCGTAAGGAATGGGCTCAGATACTTGACCTATTTCAAGGTCTTTGACTCGATCAAAAGCTTCGGGTTGCAGGTCTAAAAAATCCACCCAATCGGTTTCAAACTGCTTTTTCGCTTTTGTCAGCGTTTCATCTTTAGCAGTTTGTTTGGCAATAAAATCTTTTAAATCGGTTTTTCGGGCTATTGCCAGAACCTTTCTTGCCTCCTCCAGTGACGGCGCCGGCCAGATGAGCATACGCCATTTAACCGTTCCCTTTTTAATAGCCTCCTGCAGTTCCTCCTCCGGGATTTTTACCCGACGATGCACATATTTTATATAAAAGGCCTCCAATAAATCGTCACGACGACGATTGGCGACCCGAGAAGATACATAATGAGTTTTATTATAGCCAAGACGATACCCTTCGTTGGCCAACAGCAACTCTTTGATCATGTAATCAAGATACGCACGACGTGGATTTGCACCATGTCGTAATGGGGCAAAACTGAACTCGTAACTATACTTAAACTCTTCTGCGGTGATAACGCGATCGCCGACTTGAGCGATGATTTGTTGACTTAACGGAACGGTTTTTTTTTCTTTGGCGCAACTGAACAGCATCAATCCGGTAAGGAGAAACTTTAGCCATTTCAGCAATCGGGAGACGCTTTTGTTTTCCGGTTTTTTCACAATTTTTCTAATCGTCATCCTGTTCTCAGCATTCGGTCCTTGGAAGGGCTGCTGTCGACTTTGCATCTTGCACTACCCGTAAATTGTTTTGCTGGAATAGATTCAAAATTTTCCCCGCCAAGACGCAAAGACAAACAAAATCTTTACTTTGCGTGCTCCGCCTTTGCGGGAGTATTTTTTTCTAACAGAAATTAAGTTTTTATATTCCCTGGCTCGCAATGACACGTCTGTTTTTATTTGATAATCGCGAATTTGCCGCGTGAAATGCCCAGGTCATCCGCTTCCACGACAAAAAAGTACATGCCAAAGGCGACTTCGGGACCGTCCTCAGAAGTCAAATCCCAGGACTCTCGTCCATAATCAACGGCCGAGTTGTGTTTGAGCTCCTTGATCAACTTGCCGCTCACGGAAAATATTTTTATCGTACACACGGGCGGCAGATTGACAAAATCCACTCTTCTTTGTTGATAACCGGCTAATTCATAGATCGATTCATAACTGCTGGCAACCACATAGGGATCAGGCACCACATAAATATCACGCATATCCCGCTTGGCCTGTTCCTTCAACCACTGCCCGCCCTCGACAGTGAAACGGTATTTGTCCGCTCGCGTGGGATTTCTCGTGGTGCGAAATCGGTAGATATCCCCCTTTTTAAGCGGGATGACCGGATTCAACGAGTCAAACGGATTTTTAATAAATCGCACCTGCCAGGAGGCGTGGTACTGATTCTTCTGATGTTTGGGAAACATGATGGTGATGCGCGTGCTGTCCCATATCTGTCCTTCCATCTCTGCTTTATCTGCCGGTAAAATGGATCTCTTATCCTTGTCGTAAACCACGGTGACTTTCATACGGTGCGGATTGTTGGGATCCGTGACATTCCAGGTGGTAAAGTTCAGGGGATAAGCGGGTATCAGCACCGCAGAGGGCGTGTAGGAGGTGTCGACTCCTTTTCGGTCGTCAACGCGGAACTCGATATCGAACGGTGTGGCATAGGCCGCTCCGGTCAATTCAATGTTCTGAATGCGGATGTTGGATTTGGTATCAGACGCCCATTTTTTCCATTCATTGGTCTCGCGACCCTGGTCGTTGAGCTTGAGAATTTCAATGCCCCGATCCTGATCCGCTTCCGTTCCTCCGGTCGAATAGGCGCTGTTCCACGACATATCGAAATGAATTCCCTGATAAATGCTTTTTTCCAATTCGGCAAATACTTTTTGGGTAAATTCATAGTTGCCTGTATATTGGAAATTGAACAGGGTGTCGCCGGTGGTTATGTTTTTGCAGGTGATGCCGGTGGTATTGCCCCATTGATAAGCCGGAGTCAGCTTGTCAAGATAGTGATCGTCATTGAATGTTAATTCATATTCATTATTCAGATGAACGTGGTTTTTGTTGAAAACGTCGATGTTGAGCGTGCCGCCGCGGGCGATGCCGCCGACATGCTTGATTTTCATGGAATCGATGAAGGGATTGGTAAAGCCGGCGGCCGGTTCACAAGGTATGCATACCGCCGTGTTCCGATCCCGGTAAACGACTTCACCCAATAAATTCACCGTGATATTGAATGGAGATTCACTCGGCATGGCATCGATATTGTAATCTTCGGTGATCAGCCCCCGTTCAAAAAAATCCTCTCCGTTCCCGGCGTCGATGGCGGTGACCGCATAAAAATAGGTCCGTCCGTTTTCAACCACCGTATCACGATACGAGTGCCGCAGCCCGCTGTCCTTGCCCATATCATAATGCACGCCCAGATTGGGAAAAGGCGTCGGGTGGATTCCTTTCAAGCCGTCGATCTTGTCGTAGATGGCGAGCGGCTTGAACAAGAGCACGTTGCCAAAGGCGTCCGAAACGGTTTTTATGTCCAGAAATTTGGGGTCCGTACTTTTATAAACGCGGTAACCGTTAAAGTCGTAGCCGAAAAACGGATCTTTGGAATTTTCAGCATCGGTGTCCCAATAGAGTTGCACCGCGTGATCGCGCACGTCCGATATCAACGTCGGCTGGAGCGGAGGCGTAAGAAACTGATAGTTGTTATCATAAATGCTCTGCATGGTCGCCTTGTTGCGAATAGCGTCATCCTGGTCTTCGCCCATAATCATGGCAATGGTAAATCGTTCCCATTTCATCTTTTCCAGTTTCACCGCTCTGGCGCCAAAGGTAAAGACGATATCCTCATCGGTCTCTTCGACCTCGAACCAATCGTCCTTAATCATATATCTGTTCCAAAAAAACTTGTCATCTTCCAGATTTCTATTTTTCTGGAACTCGTAGACGTAGGCGATTTTCAAACCCGCCTGATCGGCTTCGTCAATATCGGTCAAATCAAAATCCGGTTCGCCCAGATCCATTCTGCCGTTGCATTCGCTGCCGTCCGGATCAGGACCGCTCCAGCCGTTTTCATCAGGGCCTATGCCGTCTGTTCCGCGGTCGTCGTTTACCGGTTCCATATCCAATTTATCATTATGATTTTTATCCTCATTGACATCCAGGGCGCCGTTGAGATTGACGTCTTCCGTATCCCACCTGCCGTTTCCTTCTGTTCCGTCTTCATCAGGTCCTTTATATCCTGCATCACCGGGTCCGAGTTTGTCCAGACCGATGTCCCTGAACCGTTGCCAATCGCCGTCGTTATCGATGCCGTCTTCCATGGATTCATCGACCATAAAGTCCGCATCGTCGTCCTTGCCGTTATAATTGATGCCCGGACTCTCGAGAAATGCAAAGGCAAAAGTGCCGATTTTTTTATACGTAGAAAGCTGTTCAGGAAACTGATGCCATTGATACAAGATATCAAAATCCAGCCTGCCGCCGGAGCCCTGGTAGTCATAGGTGGCTTTGATATAGTTGGCGCTGTTGTACGTGCTTTGTCCGACATTGGCGTCGCACCACATTCCGGTGATGACCTGGTTGAGAACATAATCGCTGTAATTGCGCACGCGATAAACTGAAACCAATATATCTTCTGCCAACGGGTGATACCAGGCATAGGTTCGGCCTTCAACTTCGATGCCGAGGCCGGCGATGCCCACATCGTCATGCCAATTACGGGTGTCCGGCGTGCCGTCCGCATTTTTCATCGGCCAATATTTGCCGTCGTAAAAATCATTGAGCCGGTCATTTTCATGATCGTCCATGCGATAGAGGGTTTCCTGATCGGCAATGGGCGCGGCTTTGAATTCGCCGTTCCATTTTCCCTGGCGCAAACCCGGTTTGACGGTCCTGGGCGGCCGTCCAAAATAAGGTCGATCATCGCCGATATAAGAACCACCGGGCCAATACTCCGGCCAGGTGCGCTTGTCCGTGCTGATGGCCATGCTTTTAAGGATGCTCTGCGGCGGATCAAGATTGAAATCAAGCTGGCCGTTATAATTCACATCTTCGGCCGGAGCCAGATCGCCGTCGCCGTTTATGTCTTCATTGATCCCCCAAATATAACCGTATTCGCCGTCGTTATAAAATCCGGGAATCGGCGTCCATACCTGCTGATGGCTGTTATCTGAGGAGAGCTGCGGCGGCGTCCAGACGCTGACATGATAAAAATAAGAGTCTGTGACGATGGGCAGTTGTTTCCCGTCCCACGTTTCCGGAACGACTTTGCCCTTCAAGGCTGCCATATCGGTCACCAGGCTGCCGATGTAAAAATTGGCCTTGCCGACATAGGTGTTGCCCTGGCTTCCGGGCCAGCGCATCCCTTCGTTGGGTGAGAGCGCTGCATCGGTCACATTGCCCACATTCCATATCGGACAATAGACCAGATTGCGATCAAAAAGTCCACGCGCCCAAAAACGTGCCCAATGCATGGGATGGGTATCGAACTGTACTCCGGCCAGCGGTTGCTGAGCAAAGGTCGTCTGAGATAGTATAAATATCAGAACGAGGTAATTCCTAATTTTATTTGCTAGAGACAACATGTACATTCTCCGAGTTTTTTTCCGACGTATGCTTAAAAAGCGCTTATGCCGATGGAAAATCGATTGACCGAAGCCAGCACGGTCCAATCGGACCAGGAATAATCAAACGACAATCCGACCGAGTTTCGTAATTTGTAAACAAATCCCGCTCCCAGAGTCAAACCGTCGGCAGCATAGTCGGCAAATAATGAATGATAGCCTGCGCGTAGAAAAAATACATTTAAAAATTTAGCCTCCATGCCCACATCCATGGTCTCCACGTCATTGCTGGGATGATTGACGTTGGCGGCCAGGAGCAGAGAATTCCGTGGAGTGAAATCCAGTGCATAAGCCAGACCGAAACGGAAAAGCAACGGCAAGGGATACGTTTCCGTTGCCAGATTAATCGCCACATTGTCATTGTTGTAATATTTGTCTTTGCGTCCGTCAATATCCGCTACGCGCGTCAGATCTCTTCCGGAAAGGCCGAACTCGGGTCCCAGGTTGCTGAGTGCTCCTCCCAGACGCAATCCTTTGAGCGGGGTGTCGAACAGAATGGACATATCTGTTGCAAAAGTGGATCCCTTTACATGCCAGATGTTTTCCTGAAAGTATTTGATGCCCAAACCGACAGAGACCCGGTCGGTAATGTTCAAAGCCCAGTACAAACCGGCGACAAAATCAGAGGCGGAATAGAATTCGCCGGTGCCCTCTGGTCGGAAAACGGTTCTGACGGGATTCGATCCATAGTCCAGCATCGCCAGATGAAATCCCAGTGACGAGTTTACCAGTCTCAAGGGAAGGACCAAATCGACCGTATGAAAATTGGTGTTGACAAACCACTCTGTCTTGGTTACCTGCAAGGAGATGGATTCAATTCTCGAGATGCCGGCAGGATTCCAATAGATGGCCGAAGGATCGTTCGCCACAGCAACAAATGCGCCCCCCAACGCTTCTGCGCGCGCGCCGACGCCGATTTCGAGCATGGCGCCTGCAGAAGCGCCGCGCCGGCTCACATTCGTGTCGTATTGGAGATCAGCCGGATTTACTTGCGCCTGCGCTCGTTGGGAGGTAAACAACAACAAAGGCACAAGGAAGAAACAGGTCAAACTCAGTTTTTTATTCAAGGCAGGTTCCTTATTAAAATTCTACAGACACGCCAAATTGAATTAAACGTGGTCGGGAATAATCTGTCGGATCATAATCCGCTTCATCGCGGGTAAACTCGCCTACCTGGGCCAGTCTCTCGTATCTTTTTCTGGCAATTTCCGGCAAATAGGCGTCAGGGCCGGCCCGGCCGGTAATGCTACGCACGTCATTCTCATTCAGATGATTAAACACATTGTAGATATTTACAAAGGCGCCAACTTTATAGCCTAACAATTGTATGGCTTTGAAAATCCTCAGATCGATGTTCCATTGCAGCGGTTTTCTGCCGGTGTTGTCCCACCAGCCGCCCGGGATTTCGATGTTCGGATCCAACGTAGAGGGTGAATAGGGCAGTCCGGTGCCCAGCTGTCCGATCAAACTCAGATAAAGGTCTTTCGTTGGCCGAAAACTTACAGAAGCGTTTAATGAATGCGTTTGATCCCAACCGAGAAAATCTATTCGTCGGGTGGCCAGAGTATAGGCGCCTCGCCCGGAACCGGAGAGAATGGCGACATCCCGGACCGCTTCTGCGCTGGAGGCCGTGCCTTTGGCCACCATATAGGTATAGTCGATGCTGGTGTTCAGCTTGCCGTTGAATTTATTTTGATTAAAAGCCAGGGTGACGCCCGCTGCATTGCCGTATTCTTTATTGATATAACGATAAAAAGTCGTCGCATTGCTGAGCGTCAATATCTCTAATCCCAGAAGGTCGCGAATATCTTTATAAAAGACCGACAATTCCAGTCCCAATCCATCGGTCAGTTCCTGCTGTAATCCGACCTCGTATTGCACTGTTTTTTCCGGTTTGAGATTCGGATTGCCAATGCTGGTGTTCATGATGCTGAACTGGTTGTAATGGGGCAACACCGGATTCTGGTACATTTTTTCAAAGCTGGGCGCCTGAAAAAAATGCCCGTATGACAAACGCATGGCCCCGCGATCCGATATCGGAAAGGACAGACCAAAACGGGGGCTCAATTGATATTTGATTTTGGCGCGTGTATAATAAACATCGGCGCCGACAAATTCAGGATACACTTTAGAGTAATCCGGACAATAGCGATCTCTGGGCCGGAAGACATCCAGCCGCAGTCCGGCGTTGAGAATGATCTCATTCAAATTCAATTTGGTCTGAACATAGCCGGAACCCTCTTCAGGTTGACGATTATAATCAACGTAAAACAAATGATCTGAAATACTGTCCGGACTCGTCTCCCGCAATTGGATGCTGCCAAACTGATAATTTTTGGTTGCCTTCATGAAAACGTTGTAGGGAATTTCCCAACCGCGAATTTCATTGCTGGTATAGGGATATTGTACAATTTCATGGCCCAGCACTTCTCGCAGCGGAGCGTTTTTATAATGTAAATTATATTTTTTTGCTTCAAAACCGGATTTGATTTCAATGACTTTGTTGATTTGCCAGGTTACATCGCCATTGATCAGATGCATGCTGCGATCATGATATCGTCGATCCCAACTGTTGATCCCGCCGTAATCAAATCCGGTGATTTTCCCCGGATCCCATGCATTGACAGCCGCTACCTGGTAACGGGGATCGTTGGCATTTTCAAAAGTATAACTTTTGCTGTGATTGGCCTGATAAGAGTAGCGCAGATTATAAAACAGATTGTGTCTAGGGGTATGCGTGAGAACCACCATGTGGGTTGCCGCATCATCGAACCAATAAGGCAAGCCGTCCGGACAAAATCTCCAGCTATGCGAATAGGATTTTCCTTTGGATTTGCTTAAAAACAGATTATAAGAAAAGGACAGATTGGCGCCAGGTTGGTAAACCAATTTGGTATTTATGTTATATCTTTTATCCCAATCGATCGATACGAGCTTGCCGTCACCGGAATGCAGGGTATCAGGCAGAGGGATCACCAGGGGATCAGGCGGGTCATAGGTCGCTTCATACCATTCACGAAAAACCTCAATTTCCCAGCCATCTTCAGGCATATAGCGCCGTTGACCATTCAGGTATCCGTTGTTATCGACGATGCGACCGTTGAGATAAAATCCCAATCTCCCCAGGGATTTTGGCAACGGCAGCGGCCCTGAGAATGAAAATTTCAACTCTTTCTCGCTTAAAGGCTTGAACGTATCCAGACCGATGTACATGGGTTGATTGGCAGCATAAAATCCGCCGCTTAATGCCTCGATGGAACCCTGATATTTATCCTCCGGCACTTTTGTGACCACATTAACCACACCGGATTGCGCCTGACCATATTCCGCATTAAAGGTTCCGGTTATGACTTGAAGTTCTTTGATAAAATTATTTTCCACCGCAACGTTGGAACCGCCGCCTTGACTAAACGTGTTGGTTACCGTGACCCCGTCGATCATATAGGCCACCTCACGACTGCGTCCGCCTCTAAAGTGCAGACCGCCTCCGGCATCCGTAACAACGCCCGCTTGCAGCTGGATAATCTCACTGAGCGATTGAACCGGCAAAGCTTCAATTTCCTCCTGACGAACATAAGCCGCGCTGCTGGTACGGTCAAACTCGATGGGTTCACGAGAGGCCACAACAGTCACTTCTTCTCCGGCAATCGTCGTTGATTTAAGTTTGAACTGCACCGTGGCAATTCGGTCAGAATACACGGTAACATCGGTGATGGTCGTGGCCGCAAAACCGATGATGCGTGCCTTGACATTATAAGTGCCTGGAGGCACATTGAGGATAACGAACTTGCCGGCTGCATCTGCCACCGCGCCGAAATTAGTGCCGTCGACAAGGATATTGGCGCCCATGAGTGGTTCACCAGTGTCCGCACTCGTTACCTTGCCGGAAATTTTTCCCGTAATGCCGGCAAAAACATTGTGCATAGATAGCAGCCACAATACCAGCACTGAAACCTGTGCAATATTTTTAAATTTCACCTGGAACCCCTTGATTTTCTGACCGATGATTTAAATAGGTAATAACATGATGAGCTGCTTTGGAAATAAACGTAGCTTCGCCTGTTGCAGACGGTAGGCCTTCAAGAAAGTAGGGCATTGCCTGGGAGCATCGTATCATCAGCTTGTCTCGCATTTGCAATGTGCTTGACACGAGAGAGACTTGATTAAGACCAGTACATAGAATCAGCTGGAGAGTAAAAATGAATCCAATTCTTAAAAAATATAAAAATTTAAAATCAACAATGCAACAAGAATGTAAAAAAAATCAGATGTTTAGCTAAACTTAAGCGGCAGGATCATATATATGGCTTTGCGCTGCATCTTAAGAAATCAAAAAAATACTTGCTCTGCGTTCTCTGCACCTCAGCGTTAGATGTCTTTTTAACTTTTTAAGTCGGGCAATTGCGATTTAAATGACAAGAATCGAATAAGCCCGTATTTTATTCATGAACATTTCCAATTATTTGCACATCGGCTTTTGACTTGTTGATCACATTGAGGCTGCCGTCTTCAACACTATTGCCCATTATTACGGCCGAACGTATGTTCTCTCCGAGAAATACATGAGCCTGAGGGGTATTGCCGTTGTCCTGAAAGCGGCAATTCATCATTTGCAAACTGCCGTTCTCCATTTTGATAAACGGAATTTCTGGAGTCCAATGGCATTCAATCCAGTTTTTAGCGTTGAAATTACAAGCAGTTAAATAGATTGCTCCCGGTCCCTTATTAAGGATATGTGTGCCGCCAAGTGTTTCAGCCCAACCCCAAAATCCACAGTTTGTCAGCTTGATCGGGCCTTGATTTTCCGATTCTACCAGAATGCCATCCATGAATTGGCAATTCTCGAACGCGATGCCGCAATGATATTGTGTTTTTTCTACAATCACAGCCAGAGGGCCGACATCGGATCCGCTTTGTGTGATAAGAATATTAGCCTGTGGATCGTGGCCGACCGGATCGCCTTTTGTTTCAATAAAACGGAATCCTACCTTGGCCCAGATAACAAAGCAATTGATCATATACTCCCAATCACAACGGCCGATGATAAAACCTTCCAGATTGGCCAGACAATAATCGCGCAAAGCTTCTGCATCAACGCCCATTTCCATCCAGGCTGTGGGATGAATATGAACGTTTTCAATTCGTCCGATATCGGCCGTACGATCGATGTAAACGCCGCGGCGCAACGCACAAAGATAGATGTTGCGCAGATAATCCTGACCATGATAGGTGACGCCGCAATCAATGCCGTTATAACAATTAACCATGGTGATGTCAATGATATTGCAGCGTGATCCCTTTATTTGAATGGTATAGGGATAGGGTCGGACATCCTCTATGACCTGCTGAGGATAATAAATGGACAATCCCTTAAGCGTGCTGTTGGTCTGCATGCTTATAAAGGGCGGCGAGTTTTCAGAATCGCGGCCGGCAAACGCCAAAAGCAGGACGCCTTTATCCCGACGGGCCATAATGGGTCCTTCCGCAACGCCTTTGAGCGTTACCGCTTCAGGGATGGAGAGTACGCCGTCAAACCGATATTGTCCTGCCGGAACACAGACCACGCTACCGGTTTCCGCTGCTTTGTTCAACGCATTTTGAAAAGCCAGGGTGTTGTCGGTATGGCCGTCCCCTTTTGCGCCAAAATCCAAAACGTTGAAATCTGCTGCTCCGGCGAACAACGTCGTGGATGATAAGAGAAATAAAAAGATGTATTTATTCATATCGTCCTCTTAATCCTTAACACATCGAACAGAAAATCCAAATGCTTTATCCATACCGTCCTGATATATTTTTGTTTCAGCGTGACTCAAATGTCGGGCGACGGCGCTGGCTCGACTGGTTTCTGTTGCTGTCCAAAATACGGCATAGTTGTTTATGGTAAAAAAGCGGCCGGATTGATCGCACAATCCACCGGGCAAAGCGGCAAAGCCGTCTGTGTCCTCCGCTCCGGTGTTGGGGCTTTTCCAGAACCTTGTGCCTTTTTGTTTCAATTTTCCACCAGCCAACTCGAGGCCGCTATAATAATCGATCAGAGTCTGCCATTCGCTCGCACTGGCAATATGCCAGCCTTTGGCTGCGAGACCACGACTATCGTTCACAGCGTACCAGTTGTACAGTTTGCCGTAGATTCTACCGCTGGCCGGATCATGGTTGTAATAGCACCAAGCCGGTTTTTTCTGTTTGCCGGCCTCTACCCACTCTTGAGCTGATTTCGCTTCGGGAACGACGTCGCCGTTGCGAAAAGCATGTACATCCAAATTAACGGTCGTCCACTCCTGGCTGCCTATTTTTGCCGTTTTTTCTGTTTGCGCAAAACCGACGGCAGCAAAGATTAAGCCGGTGATAAAGAGCTTTTTCATGATCGTTCCGATTCAATTGATATTATATATCTAAATGGACAACCTTGCGAAGGTTTGAAACCTTCGCAAGGCGCCCTTTAATTATTTGCTTTTTTCTCAGCCGGTTCCGTATGAATTACCACCCTGCCCAAATCAGGTATTCTGAATCGCAGGGATTGTTCGATTTTCTCTGTGAGAAGATGAGCATCGATGATAGGGATGTCTGCTGCCAGACTGTAATGGAATGAGATGTTTACTTCATTTTCCATACGATGCACGCGCAAATCGTGTACGTTCATGCCCGCGTGAATAACTTCGGGCAGTGACAGTATTATCCGTCGCACCTGTTCGGTATCAGCCTGTGCAGGGCGTCTTCTGGACAAGGATTCTCCGACCGGTTCGATATGGGTGACGATCTTTTCGATTCCGGGTAAAATATCGTGTATGGCGGATTCAAATCCGGTTGCTTTTTCGTGAGCCTCTTCCAGGGTGAGATCTTCGCTTACTTCGATATGCATCTCTAAAAAATCTTTATCGTGGATACTGTAGATGCGTATGCCGTGTACGGATAGATTATGTCTCGCTGCCGTTAAACGAATGACTTGAAAAATGGATTCATTCTCGCTCTCTACAGGATCCAAATGCACCAATACATCAGCGCCCGGCATAATTCGATGCACGGCCTGTTCGACCATGTCTGCGATGGTATGCGCTTGTTCCAGCGAGGTGTCACGGCTAACCATAAGCGTGATATCGGCAAAGGCGTCCGGTCCGCTGCGTCGCGCGCGCACCCTGCCGACCTGTAAAACCCCTGGCACCATAATAACTTTGATGATTTGCTCGGTTAATTCTGCCGGGACTGCATCCAGCAAACCGCTCAGGGTTTTTTTTCCCAATTGCAGACTGACATAAATCACGATCATAGCAACGACTAAAGCGGCAGCTGCGTCGGCTTTGGCCAGCCAGGTTATGCCGGTATGCTCCGATACCAAAACAAGGACTAATCCAATAAAAACTACGGATGAGGACCAAATATCCGTGGAAAAATGCAAAGCGTCCGCTTCCAATGCCTGGCTGTCATATTTTTTGGCAGTATGGTAAAGAGAACGGGAGCGGCCGTAATCAATTATAATCGCCAATATGACGACTAAAAATGCCCAGATGTTAACTTCTATATGAACCTGTTTAAAAAACATTCGATTGACTGATTCAAAAATGATCCATACACAGGTCAACAAAAGCAAAATCGTTTCCGCCAAAGCAGAAAGGTTCTCAATTTTTCCATAACCATACGTATGACGCTGGTCAGCCGGACGACTGGAAAGCCGTACGGCAAACAGGGTAATAATGGCCGCTACCAGATCAAGGGCAGAATGAGCTGCCTCAGCCAAAATACCCATACTTCCAGTCATGAGGCCGACGACCAGTTTCAATGCGACGAGAAAGACAGCCGCCAGTACGGATGCAAGCGCCACTTGTCTTTTTTCAATATCTGCGTTGCTTTGCACCAGATGAACCTT